>NZ_JBPGNY010000001.1:0-1000549 GCF_051133435.1 Pseudenemella bisphenolivorans | reverse complement strand
GTGATCCGGATATTCGTCGGTGACCGGGGTTTGACGATCACATCCGATATCCATCGTCTCGTCGATCGAAAACATGTAAGGCACTGTTGCTGATAAGCGACAGCTTCCCACTTCCGCGCCGTCGAGGTGCATGGTGGCAGTTCCCCCCTGGCCAACGCCGCCTCCGTCGTAGGTGAACTCCAACACCAGTTGATGGGCGCCCGAGGTGAGTGGTTCATCGGACCGCAGATAGGTCCGCTCACTCGCGCGGTTGTAGCAGTAGGTGGGATACCCCTCAATGACATAAATGGACCACCCGCCGAACCTGCCGCCCTGCGCGATGATCACCCCATCAGCGACGCCTTCCGGTACCTCCAAGTCGGCAGTGATACGGAAAGAAGAGTTCTTCACGTTGGGTGCCGCAGCTTCCCGTAGACCCCGCATCTCCGGTCGCAGCAGGATGCTGCGTCGGGTGCCCATCAGGTCGGGCCGCGGAGCAGTAGCAGGCAATTGACGCTCTCGGATGCGGTCATCAATCGGTAGCACGTTGTACCGCGATGCCTCGGCCATGAAAGCTTCCTGCATCCGGGCCAGTAGCTCGGGGTGTTCAGCTGCCACATCACGGGCCTGGGTCCAGTCCGCGTTGGTGTCATACAGTTCCCAGACGTCTTCAGCCAGCGAGGGAAGCTTGTCCCTGTCGGGGGACCACATCATTGGTTGGTGGAGAGTTACGGCTGTCCATCCGTCCTGGTAGATTCCGCGGCTGCCCCAGATCTCGAAGTACTGGCGCGTCCGCCGTGAAGGTGCGTCGGGGTCGGCGAAGGAGTAGATCATCGAGACGCCATCCAGAGGTGCTTGAGATACGCCGTCCACTATCCGCGGAGCAGGGATTCCAGCAGCCTCCAAGACTGTTGGCGCGATATCGATCACGTGATGCCATTGGTGGCGCAAGCTACCGGTATCGGTGATCGCGTTCGGCCAATGCATAATCAAGCCATTCCGCGTACCCCCATAGTGGGATGCGTACTTCTTGGACCTGGGATACGGGGTGTTCATGGCCAACGCCCAGCCCACAGGGTAATGCGCATAGGTGTTTGGGCCGCCCAACTGCGCCAAGTACTCCTCGGTCATGGGCGGTGGGACGCTGATGCCGTTGAACTGCGCGATGACGTTTGCCGAACCCTCCAGGCCTCCCTCGGCGGCAGCGCCATTGTCTCCAAGCATGTAGACAATCAGCGTGTTGTCGAGTTGCCCCAGTCGTTCCACGTCGTCGATCAACCGATCCACCTGGGCGTCCATGTGTTCAGCGAACTCCGCGTAGAGCTCCATGAGTCGCTCGGACATGCGACGGGTGTCTTCATCCAGTGTGGCCCAGTCAGGTACATCAGGATCAAAGTCGGACAACTCGGCCTCGGTGGGGACAAGGCCCATCTTCTTCTGCTGATCGAAGATTCGTTCCCTGAGCTCATTCCATCCAGCCGCGAACTCGCCTCGGTAGCGTCCTCGATGGCTCTCAGGTACCTGCAACGGGTCATGGCAGGCACCGAAGCTCACATAGGCAAACCACGGACGGTCCGGGTCGAGCGCGGACACCGTGTTGATCCAACCCGATGCCTGATCAACGATGTCTTCTGAGAGGTGATACCCCTCTTCCGGGGTGCGTGGCGGCTCAATGGGGTTCAGGCCATCGATCAAGTTGGGGTAGAACTGATTGGTTTCCCCGCCGATGAAGCCGTAGAAGCGATCGAATCCCTCATTGGTCGGCCAGCGATCGAAAGGCCCTGTCTCGCCCAGTTCCCAGAGCGGGGTTTGGTGCATTTTCCCGAATGCCCCCGTATGGTAGCCATTTCCCTGCAGGACACGTGCAAGCGTTGCCATGGAATCTGGCCGAATGCCGTCGTACCCGGGAGCAGATGTCGCCATTTCCGGGACAATTCCCATGCCAACACTATGGTGGTTCCGCCCAGTCATCAGAGCGGCCCGCGTTGGGGAGCAGAGCGCAGTCGTGTGAAACCGTGTATATCGAACCCCACCAGAGCTCAATCGATCCGCAGCGGGCATCCGGCATGGCCCCCCGAATGCGGAGGAGGCGCCGAACCCCATGTCATCGACCAGGATGATCAGAACGTTGGGTGCCGCATGCGGCGGTTTGATCCGTTCGGGTAAAGGGAAAGGAGGTGCGTCGCGAATGTCATGCGTTGTGGATGCGACGGCGTCCGATTTCGGTTGGATAGGGATAACGTTTCGATCAATTTCGTTCATTCCGCGATCCATGCCTTCTCCCAGCCGCTCAGTGCATCATTCGTGGGCGTAACGCCCTGGATCTTTTCATGCCATCCGACATAGCTTGGTCGTGGCGCCAAGGCGATGGCCGAGCTTGTCTCCTGAAAACGAGCTTCAATCTTTCCCAAGATTTCTCCCGCATCCTCCATCGGGGTATCTCGCAATTCGTTGAGGAGTTTGTCCATCTCGGGATCTGCCGGCATTGACCTCGAGGGAGATTGTGAGTGGAACTTGCCGTACAGCTGTGCATATGGGTTGTTGTCGCTGATGCTCAGCCCGCTTCGAGAGATATCGAAATTCTTGTCGACATAGACAGTGTTGATCAGGTCAGCGGTCGATCGGAGTTCGGTCTGTTCGACCGAGAACCCGACGGATTCAAGTTGCGCCTTGAGGGCCAAGGCTTCGCTGCGCATGGATGGAGCGCTCAATGACACCAGTTCGATC
Organism: Pseudenemella bisphenolivorans; assembly: GCF_051133435.1. Lineage (NCBI taxonomy): Bacteria > Bacillati > Actinomycetota > Actinomycetes > Propionibacteriales > Propionibacteriaceae > Pseudenemella > Pseudenemella bisphenolivorans. The sequence continues at coordinate 997,843 of NZ_JBPGNY010000001.1, read as the reverse complement.
GAACCGTCAAACCCTTCCCCTTTGGCCTCCTCCAAGTATTCACGGGCCTTCTGGGGGTCATGAGGTGTGGCATCGATGTCTTCGTCGTACCACTTGGATGCGGGGCTGAAGAGGCGTTTGCTCGCTACACCGGCGTCCCCGTTTGCACGGTTCTTCAAGTCCTGTTCATCAATGGCGTGAGCAAGGGCCCGTCGTACCTTCTCGTTGCTCCCGGGTCGATCGTCAGCGCCGTTGATCAGTACCACCAGGCCCAGTCCAGAGATCTGCACGAAGCCCGGTGTGTTGTTCTCGCGCAGTTTCTCGAACTGGATCGGGTCTTGCAGCATGAAGGCGTCCACATCACCCTTTTCGAAAGCCGAGACGATGGTTTCCGGGTCGCCCAGCCATACGAAACGCATCCCATCCAAATAGGGGCGGCCATCCCAGTACTTGTCGTTCGCTTCAAGAGTGAGCCGTTCTTGCGGGCGGTACTCTCCCAGCGTAAAGGCCCCAACTCCGATTGGTCGGTAGCTTTGGGGGTCGTCGGAGGACTTTGGGTGCACGATCATGCCCAGGCCTTTTGCCAGCTCAGCTTTGAACATGGGCCAGGGGTTCTTGAGGACGAACTTGACCGTCAAAGCATCAACCTTCTCGACTGAGTCCAGGTTTGCTTTAATGACGCTGCCGTCGTCTCCTGTGCGCAATCGCAGATAGCGTTCCACGCTGAAAACCACCGCGTCCGCGTCCAGTGGTGTCCCGTCCGAAAAGGTGACACCTTCCCGCAGCGTCACCACCCACTCGGTCGCGTCATCATTCGGCACCACCGATTCAGCGACGCGTGGCTCATATTCACCGGATTCAACGTCGTAGCGCACCAACTGGTCATGGATCGCCACCAGCACGGTGGCACCCGCTTGAGCTGCTGACGGCATCATGGCCGGATCGAGGATGCGCGGTTCAGTCATGTCAGCGTAGGTGACGACCCCGCCTTTTCTGGGCTCACCCGCTTCAGGAGAGTCGTAGTACGCCTCCTTGTACAGGTCCCACGAACCTGCGTCGGAGCCCGGTTGGGACTCCTCGCCAGGAGTCTCGCTGCGCGTGCCACAAGACACGGTCGAGAACAACAGGGCGGCGGAGACGAGGGACACAACCGTGCGTTGACGCCATTGTCGATTCATCGTGAGCCTCTTCCAAATATGGGGGATCCAGCGTGGCCGTCGCGGGGAAGCTGGTTTGACCTGAGGAAATGGTTTGCCGGTCATTAGACAGGCGCTGAGATCAGGGGCAGGCATTATTTCCGTTTAACGGGATCGACTTCCGACTCCGGGGGTGCGATGCCGCTTGGCCGGGCGGTGGAAGCCGGCACCATCTGGGGTGGGGACGGCATCTAGGCCTGCGGTGGAAGTCGCCGCAGCAGCATCTCCACCCAGGGGATGACGCCAAGTCCCGTCCGCGGCCCGACGCGAGAAGCGAGCCTGCTCCGTAGCGTGTGAGGTGTGCTGAAGCGAAAGGACTTCCGATGACTTCCGACCTCTCACGGGCAGCGGTGCGTGGCGCCGGCCTGACCAAGATCTACGGCTCCGGCGACGCCGAGGTGCGCGCCCTCGACGGCGTGGACGTGGCCTTCGAAGCCCGGATGTTCAGCGCGATCATGGGGCCGTCCGGTTCGGGCAAATCGACCCTGCTGCACGTCCTGGCCGGCGTGGACGACGTCACCAGTGGTGAGGTGGTGCTCGGCGACACCCTGCTCACCGGGGCCTCCGACAAATACCTCACCCTGCTGCGCCGCGAACGCATCGGCTTCATCTTCCAGTCGTTCAACCTGCTGCCGATGTACACCGCCGAGCAGAACATCCTGCTGCCGCTGGAGTTGGCCGGACGCAAGGCCGACCGGGACTGGTTCGACCAACTCATTTCGGTGCTGCAACTCGGCGACCGGCTGACACATCTGCCGTCCGAGCTTTCCGGCGGTCAACAGCAGCGGGTGGCGATCGCCCGGGCGCTGATCACCAAACCCGATGTGGTCTTCGCCGACGAGCCCACCGGCAATCTGGACTCCCGCTCCGGGGCGCAGATCCTGAGCTTCCTGCGCACCTCGGTGCGCGAGCTCGGCCAAACCGTGGTGATGGTCACCCATGATCCCTCCGCTGCGGCCTATGCCGATCGGGTGGTGCTGCTGGCCGACGGACGGGTGGCCGGTGACATCACCGACCCCACCCCCGACTCGGTGCTGGCCGGCCTCGACGCCCTGCGTTCCTTCGAAGGGGTGGCCTGAGATGTGGCGCCACACCCGCCGTCAAATGCGCAACTCGATCACCCGCTTGGTGGCGGCCGGCCTGGCTGTCGTACTCGGCACGGCCTTCATCGCGGCCACCATCTTGTCGACCGAGGTGATCGAAGCCACCGCGCGCGAGATCGCGATGGCCGAACTCGAGGGCGCGGACATCATCATCGATGTCGGCGGCCCCGAGTCGGGCGCGTCCTCGGACATCACTGCAGCCATCTCCAAGGTGCCCGGGGTGACCGACGTCCACGAAGTGCATTCGCTGCCCGTACTGTTCGGCAGCGGAGATCAGGAACGCTACGCCGAACTGCGCAATATCCCACCCAACCAGGAGCTTTCCGCCGGCACCCTGCCCACCGGCGACGGCGTGGTGATTTCGGAACAACTGGCCGAACGAATCGGTCTGCAGTTGGGTGACAGCCTGACCTTGCGCAACTCCGCCGGAGAACCCAAGGCCGATCGCACTGTCGAGATCGTCGGGACGATCGATGCCCCGTTGCGGAGCAGCAGTGAGGTGATCTTCGGCTCGAAGGAGATGGTGGTCGACCAGCAACGCCGCACCGATTGGGGCTGGTCGATCAGCCAATTCCTGATCTACACCGACGGTGACCCGGACGCCGTGGTGGGTCAGGTGTGGGCCGCCATCCCGGCCGCCGTGGCCGATGATTTCGTGGTGCGCACCGCCGAGGAGTACACCGACCAGTTCGTGCGGGATGCGGTGGGCAACGCCAACAGCCTGATGTGGTTCGGGCTCGGTTTCGCGGCCCTGGCCATCATCGTGGCCGGGCTGGTGATCGCGAACACCTTCGAGGTGCTCGTCGCCCAACGCACCCGCAACCTGGCAATGCTGCGATGTGTGGGGGCCTCGAAGGGGCAAGTGCGCGGCACGGTGTTGCTCGAGGCTCTGATCCTCGGTCTGCTGGCCTCCCTGTTGGGAGCCCTGGCCGGGCTGGGTTTGGGGCAACTCGTCGGGTGGTTCCTGGAGAGCCGCAATCTCGGGCTGGCGGTACCCAGGATCGCCGACATCACGCCGTGGACGCTGATCATTCCGGTGCTGGTCGGGGTGGCGGTGACCTTGGTGGCCGCCAGCGGTCCGGCCAGGGCCGCCACCCGGGTCAGCCCGATCGCAGCCCTGCGTCCGACCGTGGTCGAGCCGGTGCGCAGCAGCAGTAAGGCCCGGCTGGTGGTGTCGCTGCTGTTGATCGTCGGCGGTGGTGTCCTGCTCGTCTCAGCCGTGGCGGTGTCGTTGCTGTCCGATCCGGACGATTTTCAGGCGTCCACGGTGCTCGGGGTGATGCTGTTCACCGGCATGCTCGGTGGCCTGTTGTCGCTGATCGGCGTCCTGGTCGGGGCGGTGTACGTGGTGCCGCCGGTCACCACAGCGCTGGGTCGGCTGCTCGAACTGATGGTCGGCAGAAACACCAAGGCCACCGTCCGGCTGGCCACCGCCAATGCCGTGCGCAATCCGCGCCGGACCGCCACCACCACCTCGGCCCTGGTGATCGGGGTGACCCTGGTGGGGTTGATGGCCACCGGGGCGGCCTCGGCCCGCGCCACGATGGGCGAAATGTTGGGGCAGCAGTTTCCCGCCGATGTGGTGGCCGAAAACCTGAACGGTGCGGAAGTTCCCGAGCAGGTGCAACGCGAGATTGCCGCCGTGCCCGGTGTCGACGGGATTGTTCCGGTCAGCACCAGCCAGGCGAGCCTGGCCGACCCCGGCGCCGACAACTACTACGGCAGCGTGAACGCCCTCGATGTGAAGAAGGCTCAAGGCGTGGTCTTCGGCGCCGATCGGATCGCCGACCTGCGGCCGGGTGAGGTGGCGGTGCCCGAGACGGTTGCCCGTGACCAGACCTGGGGCGACGGTGACGCCCTGCAGCTCGTGGACGATGACGGACGATCCACGCCGGTGACCGTACGGGTCGTGTCCCGAGTTCCGGCGATCGTGGTGCTGCCCGAAACCCTGGCCAAGGTCACCGAGCCCCGGATGACCGGTTTGTTGATTGCGGTGAACGACAAGGCCGATCTCGACGAGACCGTCGACCAGATCACCGAAGTGGCGAACCAGGCCGACCCCGAGGGCGGATACGCGGTGTCCTCCCCGGCCCAGGCCCGCAAATCCTTCGAGCAGGTGATCGACGCCCTGTTGGCCGTGGTGCTCGGTCTGTTGGCGGTGTCGGTGGTGATCGCTCTGGTTGGGATCGCCAACACCCTCAGCCTGTCGGTGATCGAACGTCGCCGGGAGCACGCGGTGCTGCGGGCGGTGGGGGTGACCAAGGGGCAGTTGCGCGGAACCCTGGCCGTCGAAGGGGTACTGCTCGCGCTCACCGGCGCGGTGGTCGGCATCGTGCTCGGTCTGATCTACGGGTGGGCCGGCGCGGCGGTGCTGCTCGGATTCACCGGCGCGTTCACTCCCGGGGTGGCGCCGCTGATCACCCTCGGTGCCGTGGTGATCGGGGTACTTGCCGGGCTGATCGCCTCGGTGGCCCCGGCCAACTCGGCGATCCGGGTACCACCGGTGGTCGCACTGGCGGCCGAGTGAACCAAAACCCCCAACTCACCCAACGAATCCGGCCCGAAGCGGGCAGATCGCGGGGCTGAGTTGGGGGTTTTGGTACCCCCGCACACCTCGGCTCCAGGTCGGGCCGCCGATAGGCTGGCTGCATGGCTACTGTCTTCACCAAGATCATCAACGGCGAACTGCCCGGACGATTCGTGTACCGCGACGACAAGGTGGTTGCATTCCTGTCCATCGGCCCGGTGGCCTACGGGCACACCTTGGTGGTGCCGGTCGAGGAGGTCGACCACTGGGTCGATTGTGACCCCGAACTGTGGGCCCACCTGAGCGATGTGGCGCTGCTGGTCGGCAAGGCGATGCAGCAGGTCACCGGTGCGTCCCGGGTCGGCACGCTGGTCGCGGGCTTCGAGGTGCCGCACCTGCACATTCACGTCTTCGGTGCCGACGACATGAGTGGTTTCCAGTTGGCCCCCTCGGCCCAGGTGAGCCTCAACGACGAGGAATTCGACCGGGCCCAGCAGGAACTCACCGCCGCGATCGAGCGACTGCAAGCCGGCTGACCGGCCCCCGAACCACCAGGTGCAATCAGAGGGCCGGACGACGGGTCAGCATCGCCGCGCCGATGATGCACAACACGAAGGCGAAACCATAAGCCCAAGTGGCCGGGCCCGCCATGTGCCCGCTGCCGTCGAGGACGAAGTAGAGCGGGATGATCATGCCGATCAGCAGGCCGATGATCGCCGGAACCAGCGCCATCGCCTTGTAGCCGGGCGACTTCTGGGCCAGGAACAGGATCGTGGCCGTCAGCACCAGGAAGGCGCAGATTCCGCTGACCACGATGCCGACCATCAACAGCCCGCCCAGGAACGGGTTGAAGCCCATCAGGTATTCGACGTGCCCGATGCCGTTGTACGACCGGGCCGGTTTGCTCCACCACGGGGCCAGCAAGCCGATCACCGAGACCACCACACCGAGTTGGGCCAGCACTGCGCCCGGGATCGCCGAGGGGCCCAGCGTCCAGTCGTGGACGGGTTCGGCGGGTGGTCCCTGATGCGGCGGCTGCTGCTGCGGGCCCATCGGCTGCGGATGGCCCGGGTACTGCGGATGGCCGTGCTGTGGGTGACCAGGGGGAGGTGGCGGGGCGCCGGCGGGTTGAAAACCACCCGGCCGATATGGGTCCGGCGGTGGCTGCTGGCCGGACCAGCCCGAAGCCGGCGGCCAGGCGGGTGACCCCGGTGGTGGGTGGGCCATATCGCGCTCCTCGGGCGTCGCGGGTATCGGACGGCGTCAGCCTACGGTGCCACAGGGCGGGCGCACGTGGTCAAGGAAGCGTGCGGTCGAAAGTGCGCGCGGTCCGAAGAGGCAGCGGTCACAAGGAGTCGCCGAAGTCGCGGCGGAAGGCCGCCACCAGGTCATGCTGCCACTCGCCGATCGGCGCCAACCGTCCGTAGAAGAACCGCAGGATCTCCGGCTCATCGGTGAACTCCAGGCCACCGATCAGCTCGCGATTCTCGTGCAGCCAGGCAATCCGGTCGACGGCGTAGGACAACTGCGAGAGCGTGAACACCCGCCGCGGCACGGCCAGCCGCAACAACTCCATGTCGGCCAGGCGCTCCGAACCGTCCGGTTCGCGCTGCTCCGAGAGCGTGCCGCGCTCCATCCCGCGCACCCCGCTGGTCAGGTACACCGCGGCGGCCAAGGCGCCGGACGGGTACTGCTCCTGGGGTACCTGGGGAATGAAACGTCCGGCGTCGATGTGCACGCCGAGCCCGCCGGGCGGGGTGACGATCGGCACGTCGCGGGCCAGCAGTTCCTTGGCCATGTGGGCGATGAACTCCGGACCCTGGTTGATCACCTCGGGGTCCATCGTTTCCTCCAGCCCGATCGCGAGCGCTTCCATCTCGCGCACCGACATCCCGCCGTAGGTGAGGAACCCTTCGAACAGCGGCACCAGCCCGCGCAGTTCCTGGTACAGCTCCTTCGACCGGGTGATGATGCCGCCACCGCGACCGAACCCGAGCTTGCGGCCCGAGAAGTAGATCAGGTCGAACTCGTCACAGATCGCCCGGGTGATCTCGGCGATCGACGCGTCGGTCCACCCCTCCTCGCAGGAGGCGATGAAGTGCAGGTTGTCCTGCAGCAGCGAGGCGTCCAACACATAGCGCAGCCCGTGCCGGCGGCAGAGTTCACCGACCGCGCGGAAGTTCGCCAACGACACCGGCTGCCCACCGATCAGGTTGGTGCCGGCCTCCATCCGGACGAAGGGGATGTTCTCGGCACCGACCTGTTCGATCAGCGCGGCGAGTTTGTCGAGGTCGACATCGCCCTTGAACCGGTCGTCGGATTCGACCCGCAGACCGGCCTCGGCGATCACCTCCTCGACCCGGCCGCCGCGCATCGTGATGTGCGATTTGGTGGTGGTGAAGTGGTAGTTCATCGGCACCACCGAGCCCTCGCGCACCCAGGCGTGGGCGATGATGTTCTCGCAGGCCCGGCCCTGATGGGCGGGCAGGAAGTAGGGCGTACCGAAGATCTCCTCGATGGTGGCGGCCAGCCGGGTGAAGGTGGCGGAGCCGGCGTAGGAATCGTCCGCGGTGAGCATCGCGGCCTGCTGTCGATCGCTCATCGCGTTGACGCCCGAATCGGTGAGCATGTCGAGGAAAACGTCGGCGTTCTGCAGCAGGAAGGTGTTGTTGCCGGCCTCGGTGAGGGCGGTCAGTCGCTCCTCGATCGGCGGCAGGGTCAGCTTCTGCACAATCCGCACCTTGTGCATCTCCAGCGGCAGTTGTTCGCCCGCGTAGAACTTGACGGCCATCATCCACTCACTTGCGCTTCGGGCGGGCCGTTCCCGCCCATCGTTGGCAGTGTAGGCCGCGGGGACGGGCACGGTCGGCGGGTCCGAACCGGCGTCGGAGCGAGCAAGATCACACCGGCGCGGTAGTGGGCCAACACGCACTGCCCGGCCGTGGCGTCACCCCTCCGAGTGGCGTCGGCCATGCGGATCAGGCAAACACCTGCTGGTATCTGTCGATCAGGTCCTCCGGAGCCGAAGCAAGAACCTTCGCGCCGTGTTTCTTGGCCGCCGTGCCCCAGATGGCGGGAGTGATCATTTCGTGCCATACCCAGTGGCCGAGGTCCGCGTCCTCGTCGTCGAAGTCGTCGAGGTCATCAGCGCTCACCAGATCTTCGACGTGTGCCTTGACCGCGATCAGCGCATCGAGGCTGGCCGGGTTGGCGACCAGCTCGGGGAACTCCTTCGCGGCCCGGAAGTCCTCTGTCGAGACCACACCACGGATGAAGATGGGCACGGTCAGTGCTGTGAAACCGAACTTCTTGATGAAGGCATGAAGGAACTTCTGCTGCACCGAGGAGTGTTCGTCGTCGCACAGCGCGAAGTAGTCGTTGACCAACGGCCACCACTGCTCGTCCGTCATCCCGAGCGCGAAGACGGCGAACGAGCCGGGAAGTACCACGAGTTCATCACCGAAGTTGGTGTACTCGGCGTACTCGCGCATCGCCAACCGGGCGTAGCGCTCAAGTTCTGCATGCAACTCCCATTGCGCGGCCCCGGCGATCAGGTGATGGATGGGCTTCTTCGGCAATCCCGCGATCGGCAGCACGGTCTTCTCGCCACCGCGCACCGCAACGGAATAGCTCTGTGGAAACTGCGGGTGTTCGAGCAGACGGCACAGGTGGTTCAGTGCTTCGGCATAGTGCTCACGGCTCGTGCCCTTGAGGTTGATCCGCACCTCGCCGAAGGCATCGTTGGCAGTGGCGGTGATCAGGCTCGAGGTGTGGTTCTGCAGGTCGGCAGGGAGCCGTCCCGTGCCGTTCTTCTTCAGCTCCTTGACCATGTCGGGACGAAAGCGCGAGACAAGCGCCAACAGACGATCGGTGGTCACAACACTGAAGCTCTCCCCGTACACCGTGAAACACACCGCCACGTGGCAGGCGAAACGGAGAAGTGACTCATCCGGCTCGGCACCGGAGTCGTCAACCCGGATGCTCGCCTTGGCGAACTCCTCGAGGGGTGTTTCGATCTCAGCCCATCGACTCAGCTTGCGCAGAGCATCACAGAACTGCACGGCCTCGTCGTACGGGAAGTCGCCATCGGGAAGCGTCGCGAGATAGCGCTCCATCAACTCCCTGGGCCGGAAGGGCACGTCATCGCTGCCGATGACCACCGGGGGATAGGCCGAACGGTCGGCGCGGGCCTCACCCCGGAGCACGTCGCGGATGCACTGATCGGCTTCGGCCGACAACTCCGGTGTGGGGCCGGAGGCACTGGGCCCGGGTTTCGGTACTGCCATGAAATCCATCCTTGGATACGACGAGATGTGTCCCGCACTCCCGCCTCGACTCCGAGCGCGATCTGCGCGTCTTCGTGAGGCAGAGGCCTGCACCTGATTCTGCGGATCGGACCCCGCTACCGATCACAACTGGACGGGATGTTACCCGGGCCGCGGCTCCCCTGGTCGGCAGTGCCGATCGACGTTCGGACCCGCCGATGCGCTCGTCCCAGGCAGTGAGACCGACTGGCGAACACCGCCGCCGATGTGTTTCCTTAGGTGAGCCTTACCTCATATAGGTAAGCCTTGCCTAATGAGTTGGCGCGCGGCTCGGACGGTGAGAGTGACCACAACCGGACGCCCGACGTTCCGGACCACAGCGGATCGACCCGCGATCACAACCCGACAAGGACACTTTCGATGACAACGACGTTACAGGGTCGCCTGGCCCTGATCGGCGGCCTGGCCGCGGCACTCGCGCTGACCGCCTGCGCCACCGACTCCGGAGCCGACACCGGACCGGGCACGGGTGGGGAAGCCAAGACCGTGCAGATCGAGGACAACCACGGTACCCACGAAGTGCCGGTGAACCCGGCCAAGGTCGTCGCCACCGACAGCCGCAGCTTCGAGACCCTCTCCCAGTGGAACATCGAACTCACCGCCGCCCCGAAGCGGCTGATGTCGAGCGAACTGTCCTACCGCAAGGACGAGTCGATCATCGACCTCGGAACCCACAAGGAACCGGACCTCGAGGCGATCGTCGCCGCCGAACCCGATGTGGTGATCAACGGCCAGCGATTCGCCCAGCACTACGCCGACATCAAGAAGCTTGCCCCCGATGCCACCATGATCGAACTCGATCCGCGCGAGGGTGAACCCCTCGATGCCGAACTGCGTCGCCAGACCGAGGGGCTCGGAAAGATCTTCGACAAGCAGGACGAGGCAGCCCAGTTGGTCACCGACTTCGACACCTCGATCGAACGGGTCAAGGCCGCCTACAAGTCCGGCGACAAGGTGATGGCGGTGATCACCTCCGGCGGTGAGATCAACTACGCCGCCCCCGGTTCGGGACGCACCCTGGGCCCGGTCTTCGACATCCTCGGCCTGACCCCGGCCCTGGAAGCCGAGGGTTCCACCGATCACCAGGGTGACGACATCTCCGTCGAGGCGATCGCCCAGTCGAACCCCGATTGGATTCTGGTGATGGACCGGGATGCCGCGATCAGCGCCAACACCGGCGAGAAGTACACCCCGGCCAACGAACTGCTCGCCGAGTCGCCGGCGCTGAAGAACGTGACCGCGGTGCAGAAGGGCCAGATCGTCTACATGCCCGCCGACACCTACATCAACGAGTCGATCCAGACCTACACCGAGTTCTTCAACGCGCTGGCCGAAGCGATGGAAAAGGCCAACTGATCCGGCTTCGGGTGGGGCCGGCCCGACCCGGCCCCACCCGTGGGAAGGCAACCCCATGAGCACCCACACCGACATCGCCCCCGACCTGCTCACCGCCGGCGCCGGGACACATCGGCGAGCGAAGAGCACGCTGTTCACCCGGCCCCTGGTACTGGGCGTGATCCTCACCGGAGCTCTGGTGACCGCGTCGCTGTTCGTCGGGGCTTACGACATCTGGACCAATCCGGACGGCTGGCAGATGTTCGCGATCACCCGGATTCCGCGCACCGCGGCGCTGGTGCTGGCCGGTGCGGCGATGGCGATGTCGGGCCTGGTGATGCAACAGCTCACCCAGAACCGGTTCGTCGAACCGACCACCACCGGCACCACCGAATGGGCCGGGCTCGGCCTGCTGATGGTGATGATCCTGGCCCCGCAGGCCTCCCTGCTGACCAAAATGGCCGTCGCGGTGCTGACGGCCTTCGGCGGCACGATGATCTTCTTCCTGATCCTGCGCCGGATCACGCTGCGCTCATCGATCATCGTGCCGATCGTCGGCATCATGCTCGGCGGGGTGGTCGGCGCGATCTCCACCTATCTCGCCCTGGCCACCAACATGCTGCAGAGCATGGGGGTCTGGTTTCTCGGCTCCTTCACCTCGGTACTGCGCGGGCAGTACGAGCCACTGTGGCTGATCGCGCTGATCGTGCTGGCGATCTTCATCGCCGCAGATCGATTCACCGTGGTCGGGCTCGGCCAGGACTTCGCCACCAATGTCGGGGTCAACTACAAGCTGGTGATTCTGCTCGGCACCGGCCTGATCGCCGCGGCCAGCGGCATCGTCACCGTCGTGGTCGGCAACCTGCCCTTCCTCGGCCTGATCGTGCCCAACATCGTCTCGCTGTACCGGGGCGACAACCTGCGCTCCAACCTGCCCTGGGTGGGCCTGCTCGGCGTCGCGATGGTGACCGTCTGCGACATCATCGGACGGGTCATCATCGCCCCCTTCGAGGTGCCGGTGGCCCTGATCCTGGCCGTGGTCGGCGCGGTGGTCTTCATCGCCCTGTTGCTGAGGCAGCGGCGTGGCTGAGCTCACCGCCCTGGCCGGCACCGAACCGCACCGGTACCGACACCGGCACCGACACGCGGGCGCCTTCCCGACCCCGGCCGCGGCCCGTCGGTACTGGCTGATCCTGATCTGCCTGGCGATCGCCGCCCCCGCCCTGCTGTTCGCGAACCTGGCCTGGGACAACCCGATGCCGCTGGGCAGCAGGGGGTTCTGGCGGATCGCCGAACTGCGCGCCACCAACATGGTGATCGTGGTGGTGGTCGCCTTCTGCCAGGGCATCGCCACCGTCGCCTTTCACACCATCACCAACAACCGGATCATCACCCCGGCGATCATGGGCTTCGAGTCGCTGTACCGGGTGGTGCAAACCGGCGCGGTGTTCCTCTTCGGTGTCGCCGGCGCCACCATGGTGCAAGGGGTGTGGCAGTACCTCGGCCAGGTCGGGCTGATGGTCGGATTCGCCGCCCTGCTGTACGGCTGGCTGCTGACCGGCCGCCGCGCCGGCATCCACCTCACCCTGCTGGTCGGCATCATCCTGGGCACCGGGCTGGGTGCGCTGGCCACCTTCATGCAGCGGCTGCTCACCCCGGGCGAGTTCGACGTCCTCACCGCCCGGTTGATCGGCAGCATCGCCAACGCGGACGCCACCTACCTACCGGCGGCGATGGTGCTCGCCGGGCTGGCCGGCGGATACCTGTGGTTGCGCGCCCGAACCCTGAACGTGATCGCCCTGGGCCGGGACGTGGCCACCAACCTGGGCATCAACCACAAACGCGAATCGATCGTGATGTTGATGCTGATCGCGGTGCTGATGGCGGTGACCACCTCGCTGGTCGGGCCGTTGGCCTTCCTGGGATTCCTGGTCGCGATGATCGCCTACCAGTTGGCCGACACCTTCGACCACCGCTACCTGTTCCCGACTGTGTGGCTCACCGGCATCGTGCTGCTGGCTGGGGCCTACTTCGTGCTGCGGCACCTGTTCTACGCCGAGGGCTCGGTGGGCATCATCATCGAGATCGTCGGCGGCACCTTCTTCATCGTCCACCTGCTGCGAAAGGGACGGCTGTGATCAGCATCCGCGGCGCCATGAAGCGCTACAGCTCCGAGGTGCAGATCGGCCCGGTCGACCTCGACCTGCCCGCCGGCGGGGTGACCGCGCTGATCGGCCCGAACGGAGCCGGCAAATCCACCCTGCTGACGATGGCCGGCCGGCTCACCGAGATGGACGGCGGGTCGATCGAGGTCGCCGGGCACGACATCCGGCGCACGTCGTCGAACGAGCTGGCGAAGGTGATGGCGATCCTGCGCCAGGAGAACCACTACGTCACCCGGCTGACGGTGCGCCAATTGGTCGGTCTCGGGCGTTTCCCGTACTCCAAGGGCCGGCTCACCGAGCACGACCAGGCGCTGATCGATCAGGCGGTCGACTTCCTCGACCTCGGCCAATTGCAGGGCCGCTACCTCGACGAACTGTCCGGCGGACAACGGCAACGCGCCTATGTGGCGATGGTGCTTGCCCAGGACACCGACTACCTGCTGTTGGACGAGCCACTGAACAACCTGGACATGCGTCACGGCGTGCAGATCATGAGGCTGCTGCGCGATGCCGCCGACGAACTGGGCCGCACCGTGGTGGTGGTGTTGCACGACATCAACTTCGCCGGACGCTATGCCGACCGGATCTGCGCGATGAAGGACAGCCGGGTGGTGTGTTTCGGCACGCCCGAGGAGATCATTCGCGACGAGGTGCTGACCGACATCTTCGACACCCCGGTGCAGTGCATCCCCGGGCCGGTCGCACCGATCGCGGTCTACTACTGAACCCGCCCCCTCGGTGGGCTCAGCGTCCGATCGAGGTCTGGGCGGTCTCGACCCGGAAGATCGGCCAGTCGGCCGCCACCTCGCCGATCACCTCCAGCGGATCGTCGTGCTGCACCGGAATGTGCGGACGAGCCCCCGGGGCGGACTTCAGGAAGGCCTGCATCACCCGGGCCCGCTGCACCCGATCGGGCCCCAACTCGACCAGTTGGACGTGTTCGGTGCGGCCATGACGCAGGGTCGCGGCCCCCTCGGCAGCGCGCACGTTGTGCACCCACTGGGCCCGCTCACCCAGCATCGACACCAAGTAGCGCTGCCCGTCCAGCTTCGCCATCACCAGCGGGAAACTCACCGGCTTGCCCGACCGTCGTCCGTCGACCACCAGGTTGACCATGGGCGACAGCCGCGTGCGGGAGAGCCAGGAGGCGGGCTTGAGGTAGAGCAGTTTGGTGATCGTGCGCGGGCCACCGCGGTAGAGCCAGCGGGCGTACTCATCGTGCGGGTGGCGCAGGGTCTGCTTCAGGCTGCGTACCCGGGCCGCTTCCCAGCGCGGTTGGACGGGTTTGATCCCCTCGGGGCTGGAGTCGGCCTCGTCCAGGGCCCCCACGGCCTGGGCCACCGCGTCCTTGCGCTGGTCGGCCGGTGCGGTGGCGAGCGCGTCGATGACCATCGCCACCGAGTTGATCATGGTCGCCACCCCGGCCTCGTCGGACGGGAAGTGGCCGCTGTCGACCAATGGCACCACGGCGGTGGGAGCGGGAATCCGGCGCAGGTACTTCACGCTCAGCGCGAGCGGGGTCCAGCGATCGCGGTCGCCGTGCACCAGCACCACCGGTACGTCCACCTGCTCGGCCGGGGTGTGCGGACGAGCCTTCAGGAATGACCGCATCCAGCCCAGCGAAGCGGTGTTCCCGGCCCCCCGGGTGTCGTGCAGCAACTCCTTGCGCAGTTCGGGTTCGTTGGCGATCCGCCCCATCCGCGACACCCACCGCAACGGCACCTGCCGGCTCGCGAAGGGGCCGGCCGCCGCGGCCAACAGTGCCGGGCCGGCGGTTGCCAACCATTTCGAGCGCAGCGTCGCCGCACGCACGTCCGGGTCGGACGGGTCCAACAGGGCGGTGGCGATCACCGCGTCGACGGCACCGGTACGGGTCGCGGTATCGAGCGCCAGCAGCCCACCGAGGGAGGCGCCGATCAGCAACAGCGGGCGCTCGTCGTCCTCCTTGGTGACCAGGTCGGCGAGCATGTCGCCCCACTGATGAAAGCGGATCCGGCCGGGTTGGCGGCTCTGGGTGCGGCCGTAACCGGGCAGGTCCGGCATCGTGATGCGAGCCCCGAGGGCGGCGAATTGGGCGGCCAGCGGCCACATCGCGGCCGCGTTGCCACCCGCCCCGTGCACCAGAATGATCCGCACCGGGGCATCGGCCTCGCCGACATGTTCCAGGTGCACCCGGTGTTGACCCCAGGCCCACGACTGAGCAGCGCGGGGCATCCCCAGCGGTACGGGTGGGAAATACCGTTCGTATCGCAGATCAGCCGGATCGAGGACGCCGGGATGGGGCATGGCTACATTCTGCCGTCTCGCCGCCGAGTCAGGATTCCGGCTCGGATGACGCGTTGCCGTGATACAGATCCGGCCACATCTCGGGCAAATCGGTCAGGAACCGGCCGAGCAGGTCCTGCGACCCTTCCAGGGCGCTGATCTCACCCGACCTGATCCGGTCTTCGACCGCCCCGCGGGCCTCGCGCACCGAGGGTGCCCGGCGCAGCGCGTCCTCGAGTTCCCCGCGCATCAGCGCCCAGAGCCAGTCGACCTGTTGCCGGCCACGCCGGGCCTTCAGACCACCGTTGAGCGATTCCAGGTACTCGCGGTGTTCCAGCACCGCAGCCCAGACATCGTCCAGGCCGTGACCGGTGTAGGAACTGCTGGTCAGCACCGGTGGCCGGCGGGCATCGGGGTCGGAGGTGATCAGTTTCATCGCCACGCTCAGATCCCGGGCGGCAACCCGGGCCTCGCCCTCGTGATCGCCGTCGGCCTTGTTGACCGTGATCACATCGGCCATCTCCAGGATGCCCTTCTTGATGCCCTGCAACTGGTCACCGGCCCGGGCCAGGGTGAGCAGCAGGAAGGTGTCGACCATGCCGGCCACCGCGACCTCGGACTGACCCACACCCACGGTTTCGACCAGGGTGACGTCGTAGCCGGCGGCCTCCACGATCAGCATCGACTCGCGGGTGGCCCGCGCCACCCCGCCCAGGTGCCCCCCGGACGGGGACGGCCGCACGAAGGCACTGTCCGACTGGGTCAGCGCGCCCATCCGGGTGCGGTCGCCCAGAATCGAACCGCCGGTGCGGGAACTGGACGGGTCGACCGCCAGCACCGACACCTTGTGGCCCTTGTCGATCAGCCGGGTTCCCAGGGCGTCGATGAAGGTCGACTTGCCCGCCCCGGGCACCCCGGAGATGCCGACCCGCACCGCGTTGCCCACGTGGGGA
Organism: Pseudenemella bisphenolivorans; assembly: GCF_051133435.1. Taxonomy (NCBI): domain Bacteria; kingdom Bacillati; phylum Actinomycetota; class Actinomycetes; order Propionibacteriales; family Propionibacteriaceae; genus Pseudenemella; species Pseudenemella bisphenolivorans. The sequence continues at coordinate 981,995 of NZ_JBPGNY010000001.1, read as the reverse complement.
CGCAGCAGGCGCAGCAACTCGCGGGCCTGGGCCCGATGGTCGAGCCGGGTCGACTCGACCAGGGTGATCGCCCGGGCGATGTGCGTGCGGGAACCGGAACGGACAGCCTCAGCAAGTGCCTCGGGGGTCTGTCGGGTCACGACGCATCCGCTGCCAGTTGTTCGTCGAGCTTGGTGATCAGGTTGATCGCGGCCTCGGGAATGTTGGTGCCCGGCGGGTAGATCGCGGTCGCGCCGGCGGCCAACAGTTCATCGAAGTCCTGCGACGGGATCACCCCGCCGACCACGATCATCATGTCCGGACGGCCCAGCTTGTCGAGCTCGGCGCGCAGGTCCGGCACCAGGGTGAGGTGGCCCGCGGCCAGTGAGGAAACACCCACCACGTGCACATCGGCCTCGATCGCCTGCCGGGCGGCCTCGGCCGGGGTCTGGAACAGCGGACCGACGTCCACGTCCATGCCCAGGTCGGCATACGCGGTGGCGATCACCTTCTGGCCGCGGTCGTGACCGTCCTGGCCCATCTTCGCGATCAGCACCCGCGGACGACGACCGTGCTTGGCCTCGAACTCGTCGACCAACTCCCGGGCCTTGGTGACCGACTCACTCTCACCAGCTTCACTGCGATACACACCACTGATGGTACGGATCTGCGCGGTGTAGCGGCCGAACACCTCCTCCAGGGCGTCGGAAATCTCACCGACCGAGGCCCATTTGCGGGCCGCGTCGATGGACAGATGCAGCAGGTTGCGCTCCGGGTCGGTCGGGTCGGGGTTGGCCGCGGCCCAGGTGAGCTTCTTCAGCGCCTCCTGGGTGGCTTCCTCGTCCCGCTCGGCGCGCAGCCGCTGCAGCTTGGCGATCTGCTCGGCGCGCACCTTGGCGTTGTCGACCTTCAGCACATCGGGGGTGCTGTCGTCGTCGGCGACCACGTACTTGTTGACCCCGATCAGCGGCTGGCGGCCCGAGTCGATCCGGGCCTGGGTGCGGGCGGCGGCCTCCTCGATGCGCATCTTCGGAATGCCGGCCTCGATCGCCTTGGCCATCCCGCCGGCCTGCTCGACCTCCTGGATCAGCGCCCAGGCCTTCTCGGCCAGATCGTGGGTGAGCCGTTCGACATAGGCCGAACCACCCCACGGGTCGACCACCCGGGTGGTGCCCGATTCCTGCTGGATGATCAGCTGGGTGTTGCGGGCGATCCGGGCGGAGAAATCGGTCGGCAGCGCGATCGCCTCGTCCAGCGCGTTGGTGTGCAGCGACTGGGTGTGGCCCTGGGTGGAGGCCATCGCCTCCAGGCAGGTGCGCATCACGTTGTTGTAGACGTCCTGGGCGGTCAGCGACCAGCCGGAGGTCTGCGAGTGGGTGCGCAGCGACATCGACTTGGAGTTCTTCGCACCGGTCTCGCGCACCAGCCGCGCCCACAGCAGCCGGGCGGCCCGCATCTTGGCGATCTCCATGAACACGTTCATGCCGATCGCCCAGAAGAACGACAACCGGGGGGCGAACTTGTCCACGTCCAGCCCGACGGCCTGACCGGCCCGGATGTACTCCACCCCGTCGGCCAGGGTGTAGGCCATCTCGATGTCGGCGGTCGCCCCGGCCTCCTGCATGTGGTAGCCGGAGATCGAGATCGAGTTGAACTTCGGCATATTCGCCGAGGTGTAGGCGAAGATGTCGGCGATGATCCGCATCGACGGTTCGGGCGGGTAGATGTAGGTGTTACGAACCATGAACTCCTTGAGGATGTCGTTCTGGATCGTGCCCGCGAGCTGTTCGGGCTTGACGCCCTGCTCCTCGGCGGCGGCGACATAGAGCGCCAGCACCGGCAGCACCGCACCGTTCATGGTCATCGACACGCTCATCTGGTCCAACGGGATGCCGTCGAACAGTTGGCGCATGTCCAGGATCGAGTCGATCGCCACACCGGCCATGCCGACGTCACCGGCCACCCGGGGGTGGTCGGAGTCGTAACCGCGGTGGGTGGCCAGGTCGAAGGCGATCGACAGGCCCTTCTGGCCGGCGGCCAGGTTGCGGCGGTAGAAGGCGTTCGACTCCTCGGCGGTGGAGAACCCCGCGTACTGGCGGATCGTCCACGGCTGGTTCACATACATCGTCGCGTAGGGGCCGCGCAGGAAGGGCGCGATCCCGGGGCGGGTCTGCAGGAAGTCCAGACCCTCCAGGTCGTGCTCGTCGAACACCGGGTCGACGACGATCTTCTCCGGGGTCTCCCACGGGGTGAGGTCCAAGCCCTCCTGCAGGGCCTTGAACTGGTCGAGCGAGTCGGCCGGGGGAGCGCCGTCGCCCAGTTCGATCTGACTGAAGTTCGGGACCGTGCTCACTTCGCAACTCCCAACTGGTCGAGGGTGGATTCCAGGAACTCCACCACGTCCATCCCATCGAAGACTTCGCCGTCGATGACCTCGGCGGCCTCGTCGCTGCCCACCTCGGTGAGCCGTCCGGCGAGGTACACCTTCTCGACCCCGACGCCCTTGAGCGCCCGGGCCACATCGACGGCCTGTTCGGCGTAGACCTTGGCCGAGGAGCAGAGCACCGCGACCTTCGCCCCGGCCTCCTTCGCCTTGGCAGCGATCTCGTCCGGCGTACCGCCCTCGGACTGCGGCCGGGCGATACCGGCGACCAGCAGGACGTTGCCGGTGAACTGTTCCCGGGCGCCGAAGTCGCGCCGGGTGCCCAGGCAGGCCATGAAGACCTGCGGGCGGGTGCCCGCGTTCGTGCTGCGGTCGCGCAGCGCCTCGAACATCTCGGCATCACGCCGGGCCGGCAGACCGTTGCGCTCGGGAGCCTCGGGCCGCGGGGTGTTCGGGATCGGCTTCTCGTCCTCCATCGGGAAGGCGTTGACGCCGGTCAGGTTCTGCTTGCGGACGGCCAACCGCTTGGCGCGGTCGGCGGCGGTGGCGGCGATGTCCTCGGCGATCCGGCCCGACTTCAGGGCCTCGACCATGCCACCGGCGGCCTCGATCTCCTGGAACCGGGCCCAGGCGGCCTGCGCGAGCTGATCGGTCAGGGATTCGACGTACCAAGAGCCACCGGCCGGGTCGGCCACCCGGCCGACATGGGATTCCTCGGCGGCGAGCAACTGGGTGTTGCGTGCCATCCGGCGGCTGAAGGTGTTCGGCAGCCCGTGGGCGGTGTCGAAGGGCAGGGTGACGATCGAATCGGCCCCGCCGACCGCGGCGGCGAAGGTTGCGATGGTGCCGCGCAACAGGTTCACGTACGGGTCGTCGCGGCTGATCATCCGCCACGAGGTGACCGCCTGCTGGTGGGCGGCGCGATGTCCCTGCGGAACTTCCAACACCTCACCCACCCGGTGCCACAGTCGGCGCAAGGCCCGCAGCCGGGCGATGGTCATGAACTGGTCGGCATTGGCCGGTACCCGGAACATGATCTGTTCGAAGCCGGCGGCCGCGCTGATGCCGGCCTCGGCCAGTGCCCGCAGGTAGGCCACGCCGGTCGCGATCGGCAACGCGAGGGCGTCCACCTCGCCGGCACCGGCATTGTCATAGGGCAGCACGTCCACGGTCAGTGCCCGGGCCGGAGCGAACTCGCCGGCCAGGGTGACCGCCTCGGCCAGCCTCGACAGGTCGGGCTCGGCACCGGTGCGGGCCGCCTCGGCCAGCGGATCGATGCCCAGGTTGCTGAGCGGCGCCGGAGCGGTGCCGGCTTCCCGCCAGATCGCGGCGAGGGCCTCGGCGGCACCCCACTGGTCGTCGGTGCTGGTCACCAGCACCGGGGCGATGTCCGTGCGCACCCCTTCGAGCAGGGTGGCCAGGTCGGTCGCGGCCAGCGCGTCCGAATCAACCCGGGCCCACACCGAGGTGGTGCCCCCGCGCAGGTCGGTCAGCAGCGACTTGTTGCCTTCTTTGGCATCGGGCGCCTCGTAGAGCTGGCACACGTCCCAGGGTTGGACGGTGCCGCCGCGTGCTTCGGCGCCGCGGGTGAAGGGGGCCACCCCGGGGTGACCGATGTGTTCGGGACCCTCGGTGTAGAGCGGCTCGATCGTCAGACCGTCCACCGTCGTGGTGCGCAGTCTGGCCATCGCCTGCTCGATCGAGAGTTCTTTGCCCTCGGGACGGCGTCGGTTGAGGACCTTCAGGACCTCGGCTTCCCAGTCCTCCCGGGAGGGGACGGAAAAGTCACCAGCAAGTTTGAGGAGGTCATTGTCGGACATGGTGCCAGCCTAAACCCGTCCCCCGACATCGGGCACAGCACCCCGGCATTCCGTTCCCACGCCCGTGCAGAGATTCAGGGAGATCCCCCATTGCGGGAATAACCAGCGCCGCGCCATAGTTGAGTCAATGTGGCTCAAGTTCAACCTTGAGTCAGGTACGCTCAACAAGCAGACTTGAACATGGCAACAGTCGCCGGCCCGGTGTCGGCGCGAATATCAGGAGGAAACACACATGGCTCGTGCAGTCGGGATCGACCTCGGTACCACCAACTCGGTCATCGCCGTTCTCGAAGCGGGTGAGCCCACGGTCATTCCGAATGCCGAGGGCGCTCGCACCACCCCGTCGGTCGTCGCCTTCGCCAAGAGCGGCGAAGTGCTGGTCGGCGAGGTTGCCAAGCACCAGGCGGTGACCAACGTCGACCGCACCATCCGTTCGGTGAAGCGCCACATGGGCACCGACTGGAAGGTCGAGATCGACAGCAAGGACTACCGTCCCCAGCAGATCAGCGCCTTCGTGTTGCAGAAGCTGAAGCGCGACGCCGAGGCCTACCTGGGTGAGCCGGTCACCAACGCGGTGATCACCGTGCCCGCCTACTTCTCCGATGCCGAACGCCAGGCCACCAAGGAAGCCGGTGAGGTTGCCGGCCTGGTCGTCGACCGGATCATCAACGAGCCCACCGCCGCCGCGCTGGCCTACGGCCTGGACAAGGGCGAAGCCGAGCAGACCATCCTGGTCTTCGACCTCGGTGGTGGCACCTTCGACGTCTCGCTGCTGGAGATCAGCGACGGCGTCTTCGAGGTGAAGGCCACCAAGGGTGACAACCGCCTCGGTGGCGACGACTGGGACGAGCGCGTCGTCGAGTGGCTGGTGACCCAGTTCAAGAACAAGAACGGCACCGACCTCGGCCAGGACAAGATCGCCCGCCAGCGGCTGCAGGAGGCCGCCGAGAAGGCCAAGATCGAACTGTCGGCCGCCTCGGAGACCTCGATCAACCTGCCCTACATCACCCTGGGTGAGTCGGGCCCCCTCCACCTGGAGGAGCGCCTGACCCGTGCGGAGTTCCAGAAGATCACCTCCGACCTGCTGGATCGCTGCCGCGCCCCCTTCAACGCGGTGATCTCCGATGCCAAGACCTCGGTCAGCGACATCGACCACGTGATCCTGGTCGGCGGCTCCACCCGGATGCCGGCCGTGGTCGACCTGGTCAAGGAACTGACCGGCGGCAAGGAGCCCAACAAGGGCGTGAACCCCGACGAGGTCGTCGCCCTGGGCGCCAGCCTGCAGGCCGGCGTGCTGAAGGGTGAGGTCAAGGACGTCCTGCTGCTCGACGTCACCCCGCTGTCGCTGGGTATCGAGACCAAGGGCGGCGTGATGACCAAGATCATCGAGCGCAACACCACCATTCCGACCAAGCGCTCGGAGGTGTTCACCACCGCCGAGGACAACCAGCCGTCGGTGATGATTCAGGTGTACCAGGGTGAGCGTGACTTCGCCCGTGACAACAAGTCGCTGGGCAACTTCGAGCTCACCGGCCTGATGCCCGCCCCGCGCGGGGTGCCGCAGGTCGAGGTGTCCTTCGACATCGACGCCAACGGCATCGTGCACGTGCACGCCAAGGACCTGGCCACCGGCAAGGAACAGTCGATGACCGTGACCGGCGGTTCGGCCCTGGGCAAGGACGAGATCGACAAGATGGTCAAGGAAGCCGAGGCGCACGCCGAGGAGGACCGTCTGCGTCGCGAGCGCGTCGAGATGCGCAACGAGGCCGACTCGCTGGTGTTCCGCACCGAGAAGCTGCTCGCCGACAACGCCGAGACCCTGACCGATGACGTCAAGGCCCCGGTCGAGGAAGCGCTCAAGGAGCTCAAGGAAGCTCTCGAGGGTGAGGACGACGACCGGATCAAGGCCGGCGTGGAGAAGCTGAACTCCACCTCGGCGGCGATGGGTCAGGCGATGTACGCCGCGGCCGCCGCCCAGCAGCAGACCGGTGAGGGCGCCCCCGAGGGTGCCTCCGAGGCCGGTGATACCTCGAGCGACGATGATGTGGTGGACGCCGAGATCATCGACGAGAACGAGGATGAGAACAAGTGACCGACTCCCAGGAGACGAACGAGCCGCAGGGCCCGACCGTCCACGACCGGCGCCGGATCGACCCCGACACCTTCCAGGCGCGGGCCCCGCAGGGGGCCCCCGCCGAGCCGGCCGCTGCCGAAGCCGACACCCCCGCGGGGGACGCTCCGGCGGCGGAGGCCCCGGCGGAGGGGTCGCCGCGCGAGGCCGAACTGGCCAAGGAACTGTCCGAGCGCACCTTGGATCTGCAGCGTCTGCAGGCCGAGTACGTCAACTACAAGCGGCGCGTCGACCGCGACCGTGACGTGGCCCGGCAGAACGGCATCGAGTCGGTGCTGATGGACATGCTGCCGATCCTGGACGACCTGCAGTCGGCCCGGGAGCACGAGGAACTGACCGGTGGCTTCAAGGCGGTGGCCGACGAGATCGAGCAAACCGCGGCGAAGTACGGGTTGACCGCGTACGGGGCGAAGGGTGACCCCTTCGACCCGACCATCCACGAGGCGCTGTTCCACTCCTATGTGGAAGGCCTGGAGGGCCCGACCTGTGTCGACGTCCTGCAGGTCGGCTACATGTGGAAGGAGCGCAGGCTGCGCACCGCGAAGGTGGCCGTGGGGGAGCCCCCGGCCGGTGGTGAAGCGGCCGAGTGAGCAATCCCGACGGTTGCCCGGTCGGCCACGTACCGGCCGGGCAGCCGGGTCACCCTGAGATGATCGACCCACGACGAACGGCACTACGCAAGACACTACGAAAGGAGGCGCCGTGAGCACCAAGGACTGGCTGGAGAAGGACTACTACAAGGTCCTCGGCGTCTCCAAGGACGCCAGCGCCGACGAGATCAAGAAGGCCTTCCGCAAACTGGCCCGGGAGAACCACCCCGACCAGAACCCGAACAACGCCGCGGCCGCCGAGAAGTTCAAGGAAGTCTCGGAGGCCAACACGATCCTGTCCGACCCGGCCAAGCGCAAGGAGTACGACGACGCGCGCAAGCTGTTCGGTGGCGGCGGGCTCGGCGGCCTGCGGTTCGGCCGCCCCGGTGGCGGTGGGGCCGGCCCCAATGTGGACGACCTGTTCCGCAACGCCACCCACTCCTCGGGTGACTTCTCCGACATCTTCGGCGGCCTGTTCAACCAGAACCAGCGCCGCAGCACCGGCCCCGGCCGGGGCCCCCGCCGGGGCTCCGACATCGAGGGCTCGGTGACGATCGACTTCGAAGGAGCCGTCGACGGCATCACCGTGCCGATGCAGATGGTCTCCGACGCGGCCTGCTCACTGTGCCGCGGTACCGGCGCCAAGGCCGGCACCGTGCCCACGGTCTGCCCGACCTGTCAGGGCTCGGGGATGCAGACCGCCACCTCCGGCGGGGTTTTCCAGGTCACCGAACCCTGCCGCGATTGCCGCGGCCGCGGTTTGGTGGTCAACGACCCCTGCCCGCAGTGCCAGGGTTCGGGACGCGGGCAGTCGACCAAGACCATGCAGGTGCGGATTCCGGCCGGGGTCAGCGACGGCGCCAAGATCAGGCTCAAGGGCAAGGGCGGTGCCGGCGAGAACGGCGGCGTGGCCGGCGACCTCTACGTCACCGTGCACGTCCGTCCGCACCGGTTGTTCGGCCGCGACGGCGACAATCTGACCCTCACCGCACCGATCACCTTCACCGAAGCCACCCTCGGTGGCGACATCGAGGTGCCCACTCTCAAGGGCCCACGGGTGAAGCTGCGGGTGCCGCCGGGCACCCCGAACGGACGCACCTTCCGGGTGCGCGGCAAGGGTGTCAGCCGCAAGGACGGCACCGTGGGTGACCTGCTGGTGACCGTCGAAGTGGTCGTGCCGGAACATCTGGATTCGACCTCCCAGGAGGCTCTGCACGCCTATGCGCGCACCCTCAATGAGCCCAATCCGCGGCATGCGGCCTTCGGGAGCCAGTGATGTCGGCGGCGCTGCAGCCGGTCGAACCGGACGCCCCGGTCTTCACGATCTCGGTGGCGGCCCGGTTGGCCGGCATGCACCCACAAACCCTGCGCAGCTATGACCGGATGGGCCTGGTCTCGCCGCACCGCACCCGGGGTCGCGGGCGACGCTATTCACCGCGCGATGTGAACCGGCTCCGGCTGGTGCAACGGCTCTCCCAGGACGAGGGGATCAACCTCGAGGGCATCCGCCGGATTCTGGAGATGGCCGACGAGATCGAAGAACTCCGCGACCAGGTGGCCGAACTGTCGGCCCAGGTGCGCAGCCTGCGCTCGGTGCGCCAGGCCGGGCCGCGGGTGTTCACCGCCGACCCGGCCGGTCAGGTGGGTCTGGGCGTGCGCCGGCACCGGCCGCGGGCACTCACCGCGCGTTGACCCGATACCGCGTTAGCCCGAACCGCGCGTAGTCAGTGAGCGCGGATCAGCGTCTCGTCCAGTTCACCGACCGTGGTGACCCCGAGCAGGCGCATGGTGCGTTCGAACTCGGTGGTGAAGATCTCGAGCGCCCGCTGCACGCCCCGCTCACCGCCGGCCATCAGGCCGTACAAATAGGGGCGTCCGACGAAACAGGCCTGCGCGCCCAGGCACAGCGCCGCCGCGAGATCACCACCGTTGCGCACCCCACCGTCGAGAAATACCGCGGCATCATCGCCGACTTCGGCGACCATTGCCGGCAGAACCTCGATCGGGGCGGGCGTCCGGTCGAGCTGGCGTCCGCCGTGACTCGACACGATCACCCCGTCGGCGCCGCAATCGACCACCCGACGGGCGTCGTCAGGGCGCAGCGTGCCCTTGACCAACAGCGTGCCCGGCCAGTGTGAGCGCAACCATTCCAGGTCGGCGAAGGTGGCTCCGGGGTCGATCATCCGGACGTTCTTGCCGTAGCCCGCACCCTCTCCGGAGGAGGCGAAGCGCAACGGCTCGGTGGTCAACACGTTCAACCACCAGTGCGGGTAGCGGGCCATGTTCGCCAACGTCGACAGCGACAGGGTCGGTGGAATCGTCAACCCCGAACGCAGGCTGCGGTGATGCTTGCCGACCGTCGGGACGTCCACGGTCATGATCAGCGTGTCGTAGCCGGCCGCCGCAGCCCGGTCGATGAACCCCTTGCTGCGCTCCCGGTCCTGCCACAGGTAGAGCTGGAACCACCGTCGTCCCGCGGGTGCATGCGCGGCCAAGTCCTCGATCGTGGTGGTGCCCATGGTCGCCAGGGCATACGGGATGCCGGCCCGCTCGGCCACCGCACCGACGGCCCGCTCGCCCTCGTGCTGCATCATCCGGGTGAACCCGGTCGGCCCGAAGACCAGCGGCAGGGCGGCGGGCTTTCCCAGGATGGTGGTGCCGGTGTCGACCTCGCTGACGTCGCGCAGCACCTTCGGTTGAAAACGCACCGCGTCGAAAGCGGTGCGGGCGTGCCGCATGCTGATCTCGCTGTCGGCGCCACCGTCGACGTAGTCGAAGACCGGCCGCGGTGTGCGTCGCAGTGCGATGGTGCGCAGGTCGTCGATGCTGTGCGCGCGGGCCAACCGCCGGGCGGTGGCATTGGGCTCGCGCGGGCGCAGCCGCAGCAGCGGTGCCAGCTCGGACGGGCGCGGAAGGCGGCGGGCGACCATCAGGTGTCCAGCGGGTGCAAACTCGACAGGTCGATCTCGATCAGGGTCGGCCCGGTGGCCGACAACGCTTCGCCCAGGGCCTGATCGAAGGCTTCGGCCGAATCGACCCACACCCCACGGGCGCCGAAAGTACGAGCGGTTTCGGCGAACTTCGGGGTGGCCAACTCGGTGTCGTGATGGGCGCCGTCCCCGATCCCGGACTCGATATTGCGCAGCATCTGATAGCCCACGTCGTTGAACAGGCAGATCACCACCGGAGCCTGCAACTGCACCGCGGCGGCCAACTCCCCGATGCTCAGCATGAAGCCACCATCGCCGTGCAGGGCGACGGTCGGTCGTCCGCTGCCCAGCGCGGCCCCGATCGCCAACGGCAGGGCCGGGCCGATGCCCAACGACACCCCGCGAATCGAGGTGCGGGGGTGGTGAATCCGCAGCAGCGATTCACCCCAGACGGTCGCCGGCACGGTCGGGTCGCGCACCACCACGGTGTCGGCGGGCAGATGCCGGTTGAACGATTCCACGATCGCGCGGTGATCGGGGCCCGAACGCTTCGCATACTCAGCTCGGGTCGCCTCGGTCGCGGCACGGCCCGCGTTCAATCGGTCGGTGCGTTCGCTGAGCGCGGCCTCGTCCAAGTCGCCCAGGCCGTCGGCCAAGGCGGCCAGCCCGGGCCGGGCATCGGCGATCACCGCGACCTCGGGGGAGAAGGAGCGGCCGATCATCAGCGGGTCGACGTCCAGTTGCACGATGCGCTCGGGCCATGGCAGCGTCCACTGGCCGGTGGGGTACTGCTGGAAGCGGCTGCCCACGGCCAACAACACGTCGCTGTCGGCGATGAACTCCCGCATCGCCGCGCTGGTGGCCACCGCGCCCAGCGCCAACGGGTCGTCCTCATCGATCGCGCCGCGACCCTCCCGGCTGGTCAGCACCGGGGCCTGCCAGGCGCGGGCGAACCGCTGCAGTTCTTCGGCCGCATCGCCGTGAATCACCCCACCACCCGACCAGATCAACGGCCGCCGCGCCTCGCGCAACACCGCCAGGGCATCGGCGATCTCATCGGGCGACGGACCGACCGGATCCGGTTCGCGAGCCACGGTCTCGGCCAGTCGTTCGGCATCCAGGAGCACCGATGCGTCGGGCAGGTCGGCCGGAATCTCCACCGCCACCGGACGGGGACGACCGCGACGAGCGGCCAGGCCGGCCTCGACCACGGTGTCGGCCAGGTCCTGGGAGCGTTCCACCAAGGTGACCTGTTTGCAGACCGTCCGCAGCATGTCGCTCTGCCGATCGGCCTCGTGGATGTAGCCGAAACCACGGCCCAGGTAGCGGGTCGGAATCTGCGTGGTCAACAACAGCACCGGCGACGACGCGAAGTGGGCTTCGTACAGGCCACCCATCGCATTGGCGGTACCCGGCCCGGTACTGACGATCGCCACCCCCAGCCGGCCGGTCGCCCGGGCGTAGCCATCGGCGGCGTGCACCGCACCCTGTTCGTGGCGGGCCCCGCAGACGCTGATCCGGCCCCGTTCGTGCAGGACTTTCAGCACCGCCAGGTTGTGCACGCTCGGCACGGTGAAGACCCGGTCCACCCCGAGTGCTTCCAGGGCAAGTGCAACGGCTTGGGCTCCGCTACCCCACATGTCATTTCTCCAGCACGCTGAAGCCGCGGTACTGCGAGCTCGTCACTTCTTCCAACACCTCGCGGTAGGCCGAGAACCCGGCGGCATAGGGCATGAACACCCGCGGCCGGTTGGGGATGTTCGAGCCGAGGTACCAGGAGTTCGCCATGTTCAGCAGCGAGCCCTCGGCCAGTCGGCGGGTCTCGTTCACCCAGGCCTCCTGGGCATCAGCGCCGGCTTCGATGCCGGCCGCACCCCGCTCGTCGAGAAACTTGATCAGATCGGCCACGAAGTTCACGTGCAGTTCGGAGTGCAGCACCATGTTGGCCAGCACCGAGGGGCTGCCCGGGCCGGTCAAGTTGAACATATTCGGAAAGCCGTTGACGCCCAGCCCCAGGTAGGTCTTCGGGCCCTCGGCCCACGCCTCGTTCAGGCTCTGACCGGCGCGTCCGATGATGTCGACCTTGCTGACCGAACCGGTCATCGCATCGAAGCCGGTGGCCAACACGATCACGTCCAGGTCGTAGTGGGCCTCGGAGGTGTTGATACCGGTGGCGTCCATCCCCTCCAGCGGGGTGCGCTTCAGGTTCACCAACTCGACGTTGTCTCGGTTGAAGGTCTCGTAGTAGTCGGAGTCGGTGCAGATCCGCTTGGCGCCGATCGGATGATCGTTGGGAATCAACTGCTCGGCGACCTCGGGGTCGTTGATCACCTCGCGGATCTTGTTCTCCCAGAACTCGCGGGCGGTGTGGTTCGCCTCCAGGTTCGACAACTGATCGGGGAAGGTCTTGGAGAACAGCACCCCGCCGAGCTTCCACCGTTCCTCGTAGGCGCGTGCCCGCTCCTCGGGGGAGACGTCCAGGGCCGACTGCGGATGGGGTCGGTGCGGGGAGCCGCCGCCGCTGGTCCACGACATGGCGCGGCGTTCGGCGTAGTTGGCCTTGTATTCCTTGAGGCCTTCGTCGGTGATCGGTCGGTTGCCGGCCGGAATCGAGTAGTTCGCGGTGCGCTGGAAGACATACAGCTTCTCGGCGTCCTCGGCCAGGTGCGGGGTGGCCTGAATGCCGGACGAGCCGGTGCCGATCAGGCCGACCCGCTTGCCGGTGAAGTCGTAACCCTCGTGCGGCCACTGGGCGGTGTGCAGCACATCGCCGCGGAAATCACCCAGGCCCGGGAAGGCCGGCACATTCGCATTCGACAGCGGTCCGGCCGCCATCACGAAGAAACGGGCGGTCACCTCGTCGCCCCGGTCGGTGTGCACCGTCCAGGTGAGGTTCTCCTCGTTGAGTTCGGCCGAGGTGATTCGGGTGTTGAACTGCATGTGCGGACGCAGCTCGTAACGGTCGGTCACATGGCGCAGGTAGGCCAGGATCTCGGGCTGGGTGGCGTACTTCTCGCTCCAATCCCAGTCCTGTTCCAGTTCGGGGTCGAAGGAATAGGAGTAGTCGATCGACTCCACATCACAACGGGCCCCCGGGTAGCGGTTCCAGAACCACACGCCCCCGACGTCACTGGCGGCTTCGAAGGCCTTCACGCTGAGGCCCATCTCGCGGAACTTGTACACCGCGTAGATGCCGGCGATGCCTGCGCCGAGCACAACGACGTCGTAGGAGCCGGTGTCGGGTGCTTCCTGCGTGGTCACGAGTGTGAACCTCCTGTACCGAAGTCTGGTTCCGGGCAGCGTAGTTTTGCCGAGAATCAGGCGCGGTAAACCTTCGACCCAGTGGGACCGGCTGTCGAGAAGGCGGCTTCGCGACAGCTAAGTTCACGGTCGAACCAAGCAGAAAGAAGTTTCCCATGCGAAGCACTCGTTGGAAGGCACTTGGTGTCGCTGCCCTGGTGGGGGCGCTCGCATTGAGCGGATGTGCCCGCGGTGGCCAGGACGACACCGATTCGGACGACACCGGGCCCGGCGAGGGCTCGTCCTACACCGAGGGAATGGTCGGCAAGCAAACCGATGCCGAACCGAAACAGGGCGGCAGCATCACCTGGACCGGTTTCCTCGAACCGCGCAGCCTCGACCCGGCGGCGACCATCGCTTCGGCGTCGACCGGTGGTGTGGAGATGAACAACATCTACGACACCCTGATGCGCTACGACGCCGAGAAGGGCGAACTGGTGCCCCAGCTGGCCGAGTCGCTCGAGGCCAATGACGAGTTCACCGAGTTCACCATCAAGCTGCGTCCGGACCTGAAATTCCACGACGGCACCACCCTGGACGCCGAAGCGGTGAAGTGGAGCATGGAGCGTTACGCCGCTGCCCAGCGGGCCCCGGAGGGACAGCTGTGGCGGTCGAACGTGAAGTCGATCGAGGCGGTCGACGCGACCACGCTGAAGATCACCATCAACGAGAAGTTCCCGACCTTCCCGAACATGCTCTCGACCGGGCCGGGCATGATCGTGGCCAAGGCTTCCGACGCCGGTGGCCCCGAGGCCTTCGAAGCGATCGGCGCCGGCCCGTTCAAGGTGAAGTCGGTCGACACCGGTGAGGCCGTCACCGTGGAGGCCTTCGAGGGCTACTGGGACGGCAAGCCCTATCTCGACACCGTCCGTTTCGCCTACCTGGACAACCCCCAGGCCGCGATCGACGCGATGAGCAACGGTGACGTTCAGGCGGTCTTCCTGCGCGGTGCCGATGAGGTCGACGACATGCTCGAGGCCGACAAGCCGGGCTACGTGAACATGGTGGCCGCCAGCAACGCCGCGATCCTCAGCGAGAGCAGCGATGCCGGAGCCGACCCGCGGGTGCGCAAGGCGCTGGCGATGGCGGTCGACCCGAAGGTCGTCCACGACCGGGCCTACAAGAGCAAGGGCATCCCGACCCTGCGCCTGTTCGCCGATTACTCCAAGTGGTACAACGAGTCGGTTCCCGAGATCGAGTACAACCCCGAAGAGGCCAAGAAGCTGCTCGAGGAGGCCAAGGCCGACGGCTACTCCGGCAAGGTGCACTACATCGACGGGCAGGACGAGGCCTCGCGCGACACCGCGCTGGCGGTGCAGGCCCAGCTCGAGGCGGTCGGCTTCGAGGTGGAGACCGAACTGCTGCGCACCGCGGCCGACCAGATCACCCGCGCCCTGGCCGGTGACTACGAGGTGATGGCCTGGGGTGTGTCGATCCGTGAGTTCGACCCGTACTCCAAGATGAACGCCGCGATGCACTCCGAGGGCACCCAGGTCTACGGCATGCCGACCTCGCCGGAGATGGACGAACTGCTCGACAAGCTCAAGGCGGCCGAGCCGGACGAGGCCAAGGCGGTGATGGCCGAGATCGAGACCCTCTACGTCGAGACCGTGCCGTTCATCACCTGGGCACCGTTCGCCGAGGCAACCTTCTGGGCCGACAACGTCGGTGGCGTCGAGGGTGCCGCGAACTCGATGGTGTCGTTCAAGAAGGCCTACGTGGCCGACTGAGCCGAGTCCATCGGAGCCCACTGAAGCAACATCCCGGTAGGGGGATGGCCGCGTCACCAACGACCGGCCGTCCCCCTACTTTGCGTAGTAGACTGTCGGGGTGACCCATCCTCATCACCATGCACCGCTGGTGCGCACCGTCCACCACGACCTCAACGACCGGCCCTTCCTGTTGGTCTGGGAGGTCACCCGGGCCTGCCAGTTGGTCTGCCGGCACTGTCGGGCCGACGCCCAGTTCGTCCCCGACCCGCTGCAACTGAGCACCGAGGAGGGCAAGGCGCTGCTGGACGACCTGGCCAGCTACCCCGACGGACGCCCGATGGTGGTGATCTCGGGTGGGGACGCCTTCGAGCGCGAAGATCTGGCCGAACTGATTCGTTACGGCACCGAGGCGGGATTGCCGATCTCACTGTCACCCTCGGTGACCCCGAAGTTCACCGACGAGCGGCTGGCCGAGATCAAGGCCGCCGGCACCAAGGCGATGTCGCTGTCGCTGGACGGGGCCACCGCCGCCACCCACGACGCCTTCCGGGGCATCGACGGCACCTTCGAAGCGACCCTGCGGGCGGCCGAGCTGATCGTGAAGCACGGCTTCCGATTTCAGGTGAACACCACGATCTGCGCCGACAACCTCGATGAGCTGCCGCAGATCGTGAACACCGTCCGGCAGATGGGGGCACACCTGTGGTACGTGCTCTTCCTGGTGCCGATGGGCCGCGGTTCGCACCTGGGCCCGCTCACCCCCGAGCAGGAGGAGGACGTGCTCAACTGGCTGCACGATGTCTCCGACTGGATTCCGGTGAAGGTGACCGAGGCGCCCAACTACCGCCGGATCGTGCTGCAACGCGACGCCGAGGCCGACGGCGAGATCGCCGGCGACGGCAACCCGGCCCCGCCGCGCGGGGAGCTCTACCACCGGCTGCTGGCCGAGACCCGGGAACTGATGGGCGAGCCCGAGCGGGTGCGGGTGCGCCGGCCCCCGATCGGGGTGAACTCCGGACGCGGGTTCGCCTTCATCGACCATGTCGGGCACGTGCACCCCAGTGGTTTCCTGCCGCATGATGCCGGGTCGGTGCGCGAGCGGTCGTTCAAGGACATCTACCGCGACGACCCGATGTTCCGGGCGCTGCGTGACCCGTCCGGCTACTCGGGCAAGTGCGGGGTGTGCGAGTTCAACGACGTCTGCGGGGGATCGCGGGCCCGGGCCTTCGCGATGACCGGCGACCCATTGGCCTCCGACCCGACCTGCGCCTACCAGCCGCGGGCGGTCACTTCCGGGGCTGCATCTCGCTGAGCGCCGGATACCAGATATCGGTCAACACCCGGGCGGCCTCCTCCGGGGTGGTGTCGATCGCGCCCTGAACGATCCACCGGGTGAAGAAGCGCTCCAACTGTGACACCAGCAGGATCACCCGCAGCCGCGCCTCGGCCTGACGTTCGGCGGGCCAGGTGGCGAGAAACTTCGGCATCGCATCGGCGAGCTCTTCGCTGCTGACCCGCGACACCTTGCGGAACTCCGGCTCCAGGGAGGCGGCCTCGTCCCACACCGGCAGGAAATCGCGGTTGGCCAGGAACCAGTCCAGGGCTCGGCGCATCCAGCGGGCGAAGTCGCTGCGATCACCGGCGGCCAGAATGTCGTCCAGCTCGGCGTAGACCTCCACCGGGCGTTCGGTGAGGATGGTGCGCGACACCTCGCGCAGCACGTCGATCTTGCTACTGAAGTGCAAGTAGAACGTGGCCCGGCTGCATCCGACCGCGTTGGTGATCTCGTCGATCGTCACCGGTGCATAGCCGCGTTCGGTGAACAACTCACCCGCACGCTGGACCAACATGGAGCGCGTCATTTCCTTCTGCGCCTGACGCAGGTTGGGCTTCGGTCGAGTGCTCATCGGGCGCCACCATATCCGTTCATGCCGGGGTGCGGAGCATCATGCCAACAACCCACCGTCGACCGAGATCTCCGCGCCGGTGATGTAACCGGCCAGATCGCTGGCCAGGAAGGCCGCCATCGGGGCCACCTCGTTGGCGTGACCCAGTCGGCGCATCGGAATGAAATTGAGGTTCACCTGTGCGGTGGCCCCGTGCAACATCTCGGTGTCGATCGCCCCGGGCATGATGCAGTTCACCCGGATGCCCTTGCCGGCCAGATCCCAGGCCGCCGAACGGCTGGCGCCGCGCACCCCGAACTTGCTGACCGAGTAGGGCAGGTTGCCCGGACGACCCCGCATACCGTCGTTGGACGACACGTTGATGATCGAGGCACCCTCGCCCATCACCGCGGCGGCCGCCCGCATACCCAGGATCGGGCCGAACAGGTTGATGTCGATCATCCGACGCATGTCGCTCATCGGATAGGCGAAGAAATCGGCCGGCTCGTGGATCGCGGCATTGTTCAACAGCACGTCCAGCCGTCCATGAGTGGTCACGACATACTCGACCACGCGCTGCCAGGCGTCCTCGTCGCTGATGTCGAGGGCTTGGAACTCGGCCCGATCGAGGCCCGCCACCACCTCGGAACCGTCGGTGACATCGGTGCCGATCACAGTGGCGCCGAGGTCGTGGAACAGCTTCACCGCAGCCGCACCCTGGCCGCGTGCCGCACCGGTGATCAGCGCTACTTTTCCGTTGAGGTTCAAGGTCTGGTCGGTCACAGTAGGTTCTCCTGTTCTGGGCCCCAAGCGATGCGTACCCGCTTGATGCGTTGGGTGTAGGGGTAGGACTGCGGGTGGGCATCGCCCACCGGGGAGCCCGAGGTCCGTCCGACGGTCAGGGGTTCGTCGAACGAGAAATAGGTGTTCTGGGTGCGCTCGATCCGGGAGTCGGCGACCTCGGTGCCGTCAACGCTGAGGCGCACCACCCCGGCGGTGCCGAGCGAGGTGGGGGAGTCGGCGACGAAACTGACCGCGAGGGTGTGGCTGCCCCGCGTCAACGGTTCGGAGCTGAGGTCGACGCGGCTCGCCTCGAAGACCCGGTAACAGAAGTTCGCCCGGCCCGCGTCGTCCAGGAACAGGACGATGCCGGCATGGCGACTGCCCATGCTGAACAGAACTCCCTCGGCCGGAATCTCCACCTCCGCCTCGAGCAACCAGTGATTACCCGACAGCACCGGGCCGTTGCTCTCCGGAACCGCCGTGACGGGGCCGGTGAAGACCAGCTCATTGCGTCCCATCAACAGGTTCGGCAACGGCTTGCGGTTCGTGCGCACGTCCACCGGTTCGGGGATGCCGGTTCGCCGGATCTCGGCATCGAACAGCTCCTGCAGCTCGGCGAGTTTGTCGGGGTGTTCGGACGACAAGTCCTTGGCCTGACTGAAATCCTCCAGCGTGTTGTAAAGCTCCCAGATGTCGTCGGACAGGGGGCTCGCCTTCTGGTACTTGCGGGCGGCGAACCACGGAGCGACGCCGTGGGTGGCCGAGGCGATCCAGCCCTCGTGGTAGATCGATCGATGGCCGAAGACCTCGAAGTGCTGGGTCGTGTGCCGTTCCGGGGCGTCCGGGGCGTCGAAGCTGTACGCCAGGCTGGTGCCGTCCATCGGACGCTGTTCGACTCCTGCGACCGTGTCGGGAGCCGTGGTTCCGGTCACCTCGAGAATGGTCGGCACGATGTCGTTCACGTGGCCGAACTGGCTGCGGAGCCCCCGCTGGGCGATGCCCTGTGGCCAGCTCACGATCAGGGGATTGCGGGTTCCGCCGAAGTGCGAGGCGACCGTCTTCACCCACTGGAAGGGCGAGCACATCGCCCAGGCCCAACCGGCCGGGTACTGGGGATAGGTGCGCTTCGAGCCGACCTCGTCCAACAGGTCCAGGGCCTGGTCGGTGCTTTCGAGAATGCCGGTCATGGCGCCGAAATAGCTCACGCTGCCGGACAGACCGGCCTCGGCCGAACTGCCGTTGTCGCCGACGACGTACAGGAACAGCGTGTTCTCCCGGCGACCCAGTTCCTCCAGGGTGTCGACCACGTGCCCCAGTTGGGTATCGCAGTGCTCCAGGAACCCGGCATAGGCCTCCATCAGGCGAATACCCACCTGCTGCTCCTCCGGCGAGAGGCTCTCCCACGCCGGCAGGCCTTCGGGACGCTCGGTCAGCACGGTGTCCGCAGGCGCCACCCCCGCCGCGATCTGGCCCGCCAGCAGCTTCTGCCGGATCGCGTCCCAGCCCTCGTCGAAGACGCCGCGATACTTCTCGATCCAGGCGTCCTCCACATGCAGTGGGGCGTGTGCCGCCCCCGGCGCGAGGTAGGCGAAGAAGGGTTGGTCGGGCTTCATGGCGGTCTGCAGCCGGATCCAATCGGACGCCTGGGTGACCATGTCCTCGGTGAAGTGGTACGGCCCGTCCGGCAGTGGGATCGGGGTCGTCCCGCGATAAAGGTTCGGCTCGTAGTGATCCGATTCCCCGCCGAGGAACCCGTAGAAGGTGTCGAAGCCCCGGCCGATGGGCCAGCGGTCGAAGGGCCCCAGCTCCGATGTTTCCCAGGCCGGTGTCAGGTGCCATTTGCCGAAGGCCCCGGTGGCGTAGCCCGCGTCCTTGAGGATGCGAGCGATGGTGGCGGTTTCGTCCCGCAGTACCCCGTCATAGCCCGGCTCGTTGCTCGCCACGTTCAGTACCGTCCCGACGCCGGTGGCATGGGCGTCGCAGCCGGTCAGCAGGCTCGCTCGAGTCGGTGAGCAGATGGCGGTGGTGTGGAAGCGGTTGTAGAGCAGCCCCGCCTCGGCGAGACGTTCCGCGGTTGGCATCCGGATCGGGCCGCCGACCACCGAGCTCGCCCCGAACCCCACATCGTCCAGCAGGACGAGCACCACGTTGGGCCGATCCTGGTGCGAACTGGTGATGTCTGGTCCCGCTGACGTGGGTCCCCCTGGCTGATGTCGGTGTCTGGGTCCGGTGGGTGACGAACACTCAAGTAACTAGCAAAATGTCTAGTAAGGGATTGCTCACATTGTCCAGCAACCATCCTGGACCGTGAGACTACTGGGTTGACATAGTGTTAGTCAGAATGAACCATTCCGTCGGGGACCAAGTTCTAGGAGGACCATGACACCCACGGTCGCAATCATCGGAGCCGGTTGCTCCGGATTCAGCACGGCGAAGAAACTGCAGGACGCCGGGATCTCGTTCGACTGCTTCGAGATGTCGGACAACGTCGGCGGCAACTGGTACTTCAAGAATCCGAACGGCATGTCGGCGTGCTACGAGAGCCTGCACATCGACACGTCCACCACCCGGATGGAGTTCGCCGACTACCCGGCGCCGGCCGACTGGCCGCATTTCCCGCACCACTCGCTGATCTTCGACTACTTCAACGACTACGTCGATCACTTCGGGTTGCGCGACAAGATCACCTTCAACACCGCGGTCACCAAGGCCCGCCGGGTTGCCGAAGGCTGGGAGCTCACCCTCAGCGACGGCACCACCCGCACCTACGAGAATCTGGTGGTGGCCAACGGGCACCACTGGAAGCCGCGCCTGCCCGAGTACCCCGGTGAGTTCAACGGGCAGATCATTCACTCCCACGAGTACATCAGCCCCTTCGAGCCGATCGACATGCGCGGCAAGACCGTGATGGTGGTCGGGATGGGCAACTCCGGCATGGACCTGGGTTCGGAACTGTCGCACCGCTCGATCACCAAGAAGCTCTACCAGTCGGCCCGTCGCGGGGTCTGGGTGCTGCCGAAGTACCGCAACGGGGTGCCGGCCGACAAGCTGATGCGTCCGCCGTGGATGCCGAAGAAGCTCGGCCTGGCCCTGTCGCGTCGGGTGATCAAGAAGACCGTCGGCAAGATGTCGAACTACGGCCTGCCCGATCCCGATCACGAGCCCTTGGCGGCACACCCGTCGGTGAGCGTCGACTTCCTGGAGCGGGCCGGTTCGGGCGACATCACCGTCGTGCCCGCGATCGAGAGGCTCGACGGTGACGCGGTGATTCTGACCGACGGCCGCCGGATCGAAGTGGATGTGATCGTCTGCGCCACCGGCTACGACCTGGACTTCCCGTTCTTCGACGATCCCGAACTGCTGCCCCGGGAGGACAACTCCTTCCCGCTGTTCAAGCGCATGATCAAGCCGGGCATCGACAACCTGTTCTTCATCGGCTGCGCCCAGGCGTCCCCGTCGATCATTCCGCTGGCCGAGCAGCAGTCGAAGCTGCTCATCGGGGTGCTCACCGGGGAATACGAACTGCCCGAGGTGGCCGAGATGGAACGGATCATCGTCGAGGACGAGAAGGACCACACCGGCCAGTACTACTCCGCCCGTCGCCACACCATTCAGGTGGATTACGGTCGTTACGTGGTGGATCTGAACAAGGAACTCGAAGCCGGTCGGAAGCGGGCCCAGGAGAAGGTGCCGGCATGAGCGAGGTACAGGGCACCGCGGCCGACGGGTTCGGCGCGGTCACCGACCTATTGGCGGCCAACCTCGCCGACGGCACCGATGTGGGCGCCTCGCTGTGTGTGATCCGCGACGGTGAGATCGTCGTCGACCTGTGGGGCGGGGTGGCCGACGTCGAATCCGGACGGGCCTGGGAGCGCGACACCATCGTGCACACCTGGTCGGTCACCAAGACGATGGCCACCCTGGTGGTGATGCATCTGGTCGACCAGGGTGTGCTCGACCTGCGCGCCCCGGTCGCCACCTACTGGCCGGAGTTCGCCGCCAACGGCAAGGAACTGATCACCGTCGAACAAATCCTGGCACACACCGCCGGAGTGCCGGGCTGGGACGAACCGATGGACGTCGACGCCGTATGCGACGTGCCCGCGGCCTCGGCCAAGCTGGCCGAACAAGCACCCTGGTGGACCCCGGGGGAGGGCTCCGGGTACGCCGCGCTCGCCTTCGGGCACCTGCTCAGTGAACTGGTGCTGCGGGCGTCCGGGCGCACCCTCTCCGAGGTCTTCCGCACCGAGGTGGCCGGGCCGATCGGGGCCGATTACCACATCGGCACCACCGCGGAGGTGGAACCGCGGATCGCCACCCTGATCGCCCCGGAGGGCCGGGTCGCCGACATGTCGAAGCTCGGCGCCGACCATCCGGCGGTGCGAGTGCTCGGCAACCCGGTGATGCGGGTGCCGGCCACCGCCACCGAACAGTGGCGGCGCGCCGAACTGGCCGGGGTGAACGGGCACGGTAATGCCCGCTCGATGGCCCAGTTGCAATCGGCGCTGTCGCATCAGGGAATCGCCCACGGCGGCCACCGGCTGCTCAGCGAGGAGGCGGTGCGCGAGATCCACACCGAGCGCGCGCACGGCCCCGACCGGGTGCTGTTCCTGCCGATCCGCTTCGGTCTGGGCGTGGGGCTGTCGGCCCCGGACGCGCCCGGTTGGCTGCCCGAGAACGCCAGTTGGTGGCCGGGCTGGGGTGGCGCGATCGTGGTCAACGACATCGATCGTCGGGTCACCATGGCCTACGCGATGAACAAAATGACGGTCGATCTGGTCGGGGCCCAGCGCACCACCGACTACGTCCGCACGGTCTGGGAAGCGCTCGGCTGAGGCCCATCGGGGCATGCACCTCGACGTTCAACTCGACGCCCCGCCGTGGGAAACCGCCGGCCGCGCCCGGGAACTGGTGGCGGCCGGCGTCGGCGGGCTGTTCACCTTCGAGGGCCCGCACGATGTGTTCCTGCCGCTGGCGATCGCCTCGCAGGTGGTCGAAACCGACCTGATGACCAACGTGGCGATCGCCATGCCGCGGTCACCGATGCACCTGGCCCATGCGGCCTGGGACCTGCACCGCCTCAGTGGCGGCCGGTTCCGGCTCGGCCTGGGCTCGCAGATCAAGGTGCACATCGAGAAGCGCTACGGCGCGACCTGGTCGGCACCGGCGGCCCGGATGAAGGAGATCGTCCGGGCCGTGATCGCGATTCTGGAGTCCTGGCAGCACGGCGCACCGCTGCGCTTCGAGGGGGAGCACACCAGGCACACCCTGATGCCACCGATGTTCAACCCCGGCCCGAATCCCTTCGGACGCCCGCCGGTGTGGCTCGGGGCACTCGGCCCGGTGATGACCCGCACCGCCGCCGAGGTCGCCGACGGGCTACTGGTGATGCCCTTCCACAGCCACCGCCACCTGGCCCGGGTGACCCTGCCCGCGGTGGCCGAGGGTCTGCGCCGCAGCGGGCGGGAGCAGATACCGATCGAACCGCAGGCGATCGTGGCGATGGCCAATACCCCGGCCGAACGCGAGGCCGCCGACCGGGGCGTGAAAGCCCTGCTCGCCTTCTACGCCTCCACACCGGCCTACCGTTCGGTGCTCGAGGTCGAAGGCTGGGCCGAGCTGCAACCGGAACTGAACCGACTGTCGAAGATCGGCGAGGTGGCCACGATGACCTCGCTGATCACCGACGAGATGCTGGCAACGCTGGCCGTGCGAGGCACCCCGGCCGAATGTGCCGCCGAGATCCGGCACCGTTTCGGGGCCTTCGCCGAGCGGGTGTGCTGCTACTTCCCCGGCTACGACCCCGGTATCGACAGCATCAGTGAGCTGGCCAGTGCATTGCGTGACTGATTCTGTTGCGTGGATGGCTGCGTGGATGAAAACGCATCCGAATCCGGGTGTCACGGCACTTTTCGGGGCTATCGGCCGGTCTAGGGTGCGTTTATATCCATCAGGCCCACCGGTGGGTGCCATCGAGCAGCTTGCGCAACAGCTTGTGATGCAACACCAGTTCATCGAGGTTCTCGACCGGTTCGCGGTCACCGAGCAGGATCGATCGGCGCGCGATCCGGCTCATGATCACGCCGTGGCGCACCGCCGCGTAGGTCAGGTGGAAGTCCATGTGCGCCGGGGTGTGCCCCGAAGCCGCGGCATAGTCCTCCTCGATCCGGGCCCGTTGCAGGAACCCCGGCATCCCGGGGTGGCCGTGGGTTTCGGCGAGGTCCTGGAACATCGCATGGAAACAGATCAGCCAGGCCAGGTCGGCCTCCCGCGGCCCGTACCGGGCGTACTCCCAGTCCAGCACCCCGGTGGGGGTGAAGTCGGTGTAGAGGATGTTGCCGATCCGGGAGTCTCCCCACAGGAAGACCGGTTCCCGGTCGTCGTCGGGGAAGTTCTCCTCCAACCAGGTGAAGCCGTCCTCCAGCACCGGTATCGGTTCTCCGCCGTCGAGCATCCACCGGTAGTAGTCGATCGACTCGTCCAGATGGGCCCGCAGGGCGCTGCGGGTGTCACCGAATGCGGGGCGCAGCACCTCGGGTGCCGGCGCGGCGTGCACCCGGGCCAGCACATCGACCGTGCTGGTCTCCAGGCGGCGTTGCTCCTCGGCGGTGGCCGAGGCCAGCCAACCCCCGAACAGGTAGGGCGGATTGTCGGGTGGTGCCGAGCCCGGTACCGCTTCCACGATCATGAAGGGCATGCCGATCACCTGCCCGGATGGCTCGGTCCAGAACACCTCCGGTACCGGCAGCCCGGTACCGACCCGGGCGGCGGTCATCACCGCCGCCTCACGTTCCACATCGGAGATCGGGAACACGGGCAGGTCGTCGGGGTGTGGCATCACCCGGGCCACCAGGCGGCGCGACGTCCGCTCGCCGGTCTCCGGCTGATCGGGGTCAGCCCAAGTGGCGGTGAACAGCAGGGAGATGCCCGACATGCCCGATCCGCTCGGGCTGGACACCTCGGTCAGTTCCACCGGTCCACCGACCTGTTCGGCGATGAACGCGGCCAGGGGTTCGGGCCAACTGGTGACGTCGGAACGGGTGGTGCTGGTGACCAACCGAGGGCCGGTGTTGCTCATCCCCACTCCTCGATCAGTGCCGAACCGGGCACGTGCCGTAGCTCACCTCGAAGGATTTGAGGCTGTTCAACCAGCCCGATCGCACCCGTACCGGATCACCCAGCAAGGTGATGTCGGGCATCACATCGGCGATCGCGTTGAACATCAGCTCGACCTGCAGCCGGGCCAGGTTGGCGCCGATGCAGTAGTGCGGGCCGGTGCCGCCGAAGGCCACGTGCGGGTTGGGGCTGCGCATGATGTCGAAGGTGGCGGGGTTGTCGAAGACGTCCTCGTCGAAATTGGCCGAGGCGTACAGCATCACCACCCGCTGACCCTTCTTGATCTCCTGGCCGCCGAGCACGGTGTCCTCGGTGGCGGTGCGCTGGAAGGACATCACCGGGGAAGCCCAGCGGATGATCTCGTCGGCGGCGGTTTCGGGTCGTTCGGCCTTGAACTTCTCCCACTGGTCGGGGTTCTCCAACATCGCGATCATGCCCAGGCCGATCGAGTTGCGGGTGGTCTCCGAGCCGGCGACCACCAAAAGGATCATGAAGTAGCCGAACTCCTCGGGGGTGAGCCGGCCGTCGGTGTTCGCCTCCACCAGCTTGGTGATGATGTCGTCCTGGGGCTCCTGTTGCCGCTCGGCGGCCAGCCCGTAGGAGTAGCCGACCAACTCGGTCATCGCCTCCACCGGATCGTGGCCCTCATCGGCACCGGTCATCCGGTCCGACCAGTCGAGCAACTTCATCCGGTCTTCCTGCGGCACCCCGAGCAGGTCGGCGATCGCCTGTACCGGCAGTTCGTTGGCCACCTCGGCGACGAAGTTGCCCTGTTCCCCGGCTTGGGCACGGTCAGCGATATCGCGGGCCCGCTCCCGCAGCGCATCGCGCAACCCCTCCACCGCACGCGGGGTGAAACCACGGGAAATGATCCGGCGGATCTCGGCATGTTCGGGGCCGTCCATGTTCAGCAACAGCGCACGCTGCATCGGCACCTGCACCTCGGCGGAGTGGTCCTGCAGCCGCGACATCGCGGTGTTCTCCCAACTCGACCAGAGCTTGCCGTTGCGCGAGACCTCCCGCACCAGTTCGTGGGTGGTCACCAGCCAGTAGCCGTCGTCGGGGTAGCCGCCGATGCCGGGTTCCTGGGGCACCCACACCACCGGCGAGTTGCGGCGCAACTCGGCCAGTTCCTCGTGGGGTATGCCGTTGACGAAGGTGTCGGGATGGGTGAAGTCGATGTCGCTGACGATGGTCACGGGATCCTCCTCGAACCAGTGGGTGTGGGCCACTGTAAGGAGCAGGAAAGGTTTTCGACAGAGCCGGTCCCGTCATGGGTGGATGGCTGAAAACGCACCCGAAACGCCCTCAGTCGACGCTTTCGGGCGCTATCGGGTCAGATCGGGTGCGTTTGTATCCACGGGGCCCGCAGTACGACTAGCGGAGCTGGTCGAAGGTGGCGTTGGGGCCGACCAGGGTCAGCACCAGGATCACGACCCCGGCCAGGAACACCGCCGCGGCCAGAAAGGCCGGTAACAGGCCATCGGCGAGCTTCACCCGACCCATGGAGAGGCTGCGATGGGTGTACCCGTAGCGTTTGCGCGATTCCACGGCCACGACGACCGCGACGGCCAGGCCGGCTCCGGCCAGCGCCCAGGCCCACAGCCCGATGGTCACCACCGCGATCCGGGCGTAGACCAGCGATCCGACCGCGAGCGCCAGCACGGTGCGCGACCAGGCGAGCATCGTCCGCTCGGGCTGCAGGCCCGGATCGAAGGGTGTGTTCATCATCGGAAGATGAACCCCAGCAGGACGATCACCCCGGTGATGCCGACCACGATGCCCACCGGCAGTGCGAGCGGGGAATGGGGCAGGGGAGTGTTCTGCCGCAGGGCCCGTTCGAAGCGCGCCCAGTTGAACCAGGCCATCGGTGCGGCCGCCGAACCGGTCAGCAACAGAATCACCGAGGCAAGAATCCGGAAGCCCTCGTGCAGCCCCAGGCCCAACACCTCCAGGGCGATCCCGGCGGCCAGCAGCGCCAGGGAGGTGCGGATCCAGGCCAGATAGGTGCGCTCATTGGCCAGGGTGAACCTGGGGTCGGGTTCGGTACCGGTGTCATACACCGACTTCGGAAAGCGCCGACGTGCCATGTCGGGCAGCCTAATGCGATCCCGGTGGGGCTTTCGAACTGTGCCGCCGAGTGGTTCCGTTGGGCGGCAGGCATCGTTGACACCGGCCGGGTGGCTTCTTAGGTTCGGCCGGGATGCCGACCGAGGAGCCCGGATGGATTTCGACCTGAACCCCGATCAACGTGAATGGTTGGCCGAGGTTCGAACATTTCTGGCCGAGAACGTCACCGATGCCTTGCGCGCCGAGTTGGCCGAACACGATCTGGAGTACCCCGACGGTGAACTCGCCGCCTTCCGCCGCAAGGTCGGCGAACTGGGCTGGTTCGGACTGAACTGGCCGGTCGAATACGGCGGCCTCGGGCTGAGTCCGATCCATCAGCACCTGCTGGTCAGCGAGTTCGAGTACTGGGGTGTGCCCGGCCCCGACCTGACCGTCACCTCGGTGGCGCCGATGATCATGCGCCACGGCACCGAACAGAACAAGGCCGAGTTCCTGCCGCCGATCGCCCGCGGCGAGATGATCTGTGCGGTCGGCTACTCCGAACCCGATGCCGGCACCGACCTGGCCTCACTGCGCACCAAGGCGGTGCGCGACGGGGACGAGTGGGTGATCACCGGGCAGAAGATCTGGAACAGCGGAGCGCAGCGTTCCACCCATGAATGGTTGTGCGTCCGCACCGATCCCGAGGCCCCGAAACACAAGGGCATCTCGGTGATCATCGTGCCGATCGACGCGCCGGGGGTGGAGATCCGTCCGATCTGGGCCTGGTCGGATTACCGCACCAACGCCGCCTTCTTCGATCAGGTGCGGGTGCCGGTGACCAACCTGATCGGTGAGGAGAACAAGGGCTGGCAGTACATCACCGGAGCCCTCGATCTCGAGCGCGGCGCCCTCACCAATGCCGGTGACCTGCGCCGGGCGGTGGACGACCTGCTCGCCCTGGCCCGGCAGCCCCGCACCGACGGACGGGTGCCGACCGACGACCCGGTACTGCGCCGCAAGCTGATGGAACTCGAGGCCGACGTCGAAGTCGCCCGGGTGATGGGTTACGAGGCCGCCTCCCTGCTGGATGACGGCATCATCCCCAGCGTCGAGGTGAGCGCGGAGAAGATCTTCACCTCCGAACTGCGCCAACGCATCGCCGATGTGGCGATGCAGGTACTCGGCTCCGACGGGCTGCTGTCCGGTCGCGGCGAGCAGGCCCCACCCCAGGCCCGGTTCGAGCGGCTCTACCGCATCTCCCCACTGCTGCGCTTCGGCGCCGGCACCAACGAAGTACTGCGTGATGTGATCGCCCAACGCGGCCACGGACTGGCCAGGAGCGGACGATGAAACTGGTCGAAAGCACCGAGGAACGTGACCTGCGCGGTGTGCTGCGCAGCCTCTTCACCACCCACTGCCCACCGGAGTTGGTGCGCGAGCAACGCAGCGCCGACGCCCCCAGGCCCGAAGCGCTGTGGCGCGAACTGCACAAGGTCGGAGTCTTCGAACTGGCCGCCGACGACCAACCCCTGGACGGCATCGGCAGCTCCCTGGATGCCCTCGGCCTGCTCGCCGAGGAAGCCGGCCGTGCCCTGTGCCCCGACATCGTGCTCAGCACGGTCGTGTTCGGGCTCGCCGCCCAACACCTGGTCGGCCCCGACGACCTCCTGGACGCCCTGGCCGAGGGAGAACTGGCCGCCACCTACGCGCTGTGGCAACCCGGCGACGCCCACCGTCCGGCCCACCTGAGGGCCGAACCGACCCCGGACGGCGGCTGGGTGCTCAGCGGGGAACTGCACCATGTGCCGGCCGCGACCCAGGCCGAACTGGTGCTGGTGGCCGGTCACACCGACACCGACACCGACCCGGCCCGCACCCTGATCACCGCCCTGCCGCTGTCGGAAGCTCAGATCACCTCCCACGAGGCGATGGGTGGGTCGACCAGCACGGTGCGGTTCGACCGGATTCCGGTGAGCGAGGCCCAGGTGTGGGCCCATGCCGACATCGAGCGGGTGCGCTGGGTGGCTCATGCCGCCCTGGCCCTGCAGGCCCGCGAGATCGCCGGCGGTTGCCAAGCGGTGATCGAACGCACCGTCGCCTATGTGGGCGAACGCGAGCAATTCGGACGGGCGATCGGCACCTTCCAGGCGGTACAGCACCACATCGCCGATATGCACATCGCCACCGCCGCCGCCCGGCTGGCCGCGGCCCGGGCCACCTTCTGGGTGGGACGCGGGGAACAGGCCGGCCACGAGGTCGCCACCGCCACGATGAAGAGCTCCGACGCCTACCCCTTCGTCACCCTCACCGCCCACCAACTGCACGGTGGCATGGGCTACGTCCGCGAATCCGATCTGCACCTGTGGTCGGAACGGGCGGTGGTGCTGCGGGCCCGCGGCGGGGACGCCGATGTGGCCGCCACCTGGCTCGCCGAGGAGGTCGGTCTGTGAACCGGGCAACCGACCAGGTGCTCAGTGGCCTGCGGATCATCGACCTGAGCCGCTGGGCCGCGGGCGAGTACGCCACCAAGCTTTTCGCCGATCTGGGCGCCGAGGTGATCAAGGTCGAAAAGCCCGGGGAAGGATCACTGACCCGGCACTGGGGCCCCTTCCCCGAAGACCGTCCGCATCCGGAACGCAGCGCACTGTTCCTGCACCTGAACACCAACAAGCAGTCGATCGCCCTGGACCTGACCGACGAGGCCGACCGGCAGGTACTGCTCGACCTGGTGCGCGGAGCCGATGCCCTGGTCGAATCCTTCCGCCCCGGGCATCTGGAGGCTCTCGGCCTCGGCCCCGAGGTGTTGCGCGAGATCAACCCGTCCCTGGTGATCACCCGGATCAGCCCCTTCGGCCAGACCGGCCCGCATCGCGACCGGGTCGCGTCCGGCATCACCCTGCAGGCGGCCGGCGGCCCGATGAACGCCACCGGTGCGGCCGACCGTCCACCGCTTCGCAAGCCCGGGTTGTTGGAGCACTACACGATCGGACGCTCCGCCGGCGCGGCCACCCTCGCCGCGGTGCTGCGTACCGAACGTGCCGGCACCGGCGCGGTGATCGACATCTCCGGGCAGGAGGTTCTGCTCGCCGGGGCCGACCGGCGCGCGTCCTATCTGGTCTCGGCGGCCTACTCGGGCATGGTGGCCCCGCGCGGTGTGCGCAGCCCGCATCGCCATGGCGCCACCTTCACCGGGCCGTTCCGCACCACCGACGGTTTCGTGATGGTGTACGTCACCAACCAGGCCTTCTGGAACCGCTTCGTCGAGGTGATGACCGCCGACAACACCGGCGAGGACATTGCCTTCCGGGAGCGCTACCTGAACATGCGCACCGTCGCCGGGCAGGACCGCGAGGACTTCATGGCCAAGGTCGTCGCATGGATCGGCGCCCGGCCCAAGATCGAGGTGATGGAGATCTGCGAGGGCGCCCGGATTCCGGTCACCGCCTACCTGACCGTCTCCGAAGTACTCGCCCACCCGCATTTCCGCGACCGCGGCGCCTTCACCGAACTCGACCATCCCGAGGTCGGTGTCCTCGAATACGCCGCCACCCCCTGGCAGATGGAGGGCGGCTTCACCCTGCGCCGACCCGCCCCACTGCTGGATCAGGACGGCGCCCGGATCCGCTCCGAGGGCTGGAAGCCCCGCGACGAGACGAACGCAGCCTCCGATACCCCGAGCCAGGACCTGCCTTCGGAGGTCGGGCCGCTGGACGGCGTCCGGGTCGTCGACCTCACCGTGGTCTGGTCGGGGCCCGGCGGCACCACCCTGCTCGGCGACCTGGGCGCGGAGGTGATTCGCGCCGAGGGCAACAACCGCACCCCGCGGCAGGTGTCGGCGGCCACCTCGAAGGAATCGATCGCGGCCACCGGTTATCACGGCGGCACCTACCCCGACAAGGATCCCGGCGACCGGGCCTACGACCGCACCGCCCTGTTCAACTGGCACGCCCGCAACAAACTCTCGGCCTGCATGAACCTGGAAACCCCCGAGGGCCGGGAGGCTTTCCTGAAGCTGATCGAGATCAGCGATGTGCTGGTGGAGAACAACTCCAACGGGGTGCTGGAGAAACTCGGCATCGGCAATGACGAACTGTTGCGGGTCAATCCGCGGCTGATCATCGCCCGAATGCCACCGATGGGCGCCTCGGGGTCGATGAGCACCTACCTGGGCTACGGCCCGAACTTCAACTCCCTGGTCGGCATCGCGGCGATGGACGGCTATGCCGGCGACGACGCCGGCTCGGCCGGTGAGAACTACCACATGGACGAGGCCGCCCCGGCCGGTGTCACCTTCGCGGTGCTCGCCGCGCTGCGGCACCGGCGGCGCACCGGGCGCGGGCAGGTGATCGAGTTCGCCCAGGCCGAGAATGTGATGGCCGAGTTGGGCGAGTTCTTCCTCGACAGCCAGCTCAACCACCGCGATCCCGAGATTCTGGGCAACCGCGACCCGCACAGCTTCCAGGACGTCCTGCCCACCGCCGAGGACGATGTCTGGGTTGCCTGCACCGTGGTCGGTGACCAAGCCTGGCACCGGCTGGCCGACCTGCTCGGCGACGACGAACTGCGGGTGCTCGGGCCGGAGGTCCAGCAGCACCGGATCGGCCACGAGAGTTTGGTCGAACGGCTGGCCGGGTGGTCACGGGGCCACACCGCCGCCGAGGTGGTCGAGGCCCTGCAGAGCATCGGGGTGGCCGCCGGGGAAGTGATGAGCGAGACCCGCCTGTTGGACGACGAGCATCTGGCGGCCCGCGGTTTCTTCGTCGAGAAGCACCATCCCCATGTCGGCACGCATCGTTATCCGGGCCACCAGTGGCGGGTGGACGGCTTCGACCTGGCCTTCGGCCGGGTGACCTGCGGGTTCGGTGAGGACAACGACTACGTGTACCGCACCCTGCTGGGCTATTCGGCCGACGAGTTGGCCGAGTTGGCCGAGCGCAACCTGGTCACCGACCGGCAGTTGGCCTGACGCCTCAACCGGCGCTCACCACAGGAAGACGAAGATCGGCAACTGCTCGGGGTAACGCGCCCCGACGATCGACAGGAACACGATCACGTCGAACAGCAGGTGCACGCACAGCACGAACAGCAACGAGCGGGTCTTGACGAACAGATAGGCCTGCAGCAGTGCGAAGGGGGTGGTCAGCAGCGGCCCCCAGGACTGGTAGCCCAACTCCCACAGGAACGACACGAAGATGATCGCCTGCAGGACGTTGGCGAACTTGAACGAGAAGTGCCGGCTCAACAGCACGAAGATCGTGCAGATGAAGAAGAACTCGTCCCAACTGCCGACGAAGTTCACCCCGACGAAGAACCGGGCCACCTCCGTCCAGTCGGCCAGGGCCGGCCAGTTCAGATAGGTACCCGAGCGGACGAAGTAGGTCGGCAGGATCAGCCAGCCGATCACCGGCACCGCGATCAGGTAGGCGATCATCGGCTTGTTCCAGCGCTCCCCGGACAGCCATTGGAATCGCACCGCATGGTCGCCGTAGCCGAACCGCGACAGCAGATAGGGCACCGCCACCGCCATCGTCAGCACGGTGCCCATCAACACCACATTCAGCCAGCTCACGTCCGCGCGCACCGAGATCGTCGACACGATGATCAGCCCGACACAGATCAGCAGCAGATCGCGCAACAACACCCGGTCCAGCCAGGTGCACAGGGCGATGCCGGCGGCCATCACCAGATAACCGACCGGACGCCATTCCAGGGCGAACAGGAAGAAGGCCGACAACGAGACCAACAGGGCCGGAATCAACGACACCGACCAGCCCGGCAGTCGGGCCTCGATGCTGTGGATGTAGTCCACGCGCTCGGCGCGGGCTGTGGTGTTCACCTGGGTCCTCCGTGGTCTGCGGCTCGCCCTCACCCTATCGGCGCGCCACCGTGCGATGGCGGCAACGGACCCTGGCCGGTTCGGCCGGAAACCGATTCGACACAATGGTGCCCATGACCGAGACCGCTGCTGCCCCTGTAGACCTCGACTTCATCCGCTCGCTGCCCAAGGCCGAGCTGCACCTGCACCTCGAAGGCACCCTCGAACCCGACCTGAAGCTGCGGTTGGCCGAACGCAATGGCATCGACATCGGCCAGCGGACGGTCGAAGAGGTGGAGGCGACCTACCAGTTCGACTCCCTGGCCAGCTTCCTCGCGGTGTACTACCCGGCGATGAATGTGCTGCAGACCGCCGACGACTTCTACGAACTGGCCTGGGCCTACCTGCGCCGGGCGGCCGACGACGGAGTGCGCCGGGCCGAGATGTTCTTCGACCCGCAGGCCCACACCTCCCGCGGGGTGCCCTTCGAAGCGGTGATCGAGGGGTATTACCGCGCGGTCGAGCAGGCCAACACCGAAGGGGTGGACGGCCGGCCGATGTCTGCCGCGTTGATCATGTGCTTCCTGCGCGACATGTCGGCCGAGAGCGCCGCCGAGACCCTGCAGCAGTCGCTGCCCCACCGCGACAAGATCATCGGCGTCGGCCTGGACTCCGATGAGCGCGGTAATCCGCCCAGCAAGTTCGCCGAGGTTTTCGCCGCCGCCCGGGAGGCCGGCTACCTGCTGACCATGCACTGCGATATCGACCAGGAGGGCAGCATCGACCACATCGGTCAGGTACTGCACGACATCAAGGTCGACCGCATCGACCACGGCACGAACATCGTCGAGAATCCCGAGCTGGTCGAGTTGGCCAAACAACGTGAGATGGCGCTGACCTGCTGCCCGGTCTCGAACTCTTTCGTCACCGACGACATGAAGGCCCGCGAGATCGTCGACCTGCTGCGCGACGGGGTGCGGGTGACGATCAACTCCGACGACCCGGCCTACTTCGGCGCCTATGTGGCCGAGTGCTACCAGCGGTTGGCCGAACAGATCGACCTGACCGCCGACGATCTGCGCCGGCTCGCGGCGAACTCGATCGAGGCCTCCTGGATGTCGCGCGAGGAGAAGGACGCCCTGCTGGCCGAGATGCCCTGAGCCGCACCGACCACCGGGACTGCCAAGCACCCCTGCCCACCACCTGGGCACTGCTGACCAGCGGACACCACCAACCAGCGGGTAACTACCGATCACCGGGTTCGACGCTGGGGCGGAAATGGCTTGCTCGCTACTGTCGAGGTCAGTGACGAGGTGAAAGGCAACGATGGAGTCGTTGATTCCCGAAGAAGCGCTGGCCACGGTCGGCGAAGTGGTCTCCCGCACCACCGGTGAGGTGCGTCGACGCGACTGGCAACGCTGGGCGGTGTCGGTGGGGGAGACCAACCCGATCTACTTCGATGCCGAGGCCGCCCGTGCGGCCGGCCTGCGCGAGGACTGCGCCCCACCGCTGTACCTGCAGTACGCGATCTTGGGCGTGACCAGGTTGGAAGACCTGCGCGCCGACGGCTCGTCGGGGGCGGCGTCGGGCAACCTGCAGTTCCCGGACGCCCCGAAGCGGATGGCCGGCGGCGAGTCCTGGGAGTTCCATCGTCCCGCGTACCACGGCGACGAAATCACCAGCGAACGCACCGTGCAATCGATCGTGCAGAAGCAGGGCCGCTCCGGCCCCTTCGTGCTGGTCACCTGGCGGGCCACCTACGTCAACCAGGACGGGGAACTGCTGGCCACCGCCGACACGTCGATGATCGCCCGGCCCTGAGGAGTGGAGATGACCCAGTTGTACTTCGAGGACGTCTCGGTCGGCGACGAGATCACCCCGCTCGTGGTGACCTGCGACCAGACCCAACTGTTCCTGTTCAGTGCGGCCACCTACAACGCCCACCGCATCCACTACGACAAGAGCTGGGCCGCCGACGAGGGCTACCCCGAGGTGCTGGTGCAGGGGCCCCTGCAGGCCGGGCTGCTCAGCCGGGCGGTCACCGACTGGATCGGACCCGAGGGTCGGCTGGTGAAGTTCGGCACCCAGAACCGGGCGGTCGCCCACCCGGGTGAGGAACTCACCTTCGGCGGCACCGTCACCGAGATCGACGACAGCACCGGCGAGGTACGCCTCGATTTGGCCGGACGCCGCGGCGAGGCCCTGCTGATGCCGGGCAGTGCCACCGTCCGGTTGCCGAGGCGGGACGCCTGATGGCCGGCCTGCGCGGACGGGCCGCGATCCTGGGCATCGCGGAGCTCCCCGCCGAACGCAAGCAGACCCGTCCGCCGCAGTTCACCCTCGACCAGTGGGCGCACCTGTCCAAGATGGTGCTCGACGATGCCGGCGTGCCGGCCTCGGCGGTCAACGGTCTGGTCACCCACGGGGTCGCCGAATCGGACATGTTCGCCCCGGCCACTCTGGCCGAATACCTCGGTATCGCCGTGGACTACGGCGAACGGGTCGACCTGGGTGGGGCCACCGCCGCCGGGATGGTCTGGCGGGCCGCGGCCGCGGTCGAACTGGGGCTGTGCGATCTGGTGCTGGTGGTGGTACCCGGTTCGATGATCCTGCCCACCTCACAACGCACCCCACCGAAGCCACCGAGCTGGGTCGGGGCGTCCAGTGACAAGTTCGGCTCCCCGCAGGCCGAGTTCGAGATCCCTTACGGCAACCTCGGTCAGAACGGGCCCTACGCCCAGATCGCGCAACGCTACGCCCACGAGTACGGCTACGACCCGCGGGCCACGGCGAAGATCGCGGTCGACCAGCGCACCAACGCCTGCGCCCACCCCGGCGCGATCTTCCACGGCAAGCCGATCACCGTCGACGACGTGCTGGCCTCGCCGATGATCGCCGACCCGATCCGGATGCTGGACGTGGTGATGCGGGTACAGGGCGGGGCCGCGGTGTTGGTCGGCGGGGTCGAATGGACCCGTAGGTCGAAACATCGCCCGGTGTGGGTCACCGGTCTGGGTGAGCACATCGCCTTCAAGACCCCGACCTATGCCGAGCACCTGTTGCAGACCCCGATCAAGCGTGCCGCCGACAAGGCCTTCGAGATGAGCGGGGTGACCCGCGACGACATCGACATCGCCTCGATCTACGACTGCTACACGATCACGGTGCTGATGACCCTGGAGGACGCCGGCTTCGCCCCCAAGGGCGAGGGCATGCAGTGGGTGCTGGAACACGACCTGACCCACCGCGGCGACTTCCCGCTGAACACCGCCGGGGGGCAACTGTCCTTCGGGCAGGCGGGGATGGCCGGCGGCATGCACCACGTCGTGGACGCCGCCCGTCAGATCATGCGCCGGGCCGATCAGGCCCAGGTGCCCAAGTGCGACACCGGTTTCGTCACCGGCAACGGCGGCATCATGAGCGAACAGGTCGCCCTGATCCTGAGGGGGGACTGAGATGTCCGAAACACCGGCCAAGCCGCTGCCCGAACCGACCCCGGTCTCGCAACCGTTCTGGGACGGGCTGGCCGAACACAAGATCCGGATCCAGTACTCCCCGTCGTCCGAGCAATGGGTGTTCTACCCGCGCACCCTGGCGCCGGGCACCCTGGCCGACGACCTGGAATGGCGTGAGATCAGCGGCGCCGGAACCCTCTACACCTTCACCGTGGCCGAACGTCCGGTCGCCCCACCCTGGGCCGAGTCGGTGCCGCAACTGTTGGCGGTCGTCGAATGGGACGAGGGTCCGCGCTTCAGCACCGAACTGGTCGACGTCGACCCGGCCGATATCCGGATCGGGATGCGCGTGGAACCCGTGTTCTGCCCCGAGGGGGACGTCACCCTGCTGCGCTATCGCCCGGCGAGCTGAGCTGAACCAATCGAACTGAGGTAATCCCGATGAGCGAATATGACCTGATCATCCGCGCCGGCACCGTGGTGGACGGCAGCGGCGGTGCACCGTTCACCGCCGACGTCGCGATCCGCGACGGGCTGATCGCTGAAGTGGGTGCGGTCTCCGGTACCGCCGCCCGCGAGATCGACGCCGACGGGGCGATCGTGGCCCCCGGGTTCGTCGATATCCACACCCACTACGACGGTCAGGTGACCTGGGACGAACGACTCCAGCCCTCGTCCTGGCACGGCGTGACCACCGTGGTGATGGGCAACTGCGGGGTCGGGTTCGCGCCCGCCCTGCCGCACGACCGGGATCGGCTGATCGAGCTGATGGAGGGGGTCGAGGACATCCCCGGGATCGCGCTCAGCGAGGGCCTGCCGTGGAACTGGGAGACCTTCGGCGAGTACCTCGATTCGCTGGACGGGAAGGCCCGCGATCTCGACTTCGCCACCCAGGTGCCGCATGCCGCGGTACGGGTGCGGGCGATGGGCGACCGGGCCCTGGCCCACGAACAGGCCACCGCCGCCGAAATCGCCGAGATGGCCGAGATCACCGCCGAGGCGATCCGGGCCGGGGCTTTGGGTTTCACCACCTCACGCACCCTGAACCACAAGTCGATCAACGGTGAACTGATCACCTCCTACGGCGCCGGACGTGACGAACTGGTCGCGATCGCGGAGGCGATCGGCGAGACCGGCACCGGCGTCCTGCAGATGGTCACCGACTTCGACGATGTCGACGTCGACATGGACCTGATGGCGGCGATGACCGGGGCCTCGCGGCGTCCGATGTCGGTGTCGGTGGTGCACTCGGTGAACCGGCCCGATCGGCACCACGAGATCATGGCCGGCTTCGACCGGCTGCGGGCCGCCGGCCACGACGTGCAGGGACAGGTGTCGGCACGCGGGATCGGCCTGATCCTGGGCCACGAACTCACCCTGAATCCGTTCCGGCACAACCCGAGCTACCTCAAGATCGCCGACCTGCCGTTGCCCGAACGGGTCGCGGCGATGCGCACCCGTGAGGTGCGCGAGGCGATCCTGGCCGACGGTGTGGTCACCGACGTGCCGGTGCTCGGGGCCCGGTTCCTGAACATGTTCAACGAGATGTTCGAACTGGCCGATCCGCCGAACTACGAACCCGACCCGAGCGAGAACATCATCGCCCGGGCCGCGGCCCTCGGCGTCACCCCCGAGGAACTCGCCTACGACATCATGCTCGCCGATGAGGGCCACGGCATGTTGTACCTGACCTTCGCCAACTACGTGGACGGCTCCCTGGACGGGCTGAAGGAACTGCTGGAACACCCCGCGATCATTCCGGGACTGTCCGACGGCGGTGCCCATGTCGGGACGATCTGCGACGGGTCCTTCCCGACCACCCTGTTGCAGCACTGGGTGCGCGACCGGGAACGCGGCCGCCTGCCGTTGGAGTACATCGTGCGCGCCCAGGCCCGCCGTACCGCCGAGGCGGTCGGGCTGTTCGACCGGGGTCTGCTGAAGCCCGGCTACCGGGCCGACGTGAACGTGATCGACCTCGACGGGATGCACCTGCACCGTCCCGAGGTGCACCACGACCTGCCGGCCGGTGGCCGCCGCCTGCTGCAGCGGGCCGACGGATACCGACACACCATCGTCGCCGGGCAGGAGACCTACCGGGACGGGGAACCGACCGGGGCCCTGCCGGGACGGTTGGTGCGCGGCGCGAAACCGAATCCGGCCGCCTGAACGGCCGAGCCGAATCCGGCCTGAACGGCCGGACCACGGCGCTTGCTCAGCTGATTCGGAAACCCTCGTAGCCGTTGGCGGCGACCGCGTCACACTTGGCGCGGAAGTTGCCGACCCCACCGATGTAGGGCAGGAAGACCCGGGGCTTGCCCGGAATGTTGGCCCCCATCAGCCAGGAATCGGTCTGCGGGTACAGGGTGTACCCGGCCACCTGCTGAACGTGGTCACTCCACTCGGTCTCGGCCTCGGGGGTTGCCTCGACGACCTCGGCACCCTGCTCGCGCAGGTGAGCCAGCAGGTCGGCGATGAACTCCACATGCTGTTCGATCGAGACCACCACATTCGACAGCACCGAGGGGCTGCCCGGGCCGGTGACGGTGAACAGGTTCGGGAAGCCGGCCGACTGCAGGCCCAGGTAACCGACCGGGCCGTCGGCCCACTTCTCGGCCATCGTGGTCTCCCGACCGTGGATGTCGATCGACAGCACCGGGCCGGTCATCGCGTCGAAACCGGTGGCGAACACGATCGCGTCGAACTCCCGCTCGGTTTCCTCGGTGCGGATGCCGGTGGCGGTCACCTCGACGATCGGGTCGCGGCGCACGTTCACCAACTCGACGTTCTCGCGGTTGAAGGTGTCGAAGTAGTTCGTGTCCAGGCAGGGTCGCTTGGTGCCGAAGTGGTACCCACTGGGAACCAGGTCCTCGGCCACCTGCGGGTCGTGCACGATCTCGCGGATCTTGTCGCGGACGTAATCGGCGGCGATCTGGTTCGACTCGGGATTGCGCACGATGTCGTTGTAGGCCTGCAGGATCGAGGTCAGCGTGCCCTCCTGCCACTTCTCGTCGAAGGTGGCCCGGGCCTCCTCGACCGGCACCTCCAGCAGTGACTGGGTGGGCGGTTCCACGTCCAGCCCGTAGGAGGACTGGCGCATCCGCTGCCGCACCCCGGCCCAATCCTCGACCACCTCGGCATGCTGCTCGGGGTCGGCGGGGGTGTTGTGGGCCGGCATCGTGAAGTTCGCGGTGCGCTGGAAGACCGTCATCGACGCAGCTTGTTCGGCGATCTTCGGAATGACCTGAATGCCGGACGAGCCGGTGCCGATCACCCCCACCTTCAGGCCGCTGAAATCGACACCCTCGTGGGGCCACTGTCCGGTGTGGTAAATCGCGCCGGTGTAGTTGGCCAGCCCCGGCATGTCGGGGATGTTCGCCGCCGACAGGGCGCCCACGCCCAGCACCACGAATCGGGCCGACCAGGTCTCACCGTCGGAGGTGCGCACCGTCCAGCGGCGAGCCTCGTCGTCCCATTCGGCGGCCTCGACCCTGGTGTTGAAGATGAAGGACGAGCGCAGGTCGTGCTTGTCGGCCACCCGGTTGGCGTAGGCCAGGATCTCGGGCTGGGCGGCATAGCGTTCCGACCACTGCCATTCCCGGGCGAGTTCCTCGTCCCAGGAGTAGCAGTAGTAGATCGACTCGATATCGCAGCGGGCTCCGGGGTAGCGGTTCCAGTACCAGGTACCGCCGACGTCGTCCCCGGCCTCGAAGCCCTGAATGCTCAGGCCCTGCTTGCGCAGCAGGTGCACCGCATAGAGACCGCTGAAGCCGGCCCCGACGACCACCACGTCCACCTCATGTGACGTACCCATCTCAGCGGCCGTCCAGAATCGTGCGGACCTGCTGTCCGACCCACTCGATCGCCTCGGCACTGGACGGCAGCACCCCGGTCATCTGGAAGAAGCCGTGCATCTGCCCGTCGAAGCGACGATGTTCCACCGGTACCCCGGCCCCGCGCAGGGCCTCGGCATAGGCCTCGCCCTCGTCGCGCAGCAGGTCGTGCTCGGCGGTCAGAATCACCGCCGGCGGCAGGTCGGTGAGGTCATCGGCCCGGGCGGGGGAGACATCGGGGTGGTCGCGGTCGGCCGGGTCGGCATAGCAATCCCAGAACCACTTCATGGTGTCGATGTTGAAGGCCAACTGGTTCGCCGGGTCGGTATAGGAGGCGTTCTCGAAATCGTGGTCGACCACCGGGTAGACCAGTACCTGGGCCGCGATCGGCAGATTGAACTCGCGGGCGTGCCGGGCCACCACCGCGGCCAGGTTTCCGCCGGCGGAGTCCCCGGCCAGGAACAGCGGGGCGTCATCGGCACCGGCCAACTCCGAACGTCGGGCATTCACCCAGCCCAGGGTGTCCAGGGCATCCTCCAGGGCGGCCGGGAACCGGTTCTCCGGGGCCAGCCGGTAGCCGGCCAGCACCACGGTGCAGCCGGTGGCCTCGGCCAGATGCCGGCCCAGGGTTTCGTGCTCGTCCGGAGAACCGATCACCCAGCCACCGCCGTGCCACCACAGGAAGACCCCGCGCGGAGTCTCGGGCGCCAGCACGATCACCGATTGGCCCGAGGACTCCACGGTGTGTCGCTCCACCCGGGCCATCTCCGGCCCCGGCGGGGAGATCCGGGCCAGACCGGCCATCTTCTGCCGGGCCTCCTCGGGGGTCGATTCGTGCATCGGCTTGCCCCCGGCCTGGGCCAGTTGGGCAAGCAATGCCTGGGTTGCTTGGTCGAGTGCCACGGATACTCCTGGGTGCTGTGGGCTGTTCAGTGGGACGAGGTGCTCATTCGCCGGGCGGTTGGATCGACTTGATCTCCAGGAACTCCCGCAGACCCAGCTCGCCGTACTCGCGGCCGTAGCCCGACTGGCCCATACCGCCGAAGGGCGCCAACGGATTGGTGTTGACCCCGTTGACGTGCACGCTGCCGGAACGGATCTTGCGCGCGATCCGGAAGGCCTCCTCCTGGTCGGCACCGAACACGCCGGCGCTGAGGCCGTAGATGGTCGAGTTCGCCAACCGCACCGCCTCGTCCCGATCGGTGTAGGTCTGCACCACCAGCACCGGGCCGAAGGTCTCCTGCTGGGCGATCTCGGCCTGCGGGTCAACCCGGCCGAAGACCTTCGGTGACATCCAGTACCCCTCACCGGGGGCGTCCTCGACCTCGCCGATCTCCAGGGTGGCACCCTCGTCCAAAGCCAGCTTCAGCTTGTCGTGCACCCGGTTCCACTGGGTCTGCGAGACCAGTGGGCCGAGGGTGGGGGCGACGTTGGCGGCCGACTCGCGCAGAATCTCCAGGGTCTGCTGGTAACGGTCCTCGGGCACGATCAGCCGGGTCCAGGAGGCGCAGGTCTGCCCGCAGTTGAACAGCGAGAAGCCGTGCGCCCGCAGCACCGCGGCCTTGAAGCCCTCGTCGTCCAGGTCGTCCAGCAACAGGGCGGGCGACTTGCCGCCCAGCTCAAGGGTGACCCGCTTGATCGTGGCCGCGGCCAGCGCGGCGATCTCGCGGCCGACCGCGGTCGAACCGGTGAAGGTGACCATGTCGACGTCCGGGTGCTTGGCCAGCGCCGCACCGGCGACCGGGCCGCGACCCTGCACCAGGTTGAACCAACCGGCCGGCACCCCGGCCTCGTCCATCACCTCGGCGAACATCACCGCGCTCAGGGCGGTCAGCTCGGCGGGCTTGAGCACCACCGGGCAGCCGGCCGCCAGGGCCGGGGCGACCTTGGCAACCACCTGATGCAGGGGGAAGTTCCACGGGGTGATCGCCGCGACCACA
Source organism: Pseudenemella bisphenolivorans (assembly GCF_051133435.1). Lineage (NCBI taxonomy): Bacteria > Bacillati > Actinomycetota > Actinomycetes > Propionibacteriales > Propionibacteriaceae > Pseudenemella > Pseudenemella bisphenolivorans. Next base: position 940,273 of record NZ_JBPGNY010000001.1, on the reverse strand, counting down.
CCCACCGGCTCGTGGGCCAGGGTGGACGGGCCGAGCGGCTGGTCGAAGTCGAACTTCTCGGCGATGTCGACGGTGGTGGTGAGAACCCGCAGCGGGAACTGCACCTGCACGGCACGGCTGAAGGCCTCCGGGGCGCCCATCTCCTGCGAGATCAGGTCGGCGAATTCCTCGGTGCGTTCGGTGATCAGCTCGGCCACCTTGCGCAAGGTGGCCACCCGTTCGGCCAGTGGCCACTCCTCACCCTCGAAGGCGGCTCGGGCCGCGGCCACCGCGGCGTCGACGTCCTGCTCGTCGCCGAGCACGATCGTGTCGACACCGGTGGCGGTGCGCGGATCGATGATCTCGAAGGTTTCGGTTCCGTGTGGGGTGACCCATTCGCCGTTGATGTACAGCTTCTGCCGGTTGCTCATTCCCGTCCTCTGCTCGCTGGTTCGCCCAACTTGTTCGGAAAGCGGTCTCTGCGCAAGGACAGCTACCGCCCAGCGGTAGTGGGAAGGCGATCAGGCCAACAGGCCGAGCACGCTGGCCACCAGAATCTTGGTGATCATCGCGGTCGGATAGGCGGTGGTGTAGCCGGTGGACACGCGGAAATCGTGGTTCATCCGGTCGTTGGCATAGGCCAGCAGGGCCGGCTGGGTCTGGGTGCCGGCCAGGAAACCCGACAGCACGGTGCCACCCGAGCCCATCACCCGGCGTTGGAAGAAGAACACCGACAGGGCTGTGGTGGAGGTGATCAACACGCCGAGCGCCAGGATCGCCAACCATTCACCGGAGGCGAAGGCGGTCAGGATCTGCCCACCGGCGCGGGTGCCGGCCTGGGCGATGAACAGCAGCAGGCCGAGTTCACTGATCACCGCGGTGGCGGTGAACGGCAGGGTGGTCGAGACCGGGCCGATCCGGCCCAGTCGGCCCATCACCAGGCCGAGAATCAGACAGCCCAGCCCCGCCCCGAGGGTGAAGGTGCTGCCGCCCGGCAGCGGAATCGGAATCGCTCCCAGGCCGAAGCCGAGCGCCATCCCGGTGCCCAGCCCGATCGGGTTGATGATCGTCATCCCGCGCGAGGAGTCACCGAAGTAGGCGGTGACCTTGCGGATCGCGGTGCGCGGGGCGACCACCCGCACCCGGTCACCCAACTGCAGGACGTAACCGGGGTGGGCGACCACATCGATATCGGCCCGGCGCACCCGCGACACGGTGGCCCCGAACCTGGCCTCCAGGTCGAGTTCGTCGATGGTGCGGCCGGCCAGTTTCGGGTCCGACACAGTGATCCGCCGGAAGTCCAGGGACGCCCGGTCGTAGGCCAGGTAGTCCTTCGACTCGCGGCCGAGTTCGCGCACCACCTCGTCGACCACATCGCGCGGGCCGACCACGGTCAGCACGTCGCCGACCTCGAGTACGACCTCATCGCGGGCCAGCTCGATCGGGCCGTCCTTCTTGGCCCGCACCCGGGTGAGCGAAATGCGGTGGCCGTGCAATTCCTCGAAGTCGACCACGGTGGTGCCGGGGTTGATCCGCTCGACCGCGACGTGTTTCTGCACCAGCGGGGCCGGGGCGTCGGCGTCCTCGGAGGCATGCCGCAGGGCCAGTTGCTGGACCACCAGCATGCCGATCACACCGAACAGGTAGGCAACCGAATAGCCGACGGTGTTCGCACCGGTGCCGCCCGCGGCGGCCAGGGCCGGGGTGTTGTTCAGCGCGCCGGCGAAGGTGCCGGCCGCCACGTCCCGCGGCAGCCCCAGCAGTGGTGCGGCCAGGAAGGTGACCACACCCCCCAGCACGATCGCCACGGCCACCCCGAGCATCGCCACCGACTGGGTGCGCAGGCTGTTGAAGAAGGCGGCTCCCGAGGAGATACCGACCGAGAAGGTGAACAGTCCCAGACCGAGGTGTCCGATGCTGGGCGGGATCTCCAATTCCACCCCGGACGAGGTGCCCAGGGCCGATACCGCGATCGCCAGGAACAGCACCATCGCCGCGCCGAGGGAGATCCGGCGCACCGAGATCCGGCCGATCGCCGAGCCCACCCCCACCAGCGCGAACAGCAGAGCTTCGGGGTGGTTGGCAAGCCAGGTGAGAACCGGGACCATCATCCTCCTCGCCGCTGTGGCCGCGAATTGACGTTGGTCGGGCCCATGGGATCAAGTCGGGAGCCTAGCACCACCGCTCACCCGACCGACCTCATCCCGAAGGCACCCGCAGGGTCACCTTCAACTGGCCGGTTCTGGGGATGCTGGCGGTGTCGAAGGCCGGCTGCACGTCGTGCACGTCGAAGCTGTGGGTGACGTAATGCTCGACGAGTTCGGGGTGCTCGGCCAGGTACTCCGCGGCATCCTGCAGGGCCCGGGAGCGGTTGCGGGTGGTGCCCGACCAGACGGTCAGATTGCGCCGCAACCACGTCTTCATCGGCAAGGGGTAGTAGTCATCGTCCGGCACCCCGAAGAGCACCACCCGGCCACCGAAGGCAGTCGCCAGCAGGGCGTCGTTGGCGGTTCCGGGGTTGTGTCCGACGGCGTCGACCACGACCTCGGAGAGTTCGTCGGGGCCGAGCCGGGCCGCCCAGCGGCCACTGTGGGCCTGAATCACCTCGTCCAGCCCGAAGATGTCGGCCACATCGCTGCGGTCGACCGGGTCGACACCGGTGACCTTCGCCGCGCTCAAGGTCTTGGCCGCGTGGGCGAACAACAGTCCGATCGGCCCGAGACCGATCACCGTGACGCTCTTGCCGGCCACCTCGGCGGCCCGCATCGGCTGCAGGGCACAGGCCAGAGGCTGGATCATGACCGCGGTCTCAGGCGCCAGATCGGTGGGGCAGTCGGCCAGTTCGTCACCGTGGGAGATGCAGTACTGCGCCAGCGCGTCCAGGCGAGTTGCCCAGCCCACCAGCCGATCACCCACCGCATGATCGGGGTGATTCGAGTATTCGACCACACCGACCACCTCGTGCAACGGATGCCCGGGCACATTCGGGGCGATTCCGGAGCCGTCGTCATCGGCATGCATCACATTGCGGCCGGCGAAGAAGGGGAAGTCGCTGCCGCAGATACCTCCCGCCAGCACCCGTAACAGGACATGCCGGTCGGGGACGTCCGCGGCGGAGGGTGCCGGCACCTCGACCCGTTCGAAGGTGCGCGGACGCACCAGACGGTAAGCCCACATCGGCGTCAGTCGACCAACTCGATGGCTGCCTTCGGGCAGGCCTGGGCGACCCGCTCGGCGGCGTCGGTCTGGTCGGGCGTGGGGTTCTCGTTGAGCACCTCCAAGAAGTCGTTGTCGTCCAAGCGGAACAACTCGGGGGCTTGTTCGCAGCACAGGCCATTGCTGTCGCACTGTTCGAAATCAACAACGATCTTCATCGTCATCCCTCTCCTCGTGGTGTTCGGTCGATCTTCCCACCCGGCGCGGGCCGGCGGGAGGGCGAGTGGGACAACACCTGTGGAATTCCGGAATGAAACCCCCAATTTCATTGTTGAGCGTATGTGACTCAACTTTGGTTGCCGATCCGGCCTCCGCGAGACTGTGCTGGTACAAGACTGGGCTGGTACAGGATTGTTTGTGCTCGAGCCGTGTTGGGTCCTTGCCACCAATCGCCACGAGGCTGAGAGAGGAACCTGATGGATACGAATTCGCTCACCACCAAGAGCCGGGATGCTGTCTCGGCCGCCCTGCGCAATGCCCTGACCGCCGGCAACCCCAACTGCGAACCGCAGCACCTGCTGCATGCGCTGTTGATGGTGCCGGACAACACCGTCGGCTCCCTGTTGACCGCGATCGGCGCCTCGCCCGAGGTCGTCGACGCCGCGGCCCAGGGGGCGATCAAGAAACTGCCCAGTGCGCAGGGAAGCTCGGTGACCCAGCCGGTGCTTTCGGGCGGTTTCGCCCGGGTTCTGGCCGAGGCCGAGAACCTGGCCGACCGGCTCGGCGACCAGTTCGTCGCCACCGAGCACCTGCTGATCGCCCTGGCCACCGTCGACTCGGACGCCAAGAAGCTGCTGGCGGATCTGAACGTCACCGCCGAAGCGTTGACCAACGCCTTCAACGAGGCCCGTGGTGACAAGCGGGTCACCTCGGCCGAGGCCGAGGGTGGGTCCTCGGCGCTGGATCAGTACTCGGTGGATCTGACCGAACGGGCCCGCGAAGGCAAGCTCGACCCGGTGATCGGACGCGACGCCGAGGTGCGTCGGGTGGTGCAGGTGCTGGCTCGGCGCACCAAGAACAACCCGGTGCTGATCGGTGAACCCGGCGTGGGCAAGACCGCCGTGGTGGAGGGCCTGGCCCAGCGGATCGTGGCCGGGGACGTGCCCGATTCGCTGAAGGGCCGCCGTCTGGTGTCGCTCGACCTGGCCGCGATGGTGGCCGGGGCGAAGTACCGCGGCGAGTTCGAGGAGCGCCTCAAGGCGGTGCTCACCGAGATCAAGGAGGCCGAGGGTCAGGTCGTCACCTTCATCGACGAGCTGCACACCGTGGTCGGTGCGGGTGCCTCCGGTGAAGGCGCGATGGACGCCGGCAACATGCTGAAGCCGATGCTGGCCCGAGGCGAGCTGCGGATGATCGGTGCCACCACCCTGGACGAGTACCGCGAGCGGATCGAGAAGGACCCGGCCCTGGAGCGACGCTTCCAGCAGGTCTTCGTCGGTGAGCCCAGCGTGGAGGACACCATTGCGATCCTGCGTGGTCTGCGCGAACGCTACGAGGCCCACCACAAGGTGAAGATCACCGACGGCGCCCTGGTGTCGGCGGCGAGCCTGTCGAACCGCTACATCACCGCCCGCCAACTGCCCGACAAGGCGATCGACCTGATCGACGAGGCAGCCTCGCGGCTGCGGATGGAGATCGACTCCTCACCGGAGGAGATCGATCAGCTCCGCCGAACGCTGGACCGGATGCTGATGCAGCAACTCGCCCTGGAGAAGGAGGAGGACATTGCCTCCCGGGAGCGGCTGCAGCGCCTCGAGGGTGAGATCGCCGATGCCCAGGAGGAACTGCGTGGCCTGGAGGCCCGCTGGGAGGCCGAGAAGACCGGCCTGAACCGGGTGGGTGAGCTCAAGGAGCAGATCGACGCCCTGCGTACCGAGTCCGACCGGGCCCAGCGTGAGGGTGACTTCGCCAAGGCCTCGGAGATTCTCTACGGCCGGATTCCGGAACTGGAGAAGGAACTCGAGGCCGCCGACGAGGCCGAGCGCAATACCAAGCCGATGGTGTCCGACGAGGTGAGCTCCCACGACGTGGCCGAGGTGGTCGCGTCCTGGACCGGGATCCCGGTCGGCCGGATGCTGGAGGGTGAATCGGAGAAGCTGCTGCAGATGGAGAGCCGAATCGGCGAACGCCTGATCGGCCAGAAGTCTGCGGTGGTCTCGGTGGCCGACGCGGTGCGCCGCGCCCGGGCCGGCATCTCCGACCCCAACCGGCCCACCGGCTCCTTCCTCTTCCTGGGGCCCACCGGTGTCGGTAAGACCGAACTGGCCAAGGCCCTGGCGGAGTTCCTCTTCGACGACGAGCACTCGATGGTGCGGATCGACATGAGCGAGTACTCCGAGAAGCACACCGTCTCGCGCCTGGTCGGTGCTCCGCCCGGGTACGTCGGTTACGAGGAAGGTGGCCAGCTCACCGAGGCGGTGCGTCGTCGCCCCTACTCGGTGATCCTGCTGGACGAGGTGGAGAAGGCCCACGCCGAGGTCTTCGACATCCTGCTGCAGGTGCTCGACGACGGTCGACTGACCGACGGACAGGGCCGCACGGTCGACTTCCGCAACGTGATCCTGATCCTGACCTCGAACCTGGGTTCGCAGTTCCTGGCCGATCAGAATCTGGACGCGAAGATGAAGAACGAGGCGGTGATGGGCGTGGTGCGCCAGTCCTTCAAGCCGGAGTTCCTGAACCGACTCGACGACATCGTGATGTTCGATCCGCTGACCGTGGACGATCTGTCGCACATCGTGGAGATCAACCTGCGCCGGTTGAACCAGCGGCTGGCCGATCGCCGGATCGAGGTCGAGGCCACCGACGCGGCCAAGGACTGGCTGGCCCGCACCGGGTACGACCCGGTCTACGGTGCCCGTCCGTTGCGCCGCCTGGTGCAGACCACGATCGAGGACGAGTTGGCTCGCAAGGTGCTGGCCGGTGATCTGCCCGAAGGGGGCCGGGTGGTGTTCGATCTGGACGCCGAAACCGACTCGCTGGTGGCCGGCTGATCGCCGAAAAGCTGCCGACATGAAAAGCGGGCGGTCCGGGGATCATTCCTCGGGCCGCCCGTTCATCGGTATGCGGCTTTCAGCCGCCGCGGGAAAGACGCACCCGTTCCTGGGCCGAGGAAACCGACATATCGGTTTCACTGATCCGCTCGAGGAGTTTGTCGACAACCTCGGTGAACTTGACCAAGGTGTCATCGTCGAAACTGCCGAAGAGTTCACCGGCGGCGTCCTGGCGCAAGGTGTCGATGACGCTGGCCAGCGTCCAACCATCGGTGGTCAGGGAGATATTGGTCGCCCGGCCATCCTTCGGATCGGGATTGCGGACGATGTATCCGCGCGCTTCCAGGGCTTCGAGAATGCCGTTCATCTGCTGGGGCGAACATCCGGCGATCGCACTCAGCGCGTGCTGACGCTGGGGGCCTTGGGCATACAGTCCGTAGAGGGCGCGGGCCCGCACCGGGGTCAGGCCCACTTCCCGGAGTCCCTCTGCATGCCAACTGTGGAATTCGTAGGTGAGTGCCGAAAGGGCCGCCATAGCCTTGTGACGGTTCGTCATTATTGAAGATCCCTCGGTAGTACGACGCGTCGGACGTTAGCGACCGTCTCACTTGCTGTCAATAAGTTGAACAGTCGCACTTAATGCGACCGGACTCTGCCCGCACCACCACGGTTTGCCGGTCATGCCGAGGCTATACCCTTTCCTGTCGGCAATCCCCGTCCTGAGGGGTGTTTCGCGGTCGAGTTTTTCGCTGGGTCGAAGAGCCCTGATGAACCCCTTGTGGGAGCTCGCGTTCTGGGAAACTCGCGTTCACGCGAAGCGGTTATGGTGCGCCCGTGACGCAGCCCACCCTAATACGTCGACTAGGTGTAGTCGATGCCACCTTGCTCGGTGTCGGTTCGATGCTCGGCGCCGGGGTGTTCGCGGTTTTCGCACCCGCCGCCGCGGCAGCCGGCACCGGCCTGTTGATCGGTTTGGCCCTGGCCGCGCTGGTGGCCTACTGCAATGCCACCTCCTCGGCACAGTTGGCTGCGCAATTCCCCACCTCCGGCGGTACCTACTCCTACGGCCGCGAGATGCTCGGCCCCTGGCCGGGATTCCTGGCCGGCTGGGGTTTCATGATCGGCAAGACCGCGTCCGCGGCCGCGATGGCGCTGACCTTCGCCGCCTACCTCGTGCCGCCGGCCTGGCAGCGTCCGGTGGGCATCGCGGCGGTGATCGTCCTGGTCGGGGTGAACTACTTCGGCATCACCCGTACCGCGCAGCTCACCCGCATCATCGTCACCGCGGTGCTGGCGGTACTGGTGCTGGTGGTCCTCAGCAACGTGTCGGCCTTCGAGGCGCTGCCCCCGGTCGGGGCGAACGGCCCCGGTGGCATCTACGGCACCGTACAATCGACCGGTCTGCTTTTCTTCGCCTTCGCCGGCTATGCCCGAATCGCGACGATGGGCGAGGAGGTACGCGACCCGCAGCGCACCATCCCCCGGGCGATCGGACTCGCCCTGGGCATCGTCGCGGTGATCTATGCCGTGCTCGGATTCACCCTGCTGGCGGTGCTGGATCTCGACGCCCTGGCCACCAGCCGGGCGCCGCTGGTCGACGCGGTGTCGGCCGGGCCGTGGGCGGGATGGCTCACCCCGATCGTGCGAGTCGGCGCCGCCCTGGCCGCTCTGGGTGCGCTGCTGGCACTGTTCGGGGGGCTGGGCCGCACCGGGCTGGCGATGGCCCGCAACCGCGATCTGCCCGCCCCGCTGGCCGCGGTGCACCCGGTTCATCGGGTGCCGCACCGGGCCGAACTCACCGTCGCGGCGGTGGTGATCGTCCTGGTGGCGCTGTTCGACCTGCGGGGCGTGATCGGCTTCTCGTCCTTCGGGGTACTGCTGTATTACTTCGTCGCCAACCTCTCGGCCCACCGTCAACGGGGCGAACACCGCCGCTACCCGCGCGCCCTGCAAGTGCTCGGCGCGGTGCTGTGCCCGCTGCTGGTGATCACCCTGCCGTGGCAGTCGGTGCTGGCCGGGGTCGGCGTTTTCGTCGTGGGAGTGGGGTTTCGGCTTATCAGACTGCGCTCGGCCGCGTAGGGTTGTTGACCGTGAGCACGTCTGACACCGAGTCCCTGCATCGCTTGGAAGTTGATCTGGCCATCCTGGGGGGTGACATTGCGTGCCTCACCACTGCATTGGTGGCCGCCCGAGCGGGTCTGCGGGTGGTGGTCTGTAGCCCCACCGACCTGACCGGACGGGGCTGGGCCGAGGTCAGCCTGCTTCAGGGCGACCGCCTGCACCCGACCCGCGACTTGTTGGGTGACGATGTGCTGACCGGGTACCTGCAGATCGCGATGGACGCCCGATTGTGGCTCGACGATTTCCTCGCCGGCCCCGGCTCCGAGGTGTTGCGTCGTCCGGTGACCGCCGGCGCCTGGGTGGCCGATGGCCACCAAGCGGTGCTGCTGCACCAGGAGGCCCAAGCCCTGCGGTTGGCCGACATCACCGCCCAGTTCGACGACGAATCGGAACTGCCCTTCCCGGTGCGTCCGGTGCTGACCCTGCCCGACCAGTTGCTGATCGAACGCGACAGCTACCTCACCGCCATGGTCGACGCGGTCACCGCGGCCGGGGCCGAAGTGCTCACCGAGGCCCGGCTGGTGTCGGGCACGACCCATGAGTTCGTGGTGCAGCACGGTGAACACGAGGTGGAGATCCTGGCCTCCCGGGTGGTGGTCGGTGACGGCGTCCCGGCCCCGACCCGCTCACCCCTGCCGCGCGGCTCGGTGATTCGGGAGTATGCGGTCGAGCTCGAATCCGATCACCCGATCGAGAACCTCTGGTACGGCCTGGAGGACTCCTTCACCGTGACCCCCGGGTTCAACCCCGGCACCATCATCGTCAGCGGTGCGGCCCATCCCGGCAGCGTGCCGCGGGAATCCGAACTCGCCTTCAGCACACTCATCGAGTTCGGCCGGCAGCGGTTCGGCACCCAGGATGCGTTGGGCCGCTGGTCGCGGCTCTACAGCACCTCGACCGACCGGCTGCCGCTGGTCGGCCCGGCGGGGGTACTCGCACCGTTCATCTTCGTGCTCGGCGGGATCGACCGCTGGGATCTGCTCACCGGCACCGCGGCGGGTCTGCAACTGGGGCGCTACCTCAACGGCACCGACACCGAACTGCCGTGGAGCCCGGTGCATGCCCGGGGCGGCTCGCCCAAGGCGATCGTGGCCCGGTTGCGGGCCTGGCTGCCCGGCCCCAAATAAGACCTCAGCGGTCGTCGGTGAAGCCCACCTCGGGCCACACCGGGGTGCCCAGGCCGAAGGCCCCGTAGTTGGCCAGATTGCGTTTGGTGGCCACCGACTCGGGCAACTGGTACAGCGGGACGGCCGGGGCGGCCTCCCACAGCAGGGCATCGGCCTTGCGGCCCAGTTCGACGCGCTTGTCGGGGTCGGCCTCGGTGGCGAGTTCGGTGGACACCGCGGTGAACTCCTCCGACGTCCAGCCCGACCAGTTGGACGGGGTGTCGGGGGTGTAGCGGCGGCTGATCGACAGCAGTGGTGAGGGGTGCCCGGTTTCGGTCACCGCCAGCATCTGGAACTTGCCCGAGGTCATCAGTTCCTCGGTGGAGTACTGGTTGAGTTCCACCTCGGTGAACTTCACCTCGATGCCGACATCGGCCAGCATCTTCTGAATCTGCTGTCCCTCCGATTCGGAGGCCTTCAGGCCCTTGATCGTGGTGAAGGTGAGGGTGAGCCGGTTGCCGTCCTTGGCGCGAATGCCGTCCTCACCGCCGACCCAGCCGGCCTCGTCCAGAATCTCGCGGGCCCGGTCGGGGTCGTACTTCAGGCCGGTCTTGTCGGCCACGTCCTCGAAGTCGGGATGGTTCTCGACCCAGACGTGGCTGTTCAGGGCCCGCGGGGTCCACTCGATGCCCTCCAGGTCGGTGCGGGCGATCTGGTCGCGGTCGAGGGCGGCCACGATGGCCTGTCGTACCTTCACATCGGCCAGGGGACCGGAGCGGGTGTTGAACACCAACTGTCGGGTATCGCCGCTGGCTGCGGTGCGCACATCGCCGTCGGCGGCACCCTGGGCGCGGCGCTGGCCGTCCGGATCGATGCCGATGATGAAGGTGTCGACGTCGTTGTTCAGGTACGCCGCAGCGGTCGCGTCCGGGGCGATCTGCTTGTAGGTCAGCCGCTGCAGCAGCGGGGCCTTGCCCCACCACTTGTCACTGGGCACCCAGGTGAGCCGCTTGTTCTCGCGGTCGTAACGGTCGAAGGTGAACGGACCGGACAGCCATTCGGGCTTCGGCTCGGCCCAGCCGTTGTTGAACTGCTCGGCCGACGACACGCTCGACGCACGCAGCGTGCTCACCCCGCGAAAGACGTGCTCCCACTCGGGCTGGACGCCGGTGAAGGTCACCACCGCCTGCTGGTCGTTGGCTCCGCGCTCGACCTTCTCAACGGCGGCGAAGCGGTTCTCGGCGCACTGGAAGCCCGGCGAGGCGCCCTTGCAGGCCTGCACGGTGGCCGCGATGTCCTGCCAGGTCAGCGGGCTGCCGTCACCCCAGACCGCTTTGGGGTTCAGCGTGATGGTGGCCACGGTCGGGCTGCCGGAGGCCTCGGCCGATTCGACGTAGTCGGGGTTCGGGGTGGCGACCCCGGCCTGGTCGTAGGAGAAGAAGCTCGGCAGATACGGCAGGGTGTGGGTGCCCGGAATCGACGAGCGGGTGTGCAGGGGGTTGAAGGTCTGCGGCAGGGAGGCGACCGCGATCCGCAGCTCGCCACCCTCGGACATCTCCTCCCGCGGCTTGGCGTTGATCGCCTGGTGCACCAGCGGCGTGCGTTCCTCCGGATCGTCCCCGTTCCCGGAGGTGCAGGCGGTGAGCGCCAATGCCGTCATCAGCACCGGCACCAGCCAACGTCGAAGCCTCACGAATTGACCCCTCCCGTAGTCGTTCACCCAGGAACGAACTCTAGTGGACGGGTGCTGTGCGGTCGGTGTCAGATCCAGGATCGCAACCACATACGTTGCAACCAGGCCTCCCGCGGAAGCACCTCATCGGTGTAAACGGGATAGAAGAACGCAAAGTTCAACACGATCAGCGCGACGATCACCCCGACCGCGATCGCGCCCACCTGGCGGCGCAGGCCGGGCTCGGGTGGGCCGAGCACCTGGGCGAGTACCAGCGACAGTCCGATCACCAGGAACGGCACCAGACAGATCGCATAGAAGTAGAACAGCGGACGGTCGGTGTACTGGAACCACGGCAGCCAGGTACTGGCCACCCCGACCACCGGAATCCCGAACCGCCAGTCGCGGGCCCCGACCCACCACACCACGGCCAGCACCAGGGCGGCGGCGGCCAACCACCACAGCAGCGGGGTACCCAGGCCGGTGACCACCGACAGACACTTCTCCGCCTCGGCCGGACAACCGTTGGTGCCGGGCTTGATGTCGTTGACCGCATCGATGCCGATCGGCCGGGCCAGCACCAGCCAGCCGGCGGGATGGGCGGAATAGGTGTGGGTGGCCTGGTTGATGAAATCGCCGGTGTGGAAGCCGTAGATCTCGCGGTGGTATTCGAGCCAGGACGCGATCGGGTCGGGTAACCACCGGGCGAGGGGTTTGTCGGGGTTCTCCGCGGCCCACTGCCGCTTCCACCCCCCGGAGGTGGCGAACCAGGCCGACCAGGACGCGATGTAGACCCCGACCGCCACCACGACGGTCTGGATGAAGGCCGGCACCCCGTCCAACACCACCCGCAGGATCGGGTTCGAGGTGCTGCCGGCCATCCGGCGCATGCCGTGATCCCAGGCCAGGCTGAGCACGGCGAAGGCGGCCAGCACGTACAGCGAGTTCCACTTCGTGCCGATCGCCAGCCCGAACATCAGCCCGGCGACCAGCCGCCAGGGCCGCCACCACCGTACCGGCCCCGGGAGCGGGCCCAGGGTGGTGCGTCCCAGCCCCTCCAAATGGTCGGCCAATTTGGCCCGGGCATAGTCACGGTCAACCACCAGGGCCGCCACCGCCGCGAGCAGGAAGAAGGCCTGGAAGATGTCCAGCAGCGCGACTCGGCTCATCACGAAGGACAGCCCGTCCACGGTGATCAGCACCCCCGCCAGGGCACCGATCAGGTTCGATCGCGACAGTCGGATGGTCAACCGGATCACCATGAACACCAGCAGACTGCCGAACACCAGGGGCATGAACCGCCAGCCGAAGGGGGCCATCCCGAACATCGCCTCACCGGCACCGATCAGCCACTTGCCGATCGGTGGGTGCACCACGAAGGCGGCGGTTTCCTGCCAGATATCGGTCTCGCCGGCGATGATCCGGTCGTTGGCACCTTCCGGCCAGGCCCGCTCGTAGCCGAAGTGGATCAGCGCCCAGGCGTCCTTGGCGTAGTAGGTCTCGTCGAACACCAGTTTGTTGGGGGTGCTCAGCTTCACCAGGCGCAGCACGAAGGCCGCCCAGGTCAGCGCGATCGTGATCACCCAGCCGGTCAGCGCCGGGGGCAATTGCGGGCGCAGCCTGCTGATCGCATCCTCGGTGCCCCCGCGCAGATAACTGTGCGGTTGACGGGCATGCCGCGCGATCGAGCGGGTCGCCGCCGATCCCAGCATCCCGGTCACGGGGGACAACAGGGATCGCCGGTTCGGCGCTGAGGACGATGTCACGGGGCACATCGTAGGCGCTGGGCGGCTACCGTGGGTCGGGTGAATGACGGAGTGCTGGTGCTGGCGGGCACCCCGATCGGTGACGTGGCCGATGCCACCCCCGCGCTGGCCCGCGAATTGGCCGACGCCGATGTGATCGCGGCCGAGGACACCCGGCGGCTGCACCGGCTGGTGCAACGCCTCGGCGTGGAACTCGACGCCCGGGTGGTGTCCTATTTCGAAGGCAACGAGGCGGCCCGCACCGAAGCACTGGCTGCCGATCTGGCCGCCGGCGCGCGGGTGCTGGTGATCACCGACGCTGGGATGCCCTCGGTGTCCGACCCCGGCTACCGGCTGGTGCGCGCCGCCATCGAACAGGGGACGCGGGTGACCGCGGTGCCCGGGCCGTCGGCGGTGTTGACCGCCCTGGCGGTATCGGGGCTGCCGGTGGATCGGTTCTGTTTCGAGGGCTTCCTGCCGCGCAAGGGAGGGGAGCGGCGCCGCCGCCTGGCCGCGTTGAGCACCGAGGAACGCACCATGGTCTTCTTCGAGGCGCCGCACCGGCTGGCCGATTTTCTGGACGATGCCGCCGGTGCCCTCGGTGCCGACCGGCTCGCGGCCGTCTGCCGCGAACTCACCAAGACCTACGAGGAAGTTCGCCGCGGATCGTTGGCCGAACTGCGCCAGTGGGCCGACGACGGGGTCCGCGGGGAGATCACCGTGGTGATCGCCGGGGCCGCCGCGGTCACCGTCGACCGGGAGGTCGCCGTTGCCCAGGTGCGCGCCCTGGTCGCCGAGGGTGCCCGGTTGAAGGAAGCCGTCGCCGAGGTGTCGGCCGCCACCGGCATCGCCCGCAACACCCTCTACCGCGATTCGCTGTAGCCACTACCGTGGCAGGGGTGAAGGACACTCTGCCCACCGAACTGCCCGCCGCCCTGCCGGTCGAGGTGGTGGATTCGCACACCCACCTCGACACCGTCGAGGCCTACACTGGATGCACCCCGGACGAGGCGATCAGTGCCGCGGCCGCCGTGGGCGTCACCCGGCTGGCCCAGATCGGCTGTGATGTGGACGGGTCGCGTTGGGCGGTGGAACTGGCCCACCGCCACCCGGGCGTGATCGCCACCGTCGCCCTGCACCCCAACGAAGCCGCCCGTACCGCAGCCCGCTCCGCCGAGGCGCTGCGGGATGGCCTGGCCGCGATCGAGGCCCTGCTCGCCGACCCGAACAATGACGAGGTGCTGCGCGGGGTGGGGGAGACCGGCCTGGACTACTACCGCACCACCGACCCGACCCTGCAGGCCGCCCAGCAGGAATCCTTCGCCGCCCACATCGAGTTGGCGCACCGCTTCGGCCGCACCCTGGTGATCCACAACCGCGACTCCCACGACGACCTGCTCGCGGTGCTGGACGAGGCCACGGTGCCCGACCGGGTGATCATGCACTGCTTCAGCGGCGACGCCGCCTTCGCCGAACAGTGTCTGGATCGGGGAGCTTGGCTGTCCTTCCCTGGCACGGTCACCTACAAGGCCAATCATGAACTGCGCGAAGCCCTGAAGATCGTCCCGCTGGATCGGCTGTTGGTGGAAACCGACGCCCCCTTCCTCACCCCGGTGCCGCACCGCGGCTGGCCGAATGCCCCGGTGCTGATTCCGCACACCGTCGAATACCTCGCCGAACAACGCGGGGAACCCCTCGAGCAGGTGGCCGCCGCGCTCACCGAGAACGCCTTCGCCGCCTACGGCGGACAGTGGTCGGCGAACCCGGACTGAGAACCCGCTGAGAAGGCGGTGAGGAAGGATTTGGTTTCGGTAACTTTCGGGCGTTACCATTCCGTGACCGATCCAACCAACACTTCGGGAGCCGGACTGTGCGTCGGAAGATCATCACCGCGATTGTCGCCACCGTGACGGCCTTGGCCGTCGGCGGCACCATCGGTGTCTACCAAGCTCTGGACAAGACCGTCACCCTGACCATCGACGGTCAACCCCAGCAGGTCAACACCATGTCGCGCTCGGTCGGCTCCCTGTTGGCCGAACAGGGCATCGAACCCGGGGAGCACGACCAGGTCGCCCCCGCCCTCGACACCCCGCTGAACGACGGCACCCGCATCTCGGTGCGCTACGGCCGGCCGGTGACCATCACCCTGGACGGGCGTACCGCGACGCACTGGACCACCGGCACCTCGGTGGGCGAGGTGCTCGACATCCTGAAGATCAAGTCCGCCGGCGCGGACATGTCCGCCTCCCGCTCCCGCGCGGTGGGCCGGGAAGGCTTCGAGCTGACCGTGGACACCGCCAAGACGATCACTGTGATCGTGGGCGGCAAGCCCCAGCAGAAGGAGACCACCGCCACCACCGTCGGTGCGGCGATCACCGACCTCAGTCTGAAGGTCGACGCCGACGACATCGTCCAGCCCAGCACCGTCACCGCACTGGCCGACGGCGCCACCATCAAGGTGATCAAGGTCGACAACCTCACCGAGAAGAAGACCGAGAAGGTTGCCTTCAAGACCATCGAGAAGAAGGACTCCGGTCTCGATCGGGGCACCACCAAGGTGGAGCAGGCCGGCAAGAGCGGTGAGCGGACCATCACCTACAAGGTCGTCAAGCACGACGGCAAGCTCTACGCCCGCAGCGTCGCCAAGGACGCCGTCACCACCGAACCGGTGACCAAGGTCGTCCGGGTCGGCACCCGCAAGCCCGCGCCGCCCCCGGCTCCCAAGAAGAAGTCGACCTCCCGCTCCGGTGGTTCGTCCGACTCCGGCTCGTCCGATTCCGGTTCCGGCGGCGGCAGCGACGCACCCCCGGTCTCCAGCGGCTCGGTCTGGGATCGCCTGGCGCAGTGCGAATCGGGTGGTAACTGGTCGATCAACACCGGCAACGGCTACTACGGCGGCCTGCAGTTCAGCGCCTCCTCGTGGCGCGCGGTGGGTGGTTCCGGTCTGCCGCACCAGCACTCCCGTGAAGAGCAGATTCGCCGCGCCGAGATCCTGAAGTCCAAGCAGGGCTGGGGCGCGTGGCCGGCTTGCACCCGCAAGCTCGGGATCCGCTGACCGGTTCGGCCGGCGGCGGACTGCTGGACCCCAGCACGGTCCGGCGACTCGCCGCCGAACTGGATCTGCGTCCCACCAAACAGCGCGGCCAGAACTTCGTCACCGACGCCAACACGGTGCGCCGGCTGGTCGGCTTGGCCGCGCTGACACCTCAGGACGTGGTGCTGGAGATCGGCCCCGGCCTGGGGTCGCTCACCCTGGGGCTGCTGGAGGCCGCCGCCCACGTCACCTGTGTCGAGATCGAACCGGCCCTGGCCCGGCGACTGCCACGCACCGTGGCCGAACGCATGCCCGGCGCCGAAGACCGACTCACCGTGGTCGAGGCAGATGCGCTGCGGGTCGACCGGATCCCCGATCCCGCCCCCACCGCGATCGTGGCGAACCTGCCCTACAACGTGGCCGTGCCGGTGCTGTTGCACCTGTTCTCGATCGTCGACACCTGGCGCACCGGCCTGGTGATGGTGCAATCGGAGGTCGCCGATCGGCTGGTTGCCGGCCCGGGTTCGCGCACCTACGGTGTGCCCTCGGTGAAAACCGCCTGGTACGCCGAGGCGACCCGATCGGGTCAGGTCGGCCCGAATGTGTTCTGGCCGGTACCCCGGGTCGACTCCGGCCTGGTGCGGTTGCGCAAACAGGAACCGCCGGCCACCACCGCCACCCGGGCCCGAGTCTTCACCGTGATCGACGCAGCCTTCGCCCAACGCCGCAAGATGTTGCGGTCGGCCCTTTCCGGTCTCGCCGGTTCCTCGGCAGCGGCGGTCGAAGCCCTCACCGCGGCCGGAATAGACCCGCAGAGCCGGGGTGAATCACTCACCGTCGCCGACTTCGCCCGCATCGCCGAACACCTCCCCGGCGGGGGCGGGTCCGGGGGCCACGAGTCGCTGGCCTAGCCTTCCTTTCTGTGGAGACAGATGGCAACGGGGAAGCAATCCGGGTACGAGTTCCGGCCAAACTGAACGTTGCCCTGCACGTGGGCCCGTTGGACGCCAACGGCTACCACCAACTCAACACGGTCTTCCAAGCGGTCTCGCTCTACGACGAGATCACCGCCACCCCGGTGCTCGGCACCGAGATTCGGGTGCACACCCCCCATGCCGAATGGCTGGACGACACCGACAACCTCGCGGTGCGTGCCGCCCGACTGCTGCAGGAGCGCTACCAGGTCGGCGAGGGATGCTTGTTGACGGTGCGCAAGACGATCCCGGTCGCCGGCGGCATGGCCGGTGGTTCCGCCGACGCAGCCGGAGCACTGGTGGCCTGCGCCCGGTTGTGGGGGCTCGACCTGACCGGGGAGGAACTCTCCGACCTGGCCGCCGAGTTGGGCAGCGACGTGCCCTTCAGCCTGCTGGGCGGGGTGGCGATCGGTACCGGACGCGGCGACCAACTGGTGCCGCTGCTGGTGCGCGGCACCCTGTGGTGGGTGCTGGTCTTCGACGACACCGGCCTGTCCACCCCCGGGGTTTACCGGCGCTTCGACGAACTGCACGAACGCAACGGTGGCCGCCACGAACTGGTCGACATCAACCCGGAGTTGCTGCGCGCCCTGGCCGCTGGGGACGCCGCGGCGCTGGCCCCGTTGCTGGTCAACGACCTCGCCCGGGCCGCGGTGGACCTGCATCCGGCCCTGGCCGACACCCTCGAAGCCGGACGGGAGGCCGGGGCCCTGGCCGGCCTGGTCAGCGGCTCGGGACCCACCTGCGCCTTCCTGGCCCGCGACGAGAGCGATGCGATCGACATCTCGAACCGGCTCGCGGCCACCGGACGTTCGGTGCGCAGGGTGGCCGGCCCGGTCTCCGGGGCCAGACCGCTGAGCTGAGCGCCCGGGTCTCAGTCGAAGGCCGTACCGAGCCGACGCAGCAGGTCGGCCAGGTGTTGCCGGTCCTCAGGGCTCAGATCGGCGAGCATCTCGTCCTCGACGGCCAACAACTCGCCCAGGGCACCGTCCACCACCTGCCGGCCCTTGTCGGTCATCGCCACCAGCACGCCGCGGCGGTCGGACGGGTCGGGCAACCGTTCCACCAGACCACGTTCGGTGAGCCGGTCGACCCGGGTGGTCATCGTGCCGCTGGTGACCATGGTCTCGCGCAGCAACTGACCCGGGGTGAGCCGGTAGGGGGCGCCGCTGCGGCGCAGGGCGGCCAGTACGTCGAACTCCCAGCCGCTCAGCCCGTGATCGGCGAAGGACGACTGCCGGGCCCGGTCGAGCAGTACCGCGATGCGGGTGATCCGGCTGAACACCAGCAGCGGGGTGGTGTCGAGGTCGGGGCGTTCCCGCGCCCAATCGGCAACGAGCGCGTCAACCTCGTCCGTGTGCGCACTCGAAGTCATGGGCGGCATCTTATCGAGCCGTCAGATTGTCGTTTTCCGGGGGCAGCAGCCCGGGATCGTGTTCCAGATGGCTCAGCCCGTTCCAGGCCAGGTTCACCAACTGCGCGGCCACCTCGTCCTGCTTCGGCTGTTTCTCACCGAGCCACCACTGGGCGGTGTAGGCCACCATGCCGACCAGCATCTGGGAGTACATCCGGGCCAGCTTGGGGTCGTACTTGTGTTTCTTGAAGGCCGCGACCAGCAGGTCTTCGACGCGGGAGGCGACGTCACCCAGGATCGTGGTCAGCGAGGTGCCGGTGGTGCCCGGGGCGGTGTCGCGGGCCAGAATCGCGAACCCGTCCGGAGTCGTGGCCACGTAGTCCAGCATCGCCAGGGTGCCGGCCTGCACCAACCCGCGCATCGTGGTGCGCCGGGTCAGGGCCGCGCGGATCGACTCCAGGAGGGTGCGCACCTCGCGGTCGACGATCACCGCGTAGAGACCCTCCTTGCCACCGAAGTGCTCGTAGACCACCGGTTTGCTGACCTTCGCGGCCGCGGCGATCTCTTCGACGGTGGCACCCTCGAAACCCCGCTCGGCGAAGACCCGACGGCCCACGGTGATCAACTGTTCGCGGCGTTGTGCCCCCGACATCCGGGTGCGTCGACTTTTCTCGCTGGCCATGGGTTCAGTGTGCCCGATGGTGATCGAGTCGAGTCCGCGGCCGGTTCGCGATAAGCTTTCTCGGTGGGGCGTTCGCCGCCCCGATCCCCGGTTGGTCTGTCGGCAGGGCCCGCCTGACTTTGAATCAGGATAAGCGACGTAGGTTCGACTCCTACCCGGGGAGCGCAGACATAGGTCTGACAACGGCTAATGCCGGTCCCCCGTTCCGGGAGGGACCGGCATTAGCTCTTGTTGGTCACAATGGGTGGTCACAGAGCGCCGAAAACTTGCCCTGCTGCCTTGGCTGCGCTGGCGGCGGCATCGTCGTCGCTGAGGACGTAGAACGTCCGGTAGGTCTGTACGTCGTGACCGAGTAGGGCCGCGCCCTGGTTGTCCGGCATGCCAGCTTCCAGCAGGGCCGTGGCGATGGTGTGCCGGACGTTGTGGATCGACCCCGGGTAGGGCACCGATGCTTCCGCGCACAGCGTCTTGAATCGTCGACTGTAGGCATCGGGGTGCACCGGCTCGCCCACGGCGTTCCGGATCACCAGACCGGATTCCGGCCGACCCTGGGCCAGCCAAAGCGCCCGCAACGCCCGGACAGTGCCGGAGTGCAGTTGCTCGGTGTGGACGATCCGACGTGAGTTGACGGTCTTTTCCTCACCGAGGGCCGTGGCGTTGCCCTTGCCGGTCTTGACCCTGCTGGCAGCAACCGTGACGGTTCCGGCGTCACGGTCCACGTTCGTCCAGTCCAGTCCGAGCACTTCACTGCGGCGCAGTCCGCTAAGGGTAAGGCGCATGCCCACCTCGATCCACGGTTCCGCCGCAAACACGGGGCCGTCGCTGTAGGTGTCCAGATAAGCCCGGAATGCCTGCAACTGCGCGACCGTCCAGCGCTGAGCCCGACGGCTGCCCCCGTCCTGCTGACCGTGGCGGCGGGGTGCCTTGGCCAAGGCTGCCGCGTTGGTCTGCAACCAGCCTTGGCGGATGCCGTAGTTGAACACCTGGCGCAGCGAGATCAGCGCGTAGGTGACAGTGCGGTGCGAGAGACTCCGGCCACCCCGGCCGCCGGTGGTAGCCAGTACCCGCAATGCCGACTCCACGTCATCGGTTGAGACGTCCCGGGCCACCCGGGCACCGAGGTGAGCGAGAAGACTGTGCAGCGCCGACCGGTAGCCGTTCAGGGTGACCTCACGGATACCTCCCGGGGTGCCGATCTCCTCAGCCCTGCGGTCAAGCCACTGGTCGGCCATGTCCTGCACCGTCATCCGACTGCGGTCCCGGTAGCTGCGCCCACGCTTCACGGCATCGGTCACGCCGGAGCGGATCTCAGCGACCCATGCCCGCGCGTCGTCCAGCTGGTCAAAGCGGCGCTTGGCTTGCTTGCGCTTAGCGGCCCCCGCCGGGGTCACGTCCACGACGGCCAGCCAGCGCACGCGGTCGCCGTTAGCCTCGCGGCGGATCGGCTCGGCCGTGGTGGGGCAGGCCGGGCACGTCCACCCGATGGTCTGGCCGTCGCGGTCGGCAATGCGGTGCCAGTCGCGGGTTCGGTTGCCCCGCTCGACTAGACACGATGCGCACCGGCGCAGCGCATCGCTCGGCAGCTTGATCCTGCTGCCCGTCCTGGTGGTGGTCACTTCTGTTCCTCCTGCTGGTGGTTGATTGTTCGTTGTGATGGTGGGATCAGTCCGAGGTCTCGCGCCTCACGTAGCCACTTATCAACGGCGTACTCGGTCACGCCCCAGTCCTTAGCTGCGCGCCACCTACGCCCGCGCTTCCTCTCGTCCACCCATACAAACTCCGGGCTGTTCTGCCAGTAGTGAGCGAACAACTGGGGCGACGGTGGCGCGTTCTTGACCCGGACGAATCCCCGCGGGGTGGCTGCTGCTTCCAGCGCCTCGGGGATGGGGGCACCGTCGTCTATGTCATCGTCCAGGCCTTGCAGCACCTCGCGGGCAACCTCGCGCAGGTGCTGAAGCGGGACCGTCCTGGTGGCCGACTGATCGACCTCCGCTGTGCCGACGCTCTCGACAGTCAACGTCGTGATGCGGTCGCCGTCCATGGTCACGTGCCACGCCCATCCCCTCGGATCGAAGACCACGGCCACCGGCTCGGAGTATCCGGCAGGCACCCGCTCCCCGTCCTTGGTCCAGATGTGCACCTGGCGCATGTAAACCGACGTACTCCACGCCCGGTAATCCATCCCCATCCCTCTTCTCTTCTGTAATCAAGTTGATCTATCTATACAAGAATACCCCTGTTTTATAAGAAGCAAAAGCTTAGAATGGGTATCGGCAGAGACACAAAGAGGTCAACCCGTCCGAAGGAATCTCGGACGGTGCTGGGAGGAGGAGAGGCCTTGAGTACAGCAACTGTGGAGCCCGTTTTGAAGGTGGCCGACGTGGCGCAGCACCTGAACTGTGACCGGAACACGGTCTATCGCCTGATCGAAGCCGGGGACCTGCGAGCTATCCGAGTCGGCCAGAAGCTGTTGCGCGTGCCCGAGTCGGCGTTGGCCGAGTTCATCGCAGGCAACGCCCGCTAAGCCACCCGGTGGGCGGGTGAGCGTCCCCGTCCGCCGGGTGTCCACAACTGAATGCAAGGCCGCCGACTGGCAGAAGGGCCGGGCACCTCAAAAGGTGGCCCGGCCCTGCCTCGTTCCGGAGGGGAACGAGATGCCCTAGCGATGAAAGGGAATCCGATGAACACTTTACAGCCCGATCACACCGGCCCCGCGTGCCCTGATTGGGTGCCCCGGGACGTGTGGACGGCATACGGCGAGAACTACCCCGGCGGCGGTGTGCGCTGGTGGAAGCGGTACAGCGAGTATCGCGGCAGCTCCCTGGACCCGGCCCGCGAACGTCCCGCACCGCCGTCCCCGCCCATCCCCTTGGTGAACTACGCCACCGAGCGGAAGCGGCGCGCGAAGGCGCTGCGCGCCCGCGTGGACGCCATGGTGCTCGACCGGGCGGCATCGTGATCGACACCCTGCCCGCCACGCAAGACCAACTGGCCGAGCGGCACGCCGATGCTGAGTGCTGGCTACGGGAGATGATCCCCACGGGAGCCGTCCGTGTCAGCCTGCTGGAGCCTGGCGGCACCTGGTGGGACCTACGGCCCATCGTTGCCGGTAAGGAGTGCCTGCGGGGTCGCGATCACGAAGACCTGTTGTCGTCGCTGCCGGTCAGCTTGGTTGCCGAGGCCGACGCCGGGAGTGATGTTTTCGTCACCCCCTACCCGCACCCTTACCGATCCAGCCGAGCCGGTTCGGTGGCGCTCACGCGCCGCCACGTCCACGCCGACATTGACGGCCCGCTCGACCTGGAGCAGGTGGAGCTGCTGGGGGCGATGGTGGTGGCGTCCGGTTCGCTGGCCGAGGATGGCCGCCCGCGTGGACACGCCTACGTCCGCCTTGACCGTGAGGTCACCCCCGAGCAGCACCAGCGGTTGTGCCGTGACGTGGGGCGCTTCGTCGGTGGCGACGCGGCCGACATGTCGAAGCACAAGGACAACGACGTACTCCGGGTGCCCGGGACGTGGAACTACAAGGACCCGAGCAACCCCCGCCCCGTCCGGTGGCTGGTGTGTCCCGACCATCCTTCAGTGCGCAGCTGGGCACCCGACGAGCTGGCCGAGGTGCTGGGCGTCGAACTGAGCACCGGGGCGGTTCCGCCCACCGCACCCGCAGCGGGACTCCGAGCGCCTGCGGCGGTCACCGCGGACCGGGGCCACTCGTACGCCGAGCGGACTGCTGCGGGCATCGTCGCTGACCTGACCGATGCCCGTGGCTGGGGTCCGGAGCAGCGCGACGACCGTGAACGGGGCTGGGAGCGGCTGAGTGCCGATGCCGCCTACCGGCTGGCCCGGCTGGCCCTGGCCGACTGGTCCGGTCTGGACATGGCCGAGGCGGAACGGATCTTCACCGAGCACGCGCCCACCGACACCAGCTGGACTGCGCGCGACGTGGCGGCCAAGTGGCGCAGCCAGTACCAGCGCGCCCGCCGTGCGGGGCCGCTGGAGCTGCCCGCCGATGACCTGGCGGGCATTGAGATCGACTTCACTCGACCGGAGGACCGCGGCAAGGTGACCGAGCAGGACGCCCTGGGCGGCCAGATCACGACGACGGACGCGGCCGCGGAGGATCTGCACGCCTACGAGGTTCAACGCCGGTTGCACTGGCTACGCGCTGACCGTGAAGCCCGCGAGCTGTTGGCCGCTGAGCAGGCCGAAGCCACCGGGGACCGGGACGTGAACATGGCGGGGTTGCTGCGGCCTGGCGGGTCGCTGATCCTCGACACCCCCGATGACCCGGTGCCGGTGTGGGGTGCCGGTGATCGGGTGCTCATGGCCGAAGGTGAATCCCTGGTGCTGGTCGGTTCAGCCGGGATCGGCAAGACCACCTTGGCCCAACAGTGGGCCTTGGGCCGCTGCGGCCTGCCCGAGTTCGCCGAACTGTTGAACTTGCCAGTGGTGCCGGGTGCGGGCCGGGTGCTGTACCTGGCGATGGACCGGCCCCGTCAGGCATTGCGGTCCATGCGCCGGATGGTCACCGAAGCACACCGGAGCGTGTTGGATGACCGGTTGGTGTTCTGGGAGGGGCCACCACCGGTGAACTTCACCGACGACCCCGACCAGCTGGCCCGAATGTGCGGTGACGCCGGGGCCGACTCGGTGGTGGTCGACTCGCTGAAGGACATCGGCAGTGTGCTGGAGGACGAGGGCGGCACCGCCTGGAACCGTGCTCGACAGAAAGCGCTGGTGGCCGGGGTGCAGGTGCTGGAGTTGCACCACAACCGCAAGGTCACCAGCGGCGGAAGCACCGCGACGACCCTTGACAACGTGTACGGGTCCACCTGGATCACGGCAGGGGCGGGGTCGGTGGTGCTGCTGGCCGGTAAGCCCGGTGACCCGGTGGTGAAGCTGCACCACCTGAAACAACCCGCCGCCGAGGTTGGCCCGCTTGACGTGATCCACGATCACCACGGAGGTCGGTCGTTCATCTTCGACGAAGTCGACCTGATCGGCCTGGCCCGCGCCGGTGCCGATGGGGTGACCGCGGTGGAGGTGGCCCGGGCACTGTTCGACACCGACCGGCCCAGCGCGGCCCAACGGGAGAAAGCACGCCGACGCCTCAACGCCGAGGTGAAGGCCGGGCGGCTGGTGCTGGTCGATGCGGGAGACAAGGGCCTAAATCGGCCCGCTCGATGGGGCGTGAAGTGATGACCTTCACGGCCTCGCAGACCTTCACGCACCCCTTCACGCAGGGCGAAATCCCGGAACCCTTCACGACCCCTTCACGGGCATCACGAAACGGACCTGCTTTCGCTTGGTATCAGCTTCACGGCACCCTTCACGGGGTTCACGCGCCTACCCCCTTCACGCCACCCACCCCCTTTAGAGGGGTGGCAGGGCGTGTGGAGCGTGAAGGTTCGGGAGGTGGACGGCCGGCCGTCACCGGCCGCGACCAACTGGTTAATACCACCCGCGCGCACGCGCAAGCGGCGGCTGTGCGGTCGGTCGGGCACCGAGCACCGGCAGCCCGTGGCGTGGCCGAGGTGACGCAATGACGGCCATAAGACGCAAGTTCCCGACCCTCGCCGTCAACCAGCAGCTCGGGCCGCTGGCGGCGCGCCTGGCGGATCTGGTGGACGCCGGTGGCGGCACCCCGTGCACCCGTCAGGCGGGCACCGCTGGCTCTGGTCCCGGGCTGTGGCTGTCCGACTCGGTGGCCGACCGGCGGCAGGCTGCCGAGCTGTGCCGTGGCTGCCCGATCCTCACCCCGTGCCGTGAGGCCGGGCAGTCCGAGCGCTGGGGTGTGTGGGGCGGTCGGGACCGGACGCCGACCACGAACCAAGGGGCTGCTGACACGTCTGACGAACCGGCCTCACCTGATCTGCAATCAAGCGGCCCGGCGGCGTTCCCCGTTGTCAGCGCGATATCCGCGCCCGGTGGTCACAAACACGGTCACAGCGGGGTCGGAATACCCCCGAAACGTCGCGTTCTCGGGGGCCAGACGAAAGGGAAGACACCATGACCACGACAGCCCGAGGCCGGGCCGAGAACACACCCCAGATGGCCCGCCTACTGGCCGAGCCGTGCCCGGTCCACGACGTACCGGTCGGGGTGCCCTGCTGGTTCATCGGCGACCGCGCCGGGGGTAGCAGTGGGGTATGCGGTGCTCGGATTCACGAAGCCATTGCCGCCCCCAACCGCCTGGCAGCGGACGCCGCCCTCGTCCGCTTCGAGCGCGACGCCGAGCAGGTGGCCGAGGCGCACCGCCGCCGAAAGGAGATCGAGCGGCAGTTGGCCATGACCCAACACCGCCACCGCCACCCGAATCGCAAGAAGTGACCGACCCTACGAAAGGCATGACCATGACGAACACGACCAGCACGACGACTACGACCACTGCCACCACGTCGGCGATCCCCTGCGGCGTCTGTGGCGTCGGGGTGATCGAGCCCACCCAGACCACCGAGAGGAAGGTGCCTGCGCCGAACAGTGCCTTCGAGTTGACCCGACCCGTGGACCACCCGGTTGCACCGGTGCGGTTCGTCCACACGGGGACGTTTGCCACGTGTGCCGAGTGCAGCGCCCGGCACAAGGTGGCCGAGGAGATCGTGCACCGGCACCCGGTCCTGATCAACCAGTTGGGCAACGTCGCCGTGAAGGCGGTGGCCGGTGCCCTGGACGCGCTGGCGGCAGCCGGGCATCCGGACGCCTACCAACAGCACGTCGATACGCCGGGGTCGGTCATCCAACTGATCCGCCGGTTCGAGCCGGTGCGGCAGGCGGTCCGGTTCGACAGCCGGGACGCCGACGCCGACGCGGTGACCGCCAGCACCACCCAGACGCCCACTCCACGGGGCTCTGCGACGGCATGGGAGCACTTGAAGACCGGGGAGGAGGCCGACACCCGCACCACGCTCCGCAAGGCCTATGCGGGCCTGTTGGACCGTGCCGTTGCCCGGTCCCGGCCCGCCGCCCGGATCGCGCCGCCGGACGGTGGCGGGTGCCTGTTCTGCGGTATCGGCGCTGTCGAGATGGCCGCGGTCACCGTGTCGGATCTGGGCGGCGTGGCCGAGGTTCGCTCCAAGGTGTGGCGGTCGGTGTCGGCCCCGCCGCTGCTCATCGGCGGGCGGGTCACCGCACCGAAGATCAAGGGGCACACCTGCCCGGAGTGCTCGAAGGCGCTGGACAGCGCCGGGGCGATGGGTCACGGGGCGATGCAGCGCAGCTTCGTGAAGGCCATGCAGAAGGCGGGGCGAGCCGACGACCTGCCCGCTCTGGTGGCCAGCGGATATCAGGATCTTGAAGGGCTGGTCGCCTGGGCTGTGAGTGGCAACAGGAAGCCGAACCGCAAGCCGTGGGCGCACCTCCGATTGGACGGGGCGAAGTGACATCCCCGGCCAACGGCCCCGGGCATGGCGGCCCGGCCAGCGGAGCACCGCCACGCCCGCCCTGGCCGACGACACACGGGGCGAAGTCGAAACGGGTCTATCAGCCGCTCGCCGAGCAACTGGCTGCCGGGGTGCTGGCTGACCGCCCCGACCTGGCCCCGTACCCCGACGCGGTGAGCGCGTGGGCCGAGGCCGAAGCGTCGTGTGTGCTGCTGCGGCGCTTTCACGCCGAGCACGGGTTGATCGACGACAAGGGGCACCCGCGACCCTCGACCAAGCTGGCGAACGTCCTGGAGACGCGCGCGGCCAACCTGCGCTCGCGGCTGGGGCTGGACCCCATCGCCGAGGTGCAGTTGGCCCAGGCACGTGCCGAGGTGACTTCCCTCGGTGTGCACACCGGGCTAGCCATGCTCGCCGCCCAAGGCCGCGAGGCGCTGGCGGCCCGCGACGCTGCCGGGATCGAGCCGCCGCGGGACCTGGCCGGGGAACTGCTAGCAGCGGTTCAGGACGCGGACCGGGGCGAGTGGGGGAGCGGTGCCCTGGACCAGCAGGCAGCCCACCGCCTGGAGGCGATGCAGCCCGCACCACCGCACGACGATGACAGCACCGACCCCGGAAGGTCTGACGATGACGATGACACCCAACACTGACCCGCTCGACCTGCTGGCCGGGCTGTTGATGGACGACGGCAAGGCGTGGGGACACGTCGCCACCGAGTGGCAGCGCGCCGACGCGGCGGCGATCCTCACCACCGACCCGGCAGCGCCGCGGCTGCACTTCCTCACCCGTCCCCGTGGCGGCTCGAAGACAACCGACCTGGCAGGCATCGGCCTGGTGGTGCTGCTGAGCCAAGCACCGGCCAACTCGGTCAGCCACGCCTACGCCCGCGACCGAGACCAAGCGGGGTTGCTGCTGGACGCCTTGCGCGGCCTGGCGAACCGTTCCGGGCTGGCCCCGCTGCTGGATATCGGCGCATGGTCGGTAACCGTCCGATCCACGGGTGCCCGGCTGATGATCGAGCCTGCCGACGCAGCCAGCGCACATGGACACCTGCCCTATCTGGTGATCGTGGACGAGCTGGCCCAGTGGCCCGGCACCCGTGGCTCACAGTCGTTGTGGCAGGGCATCGTGTCCGGCCTGCCCAAGCGCTCGGACAGTCGGCTTGTCTGCCTCACCACCGCGGGCGACCCAGCGCACTTCGCCCACAAGATCGCCGCCACCGCCCGCACGTCGGACCGCTGGCGGGTGTCCGAGGTGCCCGGCCCGTTGCCGTGGGCCGACCCCGACGACCTGGCCGAGCAGCGTCGGCTACTCCCGGCGTCGGTCTATGCCCGGCTGCACCTGAACCGCTGGACCGCTGGCGAGGATCGGTTGGTCGCACCCGACGACCTGGCGGCGTGCGTCACGCTGGACGGCCCGCTGAGCCCCGACCCGAGCCGGGATTACGTGATCGGCCTGGACCTTGGCCTGAAGGGTGACCGCACCGTGTTGACGGTCTGCCACCTGGACCGCGCCGACCCCACCGCGCCGGTGGTGGTGCTCGACCGTATCCACGTCATGGCGGGCACCCGAGCGGCCCCGGTCCAGCTGGCCGACGTGGAGCGCGTCGCCATGCAGGCCGCCACCGACTACCGGGCACCGATCCGCCTCGACCCCTGGCAGGCCGTGGGGCTGGCGCAGCGGCTGCGGGTCAGGGGTGTGACGGTGCAGGAATGGAACTTCACTCCCGGCTCGGTCGGTCGGCTCGCAATGAACCTCCACATGCTGCTGCGTGAGCACCGCATGGCCCTGCCCGACGACGCCGACCTACTGGACGAGCTGGCCAACGTCCGGCTGAGGGAGACCACGCCGGGAGTGTTCCGCCTGGACCACGACTCGGGCCACCACGATGACCGGGCGGTCAGCCTCGGCCTGGCGGCCCTGGCCCTGATTGAGCGGGCTACTGGCGGGGCGCGGATCACCAACCCCGGCCGGTCGGGGCGGAAGGTCGCTCAAACGATCCGCGACGACCGCGCACGGCTGCCGATCCGGCAGCGGCTGCGGCAGGCCCAACGCAGCGGGCCGCGTGGGCTGTCGGCGATCCTGATACCCGGGTCGGCCAACGATCCCAGCACCATGCGTAGGGAATAGGTCCGAGATGTGGGTGCTGAGGCGTACTCTCGAAGGAAGGTGATCGGAGGGTCACGAAATGGTCGACCAACTACGACAAACCCCAGCACATCGGCATAATGACGGGCATGATCCCACCTCTCGGCCCGCATGGGCGCTTGCCAAGAGGGAGACACCGCGGGGAACTTGGTGAGGTTGCCGCCATGTTCGTAAGTGATCCACGGTATGCCCACAGCACCACTCGTCAGGGGATTTGGGACGATTTCGTCATTCTCCTAGAGGCCTTGGAGCCGTACGCAATCATGGAGGAGGTCTGGATCAGCGGAAGCTTCCTGACCGAGAAGGAGAATCCTGGTGACTTGGATCTGACGTTCCTGATGAACGTCGAGAAGTATCAGGGAGATGTGGCTGCTCAGGTAGCCCATTTCTTGGATGCGGGGCGAAGGCTCGGCACTTTAGACGTGTACGTAATCCCGTGGGTGTCGGAGGGGCAGGCTACCTTCTCGGCAGTCGAGGAATACCGAAGAGCGCGAGGGTACTGGGACGACTGGTGGCAGCGAGATCGTGACGCTTGTGGTCGCGCGGAGGCGCACCACAATGCACTTCCGAAGCGCGGCTATGTTGAGGTGAAGCTCAATGACTATCTCTGACGCTCAACGACGGCTGTTGGAACGCGCTGGGATGCAGGATGTGGCCCCTGGGCAGGTGCCCAGCGCCTCCGACTTAGCCCGAGACTCTGTGGAGCGGATGGTTTCGCAGGTTCACGGTACTGCGCGTGTGTTGGGGTCCAAAGGCTGGCTTCATCTCACTGGCACCGGAGTGCAGCGACATGAAGCGCGTATCGCTGCTGTGGGTGGGCTTTTCGCGTCACTGCAATCGGTTGTGGATTCAATCGGTGCCAATCTGATGAAGCTGACGAGCAAGACTCGCCTGCCCGCGACACTCACGGACCGCACCGCACTGAGGGTCGAGGCTCCGTCTCCCGGTTCCTTGGTTTTCCGGGTTCGTCCCGAGAAGGATGGCTTGGAAGAAACGCACCCTGGAGGTGAATCGCTATTCGGCTTTGAGGAAGCGACGTCACTTGCGGATCGTGCGATGGCTGAGCTAGTTGACCTCTTGAAGACGGTAGATGCGCAAGCGCCCGTGCAAGAGATGTCTCTCCAACGCTTGCGCCCCTTGGGGACCAGAGTGGCCACTTCGCTGCGGGGGTTCGCTGAACGCGTCGACAAGGGCGGATTCGATGTGGGGTTGCGGTGGGAGCCGCCGGGGTTCCCGACTGTCGAAACGCTGTTTACGGCCGACGAGGCGCGCTCTCTGGCAGCCTCTATCAGAGCACACGATCTTGAAACTACCGAGGATGTGATTGTCGGGACGGTTAAAACGTCCTCGGCCTCCAAGATGCTAGAAGTGGAGGGACAGTCCCAAGCTGAGGAGAGGGTTTTCAGTATCTCTCGTGGCGCGCTCTCCGACGCAGACATTCACAACGCTGCAGTGTTCAGCCGAGTGAGGGTCGTCGTTGAAGTCACGATGACGGAGTTGCCCGGAGGGGAAACCAAGGCGGAGTACGTGGCCAAGACTTTGGAAGTTCTCCCTGGTGGCGAGAATCCTTCGCTCTCAATCTAGGAAATGAGCACAGGTAGAAATGAGAATCTGGATCAGGTGAAGCTCTCCGACCTTCCGAGGTCAGGATTCTTCCGCGGGTGGTACTGGGGGTAGGAGTTATCCACAGGATGATGGATCGGTAATATCTGAGCATGGGACCTGAGAAGCCATCGCTGCAAGAGCGCTTGGCAGCGAAGCAAGCCAAACTGGAAGCGAAACGAGCCGACAGCGAGGCGAAGTATCAGGCCGCGAAGGCGAAGCGCGCCGAGGACGCGGCCGCGGCGAAGGCGAAGCGAGTCGAAGAGGCCGAAGCCCGGAAGGCCCAGGATCGCGCGAAAATGGCAGCGCTGCGTGCACAGCATGCTGAAGCCCGTGAGGCGAGGCGTCAGGCTGACCCGGCAGCCGACTTGAAGGCTGCAGCTAAGGCAGCTGCGAAGGCTGAACAGAAGGCTGATCGTCAGGCCCGCGCGAAACTACCGACTGGGACGTTCGACAAGCTGCGCCTCTCGGGTGGGGTGTTGCATCAGGGAATATTGAAGAGTTGGCCGGCTGCAGAGTGCAGCGCGTCGGTTGAGTCGGGGTCCGCATTGCAGGAGCGAATGACGGCGACCCGGGTTATTGCTGGCGCGGTGCTGGCAGGCGGACTGGGGGCGGTGATCGGTGCCATGGCGAAGAAGAAGAGTGGCGGGGAAATGTTCCTTGTCATCGAGGTTCCCGGGGATGCGATCGTCTTGGAAGTGGCGCCGAAGCAGTTGAAAGATGCGCATCGGTTTGTGGCTGCGGTGAATGCGTCGGTGTGAAGGGGCAATGGCCTCTCAGTACCCGATGGTCACGGCACTGGTCACAACGTGGTCACAAACCGCGACGGATCAAGCGAGATCAAGCGATACGAAGCGGGATCAATCCCACGCGTACCGCAGAGAATCAACCCACAACGGGACCAAGCTGCACACTTCCTACCCTCTTTGAATCAGGATAAGCGACGTAGGTTCGACTCCTACCCGGGGAGCTGGACTTCGGTCCGACTACGGCAAATGCCGGTCCCCCGTTCCGGGCGGGACCGGCATTTTGCATCTGCGGACTGGGTTGCCCCGGACCCTCGTTCCCGCTCGCGGGCCTGACCTTCGAGCCTGCCCCTGCTGTAACCGGCCTGGTTTTGGGTCGGCGCGATGCCCACGTGGATGGTGGCGCGAAATTGGGCTGGTTGCAGCAGGGGAGCGGCCGGAGTTGCAGCGCCGGCCCTGCCATTCTCGCCGCCTTGACCTACGAAGGCGCTGAGCTGGCCGGCGCGACCATATTGGTCATACCAACCCGCTCAGCGCCCTCTTGGGTCACGCGTGGTCAGCGTCCGGTGTCCGGCAGGGCGCTCGGCACCTTGCCGGCACCCGCCGGGGTCACCACCAGGTGAGCCTCGGCGGTGGCCGAGTCACCGGCAACACGCACCAGGTGGGTACCGGTGGCGAAGTCGGCCGGTACCCACCAGGTCACCGTGGCCACGCCGTTGGCGTCGGCGGTGACGGCCGGCAGCTCGACCGGATCGGAGTGCACCGAGAAGACCACCGATTCACCGGGGGCGAAGCCGCTCGCGGTGAAGGTGACCGACGCACCCTGGGCCACCCGGCCCGGCTTCACGGTCAGGGTCGGCGCCACGACCTCGTCACCCGGGGTGTCGGGATCGGTCGGCTGTTCGGGGTCACCGGGGTCACCCGGCTTCTCCGGATCAGACGGGTTCTCCGGGTCGCTCGGCTCCTCTGGGTCGCTCGGCTCCTCGGGATCGGTCGGGTCCTCCGGGTCGGTGGCCGAATCCACCGCCACCCGGACGTTGTCGATCGCCCAGAACCAGTTGTTGCCCGCATCGAAGTAACGGAACTCGAAGCGCACCGCGGCAGCACCCTCGGGGGCCTCGATCTCCTTCACCACGGTGGCGTCGGGCACATGCTCACCGGCATTGTCGGCACCCTGTGGTCCGTAATCGAGGATCACCTTCCGCGCGACCTCATTGCCCTCGGCATCGGTGTGCACCGCGCTCACCTGGGCCCGCTGGGGGCTCTCATCCTGGTAGTGGCTGTCGAAGGTCAGCTCGTGGACGTCCCCGGCCGCGGCCGGGATCTGCGGGGTGGTCAGGGTCGAGTCGAACTTGCTGTTCCGGGCCGGGGAGCCGGTGTCGTCCCACTCGTCGGAGTCGGCGACCGCGAAGACGTTGTGCGCCTTGGAGAAGCCGGAGCGGCCCTGATCCTCGGCGGCGACCCAGAAGTCGAGGTTGGTGAAGCTCCAGCCCTGCCATTCCTCGGTGCCCTGGGCCATCTCCTCGGCCAGGGTGCGTTCCCAGCCCTCCGGCGGCTGATGGGTGAACCCGAGCACGGAGATGTTCTCGTCCACGGCCGGACCCAACGTGGCGGCCAACCGGTCGAAGGACTCACCGTAGACGTAGCCCACATAGAGCAGGTTGGTCAGCGAGCCGAGATCCTCGTCCTGCTCGTTGGTGGCCGACGAGGTGATCGTGCTGGTCGTCTTCTCCGACCCGCCGGTCACGGTGAACTCGGCGGTCGCCCGACCGCCGGCCGGCACGGTGACGGTGGCAGTGGTTTCGGTGAAGGTGGCTCCGGTGCCGCTGTCCACGGTCACCACCACCTCGTGATCGACGTCGTCGGCGTTGGTCAGCGCCACCTTGTGGGTGGTCGTGCCACCCAGTTCGACAGCCTGCTGTTCGGTCCAGGCGTCGGCGATCTCCACCGGGTCGGTGCCATAGGTCGTGCGCAGCGGTTCGCTCTCGTTGAAGTACGCGTCCACCGCGACCACCTCAATGTCGTACTGCGCGCCGGGCAGCAGCCGGTCCAGCTCCCAGGTGTGGCTGGTCGGCACCGGACGCTTCCAGTACTCCGAGGAGACCTTGAGTTCCCGATCGACCTTGCCGGTCGCCCGGTTACGGGCCCGGAGGTAGTAGCCGTTGATGAAGTCGCTGTTGTCGGTGGCGATGTCCCAGGTCACCTCGACCGCGGTGCCCGAGGCACGCTGCACCGAGATCTCGGCGCCGGAATCGAAGACCGGCGCGACCTGGTCGCGATCGTCGGTGTAGGTGAAGGTGTTCTTGTCGATGGGCAGCGGAATGACCCACTCCTCACCGAACCACTCGTCGCGGGTGATGTCGCGTCGCTTGATCACGATCTTGTCGGCGAAGACCTCGACACCGAGGCCCTGGGCGAGGGTGTCGGTGCCGGGCGGGAACCCACCCTGGGCCCACATCTTCTCCATCTCCAGGTAGTACAGGCCGATGCCGGTGTTCAGCGCGGTGAAGTCGCCCTGCCAGATATTGCGCGGGTTCTCACCGGGGTAGTGGGAGTGCCCCGAGAAGGTGATCACCTGCGGGTACTCGGCCAGGGCCGCGTGGAAGGCGGGGTTGTTGGTGCCCCACTCGCCCTTCTCCGAGCCGTACACGGTGTCCTGCAGCGGATAGTGGAAGAACACGAAGATCGGCTTGTCGGGGGCATCGGCGGCCGCGGCGGCCAGTTCCCGCTTCAGGTAGCCGACCTCCGTCAGGCCCATGTCCCACCCGATGCCGATGAAATGGAAGCCGTTGTAGGTCTTGTGCATCAGTGGGCCGTCCTGGCCCATGTAGGTGTTGAACCGCTCCACCGCACCGGCGCGTCCCTGGTCGAACTCGTGGTTGCCCATGGTGAGGAACTGCGGAACGTCCTTGGCGGGGCTTTCGGCCATCACCCGCTGGTACTTCTCCATCTCGGACTGCCTGCCGTGGGTCAGGTCACCGACCCCGGCGACCACGTCCAGACGGGGCATCTCACGTTCGAACTGCACCATGGCTCGGGCCAGGTTGTTCGCGGTCTTGTCTCCGGAGTTGATGTGCACATCGGAGATCACGGGAAAACTCAGCAACGGTTCCGGCTCCGGTTCGGCGTGGGCAGCCCAAGAGCTGCCGAGCACCAAGGAGAGAGCCAGTCCCGCCACCGCGAGCGACAAGCGCTTCATGGGGTGGGCCTTTCGGTTG
This sequence comes from Pseudenemella bisphenolivorans, assembly GCF_051133435.1. Lineage (NCBI taxonomy): Bacteria > Bacillati > Actinomycetota > Actinomycetes > Propionibacteriales > Propionibacteriaceae > Pseudenemella > Pseudenemella bisphenolivorans. The sequence continues at coordinate 906,304 of NZ_JBPGNY010000001.1, read as the reverse complement.
TCGGGGGTGGATGAAACCTTTGACAACCTAGGCAGGCTGCTGGCCGGACGGCGGGGAGTTCCGTGACGAGCGGGCAACGGTTGGGTGAACAGACGCCACAGCTGGTACACCCATTCGGGTGCGGGTGGCCGACCGGCCACCGAGCGGATGATTTACGCTACCCGGGAGGGCCACCGATCGTTTGAGGAGCCACACTCATGTCACAGGCACCTGTTGCCGCCGTTGTCGTTCTGGCCGCGGGTGGGGGAACCCGCATGAAATCGCGGCGTTCCAAGCTGCTCCACGAGGTGTGTGGGCATTCGATGCTGTCCTACGCCGTGGACGCGGCCCGGTCGGCCGAACCGCAGCATCTGGTGGTGGTGGTCGGGCACCAGCGGGAACAGGTGCTGGAACACCTGGAAGACATCGCCGGAGATTGCCGTACCGCGGTGCAGGAGGAGCAACTCGGCACCGGCCACGCCGTCGAGTGCGGGCTCGCCGACCTGCCCGATCTCGAGGGTGAGGTCGTGGTCACCTACGGCGATGTGCCGATGTTGACCGGTGAGACGATCACCGAATTGGTGGCCCACCACCGCGAACATGCCGACCAGGTGACCGTGCTGACCGCCGAGGTGAGCGACCCGACCGGGTACGGACGGGTGGTGCGCGACGAGGAGGGCAATGTCGCGCGGATCGTGGAACACCGAGATGCCACCGATGACGAACGACGGATCACCGAGATCAACTCCGGCATCTACGTCTTCGATGCGGGCGTGCTGCGGGCCGGTCTGGCCGAGATGAAGCCCGACAACGACCAGGGTGAGCTCTACCTGACCGATGTGATCGGTTACGCCCGCCGCACCGGGGGCCGGGTCGGCGCCCACGTGATCGACGATGTGTGGCAGACCGAGGGAGTCAACGACCGCGTCCAACTGGCCCGGATGAACGCCGAGGTGAACCGGCGCAATGTCGAACGCGCGATGCGCAACGGGGTGACCGTGGTCGACCCGGCCACCACCTGGATCCACAGCGAGGTCGACTTCGGCCAGGACGTGACGATTCTGCCCGACACCCAACTGCTCGGCGCCACCTCGATCGCCGACGGGGCAACCATCGGCCCGGCCACCACCTTGCAGGACTGTGAGGTGGGGGAGGGCGCCCAGGTGGTGCGCAGCCATTGCCTGTTCGCGATGATCGGGCCCTTCGCCCAGGTCGGCCCCTTCTCCTACCTGCGTCCGAACACCGTGGTGGGCGTCCAGGGCAAGGTCGGGGCCTTCGTGGAGACCAAGAACACCAAGATCGGGGACGGCGCCAAGGTGCCGCACCTCACCTATGCCGGCGATGCCGAGATCGGCGAGGGCGCCAATATCGGCGCGGGCACGATTTTCGCCAACTACGACGGGGTCACCAAGTCGCGCACCGTGGTCGGCAAACACTCCTTCGTCGGCTCCGACTCGGTGCTGGTGGCACCGCTCACGATTGCCGACGGATCCTATGTGGCCGCCGGTTCGGCGGTCACCGACGATGTTGCACCGGGGGAGTTGGCGGTCGCCCGGGGGCATCAGCGTAATGTTGCCGGTTGGGTGTCTCGGCGACGGGCCGGCACCGCCACCGAACAAGCCGCCTTGGCTGCCGAGAAGGCTGGGAAGGACACGGAGTGAGTGGATTCAAGCGCCCCATCGAGCGACATCTGATGTTGTTCTCGGGGCGGGCATATCCCGAATTGGCCGAAGAAGTCGCCGAGTTGATGGAGACCGAGTTGGTGCCCACCCGGGCGCTGAGCTACGCCAACTCGGAGATCTACGTACGCTTCGAGGAATCGGTTCGCGGATGTGACGCCTACGTCATCCAGTCGCACTGTGCCCCGGTCAACGAGTGGCTGATGGAGCAACTGATCATGGTCGACGCCCTGAAGCGGGCCTCGGCCAAGCGGATCACCGTCGTCGCCCCGTTCTACCCCTACGCCCGCCAGGACAAGAAGCACGCCGGCCGTGAACCGGTCTCGGCCCGGCTGGTGGCCGACCTGTACAAGACCGCCGGTGCGGACCGGATCATGTCGGTCGATCTGCACGCGGCCCAGATCCAGGGCTTCTTCGACGGCCCGGTCGACCACCTGTGGTCGATGCCGGTACTGACCGATTACGTGGGCCGCAAGTACGCCCAGGACAACAACCTCACCGTGGTCTCGCCCGACGCCGGACGGGTGCGGGTCGCCGACATGTGGACCGACCGGCTGGATGCGCCCCTGGCCATCATCCACAAGCGTCGCGACCCGAACGTCGCCAATGAGGTCGAGGTGCACGAGGTGGTCGGTGAGGTCGAGGGCCGGGTCTGCCTGCTCGTCGACGACATGATCGACACCGCCGGCACCATCTGCCAGGCGGCCGAGGCGCTGAAGGCCCACGGTGCGAAGACCGTGATCGCCGCGGCCACCCACCCGGTGCTGTCGGGGCCGGCCGCGCAGCGGTTGAACGACTCGCCCTTCGAAGAGGTCATCGTCACCAATACCCTGCCGATCAACACCGACGTGGAGATCCGCAATCTCACGGTGCTGTCGATCGCCCCGCTGATCGCCGCGGCGATCCATGAGGTTTTCGAGGACGGTTCGGTCACCAGCCTCTTCGACGGCCAGCCCTGAGCCACGTTTGGGGCCGGGGCGACCGGTCGGCTAACATGACCGGGTTGCCTCGGCGAGGGGCCGCCTGCGCGGCCCGTTATCGACAGGGTTTTCGCACGATGTGCGGGGTCCGCGATTCGCCGACCACGAACCGAAAAGCGAGAACTACCCGAGGAGCTCCTCATGGTTGACACCCACAAGCTGGACGCCCAGCCCCGCACCGAATTCGGCAAGGGCGCCTCGCGCCGGCTGCGCCGCGAAGGCCGTATCCCGGCGGTGATCTACGGCCACGGCATCGACCCGGTGCACCTGTCGCTGCACGGCCACGAGACCCTGCTGGCGCTGCGTACCGCCAACGCCCTGCTCGAGGTCGATGTGGAGGGCAAGACCCAGCTCGCCCTGCCCCGTCAGGTGCAGCGCGACCCGGTCACCAACTTCATCGAGCACGTCGACCTGCTGCTGGTGCGTCGTGGCGAGAAGGTTCAGGTCGAGGTGCCGCTGGTGGTCACCGGCGAAGCCGCCCCGGACACCCTGGTCTCGGTCGACCTGCAGTCGCTGATGGTCGAGGCCCCCGCGGTCGCCATCCCCGACGAACTGACCGTCTCGGTCGAGGGCCTGGAGATCGGTGCGCAGATCTTCGCCCAGGACATCGAGCTGCCCACCGACGTCACCCTGGCCGGCGAGCCCGAGGCGATGGTGCTCAGCGTCAACGCCCCGGTGGTTCAGGACCTCGGCGAAGAGGACGAGGAAGCCGAGGAGACCGAGGAAGCCGCTGCCGAAGAGCCGGCTGCCGAAGACGAAGAGTGAGCTGATCGGCGATGTGGTTGGTGGTCGGGCTGGGTAACCCCGGCCCGACCTATGCCAAGCACCGGCACAATGTCGGTGCCATGACGGTCGTCGAGCTCGCCCGTCGAGCCGGCGGCCGAGCCACCGCACCCAAGGGGATGCGTGCCGAGGTCGTCCAGACCCGCGTCGGGCCCCTGGGTGCGGGCACGGTGGGTGCCGACACCGTCCCCGTCGCGTTGGTGCGCACCCGCACCTATATGAACGAGTCGGGGATCCCGACCGGTGCGTTGGCGAAGTTCCACAAGATCCCGCCCGAGCAGGTGATCGTGATCCATGACGAACTGGACCTCGACCCCGGACGGCTGCGGATCAAACTGGGCGGCGGCGACAACGGTCACAACGGCCTGAAATCGATCCGGGCCCACCTGGGCACCGGTGACTTCCACCGGGTCCGGATGGGCATCGGCCGCCCGCCCGGACGACAGCCCGCGGCCGACTATGTGCTGAGCGATTTCTCCCGCGCCGAGCGCGAACACCTGGGTGCCGACATCGCCCGGGCCGCCGACGCGGTCGAGAGCCTGATCGTGCGCGGACTGACCGCGACCCAGAACGCTTTCAACTCCTGACGAGGATCACCACTGCGGGTTCGGCCCGCCGTAGGGCTGTTGCGAGGGCATCGGGGGCTGCTGTGGCATCGGCTGTTGCTGCGGCATCGGAGCCTGCTGAGGTGCCGGTGGCTGCTGAGGTGCGTGCGGCTGCTGAGGTGCGTGCGGCTGCTGCTGTTGTTGCGGCGGCATCGGACGCTGTTGCGGAGCCGACGGAGGCGGCGGAGGAGGAACATTGCCGCCGACCGGAGCAATCTTGTGCAGGGTGCTCAGCACCGGCAGGGCCTCGGCGCGGTAATGCCGCACCGCCTGCACCAACTCGGCGTGATCGGCCTCGCGCTGGGGAGTCACCTCGCCGCGTCCGAGCCGGGTGCGGATGAAGGCCAACTCGGTCACCGCGTCACTGAACTGCTGCAGCTTGCGGAGATCTCCCGCGGAGCCGTGCTTGGCGGCGAGCTTGCGGCGTTCCCGACGCCGCGGCAGGGTGGCCAGCCAGAGCGCCTCGTGATGGTCGATCAGCCCCTCTTGCACCATTCCCACGAGTTGGTTCCTGACCTGCCGTCCCTCGTTGCGGCGCGACCAGATCGCCAGCCACACCATGCCGGCGAACAACGGCACCAGGATCAGGAAGTAGAGGACGAAGAACCCGAGGCCGTCCATCACTGCGGTCGAGCCGTTCCACAAACCGTGGGCCAGCATCGCCACCGCGAACCCGGCCACGATCAATCCCACCTTGGCGCCCTTGTTGCGCTGGCGCATCGACAGGTAGATGCCGATCGCGGTCATCGAGGTGAACAAGGGGTGGGCGAACACCGCCATCACCATCCGCATCACGAACAGCAGGACGGTCATCGCCAGCGACTCGGAGCCGGCGAAATAGATCATGTCCTCGACCCAGGCGAAGCCCAGGCCGACCATCCCGGCGTAGACCAGACAGTCCACCAGGCTGGTCATCTGCCGGCGGCGCATGCCGGTCATCATCAACAGCAGGAAGGCGCCCTTGGTGAGTTCCTCGAACAGTGGCGCCCCCACCGCCGCCGCCCAGAACTCGTTCGGCCACACGAACATCCCGGTGACGGTGTTCAGGACGAACGACAGTCCACCGGCGATACCGGCACCCCACAGAAAGCCGAAGATCAGCAAGCGGGGCGGCTCGGGCTCCCAGCGATCCAGCCACAGGTAGGCGAACAGGGCCGCGCAGATCATCACGGCCACCGGAACCAGGGCGATCAGGAAGGGTACGGGGCCGGAGAAGACCGCGACACCGAGCAGCCCGACGATCAGCAGGCCGGCGACGATCATCACCGCCAGCGGTGCGCCCACCTTGCGGATCGTCTGCTGCGGGTGGGTGCGGAAGGTCGCCGGCGAGAACGCCTGCTGCTGTGCTGGAGGAAAGTGGCCGGTACTCACCTGCTCAAGGTTAGGCCCAACCGGATCAGGCGCAAGGACTACCCGTGGCGGCAGTCCCCGTCCGGCGTTGCCCCTTCGCCATCTGCAACCCGTACTCGTTCCTGCGCCACGTAGTAAGCCACGCAGGAACGAGTACGAGTTGCATGTGCGGACCTGGGAGGCGGGAACGCCGCCCATCGGGCACCGTGCGCGCGGGAAGGCCATCGATCGCGGACGGCGGACGTACACTTCGAGGGTATGGACCACGACCGAGCGGCCCGGCTGCTGGCGGCCCCACGGGCCCAGCAGTGGGTTCGGTCCGCGCTCGGCGGCGACCTGGCCGGGCGGCAGGTGCGGGTCGAACTCGACCGGGTACATCACCGCCCCGATGCCGACGCCACCGCCGGATTCCATGTCACGGTGACCGGCGGTGGGCCGCAGCGGCGCGAGTACGTGGTCGCCACCACCGCCGAGCTGGCGGGTTCGGGATTCACCGTCGTCGAGCACGAGGGGCTTACCCTGCGGCTGTGGGAACACCCGGCCGACCCCCGGCTGCCCGCACTGGCCGGCGCCTGTGATGTCGGGGTGGTCGGCGACTGGCTGGGTGCGGAGGTGCTCGAGCTGGACTTGATTGCCTACCGTCCGCTGCGCCGGGCGGTGCTGCGTGCGGTCACCGCCGAGGACAAGTACTACATCAAGTTGCTGCTGCCCGAACGAGCCGGCCCGCACATCACCCGGCACCGGGTGATGGCCGAGGCGGGGGTGGCCCCCGAGGTGATCGCCGAGCCCGCTCCCGGCGTGCTGATCGTGGCCGGGGCGGCCGGGGAGCCGCTGGCCGAACGCTTCGCCGCGATCGCCGAAGGCAAACCGGCTCCGGACCCGGCCGACATCGTGCAACTCCTCGACCGCCTGCCCCATGACCTGCTGCGGGTGCCGAAACGGTCCGCCTGGACCGACCGGCTCGACTTCCATGCGGCCGCGGCGGCGGTGGCGTTGCCGGAGGCCGCCGAGGAGATCGAACAATTGGCCGTCGCGATCGACCAGTTGCTGGCCGAACGGCCCCGCGGGCCGGTGGTGCCGGTGCACGGCGACCTCTACGAGGCGAATGTCTTCGTCCGGGAGGTTCCCGGACGGTCCGACCGCTACACCCTGATCGACCTCGACACCGCCGGCCCCGGCCACCGGGTGGACGATCTGGCGTGTGTTCTTGCTCACCTGGCCGTCCTGCCCGACCTGTCGCCGGCCCACTATGCGGGGTTGATCGACACCCTCGAGAACTGGACCAGGCACTTCGCCGCCCAGGTCGATCCCGGGGCGCTGTATGCCCGCGTGGCCGGGGTGATTCTGACCCTGATCGCCGGTGCCGACCGGGCCCACGCCCTGGCCCGGTTGGATCTGGTGCGCAGTTGGTTGCAGCGCGCCCAACTCGCCGAATGATCGACGTGGACACCACCGCCAAAAAGCTTGGTTTCCAAGCCATTTCTTGAAAGAGTTTCGACCATGGGCCGAGCCGATCAAGACCGAACGCCAACCACCACTGAAGATCCGGCGACTCCTGCCGACGGAGGCGGCTTCGCGGCCTACGGACGATGGGTGAGCGGCAAACGCTCCTGGATCTTCCTGCTGATCGCCCTGCTGGTCTCCGGTCTGGTGCTGGCCTGGGGTGCGGAATCCTCGGTGGAGTCGGCCGACAACCTGCCCGACGGTGCGGAATCGGCGCGGGTCACCGAACTGCAGAAGGAATTCCCCGACGCCGGGGAAGCCCCGGTGCTGGCGGTGTTCACCCGCGACGACGGCGAGAAGCTCAGCAAGGAGGACATCGGCGCCGCCACCGAGGCCCACGCCCGGATGCTCGAGGTCGACCGCGGGGTCGACAACGGCGAACCGGACGGCCCGCCGGTGATCCCCGCCCCCGAAGGGGAAGCGGCCGTGTCGCTGATCCCGGTCGACTCCGGGCTGAGCGGTTTCCCACTGTCCGAAACCGTGGCCGATCTGCGTGCCGCCGGGGCGGACGGACTGCCCGATGACCTGACCATGAAGATCACCGGAGGCCCCGCCTTCGGCGCCGACATCGCCAAGGCCTTCGACGGTGCCGACTTCCGACTGCTCGGCGCCACCGCCGTCGTGGTCGCGGTGCTGCTGCTGATCACCTACCGCTCACCGATCCTGTGGCTGGTGCCCCTGGTGGTGGTCGGTGTCGCCGACCGGGTCGCGGCGATCGTCACCACCCGGGCCGGGGAGGCGTTCGGACTCACCCTGGACGCTTCCACCGCCGGCATCACCTCGGTACTGGTGTTCGGTGCCGGCACCAACTACGCCCTGCTGCTGGTCTCGCGTTACCGCGAGGAACTGCGGCGTTTCGACAACCATCGCGACGCGCTGGCCCGGGCCTCCCAGCACGCCGCCCCGGCGATCCTGGCGTCCAACATCACCGTGGTGCTGGCCCTGCTGACCCTGGTGCTGGCCACCCTGCCGAACACCCGGATGCTCGGGATGAGTGCCGCGGTCGGCCTGTTGATCGCCCTGGCCTTCGGCCTGCTGGTACTGCCACCGGCACTGGCCCTGTGCGGTCGGGGACTGTTCTGGCCGTTCATCCCCCGGGTGGGCGACGAGAACAAGGGCGCCACCGGCGGCTGGTACAAGCTCGCCGGGGGAGTGGCGAAGCGTCCCTTCGTGGTGCTGCTGGCCACCACGCCCCTGCTGGTGGTGTTCTGCCTCGGCCTGCTCGGGGTACGGGTCGGCCTGGAGCAGACCGAGCAATTCCGGGTACAGGCCGAATCGGTCGAGGGCTTCGAGACCCTGAGCGAGTACTTCCCGGCCGGCTTGTCGAATCCGACCGTGGTACTGGCCCGCACCGATGCCGCCGAGACGGTGACCCAGGTGCTCAACGACCACGACGGGGTGGTCGAGGCCCAACCCACCGGCGAATCCGACACCGGCTGGTCACGCTGGCAGGTGGTGCTCGATGCCGAGCCCGCCTCCCGGGAGGCCTTCGACGAGGTCTCCGAGCTGCGTACCGAACTCGACCGGGTCGACGGCGCCGACGCGCTGGTCGGCGGACCCGACGCCGAACAACTCGACAGCCGCGATGCGGCAAGCCGTGATCTGATGGTCATCCTGCCGATGATTCTGGCCGTGGTGCTGGGCGTCCTCTTCGTCCTGTTGCGCGCCCTGGTCGCCCCGTTGCTGTTGATCGTGGCCACCACCTTGAGCGCCTTCGCCGCCCTCGGTGCCGGTGCCTGGTTGAGCACCACCGTCTTCGGCTTCCCGGGTCTGGACACCTCGGTACCGCTGTTCGCCTTCCTCTTCCTGATCGCACTCGGCGTGGACTACACGATCTTCCTGGTGATCCGGGCCCGGGAGGAGACGCCCGAACACGGCACCCGCGGCGGCATCGTCCGGGCGGTGGCGCTGACCGGTGGGGTGATCACCTCGGCCGGCATCGTGCTGGCGGCGGTCTTCGCGGTGCTCGGGGTGCTGCCGCTGATCACCCTGACCCAGTTGGGCATCGTGGTGGGCCTGGGCATTCTGCTCGACACCTTCGTGGTGCGCACCATCGTGATCCCGGCGCTGTTCACCATGGTCGGGTCGAAGGTGTGGTGGCCGAACCGGCTGTGGAAGGTGGCCGAACCGGCCGACGGTTTGGGGCAAGGGTCCCCGCGGCAATAGTGTGTCCAGGTGACCCTGCAGGGAATCGTCCAAGCCGTCAAGGCTGATCCGACCGTCGCCGAGGCCTGTGCCGATGCACGCGCCCGCAACATCACCGCACTCGACCTCACCGCCCCCGCCGCGCTGTGGCCGGTGTTGGCCACCGCTCTGGCCGACTGCGGCCGGACGGTGTTGCTGGTCACCGCCACCCAGCGCGAGGCCGAGGACCTCACCAACACCGTCGGGGCCTTCTTCGGGCCCGATCAGGTGGTCGACTACCCGTCCTGGGAGACCCTGCCGCACGAACGGCTGAGCCCCCGCTCCGACACCGTGGGCAAGCGGCTCACGGTGCTGCGCCGGCTGGCCGGCACCGACGAGTTGCCGGCACCGAAGGTGATCGTCGCCCCGGTGCGCAGCATCCTGCAGCCGCAGGTGCAGGGGCTGGCCGATCTGCGTCCGGTCACCGTCCGGGCCGGCGCCGAATACGAACTGGAACAGCTCGCCCGCGATCTGGTCGATGCGGCCTACATCCGGGTCGACCTGGTCGAGCGGCGCGGTGAGTTCGCCGTCCGCGGCGGCATCGTCGACATCTTCCCGCCCACTGCCGAACACCCGGTGCGGGTCGACTTCTTCGGCGACGAGGTCGACGAGATCCGGCCCTTCACCGTTGCCGATCAGCGCTCCGGTGACGAACTCCTCGACGAGATCACCGCCACTCCCTGCCGCGAACTGCTGATCACCGACCAGGTGAAACAGCGCGCCGCCGCCCTGGCCGAGGAGCATCCGCAACTGGCCGACATGCTGGAACGCATTGCCCGCGGGCACGCCGTGGACGGGATGGAAGCCCTCTCGGCGGTGCTGGTGGACGGGATGGAACTGTTCACCGATGTGCTGCCCGACGACGCCCTGGTGATCGTCGGCAACCCCGAACTGGTCTCGACCCGCGCCACCGATCTGGTGCGCACCAGCGAGGAGTTCCGGCAGTCGTCCTGGGCGGGAGCCGCCGCGGGTGGCAATGCCCCGATCGACCTGGCCGAATCGGCCTTCCACGACTTGGCCGACGTACGCCGCTCGGTACTCGACCGGGGTCTGGGCTGGTGGAGTTTCTCCCAGTTCAGCGCCACCCCCGATGAGCCGGACGCCGACGACCGGATCGTCCCCGAAGTACTGCTCGACGAGGGGGCGGTCGAATCCCGCACCATCGACGCGACCGGCATCGACGGTTGGCGGGGCCAGGCCGAGGACGCGATGACCGAGATCGCCGCAACCCTGGCCGACGGCTGGGCGGTGGTGCTGGTGGCCGAGGGCCGCGGTATCGCCGACCGGATGGGCGAGGTGCTCGGCGATCACGATATTGCGACCCGGCGCTGCGATGAGTTGCCCGAGGCCCCCGAACCGGCGATGGCGACCGTGCTGTCCGGGGCCCTGCGGCACGGCTTCCGGTTGCCGCAGGCCAAGCTGGCGGTGTGGACCGCCGCCGAGTTGTCCGGGCAGCGCCACGTCGACCGGTCGTCGCGCAAGATGCCGGCCAAGCGCCGCAATCAGATCAACCCGCTCGAACTGCAACCCGGTGACGCGGTGGTGCACGAGCAGCACGGCGTGGGCCGCTACCTGGAGATGGTGCACCGCCAGGCCGCCGGCACCACCCGCGAATACCTGGTGATCGAATACGCCGCCTCCAAACGCGGCCAACCCCGCGACCGGCTGTTCGTCCCGATGGATCAGCTCGACCTGGTCACCCGTTACGTCGGCGGTGAGGCGCCCACCCTGGACAAGATGGGTGGGGCCGATTGGAACAAGCGCAAGTCGCGGGCCCGCAAGGCCGTCCGCGAGATCGCCGGTGAACTGATCAAGCTCTACGCCGCCCGACAGGCCACCCGCGGGCACGCCTTCGGCCCCGACAGCCCCTGGCAGAGTGAACTCGAGGACGCCTTCAGCTACGCCGAAACCCCCGACCAGCTCGCCGCGATCGACGATGTGAAGGCCGACATGGAACAGGTCGTGCCGATGGACCGGCTGATCTGCGGCGACGTCGGCTACGGCAAGACCGAGATCGCGGTACGGGCCGCCTTCAAGGCCGTGCAGGACGGCAAACAGGTCGCGGTACTGGTGCCGACCACCCTGCTGGTGCAACAGCACGAACAGACCTTCGCCGGACGCTATGCCGGGTTCCCGGTCAATGTCGCGGCGTTGAGCCGGTTCCAGACCGACGCCGAGGCCAAGAAGGTGCTGGACGGGTTGGCCGACGGCACCGTCGATGTGGTGATCGGCACCCACCGGCTGCTCGGCTCGGAGGTACGGTTCAAGGATCTCGGCCTGGTGATCGTGGACGAGGAACAGCGCTTCGGTGTCGAGCACAAGGAACAGCTCAAGCAGATGCGCACCCACGTCGATGTGCTCACCCTGTCGGCCACCCCGATCCCGCGCACCCTGGAGATGGCTGTCACCGGCATCCGGGAGATGTCGACCATCGCCACCCCGCCGGAGGAACGGCATCCGGTGCTGACCTTCGTCGGCGCCTACGACGAGGCCCAGGTGACCGCCGCGATCCGCCGCGAACTGCTGCGCGAGGGTCAGGTCTTCTACATCCACAACCGGGTGCAGTCGATCGACAAGGTGGCGGCCAAGATCCGGGAACTCGTCCCCGAGGCCCGGGTCGCGACCGCACACGGCCAGATGGGTGAGAAACAGCTCGAACAGGTGATGGTCGACTTCTGGGAGCGGCGCGCCGACGTGCTGGTGTGCACCACGATCGTCGAATCCGGCCTGGACATCTCCACCGCCAATACATTGCTGATCGAACGCGCCGACATGATGGGTCTGTCGCAATTGCACCAGTTGCGCGGACGGGTCGGTCGCGGCCGGGAACGGGGTTATGCCTACTTCCTGTACCCGCCCGACAAACCGCTCAGCGAGGCCGCCCACGACCGGCTCGCCACCCTCGCCCAGCACACCGACATCGGCGCCGGTATGGCGATCGCGATGAAGGACCTGGAGATCCGTGGGGCGGGCAACCTGCTCGGTGGGGAACAGTCCGGCCACATCGCCGACGTCGGTTTCGACCTCTACATCCGGCTGGTCGGCGAAGCGGTCACCGAATACCGCAGCGACGGGTCGGAGGCCGAACCCGAACCCGATGTGCGGATCGAACTGCCGATCGACGCCCACCTGCCCACCGACTACGTCGAATCCGAACGCCTGCGCCTCGAGATCTACAAGCGCATCGCCGAGGTGCGCAACGAGGACGACATCGTCGCGATCGTCGAGGAACTCACCGACCGCTACGGCGCTCCGCCCAAGCCGGTGACAGCCCTGTTGGACGTGGCGCGGTTCCGGCTGGTCGCCCGCGAGGCGGGGCTCACCGAGGTGGTCGCACAGGGGTCGAATATCCGCTTCGGGCCGGTCGACCTGCCCGAATCACGCCAACTGCGGTTGAACCGCCTGCACCCGAAGTCGGTGTTGAAGGCCGCGACCCGCACGATGCTGATTCCGCGTCCGATGACCGCCCCGATCGGGGGACGTCCGGTGGTCGATGCGGAACTGTTGGAGTGGTGTTCGACGGTGGTCAGCGACATCATCGCCCCGGCCCTGGTGCCGTCGCGGGCCTAAGGGTCAGTGCGGGTAGCTCATCCCGAAGATCGTCGACCCGGCGATCAGTAGCGCCACACCGGCCATCGCGAACAGGGCCTTGCGGCCCGTCCCGGGGCAGCGGACGGCGCAAACCAGCGCACCGACTCCGCCGATCATGCCCAGGAAGGCGAAGGGCCGGGTGAGCCACACCAGATCGGCTGCACTCCCGGCGGCGGACGCCAGTACGGCTGCGACACCGATCAGGGCCACGATCATGGCCCCGAAACCGATCCGGTCTTGGGTGAATGACTGCAGTGATCTCGTGCTCATGGGACTTCCCCTCCTCGCGGGGTTGCTGGGTCAGCAGATCTGCAGAACTCAGGGGTCGGTTGAGAAGACCCACGAATCAGACTAGGGGCTGAACTCGGCCAGGGATAGCCCCGACCGCAGGCCCGGGCCGGGGTCGATCAGGTGGCCGCGCCGATCAGGTGGCCGGGCCGATCAGCCGGTAGACCGCCTTGCGCAGTTCCTCGACCCACAACACGATCGAGGCCATCCCGATGCAGATCAGCCATTGCTGCCCACTGAGGTCGGTGGTACCGAAGGCGGTCTGCAGGAAGGGCACGTGCACCGCGGCCACCTGCAGCGCCGCACCCAGCAGTACCGCGGCCCACAACCACTTGTTCGAGAACATGTGGCTGAAGGCCGAATGGATCGGTGAGCGGGCGTTGAAGGCGTTGAACAACTGCAACAGCACCATCACGGTGAAGGCGGCGGTGCGGGCGGTGGTGAGGTCCTCGCGGCCGTAGGTGATCAGTCCACCCTCCAGGAACAGATCCATCGTGACCAGCATCAGCACCGCCATCACCAGGCCCAGGAACAGCACGTGGATCCACATCCGGCCCGAGACCACCCGGTCGGTGATCTTGCGCGGTTTGCGGTTCATCACATCGTCCACCGGCGGGTCGATGCCCATCGCCAGGGCTGGCCCGGAGTCGGTGACCAGGTTGATCCACAGAATCTGGGTGGCCAACAGCGGGACGACCACCGCACCCTCGGCGTGTTGGGTCAGCCCCAGCACCCCGGCCAGCACGACGCCGAAGAAGACCGCCATCACCTCGCCCATGTTCGACGACAGCAGATAGCGCAGGAACTTGCGGATGTTGTCGAAGATCATCCGGCCCTGGCGCACCGCGGTGACGATGGTGGCGAAGTTGTCGTCGGCCAGAATCATGTTGCCGGCCTCCTTGGTGACCTCCGCCCCGGTCACCCCCATCGCCACCCCGATGTCGGCGGTCTTCAGCGCCGGGGCGTCGTTCACCCCGTCGCCGGTCATCGCCACCACATTGCCGTCGGCCTGCAGGGCGTCGACGATCTGCAGCTTGTTCTGCGGTGCCACCCGGGCATAGACCGAGGTGCGGCGCACGGTCTCGGTGAGCTCGTGATCGTCCATCGCGTCCAGTTCGACCCCGGTACGGGCCCGGGCCCCCTGCCGGACGATGCCCAGGTCGGTGGCGATCTTGGCCGCGGTCACCGGGTGGTCGCCGGTGATCATCATCACCCGGATGCCGGCCCGGCGGGCGTCGGCGATGGCGGCTTGGGCCTCGGGACGGGGCGGGTCGATGATGCCGACCATGCCGACCCAGATCAGGTCGTGCTCGATGCTGTCGTCCAGGGCCCGGTCGGCCTCCTCGGCCATCCGGTAGGCCACCCCGAGGGTGCGGTAGGCCTGGGACGAGAGATCCTCCACCGTGCCCAGGATCGAGGCCCGCATCGCCTCGTCCAACTCCTCGACCCGGTCGCCGACCCGGTAGTGGGTGCAGTTGCTCAGCAGCACGTCCGGGGCGCCCTTGCTGAGCACCCGGGTGCCCTTGGCTGAGCGGTCGAGCACCGACATCTTCTTGCGTTCGGAGGTGAACGGCACCTGGCCCAGACGGGTGTAGGTGTCGACGATCTCGGTCGACCCGATCAGCTTCTGCGCCGCGACCAGGAAGGCGGCCTCGGTCGGGTCGCCCTGAATCTGCCACTGGCCATCGAGATGGTCGAGCTGGGCGTCATTGGCCAATGACCCGTACGCCAGCACCAGTTGCGCCTCGGTCAGCAGATCGCCGCTGACCTCCTCACCGTCGGGGCCGGTGGCGCGGCCGTTCTCGGGGGAGTAACCGATGCCCGACAGACTCACCGCGCCGGAGGGGGTGCAGATGCGTTGCACCGTCATCTCCGACTTGGTCAGGGTGCCGGTCTTGTCCGAACAGATCACCGAGGCCGAACCGAGAGTCTCCACCGAGGAGAGGTCCTTCACGATCGCCTTGTGGCCGGCCATTCGCTGCACCCCCACGGCCAGCACCACCGACAGGATCGCCGGCAGGCCCTCGGGGACGGCGGCCACCGCCAGCGAGACACCGAGCAGCAGCACCACCACCGCGTCCGAGGCGGTGCGGATGTCGGAGGTCAGGTAGATCGTGACCATCACCACGAAGGCGATCGCGATCACCGCCGCGCCCAGGGTGCGGCCCAGCCCGTTGACCTCCCGGGTGAGCGGGGTCGGCTCGGATTCGGTGCTGTCGAGCATGGCGGCGATCTGCCCCATCTGACTGTGCATCCCGGTGCCGGTGACGATCGCGCGGCCGACCCCCTGGGTGACCGCGGTGCCCTTGAAGACCATGTTCTTGCGGTCGCCCAGCGCGACCCGGCCGGAGAGATCCTCGGGGCTCTTCATCACCGCCTCGGATTCCCCGGTCAACGAGGCCTCGGCGACCCGCAGGGCGGTGGCCTCGAAGAGGCGGGCGTCGGCGCCCACCGCGTCGCCCTCACCGAGCACCAGCACATCGCCGCGCACCAGGTCGCGGGAGGCGATCTGGTGTTGCTGCCCGTCGCGCAGCACCGTGGCGGTGACCTCGGTCATGCCGCGCAGGGCGGCCACCGCATCGGCGGCCCGGTTCTCCTGGACGAAGCCGAGCACCGCATTGGCCAGCAAAATCGTGGTGATCACCACCGCGTCCACCGGCACACCCCGGGCGCCCTCGATCACCCAGGCGAGCACCGAGATCACCACCGCGGCCAGCAGCAGATAAATCAGCGCGTCCTTGAACTGGGCGAGGAACCGTCGCCAGGCCGGCACCGGTGGGGTGGAACGCAACTCGTTGGGTCCGTCGGCCTCCAAACGCCGCCGGGCCTCGGCCGCGTCCAGCCCCCGTTCGGGGTCGACGCCGAGATCGTCGGCGATCCGGCGCACCGTGCGGGTGTGGGGTTCGGCCACCTCGAGGCTGCTCATGCTCCTCATTATTGACCCGGGCCGATATCGATCCCGGTCGGGTTGGTCCGGTGGCTCGGGGTCGGCGTAAGATGCGGTGGCGTTGGAATCGATGAAGGGGCTGTGATGGCGGGTCGAGTTGCACGATGGTTGGTCGGTGCCGCGGTGGTCGCGATGGTGGCCACGGGCTGTGCCCAGGCCCCCGATAATTTCGCGGTGGTCAACGGCGAGACGATCAGCATCCGCGAGGTGCGCTCCGAAACCGAGGCCCTCAACGAGGAGCTCGCCAAGGTCGGCATGGAGCCGACCGAGGTGCGCGACTACGGCAACGTCCAGATCCTGAAGGTGATCGGCACCGACCTGGCCGAGGAACGCAACCTCAGCTTCACCGGCGCACAGAGGGACCAGTTGATCAAGGAGCGCGGCGCCGAGCAGTTGGCCACGGCCGGTCCGGCCGCGAAGCGCTACACCAACGACATCGCTTTCCTGCAACTGTTGCTCGCCGAGGTAGGGGAGCAGGAGTTCGCCCGTGCCGGTGAGGAAGCCGACGTGGTGCTGAACCCGCGCTTCGGCAGTTGGGGCCCGGGACTGCAGCCGGGCGGTAGCCCACTGTTCCAGCAGGCCCCGCCGCAGCCGCCCGCCAACACCCAGTGACCGACCGGGGGCAGCAGCCCGTCCCGGAGCTGCCCGAGGTGCGCCGTTTCGCGCACGTGATGAGTCGGCTGCGGGCCGAATGCCCCTGGGATGCCGAACAGACCCACCGTTCGCTGGTGCCCTATCTGATCGAGGAAACCTGCGAGGTCGTCGACGCGATCGAGGACGGTGATGCGGCCGACCTGCGCGAAGAACTCGGCGACCTGCTGCTGCAGGTGTTCTTCCACGCCACCATCGCAGCCGAAACCGAGACCTTCGATCTGGACGAGGTGGCCGCCGGTGTCGCCGACAAACTCGTCGGCCGACACCCCTGGGTGTTCGCCGGTGCCGACACCCCCGACGACCTGATGGGCTCATGGGAGGAACGCAAACGCGCCGAGAAGGCCCGCACCTCCGCCCTGGACGGGATCGCCCACCGGATGTCGGCGATGGCCCGCGCCGGCAAGGTCGTCTCGCGCGCCCGCGCGCACCGGGTCGAGGTGTCGTTGCCCACCGAACCGGTCACTGCCGAGGACTTCGGACGGGAGGTGCTCGACCTGGTCGCCCGCGCCCAACACAGCGGGGTCGATCCGGAACAAGCCCTGCGCGATGTACTGCGGGGGTTGGAGGCCGAGGTGCGTCGGGTTGAGGGGGCCGAAGGTGAGGGGTCCGGGGCGGCCCGCTGAGCGGCGGCGTTAGGGTGAGGTCATGGCGTGCAAGCGCCGTAACGAACCCCCATGAAAGGCACCAACGTGGCAACCATCGAATTCGTTGACGCTCGTGAGATTCTCGACTCCCGCGGCAACCCGACCGTCGAGGTCCAGGTCGTCCTGGATGACGGCTCGGAGGGTACTGCCGCCGTCCCGTCCGGTGCATCGACCGGAGCCTTCGAAGCGGTCGAACTGCGCGACGGTGACTCGTCGCGCTACGACGGCAAGGGCGTGACCAAGGCCGTGGAGCACGTGATCGAAGACCTCGGCAACGAGGTGCTCGGTTTCGAGGCCAGCGAGCAGCGCCTGCTCGACCAGGCGATGATCGATCTGGACGGCACCGACAACAAGGGCAAGTTCGGCGCCAATGCGATTCTGGGTGTTTCGCTGGCCGTGGCCCACGCCGCCGCCGATTCGGCCGGCCTGCCGCTGTACCGCTACGTGGGCGGCCCGAACGCGCACGTCCTGCCGGTGCCGATGATGAACATCCTCAACGGGGGTGCCCACGCCGACTCCGACGTCGACGTGCAGGAGTTCATGATCGCCCCGATCGGTGCGGCCAGCTTCCGCGAGGCCCTCGCCAACGGTGCGGCCGTGTACCACACCCTGAAGAAGGTGCTCAAGAAGAAGGGGCTGTCGACCGGCCTGGGTGATGAGGGTGGCTTCGCCCCCAACCTGCCCGCCAACGTCGCCGCCCTGGAGCTGATCGCCGAGGCCATCGAGCAGGCCGGGCTGAAGCTCGGCACCGATGTGGTGCTCGCCCTCGACGTCGCCAGCACCGAGTTCTACGCCGACGGTGTCTACACCTTCGAGGGCGCGAAGAAGTCGGCCGACGAGATGGTCGCGATCTACTCCGACTGGATGTCGAAGTTCCCGATCGTGTCCATCGAGGACCCGTTGGCCGAGGACGACTGGGACGGCTGGGCCAAGATGAACGCCGAGGTCGGTGGCAAGGTGCAGTTGGTCGGTGACGACCTGTTCGTCACCAACGTGACCCGCCTGCAGCGCGGCATCGACGAGAAGGCCGCCAACTCGCTGCTGGTGAAGGTGAACCAGATCGGCACCCTCACCGAGACCCTGGACGCGGTCGACCTGGCCCACCGTCACGGCTTCTCGGCGATGATGAGCCACCGCTCCGGTGAGACCGAGGACACCACCATCGCCGACCTGGCCGTGGCCACCAACTGCGGTCAGATCAAGACCGGCGCCCCGGCCCGTACCGACCGGGTGGCCAAGTACAACCAGTTGCTGCGCATCGAGGAGGACCTGGACGACGCGGCGGTCTACGCCGGTCGCGGCGCGTTCCCCCGCTACCAGGGCTGATGCCGACGTACCCTGGAGTACGTGACTGCTGATCATGGAGTGACCCGTGGCGCGTGATTCGCGCCGCGGGCCCACCCGAAACGGTCCGGGCCGCGACACCCCGCGGGCCCGGACCGTTTCGCGTCCCCGCACCCGCAGCGCTTCGGCCAAGGCCGGCGCCACCGCGCCGCAGCGGCGCACAGCGGTGCCATCGCCCAAGTCGGCGCCGGCAACTCCGGCACCGAGTCTGCGCCGGGCCGGGCTGGGGATCACCCGCCGGGCGGTCGCGATGATCGTGGTGGTGGCGATTCTGGTGCTGTCCTATGCGACCAGCCTGCGGGTCTGGCTGGACCAGCAATCCGACATCGCCTCGACCAAGGCCGATATCGCCCAGCGTCAGGAGCGGATCGCCGAACTGGAGAAGGAACTTGCCCGCTGGGACGACCCCGAATACGTCAAGGCCCAGGCCCGGGCCCGGCTCGGCTGGGCGGTGCCGGGGGAGACCGGCTACCGCGTGGTGGGCCCCGACGGGGAGCCCCTCGGCGGCACCGGAACCCTGAACGAAACCGAAGCCGCCCCACCCCAGGAGGCGGCCTGGTGGGGCAAGCTGGCCGGATCGGTGCACACCGTCGACCAACCCGAACCGGCCGCCGAAGCCGCCGAAGAGGCGGAGCGCGAACCCACCGCCCCCGAAACGATCGGCCCCGAACCCGACAACGAACCCACCCCCTGATTGCTGGGAGACTGGGGCAATGCTCGAACCGATGACCGAAGCCGACGAAGCCGACATCACCGCGCAGTTGGGACGGATGCCCCGCGGGGTTGCCGGGGTGGCCTGGCGGTGCCCCTGCGGAAAACCCGGCGTGGTGGCCACCGCCCCCCGGCTTCCGGACGGCACCCCGTTTCCGACCACTTATTACCTGACCTGCCCACGGGCCACCTCGGCCACCTCCACCCTCGAGGCAAGTGGGCTGATGAACGAGATGACCGCCCGCCTGGGCGAGGACACCGACCTGGCCGAGCGCTACGCCGAGGCACATCGGCGGTATTTGGCCGACCGTGCCGAGATCGGCGCCCGGGCCGGTATCGATGAGGTCACCGAGATCGAGGGCATCTCCGCCGGCGGGATGCCGACCCGGGTCAAGTGCCTGCACGTGCTGGTCGGACATTCCCTGGCCGCCGGGCCCGGAGTGAACCCGCTGGGCGACGAGGCGGTGGCGGCACTCGGTGAGTTCTGGGCCCGCCCCTGCCTGAGTGAGGACGCCGAGTCGTGAGGGTCGCCGGCATCGATTGCGGCACCAACTCGGTGCGGCTGCTGGTGATCGAGGGCAACGGGGCCGAGCCGGTGGAATTGCGCCGGGAACTGCGGATGGTACGGCTGGGCCAAGGTGTGGATGCCACCGGGGAGTTCCATCCCGACGCCCTGGCGCGCACCTTTGCCGCGGTGGACGAGTACGCCGCGATGCTGTCCGAACTGGGGGTGGAGCGAGTGCGGTTCGCGGCCACCTCGGCGGCCCGGGACGTGTCGAACCGGGCCGAGTTCGCCGCCGGGATCCGCGACCGGCTGGGTGTGGAGCCGGAGATCCTGGCCGGCACCACCGAGGCCGAGTTGTCCTACCGGGCGGCGGTGGCCGCCGTGGGCCCGATCGGCGAACCGGTGCTGGTCACCGATGTCGGCGGCGGCTCGTCCGAACTGGTGGTCGGGGCCGACGGCACCATGCTGAGCGCCCGATCACTGGATGTGGGGGCGGTGCGGCTGCGGGAGAGATTTCTGACCGATGACCCGCCGACCCCGGCCCAGGTGGCCGAGGCGACCGCGGCCGTGGACGCGCTGCTGGACGCGGTTGACCTGGGCCCGGTGCGCGGCTGGATCGGGGTGGCCGGCACGATCACCTCGATCATGGCGGTGCACCAGGGCCTGACCGAATACGACCGCACGCGCATCCACGGGGCGTGGATCGGGTTGGGGGCCCTGCACGAGATCACCTCGTGGATGGCCCGGGCCACGGTGGCCGAATTGATGGCCCTGGGCCCGATCAACCCGAAACGGTGTGAGGTGATCGGCGGGGGAGCGCTGATCGTCGACCGGATCGCCGCCCGGCTCGCGGTCGATGAGTTGGTGGTCAGCGAAGCCGACATTCTGGACGGCCTGGCGAGAAGTTTGCTGACCGATGGTGACTACTCAGCAGGTCTATTGAACTGATATATCGACTTGTCCCTTAGGATCGGTGGACAAGCTTGAACCGGGACTGGGAGTGGCAGATGGAAAACATACAACCGTGGATGTGGATTGTGATCGCCGCCATCGTGGCGATCATCCTGATAGTGGTCATCGCCCTGGCCGTCAGCAAGGGCAAGCAGAAGCAGCGTGAGGAAGACCGTGCCGAGGCCGCCCAGTTGCGGGCCAAGACCGCCGAGGAGTCGATCGAGGTGCGCCGGCAGGAAGCCGACGCCCTGAGCGCTCAGGCCGAAGCCGAGAAGGCGCGGGCCGAGGCCGAGGAACTGGAACACCAGGCCCGGCAGCGCCAGGAGGTCGCCGAGGAGAAGCGTCGGCACTTGCAGGAGCAGCAGGAACGGGCCGATGAACTCGACCCCACCGGTGCTCACCGTGACCGCTCCGATGCCGACCGGGCCGCCACCGGCGCCCACAAGGTCGACGACCGGGACGCCCGCGATGAAGTCCGTGACGACGTCCGGCACGACCACCGCGATGCTGATCACCGCAATGACGACCTGCGCGATGCCCGGCATGCCGAGCCGGTGAGCGATGACCACCGGGCCCGCCGTGATGATGCGGTGCTCGACGACCGGCACGATGAGCCGGTGACCGGTCAGCGTGCCCAAGACGATCTGCGCGACGACCGGGTGCAGGATGCGCGCCGCGGTGAAGGCCCGGCCGAGTTCGGCACCGATCAGTACCCCGGCAACGCTCCCCGTCGCGGACACGACGAACCGCGCGCCTGAGTAATCCCCAACCGAGCCGGTGAAGCATGGGCAACCATGCCTCACCGGCTCGGTTACGCTGTGACCGAGCCGTGGCCCCCGTAGCCCAACGGCAGAGGCAGGCGGCTTAAACCCGCTCCAGTATGGGTTCGAATCCCATCGGGGGCACTCGTCCCTATTTCCCACATGCAACCCGCATTCGTTCCTGCGCGGAGAACTATCCGACGCAGGAACGAGTGCGGGTTGCTTTTGCGCGCAATTAAATACCGCGACAAGCCTGTCACGTGCTCGTAGCGTTGAATGCGTGACACCGGCAATCGTGGGTGACACAATCCGACAGGAGGCCCGTGATGGCCATGGACGAGTTCAGCCCCGTTGTGCCGACCACCGAGAAGCTTGGGGTCGACATCGCCCCGGGTGACGCGAAGCGATCGGCGAGGCGAGGCCTGAAGGCGTCCCTATTGTTCGTGGTGGGCCTCGTCCGCCGGGCGGGCGGTGTGATCGGCCGCATCCTGTGGGGCGACGGAGACGATCTGCGTGAGCGAATCGACGCGATTCCCGGTTACCGCGATGCCCGATTCGAAGCAGAGCGACACCGGCATCAATCCCTGCGGTGATCGATGCGCCACGACCTTGCGCGAGCATCAGCCTCGCACAATGTCGCCGGATGGTCAGGCGGTTTTTTGCGACTGCCGTTTCGCTGCCCGGTAGGTCCTGGTTCGCTGACGCGTTTGGCAGGTCAACCCGCAGTACCGTCGACGGGCCGCGGGTGAATGGTCGATGTAGGCGTCCACGCACTCACTGCCGCGACAAAGCCCCAGCCGACTGGAGTCGGGGTCGTGTTCGAGTTGGGCGATCACCGTGAGGACGGCTGCTGCCAAGAGCTGGTTGTCGCCGTGGGGGCAGTGCCACACCGGGCGCACCGCCCGGCCCTCGGCCTCGAAGGTCTGCCGTAGTCCGGCACGGCCGATGAGTTCGTTCAGGTGCTCGGCGCACTCCGAGCCGTCCTGGGCCCGGAAGATCGGGAACAGGCTGTCGGCCACCTCGACCAGGGCCTCATGGGTCGGTCGGGGAAGGTTCGTCCAAGCGGCAGGATCCAGATCGATCAGCCAATCCGGTTCCGGGTAGGGCCGCTCCGTCTTGCCTGGAACGGCGGCCCGAGGGGTGTGTCCCCACTCATTGATGATGTGCAGCACGATGTCTGACGGTAGGGGTTCGGCCGTCACCTCGGCTGCGTCCATCGCTGCTCACTCCTCACGGGAAACAGGTGGCCTGTGTTGTGTCACGCACTTCCAGATTACAACACGTGTCGCAGGTGATCGGCGCACCTGTTGGTGGCCGAACAGGGCCGATCAGCCATCGTCGGGCGGCGGGCCCGCATGCTTCGTCGCCCCGGACGACCGCGATGCGATCGGTATCAGTTGTTCCAGCGGAGTCGGTCGAACCGGGAACTGCCCACTCCAATGATCGCTGGGCACGGCGCCTTGCTTCTGCCTGAGCAGCTCGAGCACCGTCCGCTCGCAATAGCGTCCCTGACACACCCCCATCCCGACCCGGCAGGCCAGCTTGACCGCATTCGGCGAAACCGGCCCGGGTAGCTCGTCCACGAAATCCTCCACGGCTGCCCGGGTCACGCCCTCGCATCGGCACACCGGGGTGTCCCGGCCGGGAGCGTCGGCCAACAGGTGCTCGGGTAGGGCGAAGGCCGTGCGAATCCGGTTCGCGAACCGCAGGGACGACCGCAGCATGCGATCGACGCGGACACGTTCGGGCTCGGGGGCCACCGCCCCGGTCAAGTCGGTCACCATCGCCCGGCCGGCCACCAGGCCCTCGGCCCGGGACAGATCGGCACCGCCCACCCCGGTGGGCTCACCGGCCGCGTACACCTCGGGGACGGTGGTCCGTTGATCGGCATCGTGGCGCACCACCCAGCCACCGGCAGCGGGCCGCCAATCGAGAGCGCATCCGACTTGCCGGGCCAGATCGGTGCTGGGCGCCAGTCCATAACCCAGCAGCAGGGAGCCGGCCTCCACCTCGCGCACCTTGCCGCGGTCACCGCCGATCGGGGACAGCTCCACCCGTTCGACTCCGGCCGGGCCCAGGGCGCGGGAGACGACCGTGCCGGCGAGTACCGGCACCCGGTGTTCGGCCAGGGTTGCCATCGCGGTCACCGCATCCCGCACGATCCGACCGTTGCCCAACCCGGCGGCGAGCAGCTCGCCGGTGAACAACTCGCGCATCCGCTGGGTGAGGGCCAGGGCGCGGATCCGGACGCCGGCGCGCAGCAGATCCCTGGCCACCACCAGCACCAGCGGATGCCCTCCGGCGAGCACGACCGGGTCGTCCACCAGGGCGGACTGGCCCTTGAGCAGGGTCTGGGCGGCTCCGGCTCCGATCACCCCCGGCAGAGTCCACCCCGGGAAGGCGACCGGCAGGTCGTACGACCCGGTCGCAATCAGCAGGCGGCGGCAGCCCAACACCTCGACAGCACCACCCTGGGGGCGGATCACCAGCCTGATCGCCGAGTCATCGTCGCGGAGCACCCCCAAGGCGCTGTGTCCGAAGAACCAGGTGATGGGCTCCCGGGTGGTGTCGTCCAGCAGTTGTCGACCCCAGGGGTAGCTGCCGAAACTGCGCTTCCCGCCGGCTCGTGGGGCCCGAAACACCTGGCCGCCGGCGGCTGCTTGTTCATCCACCACCCCGACCCGCAGACCGGCCCGGGCGGCGACCTGCGCGGCGGCCAACCCGGCCGGCCCCGCGCCGACGATCAGCACATCAAACATCGGCCTCACCCGTAGTCACCCGCATGTCGTGCTCGGCCGGCACCAGGCAGGCCCTGGCCAGTGGCTCCCCGTCGATGGTCACGGCGCACTCGTAACAGGTACCCATGTTGCAGAACCAGCCGCGCGGTGACCCATCGGCCCGCGTCCCGGTGGTCGCCGCACCGTCGCACACCATGGCCGCCAACACGGTGTCGCCGGGCGCGATCGGCACCCGTCGTCCGTCCACGACGATGAAGCCCTGCGGCATCGGTGACCCCGGTGCGCGTTTCATGCTGCCCCGACGAAGCGCTGTGGGGAGTAGGGCTGAATGTCCAGATCCGGCT
Source organism: Pseudenemella bisphenolivorans (assembly GCF_051133435.1). Classification (NCBI taxonomy): domain Bacteria; kingdom Bacillati; phylum Actinomycetota; class Actinomycetes; order Propionibacteriales; family Propionibacteriaceae; genus Pseudenemella; species Pseudenemella bisphenolivorans. The sequence goes on along the minus strand of NZ_JBPGNY010000001.1, from coordinate 881,763 downwards.
GTTGTCCCGAGATCAATTGGACGAGCACCGCGGCGAAACCGGGACCCAGGGTGAAGGCCGAACCGCCGGTGGCGATGAAGATGCCCGGAGAGCCGGGCAGGGCACCGACCAGGGGGAGTTGATCCGGAGCGATCGCGGTCACCCCGACCCAGGAACGCAGTACCGCCGTCGACCGCAGGGACGGCACCGTGGCCGTGGCGGCCGCAGCATTCCCACCGACCGAGTCGGCGATCAGCTCACCGCGGAACCCGGCGGCGGCCGGATCGTCATCCCCGATCAGTCGGGCCGGCCAGCCGCCACCGATCAGCACGTTGCCCTCGGTGGTCTGTTTCAGCGACAACCGTCGGCCCACATGCTGCACCAGGTGTGGCAGGAAGAACGGGCGGCGATCGGTCACCATCATCGTCAGCGCCAGCGGAATGATCGGCAGCGAACAACCCAACTGCTCGGCCAAACCGGCACACCACACTCCCGCGGCCAACACCACCGCATCGACCAGCACCTCACCCCTCCCGTCGGCACTCGTCCACCGCACGGCCCACCGGTCGGCCCGCCGGGTGATCGAGCGCACCTCACGTTGCACGTGCACGGCGGCTCCCTGCCGGGCGGCGGCAGCGGCCAGCGTCGGCCCCGCGGCTCGGGTGTTCGCCTTGCCCTCCAGGGGGCAGAAAGCGGCCGCCGGAATGTCGGCGGCCAGGTACGGGGCGAATTCCCGCAGGCGCCGGCCGGTCAAGGTCTGCACGTCCAGCCCCCACGACCGCTCCAAAGCGGCCTTGCGGTCCAACAGTTCCGCTTGTTGTTCGTTCTCGGCGACCATCAGGCCACCCCGGGTCACCACCCCCAACCGTTCCCCGAACAGCTCACCCCATTGGGTCCACAGCCGGTGGGATTCCAGGTGCAGCGGGATGGCCTCGGCGGCTTGCCGGGCCTTGTCCCAGCCCCCTTCGAGCATCCGGTACTCGAGTTGGAAGTGCAGGCTGCCGGCATTCTGGCCCGAAGCCCCGCTGTTCAACTGGCTCTGCTCGAAGAGCGCGACGTCGGCGCCCTGTTCGGTGAGCAGGTAGGCCGTGGCGCTCCCCAGCAGGCCGCCGCCGACCACCGCCACGTCCGTCATCGCAACGGGCCCGTGCTGATGCCCAACTCGTTGAGGGTGTCGCGGACGATGCCCACCTGATGGTCATTGAGCTCCAGCAGGGGTGGGCGGACGTGCCCGGCGGGAACCCCCTGCAAACGCAAGGCGGTCTTCATGATGGCCTGCTGATTGCCGAACTTGGCCCCGTAGTCGGGGTTGAACCAGCGTTGCATCAGCCGACGATCCAGGTCGCCCAACCTCCGGGCTTCCTCGAAATCGCCGCGCTCGAGGGCCTGCCAGAAGCCGGAATGTGCCCGGCCGAGCGGGGCCCCCGAACCCATCAGGCCGTCCCCGTGGCCGGCGCGGACGAGGTCGATGCCGACCCGGGAGGTGGGGATGCCGAAGTAGCGCACCTGCTGATCCAGGGCATAGAGCCCGTCCAGGAACCTGGCGAAAACACCGGTGGAGTTCTTGATCGCGACGACCTTGTCCAACTCGGCGATCCGCTCGAGGGTGGTGGTGTCCATGTCCACCACGCAGCCGCGCGGCCAGTTGTAGGCGCACATCGCGATGTCGATCGCGTCATTGACCATCCGGTAGAACTCCACACACTCGTCCTGGGTCGGCACCAGGTACGGGGGAGGGGTGACCAGAATGCCGTCCAGGCCGGCATCGCTGGCCGCGGCCGCATGGCCGGCCACCGCGTCGGCGGTCAGCGCGGTGCAGCCGCCGATCACCCACATCGAATCGGGGGCGATCTGCCGGGCGGCGAGGAACAGATTCGCGCGCTCCTCGTCCGACATCGAGAACCATTCGCCGGTGGTGCCGGCCAGGATGATCCCGGGAATCTCCTGCTCGGCCAGCCACTGGATCTGTTCGTCCAGGGCTTCGATGTCCAGCCGCAGATCGGCGTCGAAGGGCGTGGTGATCGCGGGAATGTAGCCCGACCAGGCGACGTCATCTCGATCCATGGCGGTGTCCTCCTAGGGGATGGGTGGTGTGACCGACACCAGGAACTCGACGTCCTCCTGGCTGTGGTTCTGGTACAGGTGTGGGAATCCGGCGCCGATGGTGATGGCCTCGCCCTGGCGCAACTCGTGCACCTCGCCGCCGACATCGACGGTCAGTACCCCGGCCAGGACGTAAGCGCACTCCACCGATTCGTGTACCGCCGGTTCGTCACCGGATCGGCTGCCGGGGGCGAGGTTGCCCAACAGCACCTCCAGCCGGCCGTTACCCGCCGCCACCCGCTCGTACTGGATGCGGCCACTGGGCGCACTCAACGTGGACCGTTCACCCGGCCGGGAGACCTGAACCCCGGTGGCGTCGTCGAACAGGGTTGCGACCGACTGGCCGAAGACCCGGGCGATCTGGCGCAACGACTTCAGGCTCGGGTCGGTCACCCCGCGTTCGATCTGGCTGAGCATGGTGGACGACAGCCCGGTCAGCCCCGCCAAATCGCGCAGCGACAATCCGCGGCTCTTCCGCAGGGCACGCAAGCGATCACCGAACACGGGTCGAGGGTATCGCGGCTTTTCCCTACTGTGCAGTAACACTGCACAACGATTTCGCTGCTACGCGCCTTCTATGGACATTAAGGGTTTGCTTGTGCAGTATGGCTGGACGCGCGACGCCGATCAGCCCTCGAACGAACCAAGGGGTACCCGTGACCAACCACACGCCTACGGACACGCCCGCGGAACGCAAGGAGCTCAAGTTCCACGGGGGTTGGCCACTGGCTCTGACGCCGGTCGTGCTCTTCCTCATTGCCTGCATCACCCTGTTCGTCCTGCTCAAGGCTTTCGAGATGTCAGCGCTGGCGACCGGCGGCTTCATCGCCCTGCTGCTCACCGCACCCCTGGCGAAGGATTACAAGGCCTTCTGGGCGGCAGTGATCCGCGGGATCGGTAGTCCCCAGGCGGTGTCGATCGTGGTGATCCTGCTGCTGATCGGCCCGTTGTCGACCTTGAACAAGGCGACCGGCGTTTCGGACGGGTTCGTCTGGCTGGCCGAGACCGTCGGTGCCCCGCCCAGCACCTTCACCCTGTTCACCTTCATCACCGTCTGCCTCGTGGCGATGGCCACCGGGTCGTCGATCGGCACCATGTTCACCGCTTTTCCGATCTTCTACGTCGCCGGAGTGTCCCTGGGTGCCAACCCTGCGTTGCTTGCCGGCGCGATCGTGTCCGGCGCGGTCTTCGGTGACAACCTGGCGCCGATCTCCGACACCTCGGTGATGTCGGCCTCCACGCAGAAGTACCGCAACCGTCGCGGCGTCGCCGACGTCGGCGGTGTGGTCGCGGCGCGGGTTCGCTACTCGGTGGTGGCTGCGGCCATCAGTGCGGTGCTCTACTTCGCACTCGGCAGTGTGACCGGCGGATCGAAGCTGGATCTGGCCGCCGAGGGCAATCCGCTGGGGCTCACCATGTTGATCCCGGTGGCCATTCTGCTCGTGGTGGCCTTCTGGACCCGCGACATCTTCAAGGCGATCACCGTCGGCCTCGTGGTGGGCACGATCACGGCCTTGGTCACCGGTCTGCTGACACCCTCGGACGTGCTCGGTGTGACCGACGGGGCACCCTCCGGGTTCCTGATCGAGGGTGTCGAGTACATGCTCGGCACGGTTGCCCTGGTCATCGCCGTTTTCGGCATCGTCGGCACCTTGATGGAGGCGCGCGTCATCGACCGGGTGATCACGTGGTTCTCCAGGGCCTCGTGGGCCGGCACCCCGCGCGGAGCCGAAGCCGCCATGGGTGCGGGCATCTCGGCGACCACGGTGCTGTTCGGAGGGGTCAACTCCGCGTCGATGCTGGCCTTCGGTCCGGTCGCCGACGAACTCGGCGCCAAGGTGGGCCTGCACCCGTACCGGCGAGCCAACGTCCTGGACTGCTTCGCGCTGGGCGTGGCCTCCACCGTCCCCTTCCTCAGCGCCTACCTGTTCATCGGCGCCCTGCTGGCCACCCAGGGCGGCACGCCGGTCTCGATGGGCGGCCTGTTCCTCGGCACGGTGTACCCGATCATGCTCACCCTGGTCATGATCGTCGCCGTCATCACCGGCTGGGGCCGCACCTTCGAGGGATCCGACGGCCGCGCCCTGAAAACCAATCCCGTCCTGAGCGATACCCCGCAATGACCGACACCCCTCAATGAAAAGGAACACACCATGGAACTGATCAGCCCGGACAACCTGCACCCGACGCCCGGGTTCAGCCACATCGCCATCGCCGAAGGCAGCCGGTTGGTCTGCTTCGCCGGTCAGGTGGCATTGGGCTCGGACTTCAACGTGATCGGAGGCGACGACCTCTTCCTGCAGACGAAGGCGGCGATGGAGAACCTGGCTGTCGCGCTGGAGGCCGCCGGGGTGCGCTGGGACCAAGTCGTGCGGCGCACGATCTACACCACGCAACCGACCGAGTACGAGGTGATGACCCGGGCGATCGAAGAAGTCACCGGTTCGACCGAACACCCCGCGCAAACGATCATCGGCATCACCGGCCTGGCCGTCCCGGGGCTGTTGGTCGAGATCGAATGCACCGCAGTTCTGTAAGGAGCCCCCATGACTGAATCGTTCGACTTCCGCCGTTTCTACGACCATGCCGACACCTTCGACAGCGAGGGCTTCGCCTCGTACTTTTCACCCAAGGGCACGCTGCGGTTCGGCGACGGGCCGGTGGCGACCGGGCCGGAGGAGATCGCCCAAGCCCTGTCGGAGTTCTTCGGCAGCATCTCCTCGATGAGCCATGTGTTCGTCCGGATGGTCCGCGATGGGCAGGAGGTGGCCCTGGAAACCATCACCACCTACGGACGCGCCGACGGCCGACTCGTCGAAGTGCCGGCGGTGGCGATGTACACCTTCGACAAGGACGGAATCGCGGCCGGACGGATCTACTCGGACCTGTCCAAGGTTTTCGCCCCCTGAACAACCGGTGAATAGCTGAACCGGTTGTGGTCACCGGCGCACATTTCGAGCCCGGCCGGGGCAGGCACCGTTAGCGTGACGGGATGAACACCGACGCCACGCCCGTGAACCGCTACGCCTCCGACCCGCAGTGGCGGGCGGTGGACGAGTATTTCACCGAAACACTGGTGGCCGAGGACGAAGCGCTCGTCGGCGCACGTGATTCCGGTGCCCGAACCACGATGCCCAATGCCGAAGTGGCCGCCAACCAAGGGGCCCTGCTCGCGCTGCTGATCCGGATGTCCGGCGCTCGCCGGGTGCTCGAGTTCGGCACCCTGGCCGGCTACTCCACGATCTGGTTCGCCAGAGCCGCCGGGGACACCGGACGGGTGGTCACCTTGGAACTGGAAGACCTCAACGCCGAGGTGGCCCGGGCCAACATCGAGCGCGCCGGTGTCGGCGATCGCGTCGAGATCATGGTGGGCCCCGCCGCCGAATCCGCGCAGCAGTTGATCGACGCCGAGGTCGAACCCTTCGATTTCGTATTCATCGATGCCGACAAGCCGAGCAACCCCGCCTATCTCGAGGCGTCGCTGCGGCTCACCCAACCCGGCGCGGTGATCGTGATCGACAATGTGGTGCGGGACGGGGCCGTGGTCGATGCCGACAGCGACGATCCCCGGGTACAGGGAGTGCGCGAGGTCGTGGCCGCGATCGGTGCCGACTCGTCCCTGACCGCCACCGCGGTGCAAACCGTCGGCATCAAGGGCTGGGACGGCCTGCTGATTCTGCAACGCCGATAGCTGCCGACCACCCACATGCAACCCGGACTCGTTCCTGCGTGCACAACTAGGCCACGCAGGAACGAGTCCGGGTTGCATGTGCAGGTGGGGATGGTCGCCGAGAGGGGTGATTGGTCGCCGATGCGGTGACCGGGGCCGGGCTCTGGCAGACTCCGGCACATGACTTCTGGAACACCCCATTCTGGAACCAGCGATCTGCCCCCGTCCGACACCGGCCATTCCGCCACCCCGAAGCGCCGTCCGCGCTGGGTGCTGCCGGTCGGCATCGTCGTGGGCCTGGTGGCGCTGGTCATCGTCGGCCTGCTGGCGTGGACGCTGTGGCGACCGGTGCTCGGTGGCGACTACAGCAAGGTGCACAACCGCAGCCAGGAGCTGTTGACCAAACACCGCGATGAGGTGATGTTCCAGGTGGTGCAGGTGGCCCAGAGCGAGTCACCCGATCCGGCCGACAACGAGACGAAGGTCGACGCGATGATGCAGGTGGTCCGCGACTACGGCACCCAGGTCGAGGAACTGAGCCAGGAACGGGCCTTCTCCGATTCCGAGGTCGCCGAGGCCTATCGCCCGGTGTCCGAGGCGGTGAACTCCTACCGGACGTTCCTCACCGATTGGGGCGCCTCGGTGCCGCCGGTGAAGCACATGCAGCGGGTGTGCCACGAGTTCGACAAGGCCAATGCCTACATGGATCGTGGCGCGACCGGTGAGTCGTTCGACGCCGCGGCGGCCGAGTGCAAGGCCGCGGTCGAGCAGGCCGGCGAGGTGAAGGTGCAGGACGGGATCGTGCAGGCCCGCGCCACCTACCTGCAGGAGCGCCGGGCGGCCTGGCAGCTCAACGGCGAGGCCCGTTCGAGTGGCCGGATCGACCGGGAGAAGAACCGGCAGGCGATCCGGGCCGAACACGAGGCGACCAATGCCTGGCAGCAGGCCGATCAGAAGGCGGCCGGTGAGGTGGCCACCGAGATCGAGAACGGGTCGCAGCGGGTGGTCACGGCCTGGGAGGAGTTCGGCCGGGTGGTCGAAGCCAAGTCCTGAAGCACGCCCGACGAAGCTCCGAACCCGATGCGTGATCGTGACCGGAGCAACGGGCCGAAGCACTCCCACAGACCGCATACACTGGACCAGTCAAGATCGAGCGCCTGAAAGGCACCCGCAATGTTTCACAGCTCCAATCCCGTACTGACCCGGCAGAAGGAATTCCAGCCGCAATACTCCTCGGCCCCCTACTCCGACCCGCAGTACGGCGACCCCCGGTACCAGGGCCAGGGGCCGGATATCTACGGTGGCTACGGTGGCGCACCGTCGATGCCGCCGCAGCAGCCCGTCCAGGGCGTGATGACGATGGAAGATGTCATCACCAAGACCGCGATCTGCCTCGCCCTGGTGGCCGGCGTCGCCGCGGCCGCCTGGTTCTTCATCCCCGACGCCCTGGTGATCCCGGCCCTGCTCGGTGCCGGCCTGCTGTCGATCGTCGCCGCCGTCGCGATGATCGTCATTCGCAAGGTCAACCCGGCGGTGGTGATCGGCTACTCGCTGATCGAGGGTGTCTTCGTCGGCATGCTGTCGAAGATCTTCGAGTTCTACTACCCGGGCATCGTGGTCGCCGCCGTGGTGTCGACCTTCCTGGTGGCCGGTGTGGTGCTGGCCGCTTACCGCTTCTTCAACCTGGGCCGGATCGCCAGCCGCATTCGCAAGGTGGTGCTGATCGCCACCGCCGGTCTGGCGCTGGCGCTGGTGGCGAACTTCCTGCTCAGCCTCACCGGTGTGGTCAACCTCGGCCTGCGCGCCGGGGTCACCGGCCCGGTCGGCATGCTGCCGATCCTCGTCTCGATCGTCGCGGTGGTGCTCGCCTCGCTGAACCTGATTCTGGACTTCGAGTTCATCGAAACCGGTATTCGCAACCGGGTTCCGGCCTCGATGTCCTGGACGGCCGCTTTCGGTCTGACCGTCACCATGGTCTGGCTGTACACCGAACTGCTGCGGATCCTTTCCTACTTCCGCCGCTGACCGACCCGGCGTCCCTCAAGTCGCTATATCGCCCCTATGCTTGGCTCAAGCCGGCATAGGGGCGATCTGCGTGATGGAGGTTGGCGATGCGCTACAACGAGAAGGCGAATCTTGATCCGTCCCGGATGCGAACAGGTGGGGGTCGCGGAGGCGGACGTGGCGGCCTCGCCATCGGTGGTGGTGTCGGCGGCCTGGTGATCGTGTTGATCGCCCTGTTCCTGGGCATCAACCCCGACATGCTGACCGGCGGCCCCGCACCCGATCCGCAGGAACCCCAGCAGAGCAATGCCTATGAGCGCTGCCAGGGGGAGGGCATTGATATCTCCAAGGATCGTGAGTGCCGCTGGGTGGCCTATGAGAACTCGATCCACAACTACTGGGTGGAACAGTATGAGGGTCACCGTCCGGCCTCGATGAACATCTTCACCGGCCAGATCAGTACCGGTTGTGGCACTGCCGACTCCTCGGTCGGCCCCTTCTACTGCCCGGCCGATATGGGCATCTACCTCGACACCGGTTTCTTCGACCAGTTGGTCTCCCAGCTCGGTGCCAAGGGCGGTGACGCCGCCGAGGCCTATGTGATCGCCCACGAATACGGCCACCACATCCAGAACCTGTCCGGTGACATGAACCGCGCCCAGGGCGACCGCTCGACCGGCCCCCAATCGGCTGCGGTGCGCCTGGAACTGCAGGCCGACTGCTATGCCGGGGTGTGGCTCAGCAATGCCGCCAAGGATCCCGAGAGCCCGATCGCCGAAGTGACCGCCGACGACGTGCAACGGGCTCAGGACGCCGCCCACTCGGTGGGTGATGACCGGATTCAGGAGCGGACGGCCGGCCGGGTCGATCGCGAATCGTGGACCCATGGCTCGGCCGAACAGCGCCAGAAGTGGATGCGGATCGGCTTCGACTCCGGCGACCCCCGCAAGTGCAACACCTGGAGCGGACGCCTCTGAGCAGCACGGTGTGCATGACCACATCAGGATCCGGTACGACGTGAACCCGTCCAACATGATCAAGTAGCGCCATGATCAAGTACCTGGGCTCCAAACGCCGTCTGGTCGGCGTGCTGGGGGAGCTGGCCGAGAACTCCGGTGCCGCCACGGCCCTGGACCTGTTCACCGGCACCACCAGGGTGGCTCAGGAGTTCTGCCGCCGCGGGCTGCACACCACCGCGGTGGACCTTGCCTCCTACAGCGAGGTCTTCGCCCAGTGCTATGTCGAACTGGACGCCGACACCCTGACCACCGAGCAGCACGCCGAACTGGCCGAGGCCCTCGACTGGCTGGGCGGGTTGGCGCCGGTGCGCGGCTACGTCACCGAGATGTTCTGTGAACAGGCCCGCTACTTCCAGCCCGACAACGGGCAACGGATCGATGCGATCCGGGCCGGCATCGACCGCCGCTATGGCGCATCGTGGCTGCGTCCGGTGCTGTTGACCAGCCTGATCGAGGCGGCCGACCGGGTCGACTCCACGATCGGGCTGCACATGGCCTACCTGAAGAACTGGTCGGCCCGCTCCCACAGCCCCCTGCGGCTGCGCGCCCCGGTACTGGTGCCCGGCACCGGACGGGCGGTGCGCGGTGATGCCACCAAGTTGGTCGACCAACTACCCCCGGCCGACTTGGCCTATCTGGATCCGCCCTACAACCAGCACCGGTATTTCACGAACTACCACATCTGGGAAACCCTCGTGCGCTGGGACGAACCGGAGACCTATGGGGTGGCTCGCAAGCGTGCCGATGCCCGCGAGCCCGAAACCCGCACCGTGTTGGACAGCCGTCGCACCATGCCCGCCGCTCTGGCAGAACTCATCGCCCGGGTTCGGGCCGAGGTGGTGGTGGTCTCGTTCAACGACGAGGGTTTCGTCCCGTTGGACGACCTGGTCGACATGTGCCGGGTGCACGGTGAGGTGGAGGTGCTGGCCTTCGACAGCCGCCGCCACATCGGGCACCGGATCGGGGTGCACAATCTGCGCGGTGAGGTCGTCGGAGAACCGGGCCGGGGCCGCAATCTGGAATATGTCCTGGTCGCCGGTGCCCCCGATGTGGTGGCCCGCACGGTGCCCGACCGGGCCTTGTTGCCGTCGCCGACCCAATAGCTCCCGTGGTGCGGTGCCGGTTGCGATGCACCCCGAGTGATTAGTCTGTGCCGAGGACACGCACGGAAGTGGGAACGGATGAGTTTTGGCCAGCAGCCGGGTCCGCAAGGACCCCAGCACCCCGGCGGCGCACCGGGCCCACAGTGGCAACCGCATCCCGGCGGTCTGCCGGGTCAACAGGGGTCGCAGCCGGGTCAACACGGGCCGCAGCCCGGCGGACCTCCGCGCGGGCACCATGGCCCGCAGCCCGGCGGACCGCCACCGGGGCCTGGCCCGTACCCCGGTGGTGGCCCGCCCCGCCCCCCTCGCGGTCCCCACGGCCCGTACCCCGGTGGATCCGGCGGGCCGCCGAAGAAGAGCGGCGCCCGCTGGGCGATCGCGGCAGCGGTGTTGGCGATCGCGCTGATCCTGCTGCTGATCACCGTCTTTGCGGTTTACCGGGTGATGACGCCGTCGAGTTCGCAGGAGGTTCCGGCCTCCGAAACCACCGACGGCACTGCGGATCCGGACGATTCCCCCGACTCCTCGCAGCCAGACGTGCCACAGGTCAGCGGTGAACTCGACGGCGGCGGAGCCGCGAACGCGGTGTCGGCCATGGAGGGGTGGAGCCTCGCCCTCGAGGAGGCCGGCTCACTGAAGCTGGGCTACAACCCGGTTGGCAACAACATGGGGCTGGAAGAGTTCCTCAAGGGTGATCGTCAGTATGCGATCACCACCCGGCCGATGGACGAGACCGAGGCCAACAGTGCCGACGGGTGCGAAGCGCCACCGTTGCATCTGCCGGTCTTGGCCGACCCGGTGGCCCTGGCCGTGAACGTGCCCGAGGTCGAGGACCTGGTGCTGGACGCCAAGACCCTGGCCGCCATCTACCAGGGTGAGATCACCTCGTGGAACGACCCGGCGATCGCCGAACTGAACCCCGAGGCCGAGCTGCCCGACCTGAAGATCACGCCGGTCTATCGCAGCGATCGCACCCCGGTCAACCGGGCGATGACCGAATGGCTGCAGGCTTCGGGAGCGTGGTCGCTGGCAGCCGGCGACGATTGGCCGGCCAAGGGGGGCACCCCGGCCACCGCGTCGGAGACTCGCCGACAACTGGAGACCGCCGGAGCGATCGCCTACCTGCCGGCATCGGCGGCGGTGCGCGATACCCAGGTGGCGCTGGTGCGCCACGGTGGCAAGGATCTTTCCGCGCACGGACCCGAGGGCGCCTACCAAATCGACGGCTCCCCGAAGGTCCCGGGACGCCCCGAACACGACCAGGCTCGTCAACTCGACCGCAATATCGACGGCGCCTACCCGGCGGTGGTGGTGAGCTACGTGGTCGTGTGCGGCAAGTACCCCGATGCCGCCGATGGGGAACGCGTCAGGGAAGTGTTCGGCTGGATCCTCTCGCCCGAAGGGCACCGCTTGGCGGTGGACGAGAAACTCACTTCGGCCTTCTCCGAGGGCCTCTACGGCGAGTTGGCCTCGGCCATCGAATCGATCGGCTAGCTAGGCTGTAGGCATGAGCAATCTGCCGATCTCGTCGAAGTACCGCAGCACTCCGCATGAGCCGGTGGATGACAACGAGCGCAATCAGCTCACCGCCCGGCTCGCCGACGCCTTCGCCGAGGGCAAGCTGGACGACGTCGACTACCGCAACCGGCTCGATCGGCTCTATGCCGCCAACACCCTGGGCGAACTCGTCCCGGTCGTGGAGGGACTCCCGCCGGTGCAGACCTACCAGGACCCGGCCATCGTGGAACAGGGCAGCACCGCCCCCGGCGAACTCGCCCCGAGCCGCGACGCGAGTCGTTTCGCCCTCGCGGTGGGCGGCGGTATCGCGGTGAGCATCGTGCTGCTGGTGATTCTGCTCGTCATCCTGCTGTGAGCCGTCGCCCGGCTACGCTGGCCCCGGTCTGGGGCGAGGGCGAGTGAGGGCGAATGAGCGGGTGGCAGACGGGCGGGTCACCGTTCGGCGGCGGATCGAGCGGTTGGTCGCAGCCGAACAACGGACGGAACGTCCAGCCCGGCTGGAACCAGGGACAACCACAGTGGGGCAGTCAACAGCAGTGGGGTACCCAGCAACAGTGGGGTAACCAGCAACCCTGGGGTAACCACCAACCCTGGGGTAACCAGCAACCGTGGTCCGGGCACCACCAGTCGGGCGGCCAACCCGGCTGGGGTGGTCAACCGGGGTTCGGAGCACCGCCACCGCCGCGACGTCGCTGGCAACCGGTGTTGATCGGCGCGATCGTCACGGTGTTGATTCTCGGGGTCGCCTTCGTCGCGCTGTCGCTGAGCAACCGCACCGAGGTGGTGGAGCCGGACCCTGCGCCCACCACGTCCGAGCCGACCCCGTCCGAAGATCCCGAGCCGGCACCGACCCCGACCGAGGATCCCGAGCCCGAGCCGAGTCCGACCGAGGACCCCGAGCCCGAACCGACCCAGGACCCCGAACCGGAACCGGACCCGACCCAGGACCCCGCCCCCGATCCGACAGCGGGCGATCAGGTGCAGCCCGAACACAACGGGAAACCGCACAACCAGGGCCAAGCCGCCGATACCGCCGACCATCGGGCCATTCCGGAAGACCCCGCCTATGCCAGGGGCATCCTGTTGAACAACCGGCTCTACTGGTTGGCGGCCCAAGACGTGAACTGCTCGGCCCGTCCGGTGAGTTTGACCGATCCCAGCCGCGAAACGCAGCACAAGGGCCTGTTGGAATGTGCACGGCAGGTGTACGGGCCACAACTGGACGAGTGGTTCAAGCCGTCTCCCGAACCCGACCTGTACTACTTCTCGGGGTCGGGTACCACGCCCTGCGGCACCCTGGATCCGGAGGGCTGGGGCTACTTCTGTGGTAGCTGGAGCGGTGACACCGAAACCAACGGCATCTACCTGAACGAGCAGACCATGCTCGAACAGCCGCCGATCCTCACCACCCACGTGCTGTTCCACGAGTACGGGCACTACATCCAATGGCGCACCCAGAACCTGATGGCCCAGCAGAAGTGGCCCGAGGACAGCACCACCACCATGAAACGCAGTGAGAGTCAGGTCGAATGCCTCGGTGGCCTGCTCGCCGGACGGATCTCGACCACCATTTACAGCCGTGAGGACTACGACTGGTTCGCCAACTGGTACGGCCGGATGGGGGACACCCCGGGCTACGGCACCGGCCAGGAACGTTGGGCGTGGATCTGGTCGGGATACAACTCCGGTGAGGCCACCGCCTGCGCCACCTGGTCGGTGGACCGGATCTGACCGTCCGGCAACAAAAGATGGCCGAGGAATGAACGAATTCCGCTGCGGTCTGCGGTACCGCAGAACCGCTCTAGTATGGGGCCCGTGGCACGTCAAGAGATCACGCTGACCAAGATCCATGATCACGTCGCGCGGCTCGGGGAGCTGTACCCGCCGATCCCGCTGAGCTCCATCGACCGCACCGTCAACAACCCCGACCTGGTGCGAACCCGTTACGGCCATTTGCTCGCCTACCTGGCCCGCGTCGAACTCGAGGTCGACCGCAACGTCCTCGAGTTGCTGACCGTGCTGCCCGACGTGGAGGAGAACGACCGGTTCTTCTACGAGGACGTGTGGCAGCCGCAGGAGATCCAGCACGGCATCATCCTCGACCAACTCGCCCAGGACATCGGCATGCTGCCCGCGGAGCCGATGCTGACGATCAACTGGAAGTACAAGATGCTCGGCGCCCTGGGGCGTTTCCGGGGCATCCAGGACGTGTCCCGCCTGATGTACTACCTGACCGGAGCGAGCACCGAGCGTCAGGCCGTGCTGGCCTACAACACCTTCACCGAAGGGCTCACCGAGATGGGTGAGCAGGCGATGGTCGACACCGTGATCACCCCGATCAAACGTCAGGAGCCCGGCCACTTCGCCTTTTACCGCATGTCGGCCGAGTACATGGTGCACACCTTTCGGTTGAAGCCCTGGCAACTGTGGCTGACCCGGGTGCTGCGCAGCGTCTCGTACAACCTGGTCGGCACCAATGGCCTGCCCCGGTACAAGCAGGACATGGGCAGCGTGATGGCCACCCTGGGGGTCGACGCCGACCTGGAGAAGTACGCCAAGGAGATCGGCCGCCTCGAGGCGCGGGTGTTGTGGGCCAACCGGGAGGGGATGGAGTTTCCGCCCTACTTCCTCGAGGCGCTGCGCGAATCGGTGGAGATGTACCGCGAACACGGTCTGGGTAACGTCCGCACGGCGGTCTGACTCCGGCACAGAAGCGGGCGCCGCGTCCGCTGTTAGCACACCTTCCGGTCGAATTGGGTGGTTGGGGCGTCGGCGTGTAATATGTCTCCTCGGTCACCTGTGCCGGTGATCTGTCGACGCGTGCAACTGCACAGATGGGGATTCATGGCGAAGAAAGAGGGAGCACTCGAACTCGAGGGCACCGTGGTTGAGGCTCTGCCCAACGCGATGTTCCGTGTTGAGCTGGCCAATGGCCACAAGGTGTTGGCCACGATCAGTGGCAAGATGCGGCAGCACTACATCCGCATCCTCCCCAGCGACCGCGTGGTCGTGGAAGTCTCCGCCTACGACCTCAACCGCGGACGCATCGTCTACCGGCACAAGTAATCCACAGCAAGACAGACCCATCCACCCATACCGGGCATGGCCTCTTCATGCCCGGCGCCGATCGGAGAAAGTAGCTCGATGAAGGTTCAGCCGAGCGTCAAGAAGATCTGCGACCGGTGCAAGGTGATTCGCCGGCACGGTCGTGTGATGGTGATCTGCGACAACCCGCGCCACAAGCAGCGTCAGGGCTGATCGCAGCACAACTCAACAAAGCGTGGACGCAAACCCCGTCGGCCTGCCAGGCCGGCGGAACCACCCCCGGACGAAGGCCGGGGCCCTGCTCATGGCGGGCGGGGACGCGACGCGCCAGACACCTTCGCAGCTCGATGGCAAAGAGCTGGCCAACCCAGAGAGGAACCCGCCTCATGGCACGTTTGATCGGTGTCGATCTTCCGCGCGACAAGCGCCTGGAGGTCGCACTCACCTACATCTTCGGCGTCGGTCGTACCCGCGCCCTGGAAACCCTGGCAGCCACCGGCATCAGCGGTGAGCTTCGTGTGCACGAGCTCTCCGAAGATCAGCTGGTAGCGCTGCGTGACCACATCGAAGCGAACTACCAAGTTGAGGGTGACCTTCGCCGTGAGGTCGCTGCCGACATCCGCCGCAAGGTCGAGATCGGGTCCTACCAGGGCCGTCGCCACCGCAGTGGCCTGCCCGTGCGTGGTCAGCGGACCCGCACCAATGCGCGTCAGCGCAAGGGCAAGAAGAAGGCCGTGGCCGGCAAGAAGAAGAAGTAGTAGGGGAGAAACCACATGGCTACTGCAGGACGCAGTGGCGGCGCCAAGAAGGTGCGCCGCAAGGAAAAGAAGAACGTTATCGCCGGTCAGGCCCACATCAAGTCGACGTTCAACAACACCATCATCGCGATCACCGATCCGAACGGCCAGGTCATCTCCTGGGCGTCGGCCGGCACGGTCGGCTTCAAGGGTTCGCGCAAGTCGACCCCCTACGCCGCCCAGATGGCTGCCGAGGCCGCGGGTCGCCGCGCCATGGAGCACGGCATGAAGCGCGTTGACGTATTCGTGAAGGGCCCGGGCTCGGGTCGCGAGACCGCGATCCGCTCGCTGGGTGCCCTCGGTCTGGAGATCGGTCCGATCTCCGACGTGACCCCCATTCCGCACAACGGCTGCCGCCCGCCCAAGCGCCGGCGCGTCTGAGACAACGAAAGGACTGAACAGACATGGCCCGCTACACCGGCCCAATGACCAAGAAGTCCCGTCGTCTCGGGACCGACCTGGTAGGCAACGACCAGGCCTTCGAGCGTCGTCCGTACCCCCCGGGTATGCACGGCCGCGCCCGCACCAAGGACTCCGAGTACTCGCTGCAGCTCCGTGAGAAGCAGAAGGCTCGTTACTCCTACGGCGTGCTGGAGAAGCAGTTCCGCCGCTACTACGAGGAAGCGAACCGCCTCCCCGGTAAGACCGGTGAGATCCTGCTGCAGATCCTGGAGAGCCGCCTCGACAACGTGGTGTACCGCGCCGGGTTCGCCTCGACCCGTCGTCAGGCCCGCCAGCTCGTCGTGCACGGCCACTTCCTGGTCAACGGCAAGAAGGTGAACATCCCCTCCTACCGGGTCAGCCCGCACGACATCATCTCGGTGCGCGAGAAGTCGCTGAACCTGCACCCGCTGGTGGTGGCCCGCGAGACCCACGGTGAGCGCTCGGTGCCCGGTTGGATGGAAGCCCGTCCGAACCAGATGAAGATCTTCATCCACCAGTTGCCCACCCGTGACCAGATCACCATCGACGTTCAGGAACAGCTGATCGTCGAGCTCTACTCCAAGTGAGTTGACCGGCCGGGTTCGGTGGCAGCCGCCATCGGACCCGGCCGAACCGCCCTGCGTGCCCGCGCCGGGCGGTGTGGATCGCACCATCAAATAGCGGTTGGTGCGGAAAGGAACCCTCATGCTCATTGCTCAGCGGCCGACCCTGACCGAAGAGGTCGTCTCCGAGTACCGCTCCCGGTTCGTGATCGAGCCCCTGGAGCCCGGCTTCGGCTACACCCTCGGCAACTCCCTGCGTCGCACCCTGCTGTCCTCGATTCCGGGGGCTGCGGTGACCAGCATCAAGATCGACGGCAACCTGCACGAGTTCGCCACCCTGCCCGGCGTCCTGGAGGACGTCACCGAGATCATCCTGAACCTCAAGGGCCTGGTGCTGTCCTCGGAGGAGGACCAGCCGGTGGTGATGTACCTGCGCAAGGCCGGTGCCGGCGCGGTGACCGCCGCCGACATCGCCCCGCCGGCCGGGGTGGAGATCCACAACCCCGAGCTGCACATCGCGACCTTGAACGACCAGGCCCGGTTGGAGATGGAACTGGTCGTCGAGCGCGGCCGTGGCTACGTCTCCGCCGCTCAGAACAAGCCGGTCGAGAACGAGATCGGACGCATTCCGGTCGACTCGATCTACTCCCCGGTGCTGAAGGTGACCTACAAGGTGGAGGCCACCCGTGTTGAGCAGCGCACCGACTTCGACCGTCTGATCGTCGACGTCGAGACCAAGCCGGCGATCAGCCCGGCCGACGCGCTGGCCTCGGCCGGCCGCACCCTGGTCGAGCTGTTCGGCCTGGCCCGCGAGCTGAACGTCGACGCCGAGGGCATCGAGATCGGCCCGTCCCCGGTCGATGAGCAGATGGCCGCCGACCTGGCGCTACCGGTGGAGGAGCTGAACCTGACCGTCCGCTCCTACAACTGCCTGAAGCGTGAGGGCATCCACACCGTGAGCGAACTCGTGTCGCGCAGCGAGCAGGACCTGCTGGACATCCGCAACTTCGGCAGCAAGTCGATCGACGAGGTCAAGCAGAAGCTGCACGAGATGGGCCTGGCCCTCAAGGACAGCATGTCCGGCTTCGACAACGCGATGTACGACGACATCGACGACCAGGGCGACGCGGACTACGCCGAGACCGAGCAGTGCTGAGAACGACCCCAGTACTGCTCGACCAGTACTGAGAAACTGGAGAACCCATGCCTACTCCCACCAAGGGCCCCCGCCTCGGCGGCAGCCCCACGCACGAACGGATCATCCTGGCGAACCTGGCCACCCAGCTGTTCGAGCACGGAAAAATCACCACCACCGAGGCCAAGGCGAAGCGGCTGCGTCCGCTGGCCGAGAAGCTGATCACCAAGGCCCGCCGTGGTGACCTGCACAACCGTCGCCAGGTGATGCGCACGGTGCGCGATACCGACGTGGTGCACATTCTGTTCGCCGAGATCGCCCCGATGATGGAGGGTCGTGAGGGTGGCTACACCCGGATCACCAAGATCGGTCTGCGCAAGGGCGACAAGGCTCCGATGGCGATCATCGAACTGGTGACCGAGAAGGTCGAGCCCAAGGCGAAGGCCAAGAAGGACGAGACCAAGGCCGCCAAGAAGGACGAACCGAAGGCCAAGGCGAAGAAGGACGAGGCCGAGGAAGCTGCTGCGGAGGAGACCGCCGCCGAGGAAACCGAGGTCGAGGAGACCGAGGCCACCGAAGCCGAGGAAACCACCGAGGACGCCGACGCCAAGGCCGACGAAGCTGACGAGGCCAAGGCTGACGAGGCTGACGCGGACGACGACAAGGCCGAGAAGAAGGACGACAAGAAGGCCTGATTTCGTCCGAACCTGTCTGAACGGCGCCCATCCCATACCGGGGTGGGCGCCGTTCTTCGTCCCCGGAAAACCCGCCCCCGGCTACCGGTCAATGGAAGGTTACGCTACGAATCGTTGCGTAATGCTCCGGGCTCTGTCATCGTGAGCGAAAGCCGGAGCGAACGCGAGGAGTGCCGAGATGGTGCACAGGGTCATTTGGTGGGGGTCGGGATATGTCGGCAAGTTGGGGCTTGCCGCGGTACTGGACCACCCGGATTTCGAACTCGTGGGCATGATCGCGCACACTCCGGAGAAGATCGGCAAGGACGCCGGCGAGATCGTCGGCCGCGCGGGCGATACCGGCGTGATCGCCACCGACGACATCGATGCGGTACTCGCCCTGGACGCCGATGTGGTGGCCTACTTCGCCAACAGTGCCTTCCGTGAGGCCGACGCGGTGGCCGACTGCGCCCGGGCGCTGCGCGCCGGCAAACACGTGATCTCCAACTGTCTGCCGCCGCTGGTGTACCCACCGACGGCACCGAAGGCCTTCACCGAACCCTTGGCCGCGGCCTGCGCGGAGGGTGGCCGGTCGATGTTCGTGACCGGCGTCGAGCCGGGCTTCTTCAGCGACCTGTTGCCCCTGACCCTGGCCGGCGGCTGCGCTCGGGTCGACTCGATCAAGGTCACCGAGGTACTCGACTACTCGACCTTCTTCAACGCCAACTTCATGGACGCACAGGGTTGGGGCGGGCCGATGGACGTGGTGCCGCCGGCGGCCCGACCCGGTGCCCTGCGCACCACCTGGCGCGGACCGATCGACGCGATGGCCGCCGGGCTGGGCATCGAACTCGACGACATCGAGGAGTACGTCGAACGCCTCCCGACCGACCGCGCGATCTCGATGCCCGGCGGACTGCCCGACATCGAGGCCGGCACCATGGGTGCGCTGCGGTGGCGGTTGAGCGGCATGGTGGGCGGCGAACCCAAGATCGTGATCGAACACTTCAACTTCATGGCCGCCGACGTGGTGCCCGATGGTTGGCCCACCGAAGAGGGCTACCGGGTCGAGATCAAGGGCAACCCGAACATCAATTCCTGGACGGGCCTGACCGGCCCCGACGGGGACGGCAACACCGGCGGCTGCGTGCTCTCGGCCTGGCGCGGGCTGGCTGTCGTGCCGTACTTGGACAACCTACCGCCCGGGTTGAAGAGCGTCCTCGACTTCGGGTTGGTGCCCGGTCGCGGCAACGTCTTCGGCGATCCGGGGCAGCCCTACAGCCCGATCTGGCTGGCCGAACAGGGAACAGCCCGGTAATGCCCGGGACGCTCGAGGGCCTGACCGCGGTGGTGTCCGGGGTGGGCCCCGGGCTCGGCCGCGCGGTCGCGCTCGACCTCGGTCGCCACGGGTGCAACCTGGTGTTGGTCGCCCGGCGGATGACCTTCCTGGAACAGGTGCGCGAGGAGCTGGGCGCGTTGGGTCGGGAGGCGGTGTGCGTGTCCGCCGACGTCACCGATCCGGACGCCTGCGCCCACGTCGCCGCAACGGCCGAGCAGCACTTCGGCCGCGGCGACATTCTGGTCAACAACGCCTTCCTCTCCGGGCCCCGCACCACGGTGTTGGACAGCGACTTCGATCAGTGGCGCAGCGTGATCGAGGTGAACCTCTTCGGCACCCTCAACATGACCCGGGCGATGGTGCCGCTGTTGAGCCGGCACGGGGACGGGCGGGTGGTGATGGTGAACAGCCTGCAGGCCTGGAAGGTGATCGACGGTTTCGCCGCCTACTCGACCTCGAAGGCGGCCCTGTCCGGGGTCACCAGAACCCTGGCCCAGGAACTCGGTGGGCAGGGGATCCGGGTCAATGCGGTGCATCCGGGCATGATCTGGTCCGAACAGGTGGAGGGCTACCTGCGGCTGAGGGCCGAACAGTCCGGCCGCTCGTACCAGGACGTCCATGCCGAGGCCTGTCGCAATACGGCCCTGGGCTACATCCCGGGGCCGGAGGAGATGGCGGGGACGATCACCTATCTGGCCTCCCCGCTGGCGCGGCCGGTGACCGGTCAGAGTATCGGTACCAATGCCGGAGAGTGGTTCCACTGACAGTTGTCGGTGGAACCACTCTTGCTCACATCACTTCGGGGCGATCCATGCCTTGTCGAGGGTCAGCATGATGTCGTTCGACACCCCGACGCCGAAGACGTTCTTGTTCCAGGCCGCGAAGGAGATGTCCCCGCCCAGGGGTACCACCGGCAACTGATCCAGCAACCGGTTCTCGAGCTTGTTGATGGTCTCCCGGCGGTCATCACCCTGCTTGCCCCGCAGTTCGTCCAGCAGGGCGTCGGTCTCGGGGTCCTTGAAATTCGACGCATTGCCCGGCGAGGTCGAGTACAGCAACATGTGCATCCGCCAGTAGGGGTCGGTGTTGGTGAGGAAGGCCGAGGTGCTGGAGGCTTCGTAGTTCTTCTCGACGAAGACCTTCACGGTCAGCTCCACCACCGTCCGCAGGTGATCGGACTTCACCTCGAAGCCCACCGCTTCGAGCTGGCTGGTGAGCATCAGCACCTGCTCGCGCATGATCGGCGCGGAGTTCGCGGTGATGGTGAGTTGGCCGTCGAAACCGTCCTGCTTGGCCTCCTCGAGCAGCTTGCGTGCCTCGTCCGGGTCATGGGCGGGAGCCTCGGCGGACTCCTGGTACCACGGTGAGGTGGGTCCGAAGAAGTGCTTGGACGGGATGCCGAGCCCGTCGTAGACCCGGTCGTGGAGAGCCTCGGCATCGATGGCGTGGGCGATCGCCTTGCGCACCCGCACGTCCTCGGCGGGCTTACCGTCGGCGGTGTTGAGCACGATGATGTTGCCCTGGTTCTCGACCTCCATCCAGCCGGAGACGTCGGCCTCCCGGGCCTGCTCGATCACCTTGAAGTCGCGCAGCATCGCCAACTGCACCGAACCGGACTGCAGGGCTTCGAAGGACGTCTGGTTGGCTCCCAGCCAGACGAAACGCACCTTGTCGAGATGGGGTTTGCCGTCCCAGTACTCGGGGTTGGCCTTGAGCACCATCTCTTCCTGCGGCTTGTACGACTCGACGACGAACGGGCCGGCACCGATCGGCTTGAAGTTGTCCTTGCCGCCGGCGATCGCCGCCGGAGCGACGATGAAGCCGAGCCCCTTGCCCAGAGACATGTTGAAGGTCGCCCAGGGCTTCTTCAGGGTGACCAGGACGGTGTGCTCGTCGACCTTTTTGGCCCCACCCCAGATCGGGCCGAGCACGCCGAGGTCGTAGCCCTTGTTCTCGAAGTAGTACGTGAACGAACCCAGCACGGCATCGGCATTGACCGGACTACCGTCGGAGAACTTCGCATCCGGACGAAGCTTGATCGTCCACTCCGTGAAGTCGTCATTGGGCTCCACCGACTCGGCCAGGCGCGGCTCGAACTTCTGCTCGACCTCGTTCCAGCGCAGCAGTTGGTCGTAGACGGCGGTGAAAACCGTGCCGCCGGTCAAACCGGTGGGGATCAACTGAACCGGATCGAGGGAGCGGGGTTCGCTCACCTCCGCAATCGTCAGGGTGCCGCCGTCGACCGGATCCGAGGGCGGCTCCTGTACGTGCATGCCGGGTTCGTAGGAGTTGGCCGGATCCTTGGTTTCCGGCTCGTCGGTGCCCCGAACCGTGCCGCAGGCGGCCAGCGCGAGTATCCCGACCAACACGACAGTGCCACGAGCTATCCGTCGTTTCATGGATGAGTCCTTTCAAGCGATACACAAAGCACGGCGACGGGCGCCGAAGGGCTCAACGTTCGATGATCGCCGGCAGCAGGCCGGGGCCGTCGTCGTCGAGAATGAGTCGGGCGAGCTGCTCATCGGCGTAATGGGGCTCGGCCCACAGCATCTGAACTTGTTTCGCTCGCCGGTAATAGAGCTGCACGTCGACATCGGTGATGAAGCCGATGCCGCCGAAAACTTGTTGACCGTTCGCGGTCACCGCGCGGTAGAGATCGCAACCGCGACGCTTGGCCATCCACGCCAGGGTCAACGCCGCCGGCGTATCCCGGTCCTTGGCCCAAGCTGCCTGGTACGCCAACAGCCGCGCGGAGTGATAGTCGACCAACTGGTCGGAGACCCGATGGGCGGTGGCCTGGAAGGAACCGATCGGCTTGCCGAACTGCTCCCGGGTCGCGGCGTAATCGCGGGTCATCCGCAGCACCTCCCGGATGCCGCCGACACAGTAAGCGCTCAGCGCGACCTGGAAGGTGGCCAGCACGGCCTCGAGTTCGGCCGCGCTCACCGGACGGGCGGTGACTTCGGCCGAAGCGGGCACGACCAGGTCGAAGCCGACCTGATGCAGCAGCTCGCGAGCCATCGTGTTCTGCTCGGCGAGGGTGCCCTCGGCCACCGGTACGGCGTAGACCCCGTAGCCCTCCCCGCGGTGGTGCCGCGCCACCACCAACAGCGGATCGGCCTGTGCGGCACAGTGCACGAAAGACTTGGTACCGCGCAGCCGGATCCCGTCCCCCTCGGGTTCGGCCGTGCTGGTCATGGCAGCGGGGGAGTACCCACGTCCGGGCTCGGCCCAGCCGATGCTCGCGATCTGGGTTCCGTCGGCCAGCCTCGGCAGGATCTGCGTGCGGGAGTCGTCGGTGCCCAGGTCGTTGACCAGTTCGGCGACCAGCACACTCGAGACCAGCACCGACATCGGAATCAGGGCGGCGCCGAATTCTTCGCTGATCACCGCGGTCTCGACCATGCCGCCACCGGAACCACCGAAGTCGGGGTCGATTCGCATACCGAGCACACCCATCCGGCCCAGGTGCTGGTGCACCTCGGGTGGGAGCACTCCCGGCCCGTCCTCGCCCTGCCGGACGATGTCGGTGTCGTAGTGCTTGGTGCACATGTCCCGCACGGATTCGGCGAGAGCCTCAAGATCGGCATCGAGTTCGAGATCCATGTTTCACCTTTCGTCGGTGTCGATCAGGTCGGTCCAGGGGATGTCCCACGCGCCCGCGCCGGTCAGCACCGTCGCGGTGCCATGGCCGACCGGGTGGGTGGTCGATTCGGTGAAGCGCACGTCGCGGCGGTGCACCGAATCGTTGAGTTGTTCGGTCGCGGTCTGTCGCCCGGACAGGGTCAGATGCTCGCCGGGGTGGATGGAACGGTTGAGGTTCAGCCGCAATTGGCACAACCGGGCGTCGGGCCAGGTGTCGGTGACCAGCCAGCGGCTCAGGAACCCGAGCCGGGCCGGGGTGTTCACGATGATGTCCTCCATGCCGGACGCACGGGCCGCGGCCGGGTCATGATGAAAGGCCGTCACATCGCGGCTGGCCAGGGCGCTCAGGATCACCGTCGAGGTGTCGATCGGCACCTCCAGTGAGGGCAGCGGCTCGCCGTCGATCTGCTCCGGCTGGGCGGCCGGTTTCGCTTCGGCTTTCGATTCGGCACCCGCAGCCGATTCGTCCAGGCGGTAGGCCGAGAAGCCCCAGGTGGTCACGGCCACGATCTCGTCGCGCTGGTTGCGGATCTCCACGCCGATGTCCCAGGTGCGCCCCGGGCCGCGGCGCATCGGCCGTTCCGGCGATACCCGCTTGATCGCATAGCGCGAGGTCAGCAGATCGCCCTCGTGAACCGGCGCCCCGTAACGGTTGTCGATGCTGCGCACCACGGCGAAGGGATAGCCCAGGGCTGCTTTCAGGTCATGGTGCAGGCTCAGGCCGCTGCCCTGTTGTTCGTGCGGTGACCAGCGCGGCCCGGCCAACCAGGTCGTCGCCATCACCGCGGGGGCCCGCCGCTCACCGGGGGCCGACGTCCAGTAGCTCGCGCCGCCGTCGCGCACCCCGGAGGCCCAGGCCATTATCGAGTAGGCATCCACCGGGGCCGGTGCCGGCCGCTCCAGGGTGGTGCGCAGCAATTCCCGAGCGGACTCGGGGAGTTCCTCGGATCGGGCGTCGGGGGCGGTCATGACCGCACCGGGAGTTTCAGGCCGAGCCGGGCCAGCAGGTTCTTCTGGATCTCGGTCGAACCACCACCGACGGTGACGTTCACCGTGGCCCGGTAGGAGGTCTCCCAGAAGCCGTCGGCCACCGCACCGGCTGCGTCGCTCTTCAGCACCGCCTCGGGGCCGAGCTGCAGCGACATGAACCGGGCCATCTTCTGGTGCAGGTGGGTGAGGGCCAGCTTGCACATCGAGGCCTCGATCGACGGCACCTTGCCCTTCAACCCCTGGTCGGTGACATACAGCAGCAGCAGCCTGGCAACCTCCAGGTCCATCGCCAGGTCGACGATGCCGGAGCGCACATCGGGCCGGTCGGCCGGGCGCTCACCGTCGACGTCCGGGGTGCGGGCCCAGTCGACGATCATCTGCATCTTCGATTCCAGCCAGCCCACCGCGTAGATGGTGAACCGCTCGTAGGCCAGCGCCTCGCGAACATAGGTCCAGCCCTTGTTCACCTCGCCGACGACATGGGAGTCGGGCACGAAGACGTCATCGAAGAAGACCTCGTTGGTGCGCTCGTCGCCGAGGGTCTTCTGTTCCAGGACGGTGAGCCGGGAATCGTCCAGGTCGACCAGGAACAGGGTGATGCCCTCGTGCTTCTTCGCCTCCGGGTCGGTGCGGGCGGCCACCCAGTACCACTCGGCGAAATGGGCCGAGGTGGTGAACCGCTTCTGGCCGTTCAGGATCCAGCCGCCCTCGGTGCGGGTGGCCCGCAACTTCAGCGAGGCCAGGTCCGACCCGGCGTCCGGTTCGGAATAGCCCAGCGCGAAGTCGATCTCACCGCGCAGAATCCGGGGCAGGAACCAGTCCTTGAGCTCGTCGCTGCCGTGGTTCATCAGGGTCTTGCCGATCAGGCCGACGCCCTTGCCGGTCAGCGGGGCTCCGCTCTGGGCGAGCCGCTCGTTGAGCAGGTACTCCTGGGCGCCGCGGATGTTCTTGCCGCCGTACTCCTCGGGCCAGGTCAGCCCGAGCCACCCCCGGGCACCAAGACGCTTGATCAACTCGCGTCCGGCCGGCTCGCTGGCCGCCGAGGCGAAGGTGTCCATGTACGGACGGAAGATCAGGTGGGCATCGTCGCGTTGCCGCTCCCCGTCCAGGAACTCCTTGACCTGGCGATCGAACTCTTTTTCTTCCGCGCTGAATGTGAAGTCCATCGGTTCTCCTAGCGGGTGATGCTCTCGGGGCGCTGCCGGGTGGCGAAGCTCTGCTGTCCTCGGCGCAGCAACTCGCGCTGGTTGCCCGCACCGAGCAGGAAATTGGCCGAATCCAGGGCGGCGGTCAGCCCGTGGCGCCGGGCGGTCCACAGGGCCCGGACGGTGGCCTGTACCGGCACGGTGGGGGAAGCGGCGATCGCGGTGGCGATCCGCTGGGCGAGCCCGGGGAGTTCCTCGGCCGGCACCACTTCGCTCACCAAGCCGGTGCGGCAGGCGGTCTCGGCGCTGAGCCGCTCGCCGAGGCCGGTCAGGGACATCCGAGCCAGATCACCGAAGTGCATCCGACCCGAGAGCAGGATGGGTTCGTAGACCGCGGCCATCCCGTAACTGACGTGCGGGTCGAAGAAGGTCGCGTGCTCTGCGGCGATGACGATGTCGGCCTCGCCGAGCAGGTAGAAGGCCCCGCCACAGGCCAGCCCGTTCACCGCGACGATGACCGGCTTCCACACGTCATTCGCCTTCGGCCCGATCATGTTGAGCATGTCGTCGTAGGTGAACGGGTCGTACGGGGGAGCCTCGCCGTCATTGACCGGAATCTCGGAGCGGTCGATGCCGGCGGTGAAGGCCTTCGACCCGGCCCCGGTCAGGATCACCACCGAGATGTCGGCCCGGCTGCGCGCCTCCGCCCACACCTCGCGGAGCCGCGTGCACAGTGCCGCGCTCAGGGAATTCAGGGCATTGGGCCGATTGAGGGTGACCGTGGCGATCCCGTCCTCGACCTGCAGCAGTACTTCATCGGCCATCGTCGGCGACTCCTTCGTCGGGGGTGATGCGAAAGTTCGGTAGCCGGCGATCGTCATCGCCGGTTTCGAAGCAGACCTCGACCGGGGTGCCGAAGGTGATGTCGGCTTCCCCCGGTATCCGGGCCACCATGCGGGGGCCCTCGTCCAGTTCCACCACCGCGACCGTGTACGGAACCCGACCCCGGTCGGCTTCGGTGAAGGCGCGGTGGGTCGTGGTCCAGGTGTGGACCCGGCCCCTGCCGGTCACCGGAAACCAGGTGAACTCGGCAGACCGACATTCGGGGCACAGCGGTTGCGGATAGTGCCGCAGGCGCCGACAGCCGGTGCACTGCTGCACCGCCAAGCGGCCGCGGCGGGTTTCGTCCCAGAAGGTGTTGGGGCGGTCGTCCGGCTGTTCGCTCATGCCGCCTCCAGAATCATCACGGCACCCTCGAAGAAGTGCCCCTCGTTGCTGACCAGGGCGAGCTCGGCGTCGGCGACCCGACGCTCGGTGGGCACCTCACCGCGCAACTGCCGGACGGCCTCGACCACGTGGTTCATGCCGGAGACGTGTGCCTCCGACAGCAGCCCGCCGTGCGGGTTGACCGGCAGGTCACCCGACAGGGCGATCCGGCCCCCGGCGACGAACTCCCCGGCCGCCCCGCGTTCGCAGAAGCCCAGGATTTCCAGGCTCACCAGCACGAACCAGGTGGTGGCGTCGTACAGCAGGGCCAGATCGATGTCGGCGGGCCTCACCCCGGCCATCTCGAAGGCCCGGCGCCCGGCGTGGGCGAGGCCTTCGACGACGGTGAGGTCGGCCTTCTGGATCAGTGAGGTGGACGGGTAGGCGTGCCCCTGGGCGATACCGCGAATCCGGGGTGCCGGCTTGGGCAGGTCGGCTGCCCGGTCGGCGCCGGTGATCACCACCGCCGCGGCCCCATCGGTTTCCAGGGAGCAGTCGAAGCGGCGGAAGGGGGTGCTCACCCACCCGGAACCGAGGTAGTCCTCGAGGGTCATCGGGCGGCCGTGGAAGTAGGCCCCCGGATTGAGTTGGGCATGCCGGCGCATGGTGAGGGCGACCTCGGCCAGGTGCAGTTCGTTCAGCCCGGTCTCGTACATGTGCCGGGTGGCGGCCTGGGCGAACCACTGCATCGCATTCAAATGGCCGTGCGGGGCCTCGAACTCGTCGATATTGGCGCGCACCGGGGAGCCGGCCCGGCCGGCCGAGACCCGTTCGCCGGAGTATCCGCGCCGTCCCGCGGGCACCAGGACGACCGAGGCCTGCCCGGTGGCGACCGCCATACACGCGGTCTGGATCGACGAAATCACGCTCGCACCCCCGGTGTGATGGGTGGCGGAGTACTTCAGATCCTTGAGCCCGAGGTTGTCGATGAACTCCTCGGCCGCGCGCCCGGACACCGAGTTCGGGATCACCGCATCCACCTCGTCGGCGCTCAGCCCGGCGTCCTCGAGTGCGGTCAGGCTCGCTTCGAGTTGCAGTTCCAGGGTGCTGCGCCGGGTGCCCCGGACGTAGTCGGTGTGCCCGATCCCGGCGATCACTCCCACATTGCTCAGGGGGTGCCGGTCAGCGAGCGGTGGTCGGGCAGGCGTCACGTGCTCTCCCGCATGACCTCGATGGTGTTGCCGTCGGGATCGGTCACCAACGAGGTCCACACCCCCGGCCGCAGTTCGAAGGGCTCCCGGATCACCTCGCCGCCGGCGAAGTCACGGACCCGACCGATCACACCGTCGAGATCCTCCGCCGTCCAGATCGCCAGGTAGCCCAGGCCCACCTCACCGAAGGCGGACGAGCGGGAGGACGCCTGCGGGGTCTGGTTCGGCACCGCGATCTTGATCATCACGGCGTCGCGCCCCAATCGATGGATCGTGCCCATCGGGGTGTCGGCCGATCCGAGGTCGCCCAGACCGAAGACATCCCGGTAGAAGCGCACCAGGTTCTCGTCGCGGGAAACCAGCCCCACTTCGCATCGCAGTACTGACAAGGTTTTCCGTCCTCTCGATTGCTCCCGGCGGGAGGGGGTTGTGGGGAGCTCGAATCGATAGTTACACTACACGGCATAGCGAAATGCGGCAATAACCAAATTCGATGGGTAGGTCACGATGACTGAGACGCTCCACAACGCCACAGCCCAAGGAGGGGACGGCGCCGCCGCGCCCGATCCCTTCAACCCGCGCGAGGTGTTGAAGCGCCCGACCTTCGCGACCCACGAGGAGGAGCGGGCCTACCGGAAACTGCGCCTGGCCGCCGGGTTCCGGGTGCTGGCCCAGTTCGGGCTGACCACCGGAATCGCCGGACACATCACCGTGCGCGACCCCGAGGACCCGGAGGCCTTCTGGGTGAACCCGCTGTCGAAGGCCTTCCGATTGATGAAGGTCTCCGACCTGATCTGTGTCGACCAGCACGGCAACGTCCTGGAGGGCAACCAGCCGGTGAACCGGGCCGCCTTCGCGATCCATTCCCGGATCCATCACCACAACCCCGAGGTGCAGGCGGCCTGCCATTCGCACTCCCCGTGGGGCCGGCCCTGGGCCGCGACCGGACGGCTGATCGAACCGACCAGTCAGGATGCCTGTGCCTTCTACGAGGCCCAGCAGTTGGTTGGCGGATTCGACGGCGTGGTCACCGGCCTCGAAGTGGCCGACAAGCTCGGTGAGGCCTTCGCCCGCGAATCCCGATCCGCCGGCGGCGTCACCGTCGTGGTGCACGAGAATCATGGTCACCTCACCGCCGGTCACAGCGTCGACGAGGCCGTGTTCTGGTTCGTGCTCTTCGATCAGGTCTGTCAGTCGCAGATGCGGCTGGAGGCGACGGGACGTCCGTACCGGGTGCTGAATGACGCCGAGGCGATGGACACCAACGCCCTCACCGCCACGCACTACGCGGGATGGCTCGGCTTCCAGAGCCTCTACGAAGACGTGATGGCGAACTCGCCCGACATTCAGGATTGAGGATTCGATGAACTTCCATTTCGACGGCATCGGTTACATGGGCCTGGAGGTCGACGACCTCGAGGTGTGGCGCGACTTCTGCGTCAACGTGCTGGGCATGTCCGATGTCACCGGCAGCCCCGTGGTCTTCGGCAATGAGGAGGAGGCCTATTTCAAGGCCGACGACCGGGCCTTCCGCTACCGGGTGAAGCAGGGCAGCAACAGCGGCCTGACCACGCTGGGCTTCGACGTCCGCGACGAGGAGGCACTCGAACATCTGGTGTCCCAACTGCAAGCCGCCGGCCATGAACCACGGGAGGCCGAGGCCGAGGTCTGTGCCCGCCGCGGGGTGAGCCGGATGGTCACCCTGACCGACCCCGAGGGGATCGAGTTGGAGTTCGTCTACGGGGCGATCATCGACGGTGCCCCGAAAGCCCACCCCCAATCGATGGACTTCTTCACCGAGCACGGTTTCGGCCATGTCGTGCTGATGACCCCCAACCCCGAGCCGATGCTCGAGCTGTACCGCAAGGGCCTGGGATTTCGGGTCAGCGACTACATCCGCTTCGGCGAGAACGGCGGGGTCGACTTCCTGCGCTCCGGCCCACGACACCACAGTGTGGCGATCAGCTGCGCCGGCCCGTCCCGGGGCACCCACCACATCGCTGTCCAGCTCAAGGACGTGGATCAGGTCGGCAAGGTGCTCGACCGGGTGATGGACCGGGGTTACGAGATCACCGCCTCCCTGGGTCGGCACAAGAACGACCGGATGCTGTCGTTCTACATGCGCGGACCCTCCGGTTTCGACGTCGAAGTGGGTTGCGATGCCCTGCTGATCGATGAGCGCACCTGGCACGTCCGTCAGGACGCCGCGGGCGACCTGTGGGGACACCGCGGGCTGAGCTCGGAGTCGTTGCAGAAGCGCGAGGAGTCGGCATGAGTGTGACCGTGCTCAGCCAGGTCGGCCCGCTCGACCAGGTCGAAGCCCAGTTCCCCGACGTCACGGTGATTCAGGTACCGCCGAACGAGAAGATCCCGGACGACGTGCGCGGCGCGGTGCTCTTCACGCCGATGCGGGCCACCCAGAATCTCGCCGAGGTGCTCGACCGCGGGGTCGAATGGATTCACCTGGCCGGAACCGGAATCGACGGATTCCGTCCCGAACTGGTGACCGACCAGGTCGTCACCTGCAGCCGCGGAGCCACCGCCACCTGGATCGCCGAATGGGTCGTCGCCCAGATTCTCGCCTTCGAGAAGCGGTTGCCCGATGCCTGGGCCACCGAGCCGCCCGAGCGCTGGGGTACCCCGGCGCTGGGTGGGTTGGCCGGCAAGAAGGTGGCCCTGGTGGGTTTCGGTTCGATCGGGCAGGCGGTCGCCGCCCGGCTGCTGCCCTTCGAGGTGCAGCTCAGCGCTCTGCGGCGCAGCGACGGGCCCTCGGGTATGGACGGTGTGCAGAGCACCCGCTCGGTGGCCGAGCTGCTGGACCGGGCGAGCCATGTGGTGCTGGCCGCCCCCGGAACACCCGAGACCCAGGGCATGGTCAATGCCGACTTCCTGGCGCACCTGCCGGAGGGGGCGCACCTGGTGAACGTGGCCCGCGGGTCGCTGATCGACGAGGACGCGCTGCGTCGGGCCCTGGATTCGGGCCGACTCGCGGCGGCCTCGCTGGACGTGGCCGACCCCGAGCCGCTGCCGGCCGGGCACTGGTTCTACGACCACCCGAAGGTGCGCTTCTCCGCGCACGTGTCCTGGAGCGGGCCCCGGGTCTGGGACAACATGCAACGCACCTTCGTGGACAACCTCGAACGCTGGATCGCCGGCGACCCGCTGCAGAACGTGGTCGATTTCGACCGGGGCTATTGAGGGAGCGGTACTGATGACCGAACAGGCCACCTGTCCACACAGCGGCGCGATCTATGATCCCTACGCGCCGGAGGTGATGCTCGCACCACGGGACACCTATCTGCGGATGCACGAGGAAGCCGGCATGCACTTCCTGCCCGAGTACAACGCCTGGGCGGTCAACTCTTTCACCGCCCTGCGCGCGATCGGCCGCGACACCAAGAACTTCACCGCAGCGGCGGGCTCGACCCCGAACCACGTCCTGCTCGGTGAACCCGCACCGCCGACCTTCGCCAGTTCGAGCAACGAGGAACACCAGCGGCGGCGCGCGATCCTGCAGCCCGGCTACCTGCACAAGGCCGTGGTGGCCGATTCGGGGATGATCCGCGAGATCGCCCGGCAGGTACTCGACGAGGTATTGGTCGAGAAGACCAGCTTTGACTTCTTCGAGGACTACACCCGCAAGGTCTCCACCTGGGTGGCCGGCGTCAAGGCCGGAATCCCGGTCGAGGACATGCCGTGGCTCAGTGAACGGGTGGACGACTTCCTGGCGCGCACGCCCGGGCAGAAGGGCAGCTCACCCGAGAACCTCGAGGCCATCAAGGAGGTCGCGGTCTATCTGCGCCGGATCATCGACGAGGACCCCGGCCCCGAGGACCGGGAAGCACTCAGTCGGTTGCTGGAAGCCGTCCGGGACGGGAAACTGACCCGCGACGAAGCGGCCGCCGACCTGCACACCCTGATCGTCACCGGTGCCGACACCACCGAGATCTCGACCGCGGCCACCCTGTACTACCTGGCCCGGACCCCGCGGTTCCTCGAGGAGGTCCGAGCCGACCCGTCCCTGATTCCGGCCGCCTTCGAGGAGGCCGTCCGGCTGGATCACCCGACCGACATCCTGTGCCGGCAGGTGCTCAACGACGTCGAGATCGACGGTTATCAGCTCAAGAAGGGCCAAGCCGTGATCCTGATGTGGGGTGCCGCCGGGCTCGACCCGAAGCAGTATCCCGAGCCGGAGAAGTTCGACCT
The DNA here is from genome assembly GCF_051133435.1 of Pseudenemella bisphenolivorans. Taxonomy (NCBI): domain Bacteria; kingdom Bacillati; phylum Actinomycetota; class Actinomycetes; order Propionibacteriales; family Propionibacteriaceae; genus Pseudenemella; species Pseudenemella bisphenolivorans. The sequence goes on along the minus strand of NZ_JBPGNY010000001.1, from coordinate 849,988 downwards.
GCACCGGCCCGCGAGCCGCAAGATGTCGTTCGGGATCGGCCCGCACATCTGCCTGGGCGAGAAGCTGGCCCGCACCATGGGCGAGATCATGCTGACTGTGTTCTTCGAAGCGGTCGACGAGGTCACCGTCCATCTCGATCGGTGTGAGCGACGGCCCGCCGAGTTCGTGAAGGGCTTCGTCCGGGTTCCGGTCACGGTGGTGCCGAAGCAGCGGCCGAGTGAAGGCGCGTGATGCAGGCGATGTGGATACAAACTACGCCGAAACCGCACCAGAAGGACACAAGGGCCACGAAATGGTGAATGCGGTGGAATTTTCGGTCAGCGACCGGGTCGCGACGATCCGGCTGAACGACCCGGAGCGGGGCAATCCGCTGGCCGAGCCGTTGAGTTCGCAACTGCGCGAGGCGCTGCTGCGGGTGAGTGCGAGCCGCGACATCGACGTGGTGGTGATCACCGGGGCGGGCAAGCTGTTCAGCGTCGGTGGGGCCTTCGCCGCCGAGCCCGACCGGGAGGTGGCCGAGTGGGAGAAATCCGAGCCGGCCCACCGGGCCCGGATGCGGGAGGCGACCGAACTGATCCGGATCATTCGGCAATGCCCGCAGCTCACCATCGCCGCCCTCAACGGCGGAGCGGCCGGTGCCGGGCTGGCGCTGGCCCTGGCCGCCGACCTCCGGGTCGCCAAGGCAGGTATCGGGTTGAACACCGGTTTTCTCACCCACGCCCTCCCCGGCGAACTGGGCGCGATCTGGTTGGCGCAGCGGCTGCTCGGCCCGGCCCGCACCAAGGAGATCTTCCTGCACCCGAAGCGCATCTCGGCCGAGGAGGCCGAACGGATCGGCTTGGTCAACGCCGTGCTACCGGCCGACACCTTCGCCGAGGCGGTTCAGAAGTTCGCGAGCGACTACACCCACAGCGACAGTCGGGCGATGCGCCTGATGAAGCAGAACATCGACGACGCCGAGCACTTGTCCTTCGAGCAGTACTGTGAGCGCGAGATAGATCGCCTGGTGGGCTCGCAGTGGAGTACGGAAACCGGGCAGCGTCGCCGTCCGGGCGCGAAGCACTGATCGGTCGTCCTGATCAGTCGGTTTCGGCCATCGATCCGCTCGGTTGAATGTCGCCGCCGACCGCCTTCTGGATGACCAGTTCGAGGAAATCGTCGTCGGGGGTGACCCAGCCGAGCTGCACCGCCGAGATCAGCGGGCCGTTGATCAGGGTGGCGAAGGCGGCCGGATCGGTGTCCGGCGGTAGTTCCCCCCGGGCCATCGCCCGCCGGATGATCTCCTGGGACTGGGCGCCACGGTCCTTGAGGTAGGCATCGAGTTGGGGGTCGAGTCGATTCTTCTCCAGCCCGGCCCGCGCGATCAGACCCAGCAACGGCGTCTCCAGAAAGAGCCGACGGAGTTCCTTCAGATGGGCTCGGAGCTCCTCCACCAGGTTGCCCATATCGGGCACCACGAGCGCGGGCAGTTCCTGTACCGCCTCGAGCACCAGGGCGGTCGTGTTCGGCCACCAGCGGTAGATGGTCGTGCGTGCCACCCCGGAGCGGGTGGCGATGGCTTCGATGGTCAGCGCCTCCAGCCCGACCTCCTCGATCAGGCCGAGGGTGGCCTCGATGACCGACCGGTGGGCGCGTTTGCTGCGGGGACGCCCGGGCCGGGGCTGCTCGCTCGGCGCGTTCTCGTTCGTTGCGGGTCGGGTGGTCACGACAGTGAGGATAGTAGGTAATCGCGCCGTTATCTCGGCTCGACCTTGGGTCAGCCCCCGAAGTTCTCCTCGCGCTCGTCGCGGGCCATCTCGGTGGCCAGGGAGTCGTCGATGCCGTCGGCGATCCGCTCGGCGGTCAGGCCGGCGTAGCTCACCAGCCGCCAGCCGGATTCCGGGTCGCCGGCCAGTTCGATGATCCCGGTGTTCTCCAGCGGATGCGAGGCGATGAAGCTGGCATCGGCGCCATCGGCCCGACACCCGGTCCACATCCGCAGGATTGCGCCGTGGGCGATCACCGCGGCGACATCGGAACCGGCCTGTCGGGCGGCTGCGACAGCCCGGTCGACCTGGCGGTCGAAGCGGGCGAGGACTTCTTCGCCCGACTCGCCGTTCGCCAGCCGGACGCTGCGGTCACCGTCGACCCAGGAGAACACGGTCTGGGCGTACTGATGATGGGCGTCGGGCTCGGTGGCGTCCTCGAGGTCACCGGCGAAGATCTCGCGGCCGTCGGCGTTGATCTCGGGTGTCAGGCCCAGTCGGGCGACCAGCGGGGCAGCCGTCTGTTGGGTGCGAACCAGGTTCGACACCACGAGCGCGCCGATCTGCTGCACTTCCGGTCGTCGGGCCAACTCCTCGGCCTGCTCGTGACCCAGGTCGGTCAGCGAGTGGCCGGGAGCGGCGGTATCGAGAATGCGATCGCGGTTCGCGGTGGTCTGGGCATGACGAATCAGTAGTAGGCGCACGTGCCCATTATGAGTCGGAGGCCAACATGCCGAAGATTCGGCGTCGAGTTTCGGTCAGTAACTCGGCGGTCTTCCGGCGGTCGTCGTCGGTGCCCGAGCTGGTCACCGCGCGGACCGCATCGGCCAGGCGGCGGAACTCGGTCCACAACTCGGCGACGTCTTCGGGGTAGGCATCGGCGGTCTCCCGATTGATCGCATCCCAGGGTTTGGGGTCGATCTCGGCGGCGGCTGCCCGACCCTCCTCGGTCACGGTGAAGGTCTTGTCACCCTCCGCGGCCACGATCAGACCCTCATCCTCGAGTTGGTTCAGGGCCGGGTAGACCGCACCGGGGCTGGGCTTCCAAGCGCCCTGCGTGCGGTCGGCGATTTCGCGGATGATCTGGTAGCCGTTGCGGGGTTTCTCGGCCAGCAGCGCCAGTGCCGCCAACCGGACGTCCCCGCGGCGGGCCCGGCCGCGGCCGCGCCCGGGGCCACCGAAGTCGAAGCCGAAGCCTTCGCCCATCCCGCGCCACGGTGCACCGGGCGGGCCACCGCCCATGCCGCGCCCGCCACCTCGTCGTCCGCCTCGCCGGGGGCCGGCGGTTTCCATCATTGCCCAACGGGGCATGCGTAGTGCGTGATTCATGGTCATCTCCTTGACAAATCGTTCTATCACGTACTTCTACGATATATCGTTAACTATCGTTGGGCAAGGACGTCGGTCGGTCCCGGGCGCCTGCGGCCCCGGCGGTACAGTGGGCACTCGTTGTCGACATCGAGGAGGGCCAGGTGCCGAAGACCCTGCGAATCGCGCAGTTGGCCAACCTGATCGGGCCCGTCTCCGGGGGGATGCGCACCGCGGTGCGGCACCTGGGCCGCGGCTATGTGGCGGCCGGCGCCGAACGGATCCTGGTGCTTCCGGGCAAACATGATCACTTCCGGGAAACCGAGGAGGGGATCGAGGTCTACGTGAAGGCCCCCGAGATCGTCGCCGGCTACCGGATGATCTTCGAGACCGGCCGGGCGCTGAGCGTGCTCGACCGGTTCCGGCCCACCAGCGTGGAGGTCTCGGACAAATGGACCCTGACCGCGGTCGGCCGATGGGCCCGGCGACGCGGTATCGGGTCGGTGCTGTTCAGCCACGAACGTCTGGACGCGATGGCGTCGATGTGGCTGCGGGAACGGTTCCGGGTGAACCGGGCGGTGCAATTGCTGTACCGCCGCTTGGTCAAGGAATTCGACTCGATCGTGGTGACCAGTGATTACGCCGCCGACGAGTACCACAATCTCGGCGCGAACCTGGTGCATGTGCCGCTCGGGGTCGATCTGACCACCTTCCATCCCGACAAGGGCTCACCGGTCGACGACGGCATCCTCAAGCTCGCCTACGTCGGACGGCTGTCGCGGGAGAAGAGCCCGCACCTGGGGGTGGCCACCGCGGTGGAGTTGCATCGCCAGGGCGTGCCGGTGCGGCTGGACATGTACGGCGTCGGCCCCGACGAGCAGGAACTGCGCGAACTGGCCAGCGACGCGCCGGTGGTCTTTCACGGCTACGTCGACTCCCGCGAAGAAATCGCGCGGCGGTTGGCCGGAGCCGATTTCGCGCTCTCGGTATGCCCGGCTGAGACCTTCGGCCTGGCGGTGCTGGAGGCGCTGGCCTGTGGCACCCCGGTGATCACCGCCGACCGGGGTGGCGGCTTCGAATTGGTGACCAGGGAATCCGGTGCCTGGGCCGCGCCCGACCCGGAATCCCTCGCCGACGCCCTGCTGCGGGCGGCGGCTCGTCCGCGGCAGCAGATGCGGGTGGCCGCCCGGGCCCAGGCGGAGCGGTACCCCTGGCAGAACAGCATCGATCGGATGCTGACCCTGCATCACCATCTGGCCCGGGAAGTGCCCTATCTGCCGATGAGTGCCGACCGGTTGCGCCGCGCGCTCTCGCCGGAGGCCTTCGAGGCCCTGCAGTTCCGTCCCGAGAAGTAGCGCGCGGCGCGCCCGTCATGGCGTTCGGTGTGCGCGATCAGCGTTCGACCAGGGCCACCACGCGGCAGGGCGAACCACTGCCCTTGACGATCGGCAGCGGCAGGGCGACAACCACCGCACCGCGGGCGGGCAGCTTGTCGAGGTTCTGCAACTGGGTGATGCCCCACTTGTCCACCGCGGCCATCTCGTAGTGGCAGGGGAAGGGCAGGTCGAAGCCGAAGGCCTGGCCGGCATCGGTGCCGACGGTCTCCACGCCCATGCCCAGGATCGGCAGGGTGGACACCAGCTTGGCCGCGTCCACCGACAGGCCGGGGGAGACCGGGCCCTCATCGGTGAGTCCGAGTGCGGCCTCCTGACCCTTGACGGTCTGCGCACCCCACCCGGTGCGGATCAGCAGCCAGGAGCCTTCCTCGATCTCGCCGTGCTCGGCGATCCAGCCCTCGATGTCCTCACGGCTGATGATGTAGCCGGGATCGGCCTCGACCCGGTCGGCGAAGTCCATCACCACGGCCGGGCCGATCATCTGCTGGACGGGCACCTGCGAGATGTCCAGACCACCCTTGTTGCTCTCCCAGTGGCAGGGGGCGTCGAAGTGGGTACCGGTGTGTTCCCCGGTGGTGAAGTTGTTCCAGTACCAGCCCGGCCCGCGATCGTCGAAGTTCGAGATCTCGTGCAGGGTGAACCGCTCGGTCTGACCCATCTCCGGGGGCAGCATCAGGACGGGGGTGTCATGGCTGAGCGGGGAGGTCAGATCGATGACCTCGATCGACGACGAGGTCAGGGCCTGAGCCAGTGCGGTAAGGGTGGACATGGATACTCCTTGCATCTAGAGGGGTATGAAAGGGAAAGCCCCGGTAGCGGGTGCTCGGGGCCGGCCGCGCGCTCAGCAACCCGATTCCCGTTAGCTAACCGACCCGGTGCGGGGCGTGGCTAGCCAATCTGCGCGGCCCGGTGGCCAGTTTGCGTTCATCCGGCCATCAGGGTCTGGGACGGTTTCTCGCCGAACCTGCGTCGGTACTCACCGGAGAATCGGCCGAAATGGCTGACCCCGACGCCGGTTGCGATCCGGGTGACGGTGGTCATCGTCGGGTCGCCGGCGCGCAGTCGCAGGTGGGCGATGGTCAGCCGGCGTTCCTTGATGTAGGCCAGCGGGGTCATCTCCAGTTCGCGCCGGAAGGCCTCCTGCAGTGTGCGCACCGAGACCCCGGTGGCGGCCGCCACCCGGGGCACGGTGAGGTCGGCGTCGGACAGGTGGGCCTCGATGTAATCGATGGCCTGTTGTACCCGGCTCGGCTTCATCGATTCGCTCAGGCCCAGTTGTTCGGAGTAGTTGTGCCGCTGCGAGACCAGCAGTTGGCCAGCCAGGGTGGCGCCGAAGGACTGCATGATCTCGGGCCGGTGGGTCAGCGAGGTACCCCGGCGCAGCTCGTCGGCCAGGAACAACACGGTGCGCAGCCAGGCGGCATTGGTCTCATCGTCCAGCTTCATCTGCGGCAGAAAGATCAACGGCTTGTCCATCGGGCGGGCCAGCATCAGCCGCAACTCGTGTTCGACCACCGAGCGGGCCAGGTACACGCACAACTGATCGGTGTCGTGGTGCCATTCCATCGTCACCGAGGCGGTGGGGGAGAGCACCGAGGCGACTCCGGGCAGGGAGGCGACGTCGGTGCCGTCCTGGGTGATGTCGGCCGACCCGGTGCGCGGAACCTGCACCAGGAAGAAATCGCCCAGCGGTTCCGGCTGGATCCGTACCGGCACCCCGTAGTTGAGCCGCACCAGGCGCACCGGGCCCATCTCATCGGCGGTCAGCGACATGTCCACCTCGCGCCGTGCCTTGCCGATCGGGGTCAGGGTGTGTTCGCAGAACACGTCCGAGACGATCTGCTGCGCCTCGTCCGGGTCCTGGGTGGCGAGAGCGTGTCGGCGTAAGACCCCCATTGGTCTCCCCCTTGTGGGTTCGTCGGGCCGGTTCGCGGATTTTGGACATATTCCGCGGGCGATCCGGATAGCTGCGGTGTGAGCGGCATCACTAGCTTGAAATATGTGATCAAATGTAGGCCATTTCTTGGAAGGTGACCAGATGTCAGGGACTCTGCTGGGACGTACCGCGATCGTGACCGGGGGCGCCACGCTCGTCGGTCGGGGAGTCGTGGAAGCGCTGCGCGATGAAGGCGCCACGGTTGTGATCGCCGATATCGATGCCGAGGGCGCGAACGCGATCGCCGACGGCATGGATGGGGTCGAGTCGATTCCGACCGATGTCACCCAGGACGATCAGGTGCAGAAGCTGGTCGCCGAGGTGGCCGAGCGGCACGGGGGCATCGACATTCTGGTGAACCTGGCCTGCACCTACCTCGACGACGGGGCCGACACCGCCCCGTCCGACTGGCTGACCGCCTTCGACGTGAACCTGGTGGGCGCGGTCCGGATGGCCCAGGCCTGCCGTCCCCATCTCGCCGCCACCGGCAAGGGGGCGATCGTCAACTTCACCTCGATCAGCTCCAAGGTCGCCCAGACCGGACGCTGGGTCTACCCGGCCAGCAAGGCTGCGCTGGTGCAGGTGACCCGGTCGATGGCGATGGACTGGGCCGGTGACGGCATCCGGGTCAACTCGGTCAGCCCGGGCTGGACCTGGTCGAAGATCATGGACGACCTCTCGGAGCACAACCGCGAGCTCACCGACTCGGTGGCCGCCGACTTCCACCTCACCCGTCGCGTCGGCGATCCGGTCGAAGTGGGTCGCGTCGTCGCCTTCCTGTGCTCGGATGCCGCCTCGGTGGTCACCGGCGCCGACTGGGCCGCCGACGGTGGCTACTCCGCGATGGGCCCCGAACAGTCCGTCCCCGCCATCCCGCGGCTGATCCCCGCCGACAAGAACTGAGGCCCGTGATGAAGATTGCTGTGATCGGAGCCGGCTTCGCCGGTGTGGCGGCGGTGAAAACCCTGACCCAGTTCGGCCACGATGTGACCGGATTCGAGAAGGCCCCCGATGTGGGCGGGGTGTGGAGCCGGGTGCGTCGCTACCCGGGTCTGTCGACCCAGAACAACAAGGGCACCTACTCGCTGATCGAGATGCCCTACCCGAAGCACTACCCCGAGTGGCCGTCGGGCACCCAGGTGCAGGAGTACCTGGCCGGCTATGTGCGCCGCTTCGGCATCGAGGACAAGATCAAGGTCAGCACCGAGGTGGTGCACGCCGAACTGGACGAGTCCGGGCCGCAACCGCGCTGGACCGTCACTTACCGTCCGGTGGAGAGCCGGTTCGGTGGCGAATCCGAGCCGGCCGGGCCGGAGGAGTCCGAGGTCTTCGACTACGTGGTGGTGGCCAACGGCATCTTCAGCCAGCCCTTCCTGCCGCCCTACCCGGGGCGCGAGGAGTTCGAGGCCGCCGGCGGACGCCTGTGTGCCCCCTCCGATGTGCGCGACCTGGCCGAGATCGAGGGCAAGAACGTGCTCGTGGTCGGTTACGGCAAGTCGGGCTGCGATATCGCCTCTGCGGTGGCCGAGTCGTCGGCCAGCACCACCGTGGTCGCCCGGCACCTGTTGTGGAAGCTGCCCAAGAAGCTGATGGGCAAGCTGAACTTCAAGTACCTGATGCTGAACCGTCTGGGCGAGGCGCTGTTCGAGTACCGCCGCCCGACCCCGGTGGAGAAGTTCCTGCACGGCCCCGGCAAGCCGGTGCGCAACGGCATGATCAACACCGTCCAGGGCGTCGCGGTCAAGCAGTTGAAGCTCAAGGAACACGACCTGGTGCCCGAGGGCAGCTTCGACCGGATCGCCCGCTCCACCGTCTCGCTGACCACCGACGGCTTCTACGAGAAGGTGGCCGAGGGCAAGCTGCAGGTGCTGCGCGAGACCGAGATCGTCCGGCTGTACGCCGAGGACGGCAAGCCGATGGCCGAACTGTCCACCGGGGAACGCCGCCCGGCCGATGTGGTGATCGCGGCCACCGGCTGGAAGCAGGGTGTGCCGTTCCTCGACGACGAGGTCACCCAGCGGCTGACCGACGACCGCGGCAACTTCGAATTGTGGCGCTACATCCTGCCCCACGACGTGCCCGGTCTGGCATTCTGTGGCTACAACAGTTCCTTCTTCAGCCCGCTGTCGGCCGAACTCGGTGCTTTGTGGATCGCCAACCACCTGATGGGACATTCGGTGATGCCCGAGGTCGAGCAGCGCCGCGAGCTGGTGGCCGAGCGGCTGCGCTGGATGGAGGAACGCACCGAGGGCAAACACGCCAGGGGGACCAACATCATCCCCTTCTCGATGCACAACATCGACGAACTGATGCGCGGCCTGGGACTCAAGATCTCGCCGCTGCAGCGCTTCAAGGAATGGCTGCTGCCGGTGAGCCCGCAGGACTACGCATGGGTGATCAAGGCGCTGCTGCGCCGCAAGGAGGGAAAGCAGAGCCGATGAACAACTTCGACGCGATCGTGGTGGGTTCGGGCATCAACGGCCTGGTGGCCGCCGCCGAACTGTCCGGTGCCGGCTGGCGGGTCTGCCTGGTCGAGGCCAATGACCGCCTGGGCGGGTTCATGGCCACCGACGAACTGACCGTTCCGGGGCTGCGGCACGACACCTACTCGTCGTGGCATCCGCTCTTCGTCACCGGCGGCGCCCATGCCGAACTGGGCGAGGACCTGGCCCGGCTCGGGGTCGAGTACTGCAATGCCGAGGACGCGGTGACCGCCACGGTCGCCGCCGACGGGCGGGCGGCGATCGCCTACCGGGACGTGGCCAAGACCATCGATGCGTTCGAACACCCCGCAGACCGCGAGGCCTATGGGCGGATGCTGGACCGGCTGGTGGCCGATCTCGATGTGATCGGCGGCCTGCTCGGTTCCGAGCTGCGCAGCGCCAAGATCGCCTCCCCGGTGTTCAAGTTGTTCCGGCGCGGGGGACGGGCCCGGCTCGAGGGTTGGGCCCGCGACGGGGTCGCCAGCGGCCGCCGCTGGGGCCGTCGCCAGTTCCGTGGCTGGGAGACCGATCAGCTCTGGGCCCCGTGGCTGTTGCATGCCGGGTTGACCCCCGACAGCGCCACGGGTGGGCTGATGATCCCGCTCTTCGCCGCCACCTTGCACCAGGCCGGGTTGCCGATCGTCAAGGGCGGCCAGGGAGCCTTCCTGGCGGCCTTCGAGGCTCTCCTGGCCGAACGCGGGGTGGACGTGCGCACCGGCGCCCGGGTCTCCGAGATCACCACTCAGGGGAAACGGGCCACCGGGGTGAAACTTGCCGACGGAACGACGCTGCGCGCCGAGCGCGCGGTGGTCGCCTCGGTCAGCCCCGGCGCGCTGTACCACGAACTGTTGCCCGCCACGGTGGTTCCCGACGAGATCCGGGCCGAGGCCGATGTCTACCAGCCCGGCCGAGCCGCGATGCAGGTGCACATCGCCCTGCGGGAGCCCCTGGTGTGGCGGGACGAGCGACTCGCCGGCATCCCGCTGGTGCACCTGAGCGATGGTTCCAACTCCACCGCGATCGCCTGTGTCCAGGCCGAGGCGGGCCTGCTGCCCGCCCGTCCGACGGTGGCGGTGGGGCAGCAGCAACTGATCGACCCGAGCCGGGTCACCGCCGAGGGCAAGGGCATGTTGTGGCTGCAGATGCAGGAAGTGCCCTACGCCCCGGTCGGTGATGCCGCTGGCACCCTGGACGTCAGCGGTGGCTGGACCGAGGAGCTCAAGCAGGGCTACCTGGATCGGGTGCTGGATGTGATCGAGGAACAAGCCCCCGGGGTGAAGGCCGCGGTCGAGAAGGCGGTGGTGATCGCCCCGACCGACCTGGAGGCCTACAACCCCAACGCGATCAACGGTGACCCCTACGGCGGCAGCGCCGAACTGGATCAGTTCCTGATCTGGCGACCCGGCCCGGCCAGCTCGCGGCATCGCACCGTGGTGCCCGGCCTGTGGCATATCGGCGCGGCCACCCACCCGGGCCCCGGCCTGGGCGGGGGATCGGGCCACCTGGTGGCCCAGGAGCTCATCGGTCGTAAGCGCAAGTGAAGCAAAAGATCGTGTGACTTCTTGTTCGACAGGTGAACAAGAAGTCACACGATCTTTGCGTCAGAGGGAGATGTTGAACTCCGCGGCCAACTGATCGGCCGCGCCGGGGTTCAGGTTGGCCACCGTGCGCACCAGGTGCTCGCGCAGGGCACGTTCGGCGGCATCGGGATCGCCCGAGGCACAGGCGCTCAGCAGCGCATCGTGTTCGGTACGGCGCATCGCCACGGCGGTCGGGTTCATGCCTGCGGCCACCCGATAGCGCTCGCTGTTGGCCCAGGTGGGCTCGACCGAGCGCACCGCCCAGGGCGCCTCGGCGGCCTGGTAGATGGTGAAGTGGAAACCACGGTGCGCGGCGCGGGCCGCGTCCGGGTCGTGGTTCTGCTGGCGTTCGGCCTGCAGGTCCAACTGGGCCAGGGCCTCGGCATGCACCTCGGGGGTGAACCGCACCGCGGCCCGGCGGGCCAGGTAGCCCTCCAGCAGAATGCGGGTGCGGTAGGTGTCGGTCAGATCGGCTGCCGACACCTCCCGCACCCGGGCGCCCCGATAGGGCTCGACTTCGATCACACCGAGTGCTTCCAACCGGCGCACGGCTTCGCGCACCGGCATCATGCTCATCTCGAGCGACTCGGCGAGATTCTTCAACCGCAACGGCTCGTTCGGCAGCAAACGCCCCTGCAGGATGGCGTCCAGGATCGCCTCGTAGGCTTGATCCGAGGTGGTTGCCCGTCGAGGCGGGGTGATTGCTGCTGGGTCCACGGCTGTCAGTACTTTCCGCTCAGGAGTTCTCCGCAATCGGGCACGCTCGTGTCGAGGCCCAGGGCCTTGAGCATTTGGTACACGGTTGCGACCGCGGCAGATACTACCGGTTTTCCGATGCGGTCCTGGACAACCTGGATCGCTTCGAGGGACGGCATCTGCACGCAGGCCGACAACACGACCGCATCGGCGCCGGAGTGATCGACCTTGTCGACCAGGTCCACCAGGGCCATCGGGTCGCGGGCGCCCACCTCGAGATTGTTCGGAATCTCCAAGGCGAGGGAGTCGGTCACCGTGTAGCCCTCGTTCTCGATGTAGGCCACCACCTTGTCGGTGAGCGGTCGCATGTAGGGCGCGATCACGGCGATTTTCTCGACCCCCATCACCCGCAGCGAGTCGACCAGCGCACCGGCGCTGGACACCACGGGGGCAGGGTGGCCGTTCTCCTCGGTGATCTTGCCGAGCCGCTCCTGGGAGACGCAGTGGTAACCCAGCTCGCGGGCCATGATCGCCACCAGGCAGGCATAGCCGATCACGTCCACCGCGGCATCGGAGATTTCGGCGGCACACCGGTCGGAGTCGTTGTCCATCGACAACAGTTCCTCGGGCGTGACCTCCTTCATCCGCATCCGGGCCGAGTGGAAGGTGAACCGCTCCGGCGCCACGGTCTCGCGGCGCCGGAACATGGCCGGGATCTCGGTCTCCATGGTGACATTGGAGCTCGGGACGATCTGGCCGATCCGGTATTTGCGGGCCACGTCAGACCGCCTGTACCGGGTTGGTCAGGGTGCCGATCTTCTCGATCGTCGCCTCGACGACATCACCCGGCTGCAGGAACTGCGGCGGATCCATCGCGGCACCCACACCCATCGGCGAGCCGGTGGCGATCATGTCGCCGGGCTCCATGGTCATACCGGAGGCCAGGTCGGCGATCAGGGTGGGGATCTTGAACAGCATGTTCTTGGTGTTGCCGTGCTGCATCTGCTGGCCGTTCACGGTCAGCTTCAGTTCCAGGTCGTGCGGGTCGCCGATCTCGTCGGCGGTGACCAGCACCGGGCCGAAGGGCTTGTAGGTGTCCTGGCCCTTGCTGAAGAACCAACGCTGGGAGCGACGCTGGTCGCGGGCGCTGATGTCATTGCAGATCGAGTAGCCGAAGACGTGGTTGAGGGCGTCTTCCTCGGTCAGGTCGTAGTTGGTGACGGTGCCGATCACCACGGCGAGTTCGCATTCCCAGTCGAGCATGCTGGTCATCTCGGCGTTGTGGCGGATCGCTTCCTGATCACCGATCACGGCGGTGCCGGGGGTGCCGAAGAGCACCGGACGCGGGGGGAGTTCCTCATCGGTGTCCAGCGAGCGGCTCGACTCCTCGACGTGCTCGACGTAGTTCAGGCCGACGCCGACGATCTTGCCCGGACGCAGCGGCGCCCGCAGGGTGAGGTCGGATTCGTTCAGCACCGCATCGGACAGCTCATCGGCGCGCTGCATCAGGCCGGCCACGTCGTAGGCGCCGTTGTCCGAGACATGGTCGAACAGGGTTGCGGGGGCCTGCGGGTCGGCCGCCGGCACGTCCAAGACCCGGCCTTCGCCGAGCCGGACGCCCCAGGAGACGTCGCTGGAACCCTGGCGGGAGAAGCTGAGCAGTTGCATGGATTCACTCCTTGGTTGAGTCTTCGTCCGCGTCATCCCGGCCGGGTGCGCGGAAGTTCTGGGGGTCATCGAGGGAGACCGGGAGCCGCGGGGTGCGGTCCACGTTCAGTTGGAACACGTCGAAGCGGTTGTAGTGGCCGATGATGTCGTGCATCTGCTTCTGCGGAATCTGCGAGGCGATGTCGATCTCGGCGAAGCGCATGCCCTCTTCGTCGATCAGTTCCTCGGTGATCAACCGGCCGTCGGGGCCGAAGATGCCGCTGAAGGCGGAACGCTTGCGCTCCAGCATGGTGCGCGCGGCCTTGTCGTCGCCGGCCACGTTGTCGATGATCTCGGGGGTGATCGCGGCGCAGGACACGATGCTGTGCACCTTGCCCTCGAAGCTGTGGGCGGCGGCCCGCACCTTGATCGCCTCGACCATGTCGTAGTCGGGGGGAGCGGTGGGCAGGGCGATGTAGTTCGCCACGTGCACCTGCTCGCCCTGGGCCAACAGGGAGAAGCGGGCCAGGGTGTTGGTGTTCTCGCCGCAGGCCAACGCACCCAGCTTGCCGATCCGGGTGTCGTAGACCTTCAGTGAGGATCCGTCGCCGTTGCCCCAGGAGAGCTTCTCGGCCCAGGTCGGCACCAGCTTGCGGTGCACCCCGAGCAGTTCACCCTGATCGCCGATGAACAGCACCGAGTTGTACAGGGTGCCCATCGACTGGGGGTGACGCTCGTTGATGCCGATCACCAGGAAGACCCCGTGCCGGCGGCAGGCGTCGCGCAGCTTGGCGACCTCGGGGCCGTCGGCGTGGATCGCGGCGGTGAACAGTTCGGCGAAGCGCTTGCCGCCCTCGACCGGGTTGTGCGTCCAGTTCCAGTACGGATACCCGGGCACGAACACTTCCGGCAGGGCCAGCAGGGATGCGCCTCCCTCGGCGGCCTGACGCACCAGATCGCAGGCCTTGTCGATCGTGGCGTCGGTATCCATGAAGACGGGCGCGGCCTGTGCGGTGGCGGCGATGAAGGTGGGGAAAGCGGTCATGAACACTCCTGGGGGAGGGACTGGACCCCTGGAGGTTAGCATTTGATCAAATCTTAGCCAACCCCCTATTTGACCCTTGTTTCCTCGGGGAGGGCTGTGCTGTACTGGAGGCAGATTTGATCAAATACGCACAAAGGGCGCTCGCCGCGGTGCTCTACCGAGGGGTGAAATGATGTTCGATGACGACATTTTGGGCCGTGCGAGGGTTGCCGAGTCCAGCGAGTTGAACGAATTCTACGCTCGCCTGGAGAAGCTGGGAGCCGGCGCGCTGTGGACCGTTGCCAACGAGATCGAGCCCTGGGAACCTGCCCCCAAGTCCATCCCGATGCACTGGTCGTACGAGGAGATCCGTCCGCTGGTGGTCGAATCGGCGAGCCTGGTGCGCGGGGATGATGCCGGCCGCCGCGTGGTGATGCTGGTCAACGACGGACGCCGTGAGGACTCGGCCGTGGTCGGCCACCTCTACACCGGTATCCAGATCATGAACCCGATGGAGTCGATGACCGCCCACCGGCACGCGGCCTCGGCGCTGCGCTTCGTGATCGAGGGCGAGGGTGCCTGGACGATCGTGGACGGCGACAAGCTGCGGGTGAAGGCCAACGACTTCGCGATCACGCCGAAGGGCACCTGGCACGAACACGGCAACGAGTCCGAGGAATCCTTCGTGATCTGGCAGGACGGCCTGGACATCCCGCTGGTGAACACCCTCGACGCGAACTTCTACGAGGTGCACCCGGACACCTACCAGGCCAAGCCGATGCACATCAACGCCCAGTACAAGGAGTATGGCTCGGGCATCATGGGCCCGGACAGCCGCCGCGGCTGGTCGAAGATGTACTCCCCGCTGAACGCCTACCCCTGGGAGCGCACCTACGAGGCCCTGGAGAACCTGGCCTCGGCGCACGAGATGAACCCCTGGGACGGCTTCAAGCTCGACTACATCAACCCCGCCACCGGCGGATCGGTGATGCCGACCATGGGTGCGGCGATGCAGATGCTGCCGGGTGGGGTGCACACCAAGGCCCAGCGGCACACCGGCTCGGCGGTCTACCACGTGGCCAAGGGCACCGGGTACTCGGTGATCAACGGCAAGCGCTTCGACTGGAAGGAACACGACGTCTTCGTGGTGCCCTCCTGGGCCTGGTACGAGCACGTCAACACCAGCGAGTCGGACGATGCCTGCCTGTTCAACTTCAACGACCAGCCGGTGATCCGCTCGCTGGACCTGTGGGCCCACCAGGCCATGGACGACAACGACGGGCACCAGGTGATCGGGGACGCGCCCGCCTCATGACTCGCACCGAGATGGTCGGCGCCGACCTCGCCGCCGGCGCCGCCTACCAACTGCTCACCGCGCTGGTGGTGCCGCGACCGATCGGGTGGATCACCACCCGCTCGGTGGACGGCATCGACAACATCGCGCCGTTCTCGTTCAGCGGGGTCGTGTCATCGGCGCCACCGATGGTGATGTACTCCACCGTCGGCTGGAAGGACAGTTCCCGCAACGCCCGCGACACCGGGGAGTTCATCTTCCACCTCGCCTCGGCCGATCTGATCGACCAGGTGAACCTGACCGCGGTCGACTACCCGGCCACGGTGGACGAGTTCCGCGCGGTCGGGCTGACCAAGGAATCGGCGCAGAGTGTGCGGCCGCCCCGCATCGCCGAGTCACCGGCATTGATGGAGTGCTCGGTGGTGGAAGTCGTCGAACACGGCAACTGCGTGATGGTGATCGGTGAGGTCAACCGCTTCGCGATCGCCGACGACTGTCTCGAGGACGGCCGTCCGCAATTCCATCTGCTGAACGCGGTGGGCCGCCTGGGCGGACCCGAATGGGCCCTGCCCGGCCCGATCCACATTCAGCCCCGCGTCCCGTACGAACCCGGCATGCCCGGGGACGAGCCGGCACCGGCGAGCACCGCATCCTGACCACCTGACCACCTGACCACACAGCCCGAGGAGGGGCCATGGCAGAACGATCATTTGCAAAAGAGGTTCAGCACCTGCGCCTGGGTGAAGGCGAGGTGTTCCACGGTGAAGGCATTCTGGCCGTCACCAAGGCCCTGCTGCAGTCCGGGGTGGCCTATGTCGGCGGCTACCAGGGTGCCCCGATCTCGCACCTGATCGATGTGCTCGGCGACGCCCGCGAGATCCTCGAGGAGCACGGCGTCTACTTCGAGAACAGTGCCTCCGAAGCCACCGCCGCGGCGATGCTGGCCGCCTCGGTGCACTATCCGCTGCGCGGCGCGATCGCCTTCAAGTCGGTGGTCGGCACCAACGTGGCCTCCGACGCCCTGGCCAACCTCGCCTCCGGCGGGGTGCACGGCGGAGCCCTGATCATTCTGGGCGAGGATTACGGAGAGGGCTCCTCGATCATGCAGGAGCGCAGCCATGCGTTTGCGATGAAGTCGCAGATGTGGCTGCTCGATCCGCGGGCGAACCTGCCGGCGATCGTCGAGGCGGTCGAAGCCGGCTTCGAACTGTCCGAGATCAGCAACACCCCGGTGCTGCTGCAGTTGCGCCTGCGCTCCAACCACATGACCGGCTCCTTCGTGGCCAAGGACAACCGTCGTCCGATCATGACCGTGCAGGACGCGGTGGAGAACCCCACCCGCGACATGTCCCGGGTGGTGCTGCCCCCGGCGAGCTTCGCCCACGAGATCGAGAAGGTCGAAGACCGCTGGCCGGCCGCGGTGGAGTACATCAAGCAGCGCGGGCTGAACGAGTTCTTCGCCGAGGACGCCGCCGATATCGGCATCATCGTTCAGGGTGGCCTGTACAACAACACCAACCGCTGCCTGGAACTGCTCGGCCAGTCGGACGCCTTCGGCAACACCAAGGTGCCGATGTACGTGATGAACGTGGCCTACCCGACCATCGACGACGAGGTGGTGCGCTTCTGCGAGGGCAAGAAGGCGGTGCTGCTGATCGAGGAGGGCCAGCCCGAGTTCATCGAGCAGTCGATCCAGACCGTGCTGCGTCGCCGCGGCATCGACACCACCCTGCACGGCAAGGACCTGCTCTCGCTGGCCGGGGAGTACACCCCGACCGTGGTCACCCGCGGCCTGAACGCCTTCCTGCGCAAGTACGCCCCCGACCTGGAACTCGCCGAGCCGGCCCTGCTGAAGGACGCCTCCGACCCGGCCAGCCCGTTCGCCGAGCGGGTGCCCGCCGAGGCCGTGCTGCCGCGTCCGCCCGGCCTGTGCACCGGCTGCCCCGAGCGTCCGATCTTCTCGGCGATGACGCTGGCCGAGGAGGAACTCGGCCGCAAACACCATGTCAGCGCCGACATCGGCTGCCACCTGTTCGGTGCCAATGCCCCCTTCCATCTGGGGGCGACCACGATGGGGTACGGCCTGGGCTCGGCCGGTGCCGCCGCCCTGAACAGCAAGGACGCCGACCGCCGGACGATCGCGATCATGGGTGACGGCGGGTTCTGGCACAACGGCCTCACCTCCGGGGTGGGCAATGCGGTGTTCAACCAGACCGACCAGATGCTGGTGGTCATCGACAACGACTACGCCGCGGCCACCGGTGGGCAGGATGTGCTGTCCAGCCACGCCGAGTTGCCGCACCGTTCGACCCAGCATCCGATCGAGCGGGCGGTGCGCGGCATCGGGGTGAAGTGGGCCAAGACCGTCACCAACACCTTCGATGTCGAGAAGATGAAGCAGACCTTCCTGTCGGCGCTGACGTCCTCGGACCCCGGCCCGAAGGTGGTTGTGGCGCAGAGTGAATGTCAGCTCAACCGCCAGCGCCGGGTGAAGAAGGAGGTCGCCAAGGCGGCCGCCGCCGGCGAGCGGGTGGTGCGCGAGAAGTTCGGGGTGGACGCCGATACCTGTACCGGTGACCATGCCTGCATCCGGATCAGCGGCTGCCCGTCACTGACGATCAAGGACAACCCCGACCCGATGCGCACCGACCCGGTGGCCACGGTGATCGACAGTTGTGTGGGTTGTGGGGTGTGTGGTGCCAATGCGCACGCCGCCTCGCTGTGCCCGTCGTTCTACCGCGTGGACGTGGTGACGAACCCGAACAAGTTGGACAAGGCGAAGATGCGTGCCCGCAAGGTGATCGCGAAGATGGGTGCCGCGATCGAGGCTCGGGCAGCCGGTTACGAGATGGTGTGAGATGGGAACCTGGCAGCAGGGCAAGCGCCCGATCACGATTGCAATCCTGGCGATGGGCGGCGAGGGCGGTGGCGTCCTGTCGAACTGGATCGCCGATGTCGCCACCCGGGCCGGCTACATCGCCCAGACCACCCAGGTCGCCGGCGTGGCCCAGCGCACCGGCGCGACGGTCTACTACGTCGAGTTGTACCCACCCTTGGAGGCGGATGAGGGCGGCCAGCGCCGCGAACCGGTGTTGTCGATGTTCCCGATTCCGGGGGAGTGCGACATCGTCATCGCCTCGGAGTTGATGGAGGCCGGACGTTCGGTGCAGCGCGGTTTCGTCACCCCCGACCGCACCACCTTCATCGTGTCCACCAACCGGGTCTACTCGATCGACGAGAAGACCGTGATCGGGGACGGCCGGGTCGACTCCGAAACCCTGATCGGTTCGGCCCGGGCCGCCTCGAAGCGCTTCGTGGGGGCCGACTTCATGGCTATCGCCGAGGCCGCCCGCAGTGTGGTCAGCGCCTCGCTGTTCGGCGCCCTGGCCGGCTCGGAGGCACTGCCCTTCGACCGTGAGCTGTACGAACAGGCGATCGCCGACGCCGGTAAGGGTGTGGAGCAATCCCTGGACGCCTTCGCCCGAGGATTCGCCACCGCCGCCCAGGTGGTGGCCGCCGAACGCGAGGCCGCCGAGTCGGCCAAGCCCGAACCTGTGCTGTTGCAGATCGGCCGTCGCGAACCCACCCCGGAGGAAATCCGCGAGGAGGAACTCCAAGCCCAAGCGGTGACCGACCCGGGCTCGCTGATCGGGCCGAACCTGCAGGCCCATGGCGAGCGGATTCGCCGGGAATTCCCGGCCGCGGCCCGGCTGATGCTGGTGCGCGGTTGTTTGCGCACCGGGCTCTACCAGAGCCCCGAATACGCGATGGGATACCTCGACCGGGTCAAGCGGTTGCTGGAGATCGAACCCGATGCCGAGGGGGAGGCCAAGCTTACCTACGAGGCGGCCCGCCACGTCGCGCTGCTGCTGACCTACCAGGACACCATCCATGTGGCCCTGCAGAAGATCCGGGCCAAGCGGTTGGCCGACATTCGCGCCGAGGCCCGGGCCACCGACGACCAACTGGTCGACGTTTACGAGTACCTGCACCCCGACGTCGAGGAGGTCACCGACACGATGCCCTCCGGGCTGGGTTCGGTGCTGCGCAACAGCGGCGCCTTCGGTTCGGTGGTGCGCGGTGTCGGTGGCAAGGGCATCGTGATCAACACGACCTCGGTGGCCGGCTACGCCACCTTGGTGGCGCTGGCCAAGATGCGTCCGATGCGGCCCACCACGATGCGCTTCAAGAGGGTGCAGCGGGAGGTCGACGAGTGGCTCGACCTGGCCCTGCGGCTGGGTCGGCAGAACCCCGATCTGGCCCGCGAGGTGATTCAGTGCGCCCAGGTGGTCAAGGGCTACGGCGACACCCACGAACGCGGGATGCGCAGCTTCGTCACCCTGCAGCAGACCGCCCGGCGGTACGCCGACCGTCCCGATGCCGCCGAGCTGATCGCCCGGCTGCGTCAGGTGGCTCTGGCCGAGGGTGGGCCCGAGTCGTTGGAGACGGCCGTGGCCGAGCTCGCCGGGGAAGGGGTCGACGGGGCTCCGGAGACCGCCGACGTCGGATGACCGACGGGCGGTACCGGCGCCGCCCGGTGTGGCGGCGTCGGTAGGCTCGTCCGGTGAGCTCGGCAGAAACCCCACGCGGAACCGGGGAGGTACCGCGCCACCAGCAATTGATCGTGACGATCTTCGGGCTCTATGCCCGGCGCGGTGAACTGGCGGTTTCGGCGGTGATTGCGCTGCTCGGTGAGTTGGGTGCGCCGGCCCCGGCCGTCCGCTCGTCGGTCTCGCGGCTCAAGAAGCGCGGGGTGCTGGTCAGCCGTCGCGACAACGGCAGTGCGGCCTACGCGCTGTCCGAAGATCTGCAACACGTCTTCGGTGAGGGTGACCGCCGAATCTTCTCGGTCGACCGTGCCGGGCTGGACGAGCCCTGGCTGCTCGCCGCGGTGACGGTGCCCGAGGCGCAACGCAGCCGCCGGCACCTGATCCGGTCGTTGTTGACCAAGCGTGGTTTCGGATCGGTGACCCCGGGCCTGTGGATCGCGCCGGGACGGATCGGTGAGGCCGCGGCCGCCGAACTCGAACGACACGGCCTGGCCGACTACGTCGATCTCTTCCTGGCCGACTATCGGGGTGAGTTGGCGCGCAAGATCGACCAGTGGTGGGACCTGCCCCAACTCGCGGAGCAGTACGAGGAATTCCTCGCCCACACCGACCCCGTCGTGGCCAGATGGGAGAGCGCCGAACCGACCCCGCGGGAGGCCTTCGTCGACTACATCCCGCTGGTCACCCGGTGGCGCCGGCTGCCCTACCTCGACCCGGGCCTGCCGCTGGAGCTGCTACCCCCGCAGTGGCCCGGGCAACGCGCGGCCGAGACCTTTCTGGCCCTGCATCACCGGCTGGGCCCGTTGGCGGCCCGCCACGTCGAGGAGTTGATCCCGGCCCGGGGCTCAGGCCTGCGGGTTCAGCAGTAGCTCGCGAACTTCGTCCGGCCAGGGGGCCGAGCGGCCCAGCTTGTCCGAGACGTGCACCACCACGTGCCGGCACTCGATCGCCAGCCGGGGCGAATCGCCGGCGTGCTCGATCACCGTGCCGAAGGTGGCCGAGCTCTTGCCGACCTTGATGATGCCGACGGTGACGTCCAGCGGGTCACCGAACATGATCCGGTCGGCGAAGTCGATCTCGAGGTGCAGCCGGGGTACTCGGGGCACCATCTCGATCAGCCCGAGTTCTCGCCACAGTTCGTGTTCGCCCTCTTCCAGCCAGCGCACGGCGGCGGAGAAGTGGTTGTGGCCGGCGGCATCGGTCTCGGCCCAGGCAAGGGTGCGGCGCGTGGTGCGGCGCACCCCCGCGATCTCGTCCATGACGCTCATCGTGCTCCTCGGATCTGTGGTGAATTTTCCCGGCTCGAAGGGTGTTCAAGCTCACACCCTACTGCTATCTTCGGATATGTGACGATCGTAACAGATGCGACATATCGAGCGGTTGTCAGGGCGATACCCCAAACCCACGAGGAGATCTGAACCGTGAAGATCGCAGTTATCGGCGGCGGCCCGGGCGGCCTCTACTTCGCCGCATTGATGAAGCAATTGAGTGCCGACCATGAAGTAACGGTGTGGGAACGTAATGCTCCCGATGACACCTTCGGCTTCGGGGTGGTGTTCTCCGACGAAACCCTCGGCGGGATCGGCAACGCCGACAAGGCCGTCGCCCGCGCGATGGCGAACCGCTTCGCACGCTGGACCGATATCGACATCCACTACGACGACACCGTGGTCACCGTCGGTGGTCAGGGCTTCGCGGCGATGAGCCGCAAGGAGCTGCTCGAACTGCTGCAGCAGCGGGTCGCCGAACTCGACGTCGAGGTGCACTACAGCACGATGGCCCCCGACGTGGACGAGCTCTCCCGCGATTACGACCTGGTGCTCGCCGCCGACGGCCTGCGCTCGATCGTCCGGGACCGTTACGCCGACACCTTCGGCCCCTCACTGGACCGCCGCGACTGCAAGTACATGTGGCTGGGCACCGACCAGGTCTTCGAGGCCTTCAAGTTCTTCGTGGTGAAGACCGAGTGGGGGATCATGCAGATCCACGGCTACCCCTACTCCGACAAGGGCTCCACCTTCATCGTCGAGATGTCCGAGGAGGTCTGGCGCCGGGCCGGTTTCGACCGCACCGAGAACGAGGAATTCCCGCCCGGAACCTCCGACGAGTACGCCATCGAGCGGGTCAGGGAGATCTTCGCCGACGCCCTGGGCGGGCATCAGGTGCTGGCGAACAACTCCAAGTGGCTGAACTTCCACACCGTGCGCAACCAGAAGTGGGTGCACAACAACGTGGTGCTGCTCGGCGATGCCGCTCACACCGCCCACTTCTCGATCGGTTCGGGTACCAAGCTGGCGATGGAGGATTCGCTGGCCCTGGCCGCCTGCATCCACGAACACGACAGCCTGGACGAGGCGCTGGCCGCCTACGAAAAGGAACGGCGCCCGGTGGTCGAATCGACCCAGCGGGCCGCCCAGGCCTCGATGGAGTGGTTCGAGAACATCAACCAGTACGCCGATCAGGACGCCGACGAGTTCGCGTTCAACCTGCTGACCCGGTCCCGCCGGATCACCCTGGACAACCTGCGGGTGCGCGATCCGGAGTTCGCCGCCCAGACCGTGGCCGCCTTCGCCGACCGGGTAGGTTCGGCCCGCCGGGACGTGCCGGCGATGTTCCAGCCGGTGCAGCTCGGTGAGGTGGAGCTGACCAACCGGGTGGTTGTGCCGCCGATGGCGCTGTACTCGGCCACCGACGGGGTGCCTGGTGAGCTGCACCTGGTGAACCTCGGCTCGCTGGCCCAGGGCGGGGCCGGGCTGGTCTTCACCGAGATGCTCGCCGTCTCCCCCCAGGGCCGGGTCACCCCGGGCTGTGCCGGGCTCTGGAATGACGAGCAGGTCTCGGCCTGGCGCGGAATCGTCGACTACGTGCACACCAACACCTCGGCCAAGATCGGCTGCCAGCTCGGCCACTCCGGCCGGCGCGGGTCGATGCAGGTCGACTGGCAGATGATCACCGAACCGCTCACCGACGGTGCCTGGGACCTGCTCGGCCCGTCCGCGATTCCCTTCGGGGAGGGCCTGCCGGTGCCGAAGGCGATGACCCGCGAGGACATGGAGTGGGTCAAGGCGGAGTTCGTCGCCGCCGCCGAGCGGGCCGTCGAGGTCGGCTTCGATGTGCTGGAACTCAACGCCGCCCACGGCTACCTGTTGTCGAGTTTCCTGTCGCCGGTGTCGAACCAGCGCAATGACGAGTACGGCGGTTCGCTGGAGAACCGGTTGCGGTACCCGCTGGAGGTCTTCGATGCGGTGCGCGCCGAATGGCCGGCCGACAAGCCGCTGGTGGTGCGGATCTCGGCGATCGACTGGATTCCCGGTGGCAACACCCTGGACGACGGGGTGGAGATCGCCCGGGCCTTCATCGAGCGGGGGGCCGACGCGATTCACGTTTCCTCCGGTGAGGTGGCCGAGGAGCAGCAGCCCGAATACGGTCGCTCCTTCCAGACCCCCTTCGCCGACCGGATCCGCAACGAGGTCGCGGCCAAGGTCGGAGTACCGGTGATCGCGGTCGGTGGCATCTCGTCCTACGACGACGTCAACTCGATTCTGGTCGCCGGGCGCGCCGATCTGTGTGCGCTGGGTCGGGTGCACCTGTACGACCCGCACTGGACGCTGCACGCCGCGGCCGAGCAGGACTACCGGGGCCCCGGGGCGGAGTGGATCGATCCCTACCGGATCGGCAGCCGCAAGCCGCCGTCGTCGCGCACCGACGCGGTGCGTCCGCGCCTGGCGCTGATCCAGGAGCCCGACACCGGCGAGTTGCCCACCCACATGCGTTGGGTGAACGGACGCACGGTGGACGCCGAGACCGGTGAAGAGGTGCGCCCGCCGGCACACGGCTGAGTCGCATTGATCGCCGAGCAGCAACACCTGTGGGGTGGGAACCGGTCGGTTCCCACCCCACAGGTGTTGGATCAGATCAGGTGTTGGATCAGATCAGGCCCGAAGCAGCCTTGGCACGGGCCAGGCGGTCGGACACGTCGTTCCAGTTCACCAGGCTCCACCAGGCGTCCACGAAGTCGGCCTTGACGTTCTTGTACTGCAGGTAGAAGGCGTGCTCCCACATGTCGAGCAGCAGCAGCGGCACCTGGCCGGCGGGCAGGTTGCCCTGGTGATCGAACTGCTGGAAGATCACCGGACGCTGACCGAAGGCGTCCCAGGCGAAGACCGACCAGCCGGAGCCCTGCACCGCGTTGGCGTTGGCGCTGAACTGCTTCTTGAAGGCCTCGAAGCCACCGAAGGACTCGTCGATCACCGACGCGACCTCACCGGTGGGCTCGCCGCCACCGTCGGGGGACATGTTCTTCCAGAACACGGAGTGGTTCATGTGGCCACCCAGGTGGAAGGCGACGTCCTTCTCCAGCTTGTTCAGGTTGCCGAAGTCACCCTTGGCGCGAGCCTCCTCCAACTGCTCGAGGGCGGTGTTCACGCCCTTGACGTAGGCGGCATGGTGCTTGCCGTGGTGCAGCTCCATGATTTCGGGGGCAATAGCGGGGGCGAGGGCGCCGTAGTCGTAGTCAAGATCAGGAAGCTCGTAAGCCATGAAACTCTCCCTTGGGTTGGATGGTCGAAGAACCGCATTCACCTTACCCAAAGCCACCGCGTGGGGTATCGGCCGGGCTGGAATCCGGTGCGTCGACGAACCAGGCCTTGCGCGCGGCCCGGCGCAGCATCAGCAACAACGGACGGCCCACCACGATCACCAACACCGTGGTGGTGATCGCCCGGCCGAGGTTGAAACTCATCGAGGTGGCCAGGTTGAACCAGAAGAAGGTCTGCAGGTTCTGCCAGGCCGAGGCGGCCGGATCGAAGGACAGTTCGCTGCTGTACCCCGCAGCCAGGGGCCAGAAGGCGAAGTCCATCAGCCAGCCGAAGATGAACGAGCCGATGAAGCCGTAGCCGGCCAGCATCGCGATTTCGGCCCAGCCGCGCACCCGGGGCAACAACCCGGCACCGGCGGCGAACAGTCCGGAGGCCAGCATCTGGTAGGGCAGCCAGGGGCCGACGCCGGCGGTCAGCAGGGCGGAGGTGATCAGGGTGGTCGATCCGAGCACCAGCCCGAAACCGGGCCCGAACACCCGGGCCGCGATCACCAGCACGAAGAACACCCCCTGGATGCCGGCCGTACCGGCGCCGAGAGCACGCACCACCGCCCCCACCGCGGTGAGCACCCCCAACAGCGCCAGCGCCTTCACGTCCATCGTCCGGTTGACCACCTCCGAGACCGTGACGGCCAGGATCAACGGCAGGATCGCGGCCAGCATGAAGGGGGCCAGGGTTTGCTGTTGCAGGCCGGCGCTCGGGGGCACGATCAGAGGCCAGGCGAAGGCGCCGAGGGCGGCGATCATGCTGATCGCGACCATCACCGCCGAGTGCGGGGTGAGGGTGTGCGGTGCGTCTTTCATCGGCGCACCCGGCCCGGGAGTTCGTCGCAGGTCAGCACCTCGTGCGGGGTGAAGACCTTCGCGATCTGGGGTGCGTAGACCGGTGAGGCGCAGGCCAGTTCGCGGGTCGGCCCGTCGGCGATGATCTCGCCGTCGGCGATCAGCACCATGCGCGACGACACGTGCGCGGCGAACTCCACATCGTGGGTGCTGACCACCACGGCCCGCCCGGCCGCGGCCAGTTCGGCCAGCAGGGCGCTGAGCCGGGCCTTGGTCGGGTAGTCCAGGCCGCGGGTGGGTTCGTCCAACAACAGCACCGGGGGATCGGGGGTGAGTTGGATCGCCACCACCAGGGCCAGCTTCTGGCCCTCGGACAGGTCGCCGGGGTGCTGGTCATCGGGCAGGTCGATCGCCAGCCGGGCCAGCAGCGAGCGGGCGGTGCCCGGTTCGGCACCCGACTCGCTGTCGGCGATCCGGCATTCCTCGGCGACGGTGGGGGCGAAGAGCAGGTCGCCGGCATTCTGCGGCACCAGAGCGACATGGGTACGGGCCCGGCCGGGTTTGAGCTTGCGCGGATCGAGTCCGTCGACCGTGACTGTGCCGTTGCTCGGCAGAGACCCTTGCAGGGCCCACAACAGTGAGGACTTGCCCGAACCGTTGCGTCCCATCAGGGCGATGATCTCGCCGTCGCCGACCCGCAGGTCGGCATCGCGCACCGCGGTCAGTTTGCCGTAGCGCACTCCGACGCGTTCGGCGCGAATCCGTTCGGTGGCGCCGTTCGGCTGCGGCAGCGGAGCGGGCGGGCCGAGGGTGATGGCTTCACGGGCCACCCGGCGACGGGCCTCGCGCACCGACAGCGGCACGGTGGGCCAGCCGAGGGTGACCGCCAGGTCGGCCAACGGTGGGTGCACATCGGCCCGGGCCAGTACCTCGGCCGCCGGCCCGACCTCGGCCGAACCGTCACCGGGCAACCAGAGCACCGAATCGGCGGCATGCATCACCCGCTCCAGCCGGTGCTCGGCCAGCAGTACGGTCATGCCCACCTCGTGCACCAGGGTGGTCAGCGCCGACAGCACGTCCTGGGCAGCGGTCGGATCGAGCGCCGAGGTCGGCTCGTCCAGCACCAGGATGCGGGGCTGGGCCGCCAGTACCGCGGCGATCGCGACCCGCTGCTGTTGGCCACCCGACAGGTCGGTGAGGGTGCGCCGGCGCAGGTCGGCGATGCCCATCAGGTCGAGGGTCTCCTCGACCCGCTTGCGCATCGCCCGCGGCTCGATGCCGAGTTGCTCCATGCCGAAGGCGATCTCTTCCTCGACATTGTCGGTGACGAAGGAACGCACCGGATCCTGGGTGACCATGCCGACCACATCAGCCAGATCACGGGGCCGGTGGGTGCGGGTGTCGCGGCCGTCCACCAGCACCCGACCGGCCAGGGTGCCGCCGGTGAAATGCGGTACCAGGCCGTTGACCGCCCCCAGCAGGGTCGATTTGCCCACCCCGGTGCGGCCCACCACCAGACACAGATCGCCCTCGGGAATCGTGAGTGAGACATCGCGCAGTACCGGTTGGTCGGCATAGCGCACCGTGACCCGGTCGAAGGTGATCATCGCGCCACCACCACCGGACGCGGCGCGCGGCCGCGCGGGTCGACCAGCATCGGCAGCGCTGCGGCCAGGACGCCGGGCAGGATCAGGGTCGGCAGCGGGGGCCAGGCCAGGGGAGTGGTGACCGGGCGCAGCGCAGCCGGGTCGGTGCGCAGTTGCCAGATCATCAGCGTCAGGGTTACCAGCCCGCAGGCGACCACGGCCCACTCCGGCCAGCGCCAGGGATCGGGCCGGTAGCGGGTGATCCGCAACTGTCGTCCGCTGGCCCACAGCCCGGCGACCACCGCGAGCACCCCGGCCAGCAGGGTCCACGGGGCCAGCGGGTGTACTTGGGCGGCGAAGACGTCACCGTGGGCCAACAGCAGGTAACCACCGACGGTGAGTGCCGCCGAGCCGAAGAGCATCAGCACGGTCGACCAGCGCCGTCCCCGGGCCCGCCGGGTGGACCCGAAACCGCGCGATTCCATGCCCGCAGCCAAACCGAGGGATCGGTCGATCGCGTCCTCCAGCACCGGCAACATGATCGAGGCGGTGGTGGTGTGGCCGCGCAGCCGGCGGGCCCGGCGCACCCGTACCGCGCTGATCACCAGTTGGGGGGCCATCGTCATGC
This sequence comes from Pseudenemella bisphenolivorans, assembly GCF_051133435.1. Taxonomy (NCBI): domain Bacteria; kingdom Bacillati; phylum Actinomycetota; class Actinomycetes; order Propionibacteriales; family Propionibacteriaceae; genus Pseudenemella; species Pseudenemella bisphenolivorans. Next base: position 822,733 of record NZ_JBPGNY010000001.1, on the reverse strand, counting down.
CCACCACGATCACCACCGACACCTCGTACAGGGCGCTGGGCACCGACCGCAGCGCCCGGCGGGGATTGGCCAGCGCATTCGCCGCGCCCACGCAGATGATCATCACCGCCAACTGCAGCGCCGAGTAGGCGGCGGCCAACAACGGTTCGGCCGCCACCGGCCCGCCCAGGCCGATTCCGGCCATCCAACTGGGCAGTTCGAATCGCGGCAGGGTGAACAGCACCGTGGCGGTCGGTGAACTGGTGCCGAAGACGACGAAGATCAGCACCCGGAAGACAAGCACCACCCCGGCCAGGACGTAATAGGCCCACAGGCCGCGGGCCCAGACCGAGTCGCCGCGACAGGTCAGCGCCACCACGGTAACCGCAGCCGCCACCAGGATCAGCACCAACGGGTTGGTGGTCAGGCTGGTGGCCGCGGCGATCAGCAGCGCCCAGCCCCACCACGCCCAGGGGTGTAGCTGACGTTGCCGCGTCACGGCCCCACCGGTGTCTTCACAGCAGACCGAGGGCCAGCTCCAGGCCGCCGTGGATGCCGGCCCAGTCGCCCAGGTCCGGGGGCACCACGAAGTCCGATTCCGGGTTCTGCAGGGGATGGTCGGTACCGAGGTAGCCGTTGGTGAGCAGGGCGGCCTGCTCCCGCACCGCCGGCCACAGGCCCTCGGTCTTCATCACCCCACCACCGATCACGATCCGTTGCGGGGCCACCGACAAGGTCGTCACCACCGCGAGTTGGGCGATGTAATGGCTGAGAATGTCCAGTTCGTCGGGCGAGGCTGCCGGTCGTCCCCAGCGTTGCAATACCGCCGGACCACTGGCCAGGCCCTCCAAACAGTCGGCATGGAAGGGGCAAATGCCGATGTAGTCGTCGGCGGGGTGCCGGCGCACCAGGAAATGGCCCAGTTCGGGGGTGCTGTGCCCGGTGACGAGTTGACCCTGCACCATCACCCCGACCCCGATACCGGTGCCGATGGTCGCGTAGGCGAGGTTGTCCAGGCCCACCGCGGCCCCCTGCCAGCGTTCCCCGAGCAGAGATCCGGTGACATCGGTGACGAAAGCCACCGGCACATCGTCCAGTGCCGCGAAGGCCCGATTCAGGTCGGTATCGCGCCAGCCCGGTTTGGGGGTGGTGGTGATCCAGCCGTACTTCGGGGACGCCGGATCGGTCTCCAAGGGCCCGAAGGAGGCCACGCCGATCGCTTCGATCCGGCGGTAGCGGTGATGCTCGCCCAGGAAGTCGGCCAGCGCCCCCAAGGTGCGGTCCGGGTCGTCGGTGGTGGTGATCCGGCAGGTCTCGATCAGGGCATGGGGGTTCTCCCGCTCCGCCACGGCGGCGAAGGCCTTGGTGCCGCCGGTTTCGATCGATGCGATCAAGCTCATGGGGTAAAGCTTGTCAGGTAGTGCCGACAGCGGCATCTGCGGCCAACACCCGAAACCCCTTCGCCGAGGCGAGGCGTTCACACCGGTGGCCCTGTTCGGTCAGCCAGCGCTGCAAGGAATCGGCGCCCAGGTTCTTGCCGACCACCAGGTAGGCGCGGCCGTCCGGCTTCAGTCGGCCGAGCCATTGCAGCAACAACTCGTGCAGGGCCTCCTTGCCGATGCGGATCGGGGGATTGGACCAGATCTCGTCGTAGCGCACCTCGTCGGGAACCTGCTCGGGGCGCAGGACCCGGACCCGGTCGGCCACCCCCGTGGCGATGGCATTGTCGCGGGTCAGCGCCAGGGCGCGGTCGTTCACGTCGATCGCGTCCACGGTCGCTCCGGGGCAGGCGTGGGCCAGCCCGATCGCGATCGGCCCCCAGCCGCAGCCCAGGTCGAGCACGTGGGGGGTGCCGGTGGGCGGGTCGACACTGCGCAACAGCACCCCGGTGGCCAGGTCCAGTCCGTCGCCGGAGAAGACCGCGTTGGCGGTCTGCAACTCGAAGGTGGTACCGAACAGGGTCGCCCGGATCCGGCGGCGCCGTTCGTCATCGGACGGGGTGGTGAAGTAATGCTCAGTCATCGTCGTCCTGCTTCGGTTCGGTGTTGCCGTCGAGTTCGGCCGCGGTGCGCAGCCGGCGCGATTGCCGTACCCGTTCGGCCGGGTCGTCGGCATAGCCGACCTCCTCCAGGGTGAGGCCGTGGGCGGGCATCACCTGGATCGTGGAGGGTCGGGTGGTGGTGGCCAACAACTCGTCCAACCAGGAGGCCGGACGCCGGCCGGTGCCGACGGTCCAGAGTGCACCCACCAGCGAGCGCACCATCGAATGACAGAAGGCGTCGGCGCGCACGGTGATCGCGATGTGCCCGCCCAGCGGGGCCTCGGCCGGCCCGGCACCGGGGGCCGGGGCCACGGTCTCGGCGCTGAGGTGCTGCAGGGTGCGGATGGTGCTGGCCCCTTCGCGGTGTTTGCAGAAGGCGGCGAAGTCCTGCAGTCCGAGCAGCCGTTCGCCTGCGGTGTGCATCGCCTCGACATCGATCGGTCCGCGCACCCGGGCCACCATGGAGGCGGCCAACGGGTCGGTCGGGGAGTCGGTCATCCGGTAGCAGTACCGACGCCAGGTGGCCGCGAAACGGGCATCGAAACCCTCGGGAGCCGGCCGCACCGAACGGACGATCACGTCGGCGGGCAACACCCGCCCCAGCCGGCGCACCAGCACCGTGGCGTCCACCCCGGCCGGCAGATCGAGGTGGGCCACCTGGCCGCGGGCATGCACCCCGGCGTCGGTGCGTCCGGCACAGACCAGCGCGGCCGGGCCGTCCAGCCGCAGTACCCGGCCGATCCATTCCTCCAGGACACCCTGGACGGTGCGCAGCCCGGGCTGGCTGGCCCAACCGGAGAAGTTCGTCCCGTCGTAGGCCAGGTCCAGCCGCCAACGCACGAGGTCTTCGGCCGTCATGGGCGCCGCCGATAGGCCAGGTCGTGGATCTCCCGTCCGGCTTCGATGCCGCGCGACTCGTACTTGGTCAGCGGACGGTGCGGCATGCGCCGATGGTCGGCAATGAACTCGGGGTGGCCGTCCAGCACTTCGTGGACGTGGTCGGCGTACTCGGCCCAGTCGGTGGCCAGATACCACTGGCCACCCGGAGCGAGCCGGTCGGCGACCAGATCGGCGAAGGCCGGGTTCACCAGCCGGCGCTTGTGGTGGCGGCCCTTGTGCCAGGGATCGGGGAAGAAGGTCCACAGCTCGGCGATCTCACCGCTGCCGAACAGGGTCGCGAGGCCCTGGGCACCGTCGCGGGGGATGATCCGCACGTTGGTCACCTCGGCACGGGCGATCCGCGACAGGGTGCTGGCCACCGCGGGCAGGAAGACCTCGAAGGCGATGATGTTCAGTTCCGGACGGGCCGCGGCCAGGGCGACCGCGTTCTCGCCGGCCCCGGAGCCGATCTCGACCGCCAGCGGCGCCTCGCGTCCGAAGATCGCGGGCGGGTCGATCGCCGCGTCCGGGGCCAGGGACGTGTGGGTTTCGTCGATCGGCAGGTCGTCGATCACCCAGGTGTGCCGATGGGCCTCCCAGGCCTTGCGCTGGGAGTCGTTCATCCGGGTGGAGCGGCGGACGAAGGACACCACCTCGCGTCGCACCCGTTGCCGTTGGTCGCTCACCGGCGGGCTTCCCCGCGACGTTTCTCGTAGCCGTAGAGCAGTCCGCCGAGAATGATCAGGCTGATCAGGAAGACCCCGATCCCGGCAAGCAGATTGTCGAAGTACCAGACCGCCAGCGCGCCCAGCGCGGCACAGACGAAGGAAAGGCCCCACAGCCGCACTTCCTTGCCGAATTTCTCCGGGAGGTCGCGGCGGTCGCCCGCAGGGGTCTTGGGTTGCTTTGACATGATGGAGACAGCCTAGGCGATCAGCGTCGGAAGGAGCTCGTCGTGCGAACCCTGCTCAATATCATCTGGCTTCTCTTCGGAGGTCTGTGGCTGTGGCTGGGCTACATCGTCTTCGGGATCATCGCGTGCATCTTCATCATCACCATTCCGGCCGGGCTGGCGTCCTTCCGGATGGCGAAGTACGCGCTGTGGCCCTTCGGCCGGGTGGTGATCCGCCAGCCCCGCTCGGGTGCCGGATCGACCCTGATGAATGTGGTGTGGTTCCTGGTGGCCGGCCTGTGGCTGGCGATCGGACACGTCAGCACCGCCGCGGCCCAGGCCGTGACCATCGTCGGTCTGCCGCTGGCGTGGGCGAACCTGAAGATGATTCCGGTCACCTGCGTTCCGTTCGGCAAGAAGGTCGTCCCCCGCAACCAGGTTCCCCTCGGCGCCGAAGTACTGACCTGAGGTCGGCCTCGGGGCTCCGCGGCTACGGCCCGGAGCCCCTTCTGGTTTTTCGGGGACTCGAACCCCGGCCCTGTCTCGGAGCCCGGCCCCCTGACACCCGGCTCCCCGAACTCCGGAGCCGACTCGAAACATCGAGCCCGGACCGACCTCGGCCTGCAACGCCCGGGCTGCGGTACCAAAACCTCCAACTCAGGCCAGCGTTTCGCGGGATTCGGCCCGAGATCGGGTTCTGAGTTGGGGATTTGCGTACCCCTGCGGGCTCAGGCCTTCGGCGGGCAGCCGCGGAACCGCACCCATCCGGAGTCGGGGGTCACCCCCCGCCCTTGGTCCCGACCCTCCGGATTCCGTGGGCCTGCGAGTTCCTGCGCTGCTGCAACTGGCCTGATCTCGGATCGGCACGCTGTATTCGGGGTTGCTGTGCCGAGATCAGGCCGTTTGCAGCAGGAGGTGTACTTACGGGCAGTCTGGTGGGTCAAGAGCCAAGGTCACCTGGTGCTCGTTGTGAGGATCTGAAGTTCCCTGGTCGCATCCGAGCCAGGACCGACGGTGATGCCCCGACACCGCCGAGCAGAACTCAGGCCACCCCGGCCTGCCGGTCGGCCACGGCGAAGGCGAGTTGGTAGCGGTAATCGAGCAGGTGCCCCGACTGCTTCCGGTCGAGCACGGGGGCGGTCAGTCGGCTCAGGAAACCGAAGGATCGTCGCCCGGTATCGCGAATCACCTCGGCGCCGCCGGGAGCCGGGCTGATTTGGAAGTGGTCGTAGCTGAGCGCCTGACCGGCGTACTGCGAATCCAGCATCCGCTGTACCCAGTCCACGATCAAAGTGTCGTCGCGCTGCTCCCGGGCCAGTTCCTGGGCCACCGTCAGTCCCGAGTCCAGGGTGGCCACCCGGCCCTCCAACTGTTCGGCGCCGAAGAAGATCCAGCGGGGCAGGAACTCATCGCTCGCGATCACCTCGGCCACCAACTCCGGTGGCGCGGGCAGAAAATGTCGCACCTGGTACGCCCGGGCCGGTTCGGGCAGCACACCGGCGATCACCGGCACCTTCTGCGCTGCCTCCTGGTCGTCGGCCCCGGCCTGCAAGTCCGAAACCAGGGTCTGCGGTTCGATCCCGTCGGCGTGCACCAGCCGGCGCACCACCTTCGACGGCTCCCGCAACAACTCGACCAGGATGTCGAAGGTGTTGCCGTGCTCTGCCCGCTCCATCAGTTCCCGGGCCCGGGTGGTGGGCCGGAACTCCGGGTCACCGTCCACGTACTGCTGGGGTGACATCGGGGGAAGCCAGGCGGTGCCGGTGGTGTGCGGGCCGAGGCCGTCGTCCGGACGCAGCGCGCGCACATGGGTTCTGGCCGAAGCCAGGGTGACCCCGCGGGTGCCGAGCAGCCGGGCCGCCGATCCGCCGATGGTCAACAGGCCCAGATAGAGGTGCTCCAGATCGGCCTCGTCGACCCGCAGTCGGGCTGCTTCGTACCCGGACGCGGCCGTCCAGGCGGAGGTGAGGGTGAAGTTCATCGCGGGCTTCCTCGGGTCGGGGTGACACCGATCAACTTAGCGCCGCGAGCACCTCCGCCTCGGTGCCGGCCACGCCCTGGCCGGTGATGAACGGTGCCCCGTAGACCACCGGCGCCCCGTAGTCGTCCCCGACCCGCACCGTGCTGACAATCAGGTCCGCTCCTTGGCTCACGGTCGGCAACTCGTCCACGGTGCACCGCTGGACGTCGGCGGCGATCCCGGCTTTCCGACACAGGTCGGTGATCCGGTCGGCGGCGATCATCGAGGTCAGGACGGCCCCGGCACAGGCCACCACGATCTTCTTCATGTACTCATTCTCCTGGGTCAGCGTTCCGACATGGGTGTGAAGGTGCGCAGCGCCGGCCCGGTGTAGATCTGCTTCGGGCGGGCGATCTTCTGTTCCGGGTCGAGGATCTGTTCCTCCCATTGCGCGAGCCAGCCCGCGGTGCGCGGGATCGCGAACAGGACGGTGAACATCCCGGGGGTGAAACCCAACGCCTGGTAGATCAGACCGGAGTAGAAGTCGACATTCGGGTAGAGCTTGCGGGAGACGAAGTACTCGTCCTCCAGGGCGATCTTCTCCAACTCGGCCGCGACCTTGAGTAGCGGATCCACCCCGGTCACCGCGAAGACGTCGTCGATCGCTTGGCGGATCACCCGGGCCCGGGGGTCGTAGTTCTTGTAGACGCGGTGGCCGAAACCCATCAGGCGTTCCTTACCGGCCTTCACCCCGTCCACGAACTCGCGGATATTGGCGATGTCACCGATCCGGCGCAGCATCCGCATCACCTCTTCGTTGGCGCTGCCGTGCAGCGGGCCGAAGAGGGCGCCGATGCCGGCGCCGACGGCGGTGTAGGGGCCGTTGCCCGACGAGGCCACGGTGCGCACCGCGGTGGTCGAGCAGTTCTGTTCGTGGTCGGCGTGCAGCACGAACAGGATCTCCAGGGCATTCACCAGCCGCGGGTCGGCCCGGTAGGGCCCGCCCATCTCGAACAGCATCGCCAGGAAGTTCTCGGTGTAGCTGCGGTCGTCGACCGGGTACACGTACGGCAGACCCTGGGTGTGCCGCCAGGCGAAGGCCGCCAGGGTGGGCATCTTCGCGATCAGGCGACGGATCTGCAGGGCCCGGGATTCGGGATCGTGAATGTCGCGCGACTCGGGGTAGAAGGTGTGCATCGCATTCACCGCCGACATCAGGATCGCCATCGGATGGGCGTCGTGGCGGAACCCCTGGATCATCGCCTTCATGTTCTCGTGCAGGAAGGCGTGCCGGTTGATGTCGTCGAGCCACTGCGCGAGCTCGTCGTGATTGGGCAGCTCGCCGTGCAGCAGTAGATAGGCCACCTCGAGGAAACCCGCCTTGCCGGCGAGTTCTTCGATCGGGTAGCCGCGGTAGCTGAGGATGCCCTCGGCCCCGTTGATGTAGGAGATGGACGATTTGCAGGCCACGGTGTTCACATAACCGGGGTCGTAACTGGCCAGCGGCATCGCGACATCGGTCGCGGTCGCCTTACCCAGATCGGTGGCGCGGACCGTGCCGGCGCTGATCGGAAGATCACTCTCCCGGCCGGTGCGATTGTCGCGAATGGTGATGGTCTCAGCCATGCTACGACCTTATGTAGTAATCGCTCTCCCCGGAAGGCTCGCAAGGCGTGATCTTGCTCGAAGACCAGTTGCCGCGGTGGTCCCTCGTGCAGGCCCGGACGCGACGCGTATCGTCGTGTCCCTGAGACGAGGGGAGCCCGCAGATGCAGCTGCACATCGACACCGCAGACCTGGAGCTGATCCGGCCGCTGATGGCCACCGGCCTGTTCACCGGGATCACCACCAACCCGACGATCATCCGCCGCGGCGGCATCACCGACGAGAACCGCGCCGAGTGGCTCGCCGAGGCCTTCGACGCCGGCGCCGAGATCATCTGGCAGCAGACCTGGGGACGCAGTCTCGAAGAGCTCACCCGCAATGCCGAATGGCTGATGGGCCTGGACGAGCGGGTCGCGCTGAAGGTGCCCGCCACCCGCGACGGGTACACCCTGGCCGCCCGGGTCTCGAGCACCGGCCACCCGGTGCTGCTCACCGCCACCTACTCACCCACCCAGATTGCGATGGCCGCCGCGGCGGGTATTCCCTACTGCGCGCCCTACCTGGGTCGGCTCAATGACACCGGGGCCGACGGACTCAAGGTGATCGAGAAGATGCAGGAAGTACTGCTCGGCAGCGGCTCGATGACCGAACTGATCGTGGCCAGCATCCGCGAACTCGACGACATCGCCGACCTGGCCGCCCTCGGCGTGGGGCACGTCACCATCGGCGAGAAGGTGCTCAAGATCCTGTTCGACAACGACCTGACCGCCGAGGCCATCGACGTCTTCACCAAGGACGCCTACGGCGAATAGCGCAACCGGATGAGTCTCTCGCTGCTGATCGTCTGCACGGTCGCCGTGCTGTGCGGATCGGTCGCCCAGCGGGTGACCGGGCTGGGTTTCGCGCTGGTCTGTTCCCCCTTCCTGGTGATGGCCCTGGGACCGATCGAAGGGGTCGTGGTCGCCAACCTGTGCGGGGTGATCTCGGGGTTGGTGAGCCTGTGGTTCACCTGGCGGCTGGTGGATTTCCGCCGGGCGATGCGGATCGCCGCCGCCGTGCTGGTCGGTTTTCTGCCCGGGATGGTGGTGATCCGGGTGGTGCCGCCCGACTGGTTGGCGGTGCTGGTTGCCTCGATCGTGTTGCTCGCCCTGCTGGTCACCTTGACCGTGAAACCCGGCCGGACGCCGGATTCCTGGCAGCTCAGCAGTGTCGCCGGTCTGGTCGCCGGGTTCATGGGATTGACCGCCTCGGTGGGTGGCCCGCCGCTGGCGATCTACGGTCGACTCACCGACTGGGACAACCGCGAGTTCGCCGCCGCGATGCAGGCCGTGGTGCCCTTCAGCGTGGTTCCCGTGGTCACCGCACCGTCCTTTCCGGCCTTCGCGGTGGGCGGTTGGGCGGCCCTCATCGGGGCGCTGCTGTGCGGGGTGATCATCGGCAATCAGATCGCCCCTCACGTGTCGAACCGAGCGGCCGGACGATTGGTGATGACGGTCGCGATGGCCGGTACCCTGACCGCACTCGGACGGGCGCTTTACCAGATCGTCGCCTGACCGATCCGTCCGGGCGGGGCGGGAGCGTTCTCGGTTTGACCGGGCAACCGCGGCCAAGTAATCTGGCTCGCTGTTGTGCGAAGGCATTTGGTGCTGACGCACCCCAGTTGTGTGACGCCGTGCCTGAAAGGGGCTGCGGAGTACCCGCAACGCCCCCGTACACGTAGAGAATCTATCGGAAGTGGTGCAGTGAGCGTGTCTACGTACACCCCGAAGCCCGGTGAGGTGACCAGGAACTGGCACGTCATCGATGCGAGCGATGTCACCCTGGGCCGGCTGGCCGTCACCGCCGCCACCCTGTTGCGCGGCAAGCACAAGGCGACCTTCGCCCCGCACCTCGACACCGGCGATTTCGTCGTTGTCGTGAACGCGTCCAAGATCGCCCTGACCGGCAACAAGCGCACCGACAAGATGGCTGTGCGTCACTCCGGTCGTCCCGGTGGCCTGAAGAGCATCTCCTACGGTGAGCTGCTGGACAGCGACCCGCGCAAGGCCGTCGAGCTGGCCGTGTGGGGCATGCTCCCCAAGAACAAGTTGAGCCGCAAGCTCATCAAGAAGCTCAAGGTCTACTCCGGCCCTGAGCACCCGCACTCGGCGCAGCAGCCGAAGAGCTACGAGATCGTCCAGATCGCCCAGTGACCTCCAAGGAAACCGCAGTGACCGAGCAAGCAGCAGCAGAGACCACCGACGTCACCCCGTTCACCGAGGGTGACCGCGAGATCGCTTACCGTTCCGACTCCACCGGCCAGGCCGGCCCGTCGGACACCGAGCGCCCCGCCGTGATCGCCCCCGGGCAGGCCACCGGCCGCCGCAAGGAGGCCATCGCCCGCGTCCGGATCGTGCCCGGCACCGGTCAGTGGTCCATCAACGGCCGCTCGCTCGACGACTACTTCCCGAACAAGGTGCACCAGCAGACCGTTTCCGATCCGCTGGTGATCGCCGGGGTCGAGGGCTCCTACGACGTCATCGCGCTGCTGCACGGCGGCGGGGTCACCGGTCAGGCCGGCGCCCTGCGTCTCGGTGTGGCCCGGGCGCTCAACGCGGTGGACGCCGAGGCCAGCCGTCCGGCCCTGAAGAAGGCCGGCATGCTGACCCGCGACTCGCGCATCATCGAGCGCAAGAAGGCCGGCCTGAAGAAGGCCCGCAAGGCTCCGCAGTACAGCAAGCGCTGATCGCCATGGCGCGGCTGTTCGGCACCGATGGGGTGCGCGGACGAGCGAATGCCGATCTCACCGCGGAGCTCGCCCTCGAGCTCTCGGTGGCCGCGGCACACGTCCTGGGCGAACAACGCGAGGAGGGGGAACGCACCCCCGTCGCCGTTGTCGGCCGCGACCCCCGCGCCTCGGGGGAATTCCTCGAGGCCGCGGTGGTGGCCGGACTGGCCAGCGCCGGGGTGAACGTGATCCGGGTCGGCGTGGTGCCGACCCCCGGATTGGCCTTCCTGGTCGGCAGCCTGCGCGCCGACCTCGGCGTGATGCTCTCGGCCAGCCACAACCCGATGCCCGACAACGGCATCAAGTTCTTCGCCCGCGGCGGGCTCAAGCTCCCCGATGACATCGAGGACGCGATCGAGGCCCGGCTGCACGAACAGTGGCAGCGCCCGACCGGGGCCCGCGTGGGTCGGGTCAGCGACAACCCCGGAGCGGTCGCGGCCTACGTCGCCCACCTGGTTGACACCGTCGGCGACGAGACCGAGACCAACCTGCTGACCGGGCTGACCGTCGTGGTCGACGCCGCCAACGGTGCGGCCTCGGCCACCGCCACCGAGGCGATGGAAACCCTGGGCGCCAAGGTGATCTCGATCCACTGCGATCCCGACGGCCTGAACATCAACGACAACTGCGGTTCAACCCACCTTGGTGACCTGCAGCGGGCCGTGGTCGAACACGGTGCCGACCTCGGAATCGCTTTGGACGGTGACGCCGACCGCTGCCTGGCCGTCGATGCCGAGGGCAATGAGGTCGACGGTGACCAGATCCTCGCGATCCTGGGCCTCGGGCTGCACGAGGAAGGCCGGCTCACCAACTCGACCCTGGTGGCCACCGTGATGAGCAATCTGGGCCTGCAACTGGCGATGCGCGAACACGGCATCACCCTGTTGCAGACCAAGGTCGGCGACCGTTACGTCCTCGAGGCGATGAACGAACACGGTCACGTGCTGGGCGGCGAACAGTCCGGACACGTGGTCTTCGGCGATTTCGCCACCACCGGCGACGGCACCCTGACCGGCCTGCAACTGATGCAGCGGATGGCGCGCACCGGCAAGTCACTGGCCGAACTGGCCACCGTGATGACCCGCCTGCCCCAGGTGCTGGTCAACGTGGGTGGGGTCGACAAGGCCCGGGCGGGCACCGATCCGGTGCTGGCCGAGGCGATCACCAAGGTCGAGAACACGCTGGGCGAACAGGGCCGGGTGCTGTTGCGCCCGTCCGGTACCGAACCGGTGGTGCGGGTGATGGTGGAGGCCCCCACCCAGGAACTGGCCCAGCAGATGGCCGACGAACTCGCCGGCGTGGTGCAGCAGCAACTGGCTTTGTGAGGCCTGCGTGCCTTTCGAGGTCTGGGAAATAGTCCTGATCTGCTTCGCCGGTCTGTGGGCCGGCATGATCAACACCATCGTCGGCTCGGGCACCCTGGTCACCTTTCCGGTACTGGTCAGCCTCGGCGTCCCCCCGGTGACCGCGACGATGTCGAACGCCATGGGCCTGATCGCCGGCAACATCACCGGTGCCTGGGCCTACCGGAGCGAACTGGGCCACACCAAGTCCACCCTGGTGAAACTCCTGCCGGCCTCGGTGCTGGGCGGGGTGATCGGGGCCGCCCTGTTGACCCGACTGCCCGAGTCGGTGTTCGGCGTGGCCGCCCCGTTCTTCATCGTGATCTCGCTGATCTTCGTGGTCACCCAGCCCCGGTTGCAGAACATCGTTCGGCAACGAAAACAGGCCGCCGGTATCGAGTCGGTGGCCGACTCACAACCGGCGGTGTTGTATCTGCTGGTGTTTATCGCCGGAATCTACGGCGGATATTTCGTGGCCGCCCAAGGGGTATTGCTGCTCGGAATTCTGGGCGTATTCATGCTCGCTTCACTGCAGGCCGCTAATGCGGTCAAGAATGCCCTGGTGGCTGCGGTGAACATGGTGGCCGCGGTCTTTTACATGCTCACCGCCTTCGACCGAATCAGCTGGTGGGTGGTGCTGTTCATCGCGCTGAGCTCGATGGTGGGGTCGTGGATGGGGGCTAAGATCGGCCGCAGGATGTCACCGGTGGTGTTGCGTACGGTGATCGTCCTACTCGGTCTGGTGGCGCTGTTCAACATGATTCGCCAACTGCTGTGAACCCGGGCCGACAGCCACGCAACGTTGGGGGAGGGGACCATCCGTGATGGAGGTCATCAAGACGCGGGAGTCGGACCTGGTGGAACAGGTCGCGGAACTGTGGGCGACCGCGACCGCGCATCGCGACGAAGTCGATCCGACCGATGTCAACGTCTCCGAGTCGGTGCCGTTGATGCGTTCGGTGCTGAAGTCGTCCGAGCGTTCCTTCCTGCTGGTGGGCAAGTGGTCCGGTGAGGTCGAGGGCGAGAGCGAGGGCACGGTCGACCGGATCGTCTCCTTCGGTGCGGTGGAACCCGAGCAGGGCGGGGACGACGAGAACCGCGGTGAACTGCGCTACCTCGGTGTCGCCCCGCAGAGTTGGGGTGAGGGCTGGGCCCGGCGGCTGCTGGTGGCCCTGCCCGATGCGGCCCGCGAAGAGAACTTCAGCGAGGTCGTGCTGTGGGTCTACGCCGACAACATCCGCGCGATCTGGGTGTACGAGGCCATGGGCTGGGGCGAGACCGGGCTCACCCGTCCGCACCCCAAGACCGGCCGCACCGAGGCCCAGTACCGACTGAAGTTGACCTGATCGGTGTGTGCCCGGCCGCACGGTTGCTGAGACGAGACTAAATCTTTCGGATCCGCACCCACTTCACATCATGGTCGGATCCCTTGCGCAGAATGACTGTGGCCCGCTCTCGGGTGGGCCTGATATTCATCGCCAGATTGGGGCCGTTGATCGTGTCCCAAATATGGGACGCGGTGGTATAAGCCTCGTCCTCGGTGAGTTCGGAATAGCGGGTGAAGTACGAGCGCGGGTCACGAAACGCGGTCTCGCGCAACAGCATGAAACGTTCCAGATACCAACGTCGAATATCGCGTGAATCGGCATCCACATAGACCGAGAAATCGAAGAAGTCACTCAACGCCAAACTGGTCGTACCGTCGGCCCGGGGTCGGGCCGGTTGCAGCACGTTGAGGCCCTCGACGATCAGGATGTCGGGTTTGTCGACGACCACCTTCTCGTCCGGCACGATGTCGTACACCAAGTGGCTGTACACCGGTGCGGTCGCCGGACGACCCGACTTCACGTCCATCACGAAGCGCTGCAGGGCGCGGCGGTCGTAGGACTCGGGGAAGCCCTTGCGCTGCATGATGCCGCGCCGCATCAGTTCGGCATTGGGCAACAGGAACCCGTCGGTCGTCACCAGCGCCACATGCGGATGATCGGGCCAGTTGCTCAACAGCTCGGCCAGCAACCGGGCCACCGTCGATTTGCCCACCGCCACCGAACCGGCGATGCCGATCACGAAGGGGGTGCGGTCGACGCCCAGATTCAAGAACGAGTTCTGGAAGTCGTACAACTCGCCGGTGTTGATGAAGTGGTGATGCAGCAGCCGGGTCAGCGGCAGGTAGACCTCCCAGACCTCGGCCAGGTCGGTGGGGTCGTCGGTGCCGCGCAGTTGGTCGACCCGGCTCTCGTCCAGGGTCATCGGGGTCGCTGCGGCCAGCTCCGCCCAGTCGGCCCGCATCCGGGTGACGTAGGGCGACGACGTTGTCCGCTCTGCTGGCATGGCGTTCATTGTAGGGTGACCGCCGTGGCAGTCGTGGGCGTGGGAATCGATGTGTGCGAGGTCGAGCGGCTTCGCGAAACCCTGCTACGGCGTCCCGGAATGGTGCATCGGCTGTTCACCGCCCAGGAGGCAGCCCGCCGGGTGGAGTCGCTCGCCGGCCGCTGGGCCGCGAAGGAAGCGCTTGCCAAAGCCCTCGGCGCACCGGCCGGGTTGGTCTGGTTGGACGCCGAGGTGATCAGCACCGCCTCGGGCCGTCCGGAGTTCTCGGTCACCGGGACCGTCGCCGCCCGCGCGGCCGAACTCGGCATCGACCGGATCCACCTGTCGATGTCCCACGACGGGGGGATCGCCACCGCAATCGTCGTCTGCGAGTCGACGGGCATATCCTGAGCCCATGCGCCGCGCCTATTCGGTCTCATCCATCCGGCTTGCCGAGGACGTGGTCGCCGCCGGTGGCGTCGACCTGATGCAGCGTGCCGCCGCGGGCCTGGCCGCAACCATCCTGCGCCGCCTGCAGCCCGCCTCGGGTGCCACTGCGGTACTGCTGGCCGGGCCGGGCAACAACGGTGGCGACGGCCTGTTCGCCGCCGCCCGATTGGCCCAGCGCGGTGTGCAGGTGGTGGCTTGCGCGGTGATCGGTGATCCGCACCCCGCCGGCCTGGCCGCCCTCGAACGAGCCGGCGGACGGATGGTGAGCGTCGAGGAGGCCAAGGCCGCGATCGACACCGCCGACGTGGTGATCGACGCGATCTTCGGCATCGGGGGCCGCCCCGGCCTGACCGGCGTCCCGGCCGACCTGGCCGCGCACTGCCGGATCGCCGGCACCCCGGTGGTGGCGGTGGACCTACCGTCCGGTCTGGACAGCGACGACCCCGGGGAACAGGACTGTTTTCCCGCCGACCTGACCGTCACCTTCGGCTGCTACAAGGTGTGTCATCTCGCCGGGGCGGCCGCCCGCGCCTGCGGTGAGGTGGAACTGGTCGACATCGGCCTGGCCGAGGGCTTGGTCGGGCACAAGCCGGTGCTCAGCGCCTGGGACGCCGAGGACATCGCCGACGCCTGGCCGCGGGTCGATGCCGAGGCCGACAAGTACGCCCGCGGTGTGGTCGGCATCAACACCGGATCGGCCACCTACCCCGGGGCAGCGGTGTTGTCCGCCCTCGGCGCGGTGTGGTCGGGGGCCGGCATGGTGCGGGTGCTCGGGTCGCCCGAGGTCGGTGCCGAAGTGGTGCACCACCTGCCCAATGTCGTACTCAAACCGGGCCGGGTGCAGGCGATGGTGCTCGGCTCCGGCTGGGGGTCGCGGGTGCGCGGTGCCCTGGAGGTGGCCGACGCCCTGAATCGCCGGGTGCCGGTGGTGTTGGACGCCGACGCCCTGCGCCACCTGCCCGAGCGACTCCCGGCCAACACCCTGCTCACGCCACATGCCGGCGAACTGGCCCGACTGCTGGGTCTGAACCGACTCGACGTGACCACCGACCCGATCGGTTCGGTGACCGATGCGGCCGAACGCACCGGCGCCACGGTGCTGCTCAAGGGCTCCACCCAGTACGTGGCCGAACCCGGTGAGAGTGAGATCCGGGTCGCGGTGACCGGCCCCGCCCGCACCGCCCAGGCCGGTTCGGGCGATGTGCTGGCCGGTATCTGCGGCACCCTGCTGGCCGCCGGACTGGATCCGGCCCGGGCCGCGCTCGCCGCCGCCTCGGTGCAGGCCTTCACCGCTGCCCGACTGCCCGGTATGCCACCGCAGGAACTCGTCCGGCAGGTACCGGGCACGTTGACCCTGCTCGGCGTCGACGAGGAGCCCTGGGGGCTGGACGAGGCGGGTGCATGATCGACCCGGACTGTGCGAGCGTGGAGATCGACCTCGCCGCCTATCGCGCCAACCTGTCCGCGATCGCCGAACTGGTGGCTCCCGCCGAGGTGATGGCGGTGGTCAAGGCCGACGCCTACGGCCACGGCATGCGGCTGTGCGCCCCGGCCGCCCGGCAGGCGGGCATCACCTGGCTGGGCGTTGCCACCCCCACCGAAGCCCTCGCGCTGCGACAGGCCGGCGACGACGGACGCATCCTGGCCTGGTTGTACGGCCCCGGTGAGGACCTGACCGCGGCGGTCGCCTCCGATATCGACCTGGCGGTCTCGGGCCAGGAGGAGCTGGCCCGGGTGGTGATGGCCGCCGGCACCAGCGAACGAACCGCCCGGGTGCACCTGAAGATCGACACCGGACTGTCCCGCAACGGATCGTCGGCCGGTGACTGGGCCGAACTGTGCGTGGCCGCCCGGGAGGCCGAACAGCACAATGTGATCGAGGTGGTCGGCATCTGGTCACACTTCGCCACCGCCGAGGAAGTCGACCATCCGGCCACCCCCGCCCAGCTCGCCGCCTTCGAACGCGCCCTCGCGGTGGCCGAGGAGATGGGGTTGAACCCGTCGGTGCGGCATATCGCCAACTCCGCCGGTGCCCTGGCGTGGCCGCAAGCCCGTTACGACCTGGTGCGGATCGGGATCGCCGGCTACGGCCTGGACCCGGGCGACGGGGTCGCCGAACGCGCCGGACTACGGTTGCAGCCGGTGCTGCGGTTGCGCGCCCGACTGGTGCGGGTCAAACCGATCAGCGCCGGTGCCGCGGTGTCCTACGGCCACAGTTGGACCGCCGACCGGGACACCACCGTCGGTCTGGTACCCATGGGATATGCCGAGGGAATCGACCGGATGGCCTCGAATGTGGCCGAGGTCGCCCTGCCCGACGGCTCCCGGGTGCCGATCCGGGGCCGGGTGTGCATGGACCAGTTCGTCGTGGATCTGGGCCCGCACCCCACCGTCACCGAGGGTGACGAGGTGACGGTGATCGGCGACGGCACCACCGGTCCCCATGCCGATGAATGGGCCGACTGGTGTCACACCATCAACTACGAGATCGTCACCCGGCTGGGGGTTCGCCTGCACCGGGTGGCAAAGGAAGACCGATGAGTAACGTGCGACGGCGCGGTACCGACCGGGCCGAGAAGTTGCGCAAGCAGCCCCGCCGCGATCGCGGCCGCAAACGCATCCAGCTACCCGGGGTGCTCGGGGTGGCCGCCAGTGCGCTGGCCCTGGCCGCCGGTGGGGTCGCGGCCGGCTTCGAGTTGGAACGACGCATCGTGCGCAACCGTTTCCGTCCCACCCCCGGAGCGCTGGAGTCGTCGGTGCGTCCCGGCAGCCTGCGCAGCAGCGGCCCGACGGTGCGCACCCCGGACGGGGTCGACCTGCACGTCGAGGTGGACGAACCGGCCGATCATGAACCGGTCGACCCGGACGCCCCGGTGTACGGCGATGACATCACGATCGTTTTCGTCCACGGATATGCCCTGGACCTGGACTGCTGGCACTATCAGCGGCTGCATTTCCGGGGCCGGGCGCGGCTGGTGCTGTACGACCAGCGTTCCCACGGCCGGTCGAGTCGTTCGGCTGCCGAACTGTGCCGGATCCCGCAACTGGGCAAGGACCTGAAACAGGTGCTCGACGAGGTGGTGCCCACCGGCCCGGTGGTGCTGCTCGGGCATTCGATGGGCGGCATGACGATCATGCACCTGGCCCGCACCCACCCCGAGTTGTTCGAGTCCCGGGTGCTGGGGGTCGGTTTGGTGCACACCTCGGCCGGCGAACTCGGCTCGGTGTCCCCGCTGCGGGGCGTCGATGCCCAGGTGCTCGCCAAGGTGATCCCGCCCACCCTGGCCGGACTGAACCGGGTGCCGTCACTGGTCAACCGGGCTTGGGGGGCCGGCTCCGACCTCGGCTATGCCGCCACCCGCCAGTTCGGCTTCGGCGCCGATGTGCCGGTGGAGAAGGTCGCCTTCGTCTCCGACATGCTGTCGTCCACCCCCTTGGATGTGGCGGCCGATTTCTACCCGGTGGCCTTCGCCGAGGTGGACGAGTACGCCAGCTTCGAGGTGCTGTCGCGGGTGGAGACCGCGGTGATCGGTGGGATGGACGACCTGTTCACCCCGGCCTCGCACACCGAGCGGATCATCGAACTGTTGCCCGGGGCCGACTCACTGTTGCTGGAGAACTGTGGCCACCTGGGCATGATCGAATACCCCGAACTGCAGAATCGGGTGCTGGAGCATCTGGTCGAGCGGGTCGTCCGGCACCTGTAGGTGTCTTTTCGGTGCGACCTCGACCCGGACGGGCTCAGGCGACCCGGGAGTACTGGCGGGCGGCGATCGCTTCCTGGTAGCAGCCCAACAGCTCGGTGCACATGAACTTCCAGGTGCGGTGCGCCACCTGATGTCGGGCGGCGCGGCTGAAGGCCTGCCGCTTGCGATCATCGCCGAGCAGGTCGCGAACGTGGGCGTGCATCGCGGCCAGATCACCGGGGGCATAGAGCCAACCGGTGCGCGAGGAGTTGATGATGTCGATCGGCCCACCCTTGGCCGGCGCGATCGCCGGCACCCCGCTGGCCAGGGCCTCCTGGATCGACTGACCGAAGGTCTCCAACTCGCCGGGGTGGACGAACACGTCAAAACTCGCCAGCACCCGGGGCAGATCGTCACCGGTCAACTGGCCGGTGAAGTGGGCGGTGGGCAGGGTCCGTTCGAGCTCGGCCCGGAGTGGGCCGTCGCCGACGATCACCAGCTTGGTGTTCGGCAGGTCCTGCAGCACCGCCAGGTCGGCCACCCGCTTCTCGTTGGCGAGCCGGCCGAGGTAACCGATGATGTGCTCACCGTGAGGGGCCACCGTGCGGCGGAACTGCTCGTCGCGCTTGGCCGGGTCGAAACGCACCGAATCGACCCCGCGTCCCCACAGACCCACCCGGGGCACGCCCTGGGAGAGCAGTTGGCTGCGCGCCGAACTGGACGGGGCCAGGGTCATCGTGGCCATCGAGTGCAGTTCGCGCACCCGCCACCACAGCAGAGATTCGGCCCGCGGCAGGCCGTAGGCGGCGGCATAGGAGGGCACATCGGTCTGGTAGATCGCCACGATCGGAATGTCGAGCCAGGTCGCGGCCAGGGCGGCCCGGTAGCCGAGGTAGATCGGCGCGGCCAGGTGCACCACATCGGGGGCGAAATCTTCGAGCATCCGCTCGAGCCGGTATTGCGGGGTGGTGGCGACCCGAATGTCGGGGTAGCCCGGCAGGCTCACCGCCGGCAGTGCGATCACCGGGAAACCGGCGTAGCTCTTGGGGGAGGTCTCGGCGCCGGCGGGGGCGATCACGACCGCCTCGTGGCCCTCCTCGCGGAGGTGTTCGAGGATCCGCATCACCGAATGGGTGACGCCGTTAACAGCGGGTAAGAACGACTCAGCAACGATGGCAACTCGCACGAAACCAACCTCCCTGTTTGTCGACAGTACCCCTACCCGGTTGACGCATTGGGCAACTGACCATGACCAGAAAGTGACGGTTGGGAAGAAATTGACCGTCGCAATGACACCTTTCGATTCGCCGGTTACCCACGTCGTTGGCTAGGCTACGTCAGTCCACCAGCGACTTGCTGGCGGAGTGCGCCCGAAGTGCCGATCGTTATCGCGGCTTAGTACGGCGTCATGAGGCTCGTCGACCCGCCGGGCGCACTGGAGCGCCGAAGGCAGTTATCCGGGACGCCGACGCGCCTGCCGTCGAAGTTGTCCTGCCGAGCCCATCGGCGCCGCTGTGCGCCCAGAAAGAAGACTCCCATGTCGAGCAAGCCTGCCCGTAAACCGAAGAGCCACAAGGCCGACGGCACCCCGAAGAAGCGCTGGAGCGCCGCCGAGCGCGCCGCCCGGGGCCTCGGCCCGCGCCGCGGTGGGGGCCGCCCCCGTTCCGAGCGTCGCACCGACGACCGCCGCGATCGCGATGATCGTCCGCGTCGTTTTGATCGGGACGATCGTCCCCGTTTCGATCGTGATGATCGGCCCCGTCGTTTCGATCGTGACGAGCGCCCGCGGCGCTTCGACCGGGATGACCGTCCTCGTTTCGATCGTGATGATCGGCCCCGTCGTTTCGATCGTGATGACCGTCCGCGGCGCTTCGAGCGGGACGACCGTCCCCGGTTCAACCGCGATGACCGCCCGCGTCGTGACGACCGCGATGACCGTCCCCGCTTCAACCGTGACGAGCGTCCTCGTTTTGACCGTGATGAGCGTCCGCGCCGTTTCGATCGTGACGAGCGTCCTCGCTTCAACCGTGACGATCGCCCCCGTCGTTTCGATCGTGATGACCGTCCGCGCCGTTTCGATCGGGACGAGCGTCCCCGGTTCAACCGCGATGACCGCCCGCGCCGTCCCGAGCGCGATGACCGTCCCCGGTTCAACCGGGATGACCGTCCCCGCCGCTTCGAGCGCGATGACCGGCCCAATCCTCAGGTCGACGAGCACGACGGCGACAAGATGGACTGGGCCGCCCCGGAGATCGACGCCGAGGCCCTCGCCGCGGCCGATGCCGCCGCCGAACAGCCCCACGACGGGCCGGGCTTCGAGGATCTGGGCGTACCGCACCGACTGGTGCGAGCGCTGCGCGCCCAAGGCATCACCGACCCCTTCCCGATTCAGCGGGCGACGATTCCCGACGCCATCTCCGGTCGTGACGTGCTCGGCCGTGGGCGCACCGGTTCGGGCAAGACCCTCGGTTTCGGTCTGCCGCTGCTGACCCGGCTGACCGGCCGCGAACACCTCGCCAAGGCCCCCGGCGCGGTGGTGCTGGTGCCCACCCGCGAACTGGCCATGCAGGTTGCCGATGTGCTCTCGCCGCTGGCCCGTGAGGTCGGTCTGAGCGTGCAACTGGTCGCCGGTGGCATGGCCTACGCGCCCCAGGTGCGGGCCCTGGAACGGGGGGTGGATGTTCTGGTGGCCACCCCCGGACGGCTGATCGACCTGATGAATCAGGGTGCGGCCGACCTGTCGCAGGTGCAGATCATCGTCCTGGACGAGGCCGACCACATGGCCGACCTCGGATTCCTGCCCGATGTGAAGACCGTGCTGGCCGCGGTGCCGGCCGACGGGCAGCGGCTGCTGTTCTCGGCCACTCTCGACCGCGGTGTCGGCGGCCTGGTGCGTGACCACCTGCACGATCCGGTGACCCACGAGGTCGACCGGGCCGAGGCCTCGGTCACCACGATGACCCACCACCTGGTGCACGTCGCCCCGGCCGACAAGACCACCATCACCGCCGAGATCGCCAACCGGCGCGGCCGCAGCGTGCTCTTCGTGCGCACCCAGCGCGGTGCCGACCGGGTCGCCGAACAGCTCCGGGCAGCCGGCGTGATGGCCGGTGCCCTGCACGGTGGCCTCACCCAGGGTGCCCGCAGTCGGATCCTGGCCGCCTTCAAGTCCGGCTCGGTGCCGGTACTGGTGGCCACCGACGTCGCCGCCCGCGGAATCCACGTCGACGAGGTGGGCCTGGTGCTGCAGGTCGACCCGCCCGCCGACTCCAAGGACTACCTGCACCGGGCCGGGCGCACCGCCCGCGCCGGTGAGGACGGTGCCGTGGTCACCCTGGTGCTGCCGCATCAGCGCCGCGAGATGAGCCGCCTGGTGCATCGCGCCGGCGTCGGGGTCGAGCCCTTCGCGGCCGGACCCGACAACGAGACCCTGTACCGCGCAACCGGGGCCCGCAAACCTGCCGGGGAACCGATCACCGAAGAGAGCTATGCCGCGCTGATCGCCCCGCCGCCGGGCCGTCCGCGCCGTGGTGGACGCCCCGGTGGCCGAGGTGGCCGGGGCTTCGGACAGCGCCGCGGGTACGGGCGCCGGTGACGGTTGAATACGATGGGCAGATGCCCGAACCCGAATTGGAGGTCGTGGAGGCCGAACTCGGCGACGCCGAGGTGATGGTTGCCCTGATGCAGGCAGCCTTCGGCGCCCGACGCCCGGTCGACCCGCCCAGCGATGCGCTGGCCGAGACCGCCGATTCGGTACGCGAGGCACTGACCGCCGGAACCGGGGTGCTGCTGCGCCTCGACGGCACCCCCGCCGCGACCCTGCTGATCGATTCGACCACCGCCGCGGAGGGCGGGCAGCCGGCCGCCGAGGGCACCGTCGTCCTGCGGCGGGTCTCGGTGCACCCTGCTCACCAGGGCGGCGGGGTCGCCCTGCAGTTGATCGCCGCCGCCGAAGAGATCGCGGCCGAGGACGGAGCCCGGCGGGTCGAGGTGGTGGCCCGCAACGAGTTTCCCGAACTGATCGAGTGGTGGCAGGACGGCGGCTACCGCATCCTGCGCAGCGCCCCGCACGGGGTCGTGTTGGGACGCGAACTACCCGTGCTGGTCGAGGCCGCCACCGTCGACGAGATGCACCGACTGGGGGAGCGCCTGGCGAGCGTGCTGCGCGCCGGCGACCTGATCATCGCCTCCGGAGACCTCGGGGCCGGCAAGACCACCCTCACCCAGGGCCTGGCCCGCGGGCTGGACGTGGACGGGCCGGTGATCTCACCGACCTTCGTGCTCTCGCGGGTACACCACGCACGGCACGGCGGCCCCGACCTGGTGCACGTCGATGCCTATCGGCTGGAGTCGCCGGAGGAGTTCGACGATCTCGACCTGGATGAGTCCTACGCCTCGGCGGTCACCCTGGTCGAATGGGGGCTGGGTCTGGCCGATCACGTCAGCCCCGACTGGCTGCACATCCACATTCGCCGCGATGAGAACGACACCCGTCAGGTGAGCCTGCGTCCGCAGGGCTCGCGCTGGCACGGGGTTGATCTGCGCGCGGTGGTCGAGGGGGTCCCCGTTGTCTGAGCCCGCATTGACCCTGGCCATCGATACCTCGATCACCGTCGCGGTCGGTATTGCCCGCGGCGACGAGGTGCTCGCCGAGCAGACCGTGGACGACACCCGCGCCCACGTCGAGCAGTTGATGCCCTCGATCACCGCCGCCGCACAGCGAGCCGGGGTTGCCCTGACCGAGCTGAACCGGGTCGTGGTCGGGCTCGGCCCCGGCCCCTTCACCGGGCTGCGGGTGGGCATCGTCACCGCCCAGACCATCGCCGCGGCCACCGGTGCCGAACTGCACGGGGTGTGCACCCTGGACGCCCTGGCCGCCCAAGCCGTCGCCGAATGGGACGAGACGGGTGAACCGGTGCCGGCGGAATTCCTCACCACGATCGACGCCCGTCGCAAGGAGCTCTACTGGGCCCGCTACGACGCGTCCGGAACCCGGCTGACCGACCCGGTCGTCGGGCCACCGGTCGACCTGCCCGACGTGCCCGTGCTGGGGCCCGGAGCCCTGGTGTACCCCGACCTGCTCGTGAGCCGGGCCACCGGCCTGGCCCCCGGGCGTTTGGCCGTCCTCGGGCCGCGGCTGCCCGCCGCGGGTACCGAACCGCTCTACCTGCGCCGTCCCGATGCGACGGTGTCGACCAAACGCAAGTCCACCCTGGTGTCGCCGGTACGCCGTAGGAGGGATCGATGATTCCAGAATTCCTGACCGCTCAACCGACCGAGGAGCAGTTGCTGATCCGGGCGGCCGGGCCCGACGACCTGGCGGTGATCTACGAGATCGAGACCGCCGGTTTCGATGAGGCCGACCGTTGGTCGCAACTGTCCTGGGCGGCCGAGCTGACCGGCGGCCGGATCGTGTTGCTGGCCGGAGACTCCGGGGTGATCACCCTGCAGGTGGTGGGCGACATCGCCGACCTGCTGCGGGTGGTCGTGGTACCGGAGGCCCGCGGCCGCGGACTGGGCCGGGCCCTGGTCGCCGAGGGTCTCGCCGCCGCTGCCGCACGGGGTGCCGAACGGCTGCTGCTGGAGGTCGAATCCGACAACACCGCCGCCCTGACGCTGTACCGCAACCTGGGTTTCACCGATATCGACTGCCGCCACGACTATTACGGCCCCGGCCGGGATGCGGTGATCATGCAGTGCCGGCTGGTGCAGGAGCGCGCCGATGACTGAACCGCTGATCCTGGGCATCGAATCGTCCTGTGACGAAACCGGGGTGGGCATCGTCCGCGGCCACGAACTGCTCGCCAGCGAGGTCGCCAGCTCGGTCGACCAACACGTCCGCTTCGGCGGAGTGGTGCCCGAGGTCGCCTCCCGGGCGCACCTGGAGGCGATGGTGCCCACTCTGCGCCGGGCCTGCGAGACCGCCGGCATCGAACCCGACGAGGTGGACGCGATCGCGGTCACCGCCGGACCCGGACTGATGGGCGCCCTGGTGGTCGGGGTGGCCTCGGCCAAGGCCCTGGCCGCCGCCTGGAACAAGCCCCTCTACGGGGTGAATCACCTGGTGGCCCATGTCGCGGTCGACGTGCTCGACCACGGTCCGCTGCCGCAGCCGATGATGGCGCTGCTGGTCTCCGGAGGACACACCTCGCTGCTGAAGGTCGATGACATCGCCACCTCGGTCACCGAGGTCGGCGCCACCATCGACGACGCCGCCGGCGAGGCCTACGACAAGGTCGCCCGGCTGCTCGACCTCGGCTACCCGGGCGGCCCGGTGGTCGACCGGCTCGCCGCCGAGGGCGACCCGACCGCGATCCGTTTCCCGCGTGGACTGACCGCCCGCCACGACCTCGAAAAACACCGCTTCGACTTCTCCTTCTCGGGGCTGAAAACCGCGGTGGCCCGCTGGGTCGAACAACGACAGCGCGACGGGCTGGACGTGCCGGTCGCCGACGTCGCCGCGAGCTTCCAGGAAGCAGTCTGTGACGTGCTGACCGCCAAGGCCGTCGACGCCTGTGAGCACCACGGCATCGACCAGTTGCTGATCGGTGGCGGGGTGGCCGCGAACTCGCGGCTGCGCTCGCTGCTGGAGGAACGCACCGCGGCCGCCGGAATCAGCCTGCGCCGGCCCCGTCCGGGCCTGTGCACCGACAACGGGGCGATGATTGCCGCCCTCGGAGCCGAGGTCGTGCGCGCCGGCCTGCCACCCTCGCCGCCCGACCTGGGCGCCGATTCCGGCATGCCGGTGCACCGTGTCCTGGCTTCTGCTGACCGGGAATAACTCGTTGCCGTGGTGAGCGCCTCCTTAGGCTGCCGCGAAAGCTCAGTCGGGAGGTTGCTCATGACGTACGCCATGTCGGGAGACATCATCCAGGTCGGCTACCTGGTGGAGGACGTCGATGCCTCCGTTCAGGAGTGGATCGACCACTTCGGGGTCGGCCCCTGGCTGCGGTTCGAGGATCTGCCCCTGGTCGGCACCTTCGACGGTGAGCCCGCCGAGGTGCGTATCAAGGTCGCCTTCAGCTACCGGGGTGAGTTGCAGGTCGAACTGATCGAACTGCTGTCGCCCGACGTGCCGTCGCAGTACCTGCGCGAGGACGGCACCCCCTTCATCGGGGCACACCACGTGGCCTGGCTGACCGATGACCTCGACGCCGACATCGCCGCCGCCGAGGAGCGCGGCCTGCGAGCCCGGTTCGTGGGTGGCGCCGGCACGATGCGGGTGGCCTACCTCGATTCGCCCGACCAGCCCGGCACCTGGTTCGAACTGATCGAAAGCTCCATGCGACCGATGCTCGACGAGGGCATCGCTACCAGTCGGGCCTGGGACGGCACCGACCCGGTGCGCACCGTGCAGCCCGCCGGCTGAGGACTATCGTCGGGCTCATGACAGCCCGACCCACCAGCCCGCTCGCCGAGGCGATCAATTCGGGTGCGATCGAGCTGGCGATGGCCCAGGCCGACCCGGATTCGGTGGCCGCCGCCACCACGCTGCGCAAACGCTTCACCCCCGAGGTGGCCGCGATCGCGCTCACCCAGGCCGGGCTCAGACGTCGAGCGGCGACCAAGTTCGGTGCCGCCGCCGATGCCTGGTTGTTCACCCCCGACGGCCTGGAACAGGCCACCCGACCCGAGGTCGCGGCACACCGGGCGGCCCGGTTGGCTGCCTCCGGGGTACGGCGGGTGATCGATCTGGGCTGCGGCATCGGGGCGGATGCCCATGCCTTCGCCGAAGCCGGCCTCGACGTGGTCGCGGTCGAACGTGATTCGCTGACCGCCGAGGTGGCCCGACACAACCTGACCCCCCTGGGGGTGGAGGTCGTTCAGGCCGAGGCCGAAGCGGTGGCGGGGGAGTTGGTGGGCCGACCCGGTACCGCGGCTTTCTGTGATCCGGCCCGGCGGGGTGCCCGGGGCCGGACCTGGGATGTCAGTCAGTTCACCCCGCCGTGGAAGTTCGTGGCCGGCCTGCTCGAGGGGCCCGCGGTGTTGAAACTCGGCCCCGGGGTGCCCTCGGAATTCATCGCCCCCGAGGTCGAGGCGGTGTTCGTCAGCCACCACGGCGACCTGGTTGAGGCGGCGATCTGGTCATCGGCCCTGACCGAACGCCCCGGCCGGGCCGCCGAACTGCTCACCCGTGATGGCGCGGTACATCGGATGGATGCCCGGCCGGCGCCGGTCCGAGTGAACCCGGAGGTACCCGAACCCGGGCAGGTGATCCTCGAGCCCGACCCCGCGGTGTTGCGGGCCGGGGCCACCGATGCTCTGGCCGAAGATCTGGGCCTGCAGCGGGTCGCCGACCGGGTCGGCTACCTGATCGGTGACCGGAGCCCGGCCACCCCCTTCGCGCGCGGCTTCGAGGTGCTCGAAGTACTGCCCTATCGGGAGAAGGACCTCCGGGCTCGGCTGCGCGCCGGTGAGGTGGGGGTGCTGGAGATCAAGAAACGCGGCCTGGAGGTCGACCCGGCTCGCCTGCGCCGGGAGTTGCTGGGCAAGAAGGGCTACGGCAAGGCCTCGGCCACCCTGCTGCTGACCCCGACCGTTGCCGGTGCCCGGGCATTGGTGGTCAAGATCGTGTGACTTTTTGTCGGAGGGTCGAACAAGAAGTCACACGATCTTTGTGTCAGCCGGAGCAGTGGCGACAGCGACCGAGCTCTCCGGCCCAGCCGAGGTGCCACAGCGCGGTGGCAACGGTGGCGGCCACCGCGCACGGCGATTCGGCGCACTGCTGCCAGCCGAATCGCAGCGTGGTGAGACCGCGCAGGGCGTGGAAGTTGTCCCGGTTCATGTCGCGGAAGGCCGCGGCGCCCTCATGGCCCCGGCGACCGTCGAGCTCCACGATCAGGCCGTGGTCATAGGCAACATCGGTGCGGTAGGGGCCGCTGCGGCTTTGCCGGCGACCCACCGGAAGCCGGTGGGCGCGCTCAACCTTGCGCAGGTACTGCACCTCGAGCGCGCTGTGCGCGCCCGCCCCGACATCTGCCAGTAGCAGACCCAGCTCCCGCCGAACGGGGTGCCGGGTTCGGGATCGGAGGGCGGCCAACAACCGCTCGGGGCGGGTGATCCGACGGTTGATCGCCTCGGTCACCCAATGCACAGATCTGTCGGGTTGGGCGGCGCAGAGATCCAGCACGGTGGTTTCGGCATTGAGCCTGGGCAACTGCCCGATCGACCGGAAGGTGTTGCGGGTGCGTTCGAAGATCCACCGCGGGTCGCGGCGGCGGACTTGGGTGCCCGGGGCCAGCCGGATGGTGATCGGGTCGGGTGGCTCGGGGGCCAGGTTCCACAGGTGGGCCGCGGCCAGGCCGCTCAGGGCGGCTTGGGCGGGTGCGATCAGAATGCCCGCCCAGGCCAAGGACGGCCAGGTGGGGTTCGTCGGGTGGGCCAGCAGAATGCCGGGGGCGAGCCGGTGCCAATGACCTTCGGCCAGATAGCGGTTGATCCGGCACTGCGATACGCCGAGGTGGAGGGCTTGTTCACGGCTGAGTACACCGTGCTGCTCGCGGAGCAGGCGTCGTACGGCGGCGGGGATGGGGGAGAAGGGGCTCATACCCCTCACAGTGGGCCGGAATCACCCGAACTTCCCGAGCTGTGCAGCCCCTGTGTAAAAGATCGTGTGACATGTTGTGCACAGGGTGCCCAACATGTCACACGATCATGCGCACATCAGACCAGATCGGTCTCTTGCGGGTCGTTCACGGCGTCCTCGTGGGTGTGATGCTGGGTGCCGTGGTTGTGCTCCGGCGGGGCGTACAGCGAGTAGAGCTTCAGCTCATCGTTGCCCACGTTGAGGATGTTGTGGTACTTGCCGGCCGGGATCAGCGCGACCCAGTCATCGCCGATCTGCTCGTCGAAGGTGATCTCCTCCTTCGAGGGACCCATCACCACACGGGCCGTGCCCGCCTCAACCCGAATGAACTGGTCGTGGTCGTCATGGATCTCGCCACCGACCTCACCACCGGGCTGAATCGTCATCACGGTCATCTGCAGGTACTTGCCGGTCCACAGGGTGTCGCGAAAGTGCGGGTTGTCCAGGGTCGCCTTCTCGATGTCCACGACATAGGGGTTCGGTCCCTGATCGGCCATGGTTACCTCCTCGTTCTCGGTGATACCGCCAGCCTATCCGGACAGAAATCTTTGGCACTCAAGTTGACCGAGTGCTAATCGGCTCCTAGAGTCGTCCTTAGCACTCTCCTCGGGAGTGTGCCAGGCCCGGGACGGCACCCGCGACGACGCCCCGCGCCACCTTGAACCGAACACCACACATGTGAAAGGGGTTTGACGTGGCAGTCACGATCAAGCCGCTCGAGGACCGCGTCCTCGTTCAGCCGTTGGAAGCCGAGCAGACCACCGCTTCCGGACTGGTCATTCCCGATACCGCCAAGGAGAAGCCGCAGGAGGGCAAGGTGCTCGCCACCGGCCCCGGACGCGTCGACGACAAGGGGCAGCGGGTTCCGATGGACGTCGCCGAGGGCGACACCGTCATCTTCAGCAAGTACGGCGGTACCGAGGTGCGCTACGACGGCAAGGACCTGCTCCTGCTGAACGCGCGCGACATTCTCGCCGTCGTCACCAAGTGAGGCAGAGGTAACCCATGCCCAAGATTCTCCAATTCGACGAGGATGCGCGCCGCTCGCTCGAGCGTGGCGTCGACACCCTCGCCAACACCGTCAAGGTGACGCTCGGCCCCAAGGGTCGCTACGTCGTCCTCGACAAGAAGTGGGGAGCCCCGACCATCACCAACGACGGCGTGACCGTTGCCCGTGATGTGGAGCTCACCGATCCCTACGAAAACCTGGGCGCCCAGCTCGCCAAGGAAGTCGCCACCAAGACCAACGATGTCGCCGGTGACGGCACCACCACCGCCACCGTGCTGGCTCAGGCACTGGTGCACGAAGGCCTGCGCGCCGTGGCCTCGGGTGCCAACCCGGTCGGCCTGAAGCGCGGCATGGACAAGGCCCTCGAGGTGGTCGTCGAGCGCTTGCGCACCGACGCCCGAGAGATCGAGACCACCGCCGACATGGCGAACGTGGCCACCATCTCCGCCCGCGACGAGCAGATCGGCGAGCTGATCGCCGATGCCTTCGACAAGGTCGGCAAGGATGGCGTGATCACCGTCGACGAGTCGCAGACCTTCGGCACCGAACTCGAGTTCACCGAGGGCATGCAGTTCGACAAGGGCTACCTGTCGCCGTACTTCGTGACCGACGCCGATCGGATGGAAGCCGTCCTGGACGACCCCTACATCCTGATCCACTCGGGCAAGATCTCGTCGATGAACGACCTGCTGCCGCTGCTGGAGAAGGTCATCGGTGCTTCCGGCACCCTGTTCATCGTGGCCGAGGACGTCGACGGCGAAGCCCTGTCGACCCTGGTGGTCAACAAGATCCGTGGCACCTTCACCTCCGTGGCCGTCAAGGCCCCGGCCTTCGGTGACCGCCGCAAGGCCATGCTCGAGGACATCGCGATCCTGACCGGTGGTCAGGTCGTCGCCCCCGAGGTCGGCCTGAAGCTCGACCAGGTGGGTCTGGAGGTGCTCGGCCGCGCCCGTCGCATCGTCGTCACCAAGGACGCCACCACCATCGTCGACGGCGCCGGTGAGCACTCCGATGTCGAGGCCCGCGTTGCTCAGTTGCGTGCCGAGATCGAGCGCACCGACTCCGACTGGGACCGCGAGAAGCTGCAGGAGCGGGTTGCCAAGCTCGCCGGTGGCGTCTGCGTGATCAAGGTCGGCGCCGCCACCGAGGTGGAGCTGAAGGAGAAGAAGCACCGCATCGAGGACGCCGTGTCGGCCACCCGCGCGGCCATCGAGGAGGGCATCGTCGCCGGCGGCGGCTCCGCCCTGGTGCAGGCCGGCCGTTCGCTGGACGAGCTGAACCTGAGCGGTGACGAGGCTGCCGGTGTGCAGATCGTGCGCAAGTCGATCGTCGAGCCGCTGCGCTGGATCGCCGAGAATGCGGGCGAACAGGGCTACGTGATCGTCTCCAAGGTGTCGGAGATGGAGCCGGGCCACGGCTATAACGCCGCCACCGACGAGTACGTCGACCTGCTCGCCGCCGGTGTCATCGACCCGGTGAAGGTCACCCGCTCGGCCCTGGCCAATGCGGTGTCGATCGCTTCGCTGCTGATCACCACCGAGACCCTGGTGGTCGAGAAGCCCGAAGAGGACGAGGACGAAGCGGGCCACGCCCACTGACCTCCACGACCCGACAACGATGCCCCTGCCCTCGCGGCGGGGGCATCGTTGCGTTCGGCCGGGGCCTGCCCGGTCAGTGGGTTCGAGCCCGGACGGGTCGCCCGGTCGCATGCCAGACTGCCAACAAAATTTTGTATTCAGGAGGTTTGGCATGGGCATGCTCGACGACAAGGTTGTGGTGGTTTCGGGAATCGGACCCGGACTGGGTCAGGCACTGGCCCGGCGGGCGGCCGATCACGGTGCGGCCGGTGTGGTGCTGGCCTCGCGCACCCAGGAGAACCTGGACGAACTGTCGGCCAAGCTGAACGAAGCCGGTGGCAAGGCGCTGGCGGTGCGCACCGACATCACCAACCCCGACGATGTGCAGAACCTCGTCCGGGCCACCCTGGACGAGTTCGGCCGGGTGGATGCGGTGATCAACAACGCCTTCGTGATGCCCCCGATGAGCGGGCTGACCAATATGGACGAGGAAGCCACCCGCAAGAGCATCGACGTCACGCTCTACGGCAGCCTGCGGGTCACCAGCGCCTTCACCCCGGCGCTGATCGAATCCCAGGGCTCGGTGCTGTTCGTGAACTCGGTGGTGATTCGGCACACCCGGGTGGGCTACGGCCCCTACCGCATCGCCAAGGCCGCCCTGGAGGCCGCCGCCCAGAACCTGGCGACCGAACTCGGGCCCCGCGGAGTACGGGTGAACTCCATCGCCCCGGGCTGGATCGGCGGCCACACCCTGGAGCGTGCCTTCGACAAGATGTCCCAGGCGCGCGGGGTCTCCCGGGAGCAGATCGAAGAGGAGATTCTGGCGACGATCGACCTGCGTCGTTTCCCGATGCCGGACGACATCGCCGACGCCGGACTCTTCCTGTGCTCCCCATTGGCCCACGCGATCACCAAGCAGACCCTCGAGGTGAGCTGTGGGGAGTTTCACACCTGAGCCTGCCCACCCCTGGGGGTAGGCTGACACCCCGTGTCCGAAGCTCGCGTTGTTGCCGACCGTGCGGCCGCAGGTGTTGTTGCCGATCTGGGCCGCACCGTGCGCGCACCCGGCACCTGGCTCGGATTCTTCGGGGCACTGATCACCGCGGTGGCGATGTTCGCCCCCTCGCTGATGCCCCCGCACCTGCCGCTGCGCGAGCTGCCGGTACCGGCAGCACTGGACCCCTACCTGCCCGCACCCCTGGCCGCGGCGCTGATTCTGGCCGGGCTGGTCTGCCTGCTGCTGGCCTGGTGGCTGCTGCGCCCTCCCGACTTCGATGCGGCCGGTGAGGCCTCCCCGTTGAGCCGGGCCGCGGTACGGGCGAGTATGGGCCCGGCCGGGCAGGGTGTGACGGCCTGGATGGTGGTGGTGCTCTGGTCGTTGCCCTTCCTGCTGGCCCCACCGGCCTATTCCACCGATGCCTACCTGTATGCCGACCTGGGCTGGATTCAGCATCGTGGCCTCAACCCCTACGAGGCCGGCATGGCGACGGCCGGCGGACCCAGCGTCGAATGGGTGGCCCCGGCCTGGCGCGGTGCCACCTCGCCCTACGCGCCGTTGTCGCTGGTGACCCATCACCTGATGGCCGCTCTGGCCGGGTTCGACCCCTATTGGGGTGCGATCGCCAACCGAATCCCGGCGATCGCCGGCACCGCCCTGGTGGTGATCTTCGTGCCGAAGCTGGCGGTGCGGTTGGGCGCCGACCCGGTGCGGGCGTCCTGGCTGGGCGTGATCAACCCGATGGTGGTGGTGCACTGCGTCGGCGGCGCGCACAACGACGCGATGATGATCGGGGTGTTGATCCTGGCGCTGTGGGTGGCTGCCGGCCCGCCCCGGTACCTGTGGCTGGCCGCCGCCCTGGTGGGTCTGGCCACGGCCTTCAAACAACCTGCCGTCTTCGGTGGGCTGGCCGTCGGCCTGTTGGCGGTGCGGCCACGCAACCCGCAGGAACGGTCGTGGCGGCTGCTGGTGCGTCGCGCCGCCGGATCCCTGGGCCTGTCGGCCCTGATCGGGGGAGCGGTGTTCGTCGCGATCACCTGGGCCACCGGGCTCGGGTGGGGCTGGACCGGTGCCCTCTCCCTGCCCGGCAGCAACGCGTCGTGGGCTCCACGTTTCCTGCTCACCGAAGCCGGCTCCTGGGTGGCCCACATCATGGGTGAGGCCCGGTGGCCGGTGGCCACGGCGGTGTCCTTGATCTCGGCGGTGGTCTTCCTGGCCCTGTTCGTGGTCGCGATCAAGCGCTACCTACCGTCCCAACCGGTCGCCTTCCTGGGCTGGACGCTCGCGGCCTTCGTCCTCACCGGGGTGATGATCCACGGCTGGTACCTGGTCTGGCCGGTGGCGATCCTGGCCGCCTCCGGGGCCGGCCGACGAGCCGCCAGGGGCGTTTTCGCCTTCAGCCTGTTCTCGCTGGTCTACCTGGTGATCGCCGAGTACATCTGGGTCGGCCTGGTCGGCGCCGCACCGCCGATCGGCTGAGAGGCTGCTAGCCCGTCTCGCCGTAGCGGGACCGCTCTTGGTGGTACACCTCGAGCTCCTCCTCGACCGTGCGTGCCCCACCACCCAGGGCCGCCGGCACCCACCAGGCCCCCGCTGGCAGCGGCTCGGGGTACTCCGCGATACCGCGGTCGATACCGGCCTGCAGGGCCTCGCGCAGCCGCTCCGAGGCAACCCGGACGTCCTCGTCCGGCGACACCGTGATGGGTTCGGAAAAATGCACATGTACCGGGGTGCGCCAGGCCGACCGGAAACTCGCCCGCCTGCCCCGGGTCAGGATTCGATGCGCCCCGAACACCGATACCGGAATGATCGGCGCACCGGTCTCGGCCGCCATCCGCACCGAACCGGTCTTCAGCGGACGGAGCTGAAAGCTCAGGTTGGTGCTGCCCTCGGCGAACAGCGCCAGGTATTCCCCGTCGCGCAGCTTGGCGACCGCCTCCCGGTAGGCCGCATCTCCGCGGGACCGATCGACCACCACGTGGTTGCACAACTGGCAGATCGCTTCCATGAAGGCACCACTCGCGCGCTTCTTGGTGATCATGAACCGGGAATGGGCTCGGGTGTACCGGAACAGTGCGGCCTCGGCGAAAACGAAATCGACCAGCCCGAAATGATTGATCGCCACCACCGCACCCCGACCGGGCTGCACCACGTGCCGGCCCCGGCGCACCGTGACCGGCGGCAGATTCTCAACGCCGGTGACCCGCATCGGCACCCGGAAGAGCCGAATCAACAGTTGCCCGCAGCGGACGATGAGCCGATAGACCCGATCGTTCGGCCTGAATTTCACCACGCCTGCCTCTCATCGGCGGTTGTGACCAATCTTGGCACAATGAACCCCATGGCCAGCCGCAGCACGAAAACGCGAACCCGTACCAAGCGGCGTCGGCCGTCCGTCCTGGGTGTCTTCGGCATCCTGCTGCTGATCGGGGCACTGATCGCGGTCGGCTGGCTGGTCTGGCAGTACTTCGGCAGCAACATCACCGCGCGGCAGAGCTTCGACCGGGAGATCGGCGAACTGCGCCAGAAATGGGACGGGGCCGAAGAACAACCGGTCACCGAGGGTGGGGCAGTGGCGCTGCTGCGGGTTCCGGCCTTCGGCGACGACTACGAAGTGCCGATCCTGCGTGGCACCGACACCGACACCCTGAAACGGGGCGTCGGGATGTACCCGACGGCGGTGAACCCGGGCGAGATCGGCAACCTCGCCCTGGCCGGGCACCGGGTCACCCGGGGTGAGCCCTTCCGGCGGCTGCTGGACCTCGAGCCGGGCGACGAGGTGATCGTCGAGACCAAGGACGCGGTGCACACCTATGCGATCGACACCGCCCCGAAGGATCTGACCGTGCAGGACGCCGACTCCTGGGTGTTGTTCCCGGTGCCGGGCAAACCCGACCAGGAACCCACCGAGGCGATCATCACCCTGACCACCGCTCAGGACCTGTTCCGCTCCGCCGACCGTTCGGTGGCCTTCGGGCACCTGATCAGCACCCAACCCAAGTAGCTACGCTGGCGGCCATGAGCGACCGCGAAGACCTGATCGAAATGATCCGCGACCTGGCCGTGGTGCACGGCCGGGTGACCCTGTCGTCGGGCCGGGAGGCCGACTACTACATCGACATGCGCCGGGTCACCCTGGACGGTCGGGCCGCACCCCTGGTCGGCCGGGTGATGCGCGAGCTGGTCACCGATTGGAATATCGAGGCCGTCGGCGGGCTCACCCTCGGCGCCGACCCGGTGGCCGGGGCGATGCTGCACGCGGCGGCCGCCGCCGGCGAGCGACTGGACGCCTTCGTGGTGCGCAAGGCCGGTAAGGCCCACGGCCTGCAGCGGCGGATCGAGGGCAGCGAGGTGGCCGGACGGCGGGTGCTGGTGGTCGAGGACACCTCCACCACCGGCGGTTCGGCACTGACCGCGGTCGAGGCCCTGCGCGAGGCCGGGGCCGAGATCGTCGGGGTTGCCTCGGTGGTCGACCGCGACACCGGGGCGAGGGAGAAGATCGCCGAGGCCGGGCTGGAATACCGCTGGGCGGTGACCGCCGAAGACCTAGGTCTCACTCCCGGGGGCTGAGGCCTCGTCGGGGACCGCCGCGGGGTCCGGGGTCGAGTGGTGGTCGGGGGCCGCCGCCGGCTGTTCGTCCTCCGGTAGGTCGACCATCACCTGCGCCTCGAGCTTGGCCATCAGTTCCTTGATCTCGTAGAGGGTCTTCTCCGGGGTGTCACCGTGCTCCTTCACGGTGGCGACCATCTCGGCGTACTTCCGTTCCTCGTAGGCCCCGTCCAGGCTGTTGATGATGATGCCGACCACCAGGTTGACCACGATGTAGGTGCCGAAGACCACGAAGCTGATCACGTAGGGCAGCGACAGCGGGTGCAGATCACGCAGGTTGCGCATCGTTTCGTTCCAGCCCTCCAGGGTGAGCAGCTCGAACAGGGTTAGCATCGCCTCGCCGATGTTGTCGAAGTACTTCGGCATCTCCGGGTCGGTGACCCGTCCGCTGAACATCATCCAGCCGATCACCGCGTACAGGTACACGTACAGCAGGGTCAGCATCAACAGGCTGAAGGCCGGGCCGGCGGCCTTGCGCAGGCCGTTCAGCAGCACCTTCACGTCCGGCATCAGCCGCAGCAGGCGGCTCACCCGCAGCAGTCGCACCACACGCAGGGCGGTGGTGTTGGAGCTGATCCACGGGGTCAGGCCGGCGATGATCACGATGAAGTCGAAGATGTTCCAGCCGTTGGTGAAGAACCTCCGCGGGTTGAACTTCACCGCCGCCAACCGCACCAGCAACTCGAAGACGAAGAAACCCATGCAGACCGCGTCGACCACCTCCAGCCAGCGCAGCACCCGCGGCGGAACCGGGTAGGTGCTGACGGCGATCGTGAGCGCGTTGAGGATGATCACCGCGGTCACCAGGTGGCTCCACCACCGTTCGTCGACGATGCGCATCGTCACTTGCTGAAAGCCGGGACGAGTGGAGGGCTGGGACATGACGTGTGATCCTCGGGGGCAGACGGTTGGCTAGCCTGCATGGTAATGGTGATATCGCCACTCGGCTGCCATCCGGACCGATCGGCCGCTACCCTTTCGCCCGACTGGTTAGGCTGGACATCCAGCACCACCCGAACCCGTAGCTGAGGAGCCTGATGGAAGCCTTCGGAATCATTCTCGTCATTCTGGTCGTCCTGGTACTGATCTTCGGCATTGCGGCGCTGTCGATGTACAACGGGTTCGTCAAGGCCCGCAACCTGATTCAGGAGTCCTGGCGCCAGATCGATGTGGAACTGAACCGGCGCTACGAGTTGATTCCCAACCTGGTCGAAACCGTCCGTGCGGTTGCCGCCCATGAGCGCAACACCCTCGAGGACATCACCCGGTTGCGCAATCAGGCCGCCTCGATGGCCCATCAGGGCGAGTCGATGCCCAGCCAGCAGCGGGCCGACATCGAAGGTCAGCTCTCCGGTGCCGTGCGCAACCTGATGGTGAGCGTGGAGGCCTACCCGCAACTGCGCAGCAATGTGAACTTCCTGGAACTGCAGAAGCAACTCACCGAGACCGAAGACCGGATCGCGGCCGGCCGACGCTTCTACAACGCCAACGTGCGCAACTACAACACCAAGGTCGAGTCGGTGCCCTCGAACATCATCGCGAACATGTTCAAGTTCGAGAAGGCCACCTACTTCGAGGTGCGCGACCAGGCCGTGCGGCAGGCCCCCGGGGTCAACTTCGGTGAGCTCGCCTACCGTCCCGGCGAAACCACGAGCGATCAGCCCGCCGCGTTGCCGCAGCAGCAGTCCACCGGCGGCTTTCCGCAGCCGGGTGTGCAGCAGCCCGGGCAGCCCGTCCAGCAGCCCCAGTACGCCGACCCCCAGTACTCCGAGCAGCCGAATCCGCAGCAGCAGTACGGCCAACAGCAGTACGGCCAGCAGCAGTACGGTCAGCAGCAGTACGGCCAGGGCTATCAGCCGCCCCAGCAGTGAGTGATCAACCGCAGCCGGTGGAGCAGTCCGCTCCGCCGGCCGCTGTCCCAGAGAACCGCATCCTCGCCCCGGACGTGAGCCGGGGCTTGGTGCTGTTGGGCATCGCCATCGCCAATGTGACCGTCGCCTGGTTGATGTTCGGCGGCGGCCCGGCCGGGCCCTTCGGAGCCGTCCCGCAGAACACCGCCGATGTGGTGGTCGGGGTGTTCAACGCGATGTTCGTCCACCAGCGCGGCCTGCCGATGTTCTCGGCCCTGCTCACCTACGGCCTGGGCCTGTTGTTGACCCGGGACGCCCGGCGCGGCACTCCCTTCGGCCAAGCCCGCGGGCGGCTGCTGAAGCGCTACCTGATGTTGGCCGCGATCGGTGCGGTGCACATGGTCTTCATCTTCGTCGGCGATGTGCTGGTCGCCTACGGCCTGATCGCCTCCATGATCGCCCTGCTCTTCCTGCGCACGTCCGACAAGACCCTGTTGCGCCTGGCGATCATCATTTACGCGGTGGTCGCCGCCGGGGTGTTGGCTCTCTTCGCCGGCGAACTGTGGCTCCGGGCCTCGTACCCCGAGGCGCTGACGATGATCAACGACGCGATCACCAACGACTCCGCCTTCAGTCTGGTCGAGAGCAGTTACCCGATGAAGCTGCTGACCGGGCTGCTCGCCCTGTTCGGCACCGCATTGGGCGGATTCCTCTTTCAGGGCATCACCTTCGCCCCGGTGATGCTGATCGGCTTCGTGGCCGGCCGACGCTGGCTGCTGAACGACCCGGACCAACACCTGCGCCTGCTGCGGATCATCGGCTACGGCGGTATTGCGGTGTCGATCCTCGGCGGGTTGCCGGTGGGTCTGATGACGATGGGGGTGCTGGGGGAGCAGCCGTGGCTGATGTCACCGATCGGCCTGTCGCTGATCACCGGCCTGCCCGGTGGTCTGGCCACGATCGCGCTGATCACCCTGGCCTGTCGCCGTTGGCAGCCCCGCGCAGGCGGGCCGACGCGGCCGATCCCGTTACCGGTGCAGATGCTGCAGGCTCTCGGCGCACGTTCGCTGAGCGGCTATCTCTTCCAGTCGGTGGTGTTCTTCGCGCTGCTGCCGCCGGTCACCCTCGGCTTGGCCGGACGGCTCGGGATCGCCACCGGCTCCCTGCTCGCCGCCGGGGTCTGGTTCGTGTCCCTGATCGGGGCCTGGCTGCTGGCCCGGGCGGGTAAACGCGGCCCGGCCGAAACCCTGCACCGGTGGATGATCAACGGCCGACGCTCCGCTGTTTCGGCGGGTTCACCCCGGCACTGATCAACTCCAGTTCGGCCAGCCGACCGGTGACCTGTTCGTCCCCGGCACGCCAATCGGCGACCGGGTCGTCCGAGACCGTGCGCAGAGTGGCCAGCGGCTGATTCGCCAGGGCCCGCAGGGCCAGCAGATCGGTTCCCGACGGGGTGCCGGCCAGGGTCAGTACCTCGCGGGTGCGGGTGGCGAAGGCGATCCGCCGCGGCAGCCAGATCAGCAGCGCCAACAGGGCGGGAATCAGAAACACCACCCAGCCGGTGACCGAGGCGACGAACTCGATCTGGTCGACCTGCTCACCGGCCGAGGTGGCCAGTTGGCCGATGGTCTCGGCCATCTCGTTGAACGGTTTGCCGAGGTGTTCCCCGACCACCGGCACCTGTTCGGCCTGGTTGGCCGCCTCGTTGCTCTGTCGCTGCAGATCGCCGGCCAATTGCTGGGTGCGCCGGGCCGGTTCGGCCAGTACCCGGATCACCTCGTCGATCGCCCGTCCGGTCAGCCACCAGGCCCACAGCCAGACGAGTACGAAGAGGTCACCGACCACTTGTCCGATCAGCCGCCAGGAGAACCGCGCATAGAACCGCATGGCGACATCATCGCCGGGTGCGGGGCCGGACGAAAGCTCAGGGTTGCGGTGGGCGGCGCAGAGCCATCGCGAAATTGACCGCCACGATGCCGGCCCAGGTGAACACCAGGCCGTACATGCCGAGCGAATCCGCCCCGATCGCGGTGAGTGGAATTGCCAACGCCAGGGAGACGATCGCCAGGGCCAACTGTGCATGACGGGCCTTGTTGATCGCGGAGCTGCGGCGCAGTTCGATCTCGTACTGGGCCCGGGCGCGCTGCTCGGCGGCCTCTTCGATTCGGGTCACGAAGGAATCGATCAGGGCCGGTTCCATCTCCGCGCCGAGTTCGCGACGGGTTTCGATCAGGGCCTGAATGTCCTCCCGATCGAAGTCGGCTTCCGATCGCGCAGGGCGCTCGGGCAGGTCGGGCTGGCTCACCCGACAAGTGTCGCACGGCGCGGCTACAGTGACGAGCATGACAGCGGCGACCCAAGACATGACCTATCAGCAACTCGGCACCTCCGGCCTGACGGTGTCCACCGTCGGCCTGGGCACCAACAACTTCGGTGCCCGGATGGACTCCGCGGCGGTGGACGCGGTGGTGGGTGCGGCACTCGATGCCGGCATCACCCTGTTCGACACCGCCGACATCTACTCCGGCGGAGAATCCGAACGTCTGTTGGGCAAGGCCCTCGGCTCGCGTCGTGACGATGTGATCGTGGCGACCAAGTTCGGCATGGATATGGGTGGGGCGAACGGACCCGACTGGGGTGTGCGCGGATCGCGCCGCTACGTCCGCAAGGCCGTCGAGGCCAGCCTGCGCCGACTCGACACCGACTACATCGACCTGTACCAGATGCACAAACCCGACCCGTACACCCCGATCGAGGAAACTCTGGCGGTACTGGACGATCTGGTGCGCGAGGGCAAGGTGCGCTACCTCGGCTCGTCCAACTTCAGCGGCTGGCAGATCGTGGACGCCGACTGGGCGGCTCGCAGCCGCGACCTGGAACCGTTCATCTCGGCGCAGAACGAGTACTCCTGGCTGAAGCGCGGGGTCGAGAACGAAGTGGTTCCCGCCCTGGAGCACATTGGGGCCGGGTTGTTGCCCTTCTTCCCGTTGGCCTCGGGGTTGCTGACCGGCAAGTACGAGCGTGGCAAGCCCGCACCCGACGGCACCCGGCTGGCCAAGGGCAACGCGCTGGACGCTGCCGATTTCGACACCATCGAGGCCCTGTCCCGGTGGGCCGACGAGCGCGACCTCTCCCTGCTGCAGGTGGCGATGGGCGGGCTGGCCGCGATGCCGACGGTGGCCTCGGTGATTGCCGGTGCCACCAAGGTGGAGCAGATCACCGGCAATGTTGCGGCGGGTCTGTGGGTGCCGTCCGGGGAGG
This sequence comes from Pseudenemella bisphenolivorans, assembly GCF_051133435.1. NCBI lineage: Bacteria > Bacillati > Actinomycetota > Actinomycetes > Propionibacteriales > Propionibacteriaceae > Pseudenemella > Pseudenemella bisphenolivorans. The sequence goes on along the minus strand of NZ_JBPGNY010000001.1, from coordinate 782,932 downwards.
AACTGACCGACATCATGGAACTCACCGGCGGGCAGTGAACGACCACGCCGAACCGGCGACACCGGAGCCCGATCAAGGCGAGGTCGGGGTAGGGCCCTGGCCCGGGGTGCCGCCCACCGACCCGCGCTACGACCCCGAACTGCTGGCTCACGGGGATCGTCGCAATGTGATCGACCGCTACCGCTACTGGACGGTCGAGGCGATCGTGGCCGACCTGGATCGGCGTCGGCACGGTCTGCACGTGGCGATCCAGAACTGGGAGCACGACTTCAACATCGGCTCGATCGTGCGCACCGCCAATGCCTTCAACGTGGCCGGGGTGCACATTCTGGGCCGGCGTCGGTGGAACCGGCGCGGGGCGATGGTCACCGACCGCTACCTGCACGTGCACCATCATCACGACGTGGACGCCTTCGTGGCGTGGCTGACCGAGCGCGAGATCACCCTGATCGGGGTGGACAATGTGCCCGGCTCGGTACCCCTGGAACAGACCGAACTGCCGCAATCGTGCTGCCTGATCTTCGGGGCGGAGGGCCCGGGGCTGACCGCGGAGGTGCAACGGGCCTGCGCGAGCATTGTCGCGATCAGCCAGTACGGCTCCACCCGGTCGATCAACGCGGGTGCCGCGGCGGCGATCGCGATGTACCACTGGGCCGTCCGCTGGGCCCGGTGAGGGGCCCGCAACGGGGTTGGCCATACTTGGCTCGGAGATATCCCAGGGGAAGGGACGGGCAGTGGCGCAGCAGCAGGCCGGGGGAGACCCCGAACTCCTCGGCAACCCCGAACGCGTGCCCACCAAACGCGCCCAGGTGCGGGCACTGTTGGAGGAGATGATCGCCACCGAGATCGGCCCTGGTGACGCGATCCCGTCCGAACGTGCCCTGGTCAACGACCTCGGCGTGAGCCGGGTGACGGTGCGCCAGGCGATCGCCGACCTGGTCGAATCGGGACGGCTGGAACGGATCCAGGGCAAGGGCACCTATGTCACCGGCCCCCAGGTCAACTCCCGGTTGCACCTGACCTCGTTCTCCCGCGAGATGCGGGCCCGTGGGCTGTCCCCGGCCACCAAGGTGCTCTCGGCCGCCGAGGTCGGGGCCCCGGCCGATGTCGCCGAGCGGCTCGGGGTGGCGACCGGGCAGATGGTGATTCGGGTCGACCGGCTGCGGCTGGCCGACGGCACCCCGATGGCCCACGAGATCGGCTTCTACCCGGCCAAGCTCTTCCCGGGCCTGCTGGAACGCGAACTCGGCGCTCTCTACGACGTGTTCGCCACCGTCTACGGGGTGGTCGCCACCAGCGGTGAACAGATCGTGCGGGCCGATGCCGCCGACCACAACCACGCCCGGATCCTCGGGGTGCCGCGCCGCGCGCCGCTGCTGGTGCAGGAGCGGGTGACCCGGGCCGGCGATCAGGTGATCGAGTTCTCCACCTCCTGGTATCGCGGTGACCGCTACCGCATCCACATGGCCGTCACGCCGCGGGGCGCGTTGGGCTGAGCTCGTGGGGCTGACGCCGACGGCGTTACCATGGGCGACATGCAGCCCGGTGTTGACTACTTGGTGTTCGAACACACCGATGCGCTGGTGCGTGCCCGCTTGCAGGCCCGGCGCAAGGGAATCCGGTCGTCGATCATCTCCCTGGTCTTCACCCTGGTCTTCCTGGGTGTGCTGATGCTGCTGCAACGCGACCTGATCGAAGAGGGCTCGGTACGGGTCTTCTCCGCAATCTTCGTCGGCATCAGCCTGATCAGCATCGCGGTGTCGGTGGTGCTGTACCTGATCGCACGACAGGACTTCCAACGGGTTCAGCCCGGGCCGGCGATCGTGATCGACCGGGAGGGTCTGCACGCCGGCGGGCGGCGGGTGGACTGGGCGGAACTGAAATCCTTCACCACCCGCGACCGGCGCTTGCGCGGGCCGGAGTACGTGATCACCCCGTACGAGGGCCCGCCGATCGTGCTGGGCGTGGAGCACTTGGCGAACTTTCCGGCCACCGTCGACTCGGCCGTTCGGGTGTACTCCGGCGGGGTCGGATCGATCGACCTGTCTGGTATTGACCACTGAGGTACCCCGGCGTCGGCGCCGGGAGGTGGGGTGAGAAACTGAGCGGGTAAGACTCACCTGACTGAAAGGTCCCACACATGCCCATCGCAACCCCCGAGGTTTACGCCGAGATGCTGGACCGGGCCAAGGCCAATGCCTTCGCCTACCCCGCGATCAACGTCTCGTCGTCCCAGACGCTGAATGCCGCGCTGGCCGGGTTCGCCGAAGCCGGCTCCGATGGCATCATCCAGGTCTCGACCGGTGGCGGCGAGTACCTGTCCGGCCCGACCATCAAGAACATGGTCTCCGGTGCGGTGGCCTTGGCGGAGTATGCCCACGAGGTCGCGAAGAACTACCCGATCAACATCGCGCTGCACACCGACCACTGCCCCAAGAACAAGCTGGACAGCTTCGTCAACCCGCTGATCGACATCTCCCTGGAGCGGGTGCGCAACGGCGGTCTGCCGCTGTTCCAGTCGCACATGTGGGACGGCTCGGCTGTCGAGCTCAAGGAGAACCTGCAGATCGCCCAGGAACTGCTGAAGAAGACCACCGAGGCCAAGCAGATCCTCGAGGTGGAGATCGGCGTCGTCGGTGGCGAGGAGGACGGCGTCGCCAACGAGATCAACGAGAAGCTCTACACCACCGTCGAGGACGGCATGGCCACCGCCGAGGCCCTCGGCCTGGGTGAGCACGGTCGCTACATGGCCGCGCTGACCTTCGGCAACGTGCACGGCGTCTACAAGCCCGGCGCGGTCAAGCTCCGTCCGGAGGTCCTGAAGGAAATCCAGGACGCGGTCGGTGCCAAGTACGGCAAGGACAAGCCCTTCGACCTGGTCTTCCACGGCGGCTCCGGCTCCTCGCCGCAGGAGATCAGCGACGCGGTCGACTACGGCGTGGTGAAGATGAACGTCGACACCGACACCCAGTACGCCTTCACCCGTCCGGTCGTGGAACACATGATGAAGAACTACGACGGGGTGCTGAAGATCGACGGCGAGGTCGGCAACAAGAAGACCTACGACCCGCGCGCCTGGGGCAAGTCGGCCGAGGCCGGAATGGCCGCCCGGGTGGTGCAGGCCTGCGAGGAACTGCGCTCGGCCGGTAAGGCCGGCTGAATCCGGTTCGGCAACGGGGGACGGCACGCGTTGTCGTCCCCCTTTTGCCTGCCCGGCAGCGCTAGGCTGCGGGCATGACCGAGACGCATCACAATCTGCTCGCCGATGCCGCCCCGGCGACGAAACTGCCCGAGGATCCGGCGGTCGCCGAACTGGCAGGTGCCGGCAAGGAGAAGTTCTACGACGTGGTGCGGGCCCATCCGACCTCCAGCCTGTGCTGGGCGCTGCTGGCCGAGGCCTCGCTGAAGGCCGGCAAGCTCGACAGCGACGTGGCCGCCTACGCCTACGCCCGCACCGGCTACCACCGCGGGCTCGACTCGCTGCGCCGGGCCGGCTGGAAGGGCTCGGGGCAGGTGCCCTGGGAGCACGAACCCAACCGGGGTTTCCTGCGCGCCCTGTGGGCCCTGGCGGTGGCCGCCCGCCGGCTCGGTGAGGACGACGAGGCCGAACGCTGCTCCCAATTCCTGCGCGACTCGTCCGAAACTGCCTGGCAGGAACTGGCCGGAGACGAACGCGAGTAGTCTGGGCCGGTACGCCCCGGGCCGGAAGGCCGCGGGGAAGCGAGCGCGGAAGGACCGCAGATGCCAGGCATCATCGTCGTGGGCGCCCAGTGGGGCGACGAAGGCAAGGGCAAGGCAACCGACCAGTTGGGTGACCGCGTCGACTACGTGGTTCGCTACTCCGGCGGCAACAATGCCGGCCACACCATCGTGGTGGGAGACGAACGATATGCCCTGCACCTGCTGCCCTCGGGCATCCTGAATCAGGGCGCCACCCCGGTGATCGGCAACGGTGTGGTGGTCGACCTGAGCGTGCTGTTCAAGGAGATCGACGAACTCACCGAACGCGGCGTGGACACCTCCAAGCTGCTCGTCTCGCCGAATGCGCACATCATCGCGCCCTACCACCAGACCATCGACAAGGTCACCGAACGGTTCCTGGGCAAGCGCAAGATCGGCACCACCGGACGTGGCGTGGGCCCCGCCTACGCCGACAAGGTGAACCGGATCGGGGTGCGGATCCAGGACCTCTTCGACGAGACCATCCTGGCCGCCAAGGTCGAGGCCGCCCTGCAGCAGAAGAACCAACTGCTGGTGAAGATGTACAACCGTCGCGAGATCAACGTCGACGAGACCACCGAGTACCTGCTCGGCTTCGCCGACCGGGTCCGTCCGATGGTCAAGGACGTGCCGCGGGTGCTCAACGATGCCCTCGACCGTGGTGAAGTGGTGCTCTTCGAGGGCGCCCAGGCCCACCACCTCGATGTCGACCACGGCACCTACCCCTACGTCACCTCGTCCAACCCGATCGCCGCCGGCGCCTCGACCGGTGCCGGGGTGGGCCCGACCCGGATCGACCGGATCGTCGGCATCGCCAAGGCCTACACCACCCGGGTGGGGGAGGGGCCGTTCACCACCGAACTGTTCGACGACGACGGCCAGCGGCTGCGCGATGTCGGCGGTGAGTACGGCACCACCACCGGACGTCCCCGCCGATGCGGCTGGTTCGACGCCCTGGTGGTCGAGGCCGCCGCCAAGATCAACGGGATGACCGACCTGTTCATCACCAAGCTCGACATCCTGTCCGGCTGGGAGAAGCTGCCGGTCTGCGTCGCCTACGACGTCGACGGGGAGCGCACCGACGTGCTGCCCTGGTCGCAGACCGATGTGCACCACGCCAAGCCGGTCTACGAGTACCTGGACGGCTGGACCGAGGACATCTCCGCGGCACGTTCCTTCGCCGACCTGCCGAAGAACGCCCAGGCCTACATCCGGCGCCTGGAAGAGCTCGTCGACTGCCGGATCTCCGGCATCGGCGTCGGCCCCGACCGCGAAGAAGTGGTCATGCTGCACGACCTGCTCTGAGCCGAGCGCCGACCCGGATCCGGGGCTTTCCGACCAACCGATGTGGACCGCCTACTCCGGGGCCGGCAACTCGATGGCGGTCTTCACCGGCCCCTACTACCCGTCCGGCGGGTTTCCGATCGGGACCTCGGTGGTGTTCGGATTCCGGGCGGCCAGGGCGATGGCCTAGGCTTGCCGGTTGTGAGCCACACTGTTCTTACCGTCCTTGTGTTGGGGTCCGGGGGGCGTGAGCATGCGCTGGCCTTGGCCTGTGCGGCCGACCCGGCCGTTACCGCGATCCATGCCGCACCCGGTAACCCGGGGATGTCCGACGTGGCCACCCTGCACCCGATCGATCCCCTCGACCCGACGGCCGTGGTCGACCTGGCTCGTGAGGTCGGTGCCAACCTGGTGATCATCGGCCCCGAGGCCCCCCTGGTTGCCGGCATCGGGGACGCTGTGCGCGCGGCCGGAATTGCATGCTTCGGCCCGAATGCCGATGCCGCCCGGCTCGAGGGCAGCAAGGCCTTCGCGAAGGAGATCATGGCCGCGGCCGGGGTGCCCACCGCCGAAGCCGTGCTCTGCCGCACCCCCGAGGAGGCCGCCGCCGCCCTGGACCGGTTCGGCCCGACCTATGTGGTCAAGGACGACGGCCTGGCCGCCGGCAAGGGCGTCGTGGTCACCGACGACCGCGAGGAAGCCCTGGCCCATGCCGCCTCCTGCGAACAGGTGGTGATCGAGGAATTCCTCGACGGCCCCGAGGTCAGCCTCTTCGCGATCAGCGACGGCACCACCGTCCTGCCGCTGCAACCGGCCCAGGACTTCAAGCGCATTTTCGACGCCGACCAAGGCCCCAACACCGGCGGGATGGGGGCCTACACCCCGCTGCCGTGGGCTCCCGAGGGGCTCGTCGACGAGGTGGTCGACACCGTGATCCAGCCGACCGTGGACGAACTGCGCCGCCGCGGGACGCCGTTCGTGGGGCTGGTTTACGCCGGCCTGGCGCTGACCTCGCGCGGGGTGCGGGTGATCGAGTTCAACGCCCGCTTCGGCGACCCCGAGACCCAACCCCTGCTGTCGCTGCTGCGCAGCCCCCTGGGCCAGGTGCTGTACGCCGCCGCCACCGGCACCCTGGCCGAACAGCCGCCGCTGGAGTTCGCCGACGGCTATGCGGTCGCGGTGGTGTTGGCCAACGAGGGCTACCCGGGCCCGACCATCACCGGACGCGAACTCACCGGCGCCGAAGGGCCCGAGGTGATTCACGCCGGCACCGCTCTGGACGCCGACGGCACCCTGCGCGCCACCGGGGGACGGGTGCTGGCCGTGATCGGCCAAGGGGACACCCTCACCGATGCCCGCACCGCGGCCTACGACCGGATCGCCCGAATCGGATTGGAAGGCGCCCACTACCGGCGTGACATCGCCGCCAAGGCGGCAGAAGGAGCCCTGTGATGACCGTCCCCAATGTGCTGGCCACCCGCTACGCCTCGGCGCAGATGTTGCAGATCTGGTCGCCGGAACAGAAGATCATCGCCGAACGGCAACTGTGGATCGCGGTACTGGAGGCCCAGCGCGACCTCGGTGTCGACTTCGGCGGCGCCGACCCGAACCAGGTGATCGACGATTACCGCGCGGTGATCGACCAAGTGGATCTGACCTCGATTGCCGACCGGGAACGGGTCACCAAACACGACGTGAAGGCCCGGATCGAGGAGTTCAACGCCCTGGCCGGGCACGAACACGTCCACAAGGGGATGACCAGCCGCGACCTGACCGAGAACGTGGAACAGCTCCAGGTGGTGCACGCCCTGGCACTCGTCCGCGACCGGATCGTGGCGACCCTGGTGCAGCTGGCCCGGATCGCGGCCGAATACGCCGACCGGGCGATCGCCGGCCGGTCACACAATGTGGCCGCCCAGGTTACCACCCTCGGCAAGCGCTTCGCCACCGCCACCGACGAGTTGCTGATCGCCCACCGCCGCATCACCGAACTGCTCGAGCGCTACCCACTGCGCGGCATCAAGGGGCCGGTCGGCACCAGCCAGGACATGCTCGACCTGCTCAACGGCGACGCCGACGCGCTGGCCGACCTGGAAGGGCGGGTCACCGCCCACCTCGGGGTACCGAATGTGTTGACCTCCACCGGGCAGGTGTACCCCCGCTCGCTCGACTACGACGTGGTCACCGCGCTGGCCCAGGTCGCGGCCGCGCCGTCCAATGTGGCCACCTCGATCCGGCTGATGGCCGGCCACGAACTGGTCACCGAGGGCTTCCAACCCGGCCAGGTCGGTTCCTCGGCGATGCCGCACAAGATGAACACCCGTTCCTGTGAACGGGTCAACGGCCTGGCCGTGATCGTCCGCGGATATGTGTCGATGGTCGGCGAACTGGCCGGTGATCAGTGGAACGAGGGCGACGTGTCCTGCTCGGTGGTGCGCCGGGTCGCACTGCCGGACGCCTTCTTCGCCCTGGACGGGTTGTTCGAAACCTTCCTCACCGTGCTGCGCGACTTCGGCGCCTTCCCGGCGGTGATCGAGGCCGAACTGCAGCGCTACCTGCCCTTCCTGGCCACCACCAAAGTGCTGATGGCCGCGGTGCGGCACGGGGTCGGCCGCGAAGCCGCCCACGAGGCGATCAAGGAACACGCCGTCGCGGTGGCCCTGGAGATGCGCGAAACCGGACGCTCCGACAACGACCTGATCGACCGACTGGCCGCCGACGAGCGGCTCGGCGGCCTGGACCGGGACACTCTCGCCGCTGCTCTGGCCGACCCGCTGGCCCTGACCGGTACCGCCGGTGACCAGGTGTCCCGACTCGTTGCCCGGGTCGAGGAACTCGCCGCGGCCCACCCGGAGGCGGCCGGATACCTGCCCGGCTCGGTGCTGTAACCGGCTGCCGTCCGTCCGGGGCTGATCAGTCGTCGCCGGCCGGGGGCATCTTCAGGGTCAGCGCCAACGGATCGACCTGCACCGCGAAGCTGCGCATCTCCCCGAACAGGTCACCGTCGAGTTCCAGCGGCTCGGGCTTGTGCACCTGCACCTCCACCGAGCGTGCGGTGCGGTAGTGCAGGGCGTGCTTCGAACCCTTGCCGCCGATTCGGGCACCCCGGTACTCGCGCTGCATCAGCTTGTTCTGCACCAGCACCGTCCACATGATCCGGATCCAGCCGATCGGGCCCTTGGGTCGCAGGGTGACCAGGTCGAGCACCCCGTCGTCGATCTGGGCGTCGGGCAGCAGCGGGATATTGCCGACGAGTTCGCCGACATTGCCGATCACCAGGGTGTGGGCCCGGGTGCGGAAGGTCGCCTCCTTGTTCAGTCGGATCCGCAGCTTCAACCGGCGACCACCCGGCAGGGAGGCCGCGATCGCTTTCACATAGGCCAACCAGCCGACCTTCTTCTTCAACCCGTCGTCGGTGTTGACGATCATCTGCGCATCCAGGCCCACCCCGGCCATCACCAGGAAGGTGTGCCGCTGGTGTTTGCCGTCGGCGGCGAACATGTCGGCGATGCCGACGTCGATCCGCCGGTCGGTGCCGGTGAAGGCCACGTCCACGGCCCGGTCGATGTCGGTGACATCCATGCCCATATTGCGGGCCAGCAGGTTGCCGGTACCGGCCGGCAACAGCGCCAGCGCGGTATCGGTGCCACGCAGGCCCTCACCCACCGCGCGTACGGTGCCGTCGCCGCCGCAGGCCAGCACCACGTCGGCCCCGCGCTCGACCGCTTCCTCGGCCGGGCCGCAACCTGGATCGTCCTCGGTGGTCTCCAGCCACAGGCTGGGCTCCCACCCGTGCTCGGATTCGGCCTTCTCCACCGCAGCGCGCAGGGCATCGAGGTCGACTTTGATCGGGTTGTAAACAACGGCGAGAAGAGACATGGCCCGAATTCTAGTTAGGGTCCTGCTATGCAAATACAGCAGCACCCGCGCAGGGCGGCCGACCAGCCACCCCCCGGGCACCGGATTCCACCCATTCGGATCAGGAATCTGGTCAAACGGTTCGGCGAGGTGACTGCGGTGGATGACGTCTCCTTCGACGTTCATCCCGGCCGGGTGACCGGTTTCCTGGGCCCCAACGGCGCCGGCAAGACCACCACGATGCGAGTACTGGTCGGGCTGGCCGCAGCCCATGGTGGCACCGCCACCTTCGGTGACACGCGCTACGTCGACCTGCCCCAGCCGAAGCAGACCGTCGGCACCGCGATCGAGGCGAACTTCCACCCCGGACGTTCCGGACGCGACCACCTGCGGGTACTGGCCGCGACCTGTGGGGCGTCCGATCATCGGGTGGACGAGCTGCTGCATCTGGTCGACCTGACCCCGGCCGCCAAGCGCAAGGCCGGCGGCTACTCGATGGGCATGCGGCAGCGGCTGGCGCTGGCCGCGGCCCTGCTCGGCGACCCCGACTACCTGATCCTGGACGAGCCGGCCAACGGCCTCGACCCCGAGGGAATCCGCTGGCTGCGCACCTTTCTGCGCGACTACGCGTCCCGGGGCCGGGTGGTACTGGTCTCGTCACACATGCTGGCCGAGATCGAAGCCACCGCCGACGATCTGGTTGTGATCGGCAAGGGCAAGGTGCGTTACCAGGGCACCCTGGCCGAGTTGGAACTCAACGATGCCGCGGTGCGGGTACGCACCGCCGACCTGGCCCGCACCGGCCAGATGCTGGCGCAGCGTGGCTACCAGGTCATCAACCATTCCGATCGGCACGGACCCTGTCTGTTGGTGTCGGGGGCCGATCCCCGCCGGGTCGGTGACGACCTGTTCGCCGCGGGCATCCCGGTCTGGGAGATCACCGTCCAGAAGGTGGACCTGGAGCAGAACTTCTTCCGGATGTTGGGGGCCCAAGCATGATCGGCGCATTGAAGTCCGAGTGGCTGAAGATGGCCACCACCAAAATGATGTGGATCATGCTCGGCCTGGTGGTGCTGCTGATGATCATCGGAGGGGTGGGCTTCGGCGCGCTCTTCCAGTTCGCCACCGGCGACCCCGGGATCATCTTCAACGATCCGTCCATCCCGCCGGCGGTGTGGACCGCGGGCCATCAGATGGCCCGGATTCCGGCACTGATCGTCGGGGCGCTGGCGATGAGCAACGAATACCGGCACAAGACCCTGATCGACAGCTACCTGGCCGTCCCGCACCGATTCATCGTGGTGGGCGCCAAGGCCCTGATGGTCTTCCTCGTCGGATTGGTGATGGGCGTGCTGGGCAATCTGGCCGGTTACGCCGTCTCGATTCCGTTCCTGACGATGAACGATGCCCCCTTGCTGCTCGATGAGGCCGAGACCTGGAAGATCCTGGCGATGAGCTCGCTGACGATGGGTCTGTGGGCCCTGTTGGGCATGGGCTTCGGCATTCTGGTGCGCAATATGATCGCCGCGGTGCTGCTCGGGGTCGGGTTCGCCTACATCCTCGAACCCATCGCGACGGCGGTCTTCATGGCGTTGACCCAGTTCTACCCCGATGCCGGGATCTGGACGATCCTGCACAACCTGATGCCGAGTGCGGCAACCATGGTCAGCATCGGGGTGACGAACCCGTTGGCGGGCTCCCCGGCCGATCCCTTCCCGCAATGGGGATCGGTGCTGGTGCTGCTCGGGTGGTGTGTGGTGCCCGCGCTGCTCGGTGCGATCTTCACCGTCCGGCGTGACGTCTGATGAACCGGGGCTCGCCGGTACCTGACAGACTGGGCGGGTGAGCAATCGCCTGATCGACGACCTGCCGCTGATTCATCAGGGCAAGGTGCGGGAACTGTACGCCCTCGACGCCGCCGACGGGGTGGAGCGGATCTTGATGGTCGCCACCGATGCGATCTCGGCCTACGACTACGTCCTGGCGACCCCGATCCCCGACAAGGGGGCCGTCCTCACCCAACTGTCGCTGTGGTGGTTCGACAAGCTCGGCATCGACAATCACGTGCTGTCGACCGAGGTACCCGAGGCCGTCCGGGGTCGGGCGGTGATCTGCGAGAAGCTCGAGATGGTGCCGGTGGAGTGCGTGGCCCGCGGCTACCTGACCGGGTCGGGCTGGGTCGAGTACCAGCGATCCCGGTCGGTGTGCGGGGTGCCGCTGCCCGAGGGACTGGTCGACGGCTCGCGGTTGCCCGAACCGATCTTCACCCCGGCCGCCAAGGCCGCGGTCGGTGACCACGACGAGAACATCGACTTCGCGACCTTGGTCGACACCGTCGGCACCGAGGTCGCCGAGGAACTGCGCACCCGCACCCTGGACATCTATGCCCGCGCCGAGGAAATCGCCCGCCACCGGGGGATCATCCTGGCCGACACCAAGTTCGAGTTCGGGCATCGGGCCGACGGCACCCTGGTGCTCGCCGACGAGGTGCTGACCCCCGACTCGTCCCGATTCTGGGACGCCGAGGCGTGGACCCCCGGCGGCGCCCTGCCGAGCTTCGACAAACAGTTCGTCCGTGATTGGCTGGCTCACGAATCGGGCTGGGACCGGGCCTCCGGCGAGGCCCCGCCGGCCCTGCCGGAGGAGATCGTCCACGCCACCCGAAGCCGGTATGTCGAGGCCTACGAGCGCCTCACCGGTCGGACGTTCGAAGCCTGAGGGAATAGCGATAGGATCAGCGATATGGCGCGTGTAGTGGTTGACGTGATGCCCAAGCCCGAGATCCTCGATCCGCAGGGCAAGGCAGTGACCGGGGCATTGTCCCGACTCGGCTTTCCCGGATTGACCGTCCGGCAGGGCAAGCGGTTCGAGATCGACGTCGAGGGTGAGGTCACCGACGAGCGGTTGGCCGAGATCAACGAGGCCGCCGAACGGCTGTTGGCCAACACCGTGATCGAGACCTTCACCGTGCGGGTCGACGATGGGCAGTCGGGTGACGCTGCTGTTTCAAAGGCTGCTGGTTCAAAGGACGTGCAGTGACCCGAATCGGTATCGTCACCTTCCCCGGCACCCTGGACGACCGGGATGCCGCGCGGGCGGTGAAACTGACCGGCGGTGAGCCGGTTGCCCTGTGGCACAGCGATCCCGACCTCAAGGGGGTCGACGCGGTGATCCTGCCCGGTGGGTTTTCCTACGGTGATTATCTGCGCGCCGGTGCGATCGCCCGGTTCTCGCCGGTGATGGACGAGGTGATCCGCAAGGCCAAGGACGGCATGCCGGTGCTGGGGATCTGCAACGGTTTCCAGGTGCTCTGTGAGGCCCACCTGCTGCCCGGCGCGCTGATCCGCAACGACTGCCAGACCTTCGTGTGCCGTGACCAAGGCTTGCGGGTGGAAACCAACGACACGGTGTGGACCGCCCGGTTCAGCCCCGGTCAGGAAATCACCATCGCGCTGAAGAACGGCGAGGGTCGCTATGTCGCCGACGAGGACACTCTCGACCGGCTCGAGGGCGAACAGCAGGTGGTCTTCCGCTACATCGGCGGCAACCCCAACGGCTCGGCCCGCGACATCGCCGGCATCACCAATGCCCGCGGCAATGTCGTCGGCCTGATGCCGCACCCGGAACACAACGTCGAAGCGATCACCAGCCCCACCACCGACGGCCGGTTGTTCTTCGAATCGGTGCGCAGCTTCCTGGCAGTCGCCGCGAGTTGATGGCGTCCGCCCCGCAGAGCCGTTTCCGTCCGGGGCGAGTTGCCGGGCTGGTCGTCCTGGTGGTCGCCGGCCTGCTGCTGGCCAGATGGCTGTTCGCGCCCCAGCCCCCGGAGTCGGTGACCTCACCGTTCTCCACCACCCAGGTGGTGGTGCTGGGGGTCGAGACCCAGCCGGCGGTGAGCGACGAGGCCGCGTCCGTCCTCGATCGGGGTAACGCCCAAGTCGGGGTGCTGCGGGTGCCCACCGGGCCCGACCAGTGCGCCGCGGCCGGTTTCGCCAGCATCAGTGCCGGTGAGGTGGTCGAAACCGGTCCGATCTGTCACCCCGAAGTCACCCCCGATGGGGCGATCGCCGATTGGCACGAACTGCAGGAGTATGCCGGTGGCCGGCTCGGCTCCCTGGCTGAAGTCACGACCGGCTGTACCGCCGCGGTGGGCCCCGAAGCGGCATTGGCCGGAGCCCGCCGCGACGGCACCGTGTCGGTGTACCAACCCTTCGAACAGTTCACCGCCTCGGGGCAGGTGCTGGAATGTCCGCTCACCTTCATTGCCGCGCCCACCCGTGAGGACGCCGATACCGTGCTCGCCGAACTGGCCGGGCGCGATGACGTCACCGTGATCGTCGCCGGGCTGGGGCCGGATCGCGATGGGCGGCGTCCGCAACTGGTGTACCGCACGAATGCCGAGGATTCCGGAATGCTGGTCGGTCGCGACGAGCGCACCGGTTCGCTGGATCTGGCCGACCTGTCGGCGGCATTGCTGGATCTGGATCCGACCCTGAGCTACCCGCCCGATCAGCAGCAGCCGCGTTTGCTGAGGGTGGTCGAGGGGGAGGTCTCGGCGGAGGTGGCGCGGAGCCTGCTGCGTGACACCCGTCAGCTCATCGATCGTGAAGACCTGTTACCGGCCGGGCTCATCGGCGTGCTGCTCGTGGCCGGGTTGTTGATCGGGGCTCGGTTGTGGTGGCGTTCCGGTTCTCGGGCAGGTGCCGCAGCCGTGGCAGTGGTCGGCACGGTGGCCACCACCTGGCCGGCGGCGTTGTTGCTGGCCGGTGCATCCGGATGGTGGCGCGGCGATCACCCGGCCTGGTCGGCTGCCCTGACCACCGTTGCCTGGTGGGGTGCCTGCGCGGCGGCCGCAGTGCTGGTGACCCGGTGGCGCGGTTGGCCGTCCTGGCTCGCCGGGGTGGTGGTGAGCGTCGTGGTCGGGGTGGTGCACGCCTGGGTGGGCCTGCCCTGGTTGCGCGGCAGCCTGCTCGACCGCGGTACCGATGCCTCGGCCACCGCCACGGCGATGACCGCCTGCTTGCTGGTGTTGCTCGGCCACTTCGCGCGATGGCGCCGGTGGGCCGGGCTGCGCCGACTCGGGGCGCCGTGGTTGACCCTGCTGGTGGCGGTGCTGGCTGCCGCGGCGGTATTTCTGCGGGTGCGGTCCGAGGTCGAGTGGGTCGACTTGGTGGTGATTCTGCTCGGTCTGGGGGCCTGGACCGTGGTGCATGCCTGGCTGGCCCCCGGCCCCTCCGGAACGGAACTGGGCCTACCGGGGCTGCGCGTGCCGGTGCTGATCGCGATCACCGTGATCGCGGTCGTGGCCCCCGACCCGGTGTGGGCGTGGTTCGTCGGGTCGCTGACCTTCGCTGTAGTGGCGGCTGCGGCTCGGCTCAGTGCGCCCGCGGTGGGGTCCGCCGAGGGTTGAGCTCAGCCGAAGACCCAACAGGACATCTCCACCCCGAGCACCGGCTCGGCGAAGAAGGCTCGGCCGGCGTCGTTCTCGGCAGCACCGGCCGCCACATGCAGGGGGATCAGGTGTTCCTCACGAGGATGGGCGAACCGGCCACCCGGGGCCCCGGCCCAGTCGCGCAGGGCCCGGTCGCGGTCGTGGCCGGGGGTCGGCAACACCTGGTGCAGCCACTGGTCGAACCCGGTGGCGGCTTCCTTCGCCGCCGGTCCACCACCGGACAGATTGTGGTAGCTGGAGCCGCTGCCGATGATCAGCACCCCTTCGTCGCGCAGGGGAGTCAGCGCCCGACCCAGGTCAAGGTGTGCTCCGGGGTCGAGATCTGCTCGCAGTGACATCGCCACCACCGGCACATCGGCCTCGGGATAGGCCACCAGCAGGGGCACGAACACCCCGTGATCCCAACCCCGCGAGGTGGTGCGGGCCGCGATGCCCGCGTCGTCGAGCAGGGTTCGTGCCCGCTCGGCCAACTCCGGGTCGCCCGGTGCCGGGTAGGTCAGTTCGTAGGTGTGCGGGGGGAAGCCGTAGTAGTCGAAAACCAGGTCGGGTCGGGCACCGACCTCGATCGACACCGGGTCGGTCTCCCAGTGCGCCGACACCACCAGGATCGCCCTGGCCGGTTCGGGCAGTAGCTCGGGGATGGATTCCAGCCCGGCCCGCAAGCCGTCCCAGGCGTCGGCCGGGTTCCAGTCCATGAAGAAACAGGGGCCTCCACCGTGGGTGAGGAAGACCGTGGGCATGCGCGTCATGACAGTCATTGTGTCCGATGGATGAAAACGCACCCGTCAGGCCGATGTGTGGCGCTTGCGGGTCGGATACCGGCCATACGGGTGCGTTTGTAGCCACGCTCTTTCCACAACGAGCCCCGATCACGTGGGCGGTGTTCTCCCCAGGTCGGCACCGGCGCGGGAAGTTCGCTCGCGCAGTGACCACCGATAAGGGGTATGAGCGATTGGATGGATGTGCCGCCGCAGTGGCGACCGGGCAATGTGATGAGCACCGGTGTGCTGGGCCGCTTCGGGGTGGGACCCACCGCGATCAAACGACTGACCCGCAGCGGTGAACTGGTGCGCCTGCGGCGGGGCTGGTTCGCCGCACCCGGCGCCGATGAGGTGGTGGTGCGCGCGGTGCGCTCCGGCGGACTGTTGGGATGTGTGTCGGCGTTGACCTGGCACGGCGCCTGGAAGATCGACGATCGACTGCACACCTACCGCACACACTGGGGCAAGCGTGTCGCGACGGCCGGGTGTCCCGCCCCGAAACCGCAGCGCGCGGTTCCGGTGCCGGTGGTGTCGCCCGAACTGGCACTCGCCCAGGCCCTGCGATGCGCCAGTACCGAGAATGTCCTGGTGCTGGCCGAGTCGATGATCGGCCGCAACATCATGAGCCGCAGTGAGGTCGAGCAGGTGCTCGGCCCCACCGCAGCAGCCCTGGATCACAGCGATTCCGGCACCGAAACGATGCTGCGGTTGCGGCTGCGGGCGTTGCGGATCCGGGTACGCCCGCAGGTCCGGATCCGCGGGGTGGGTCGGGTCGATCTGGTGGTCGGGGACCGGCTCGTGATCGAAGTCGACAGCTTCCGGCACCACGCCGATGCCGGCACCTATCACCGCGACCGCTACCGCGATCAGCGACTGGTGGCGATGGGCTATCTGGTCGTGCGGCTCACCTGGGAACAGGTGATGTTCCAGTGGGAGGAGGTCGAGCAACTGATCCTGCGACTGGTCGGTTTGCGGCAACACCGTTTCACCAAGCGGCTGGTGGCTGCTCGCGATGGATGAAAACGCACCCCAATCACCTTCGTGAGGAACTCTCGCACCACCTGACGGCTCCGGGGGTGAGTTTGTGGCTCGGGACACCCTGAAGGGTGGATTAACCGCTACAGGTCGCTCTCGAATGGGCCGATCGGGCAGCAACGTGGTTCACTCAGCCCCGTGAGTAGTGCAAATCTGACCCGATCCGAATGCCGTGCCCGCGGTGCCGTCGTTGAGGCGAGCAGCTATGACGTACACCTCGACCTGAGTGCGGCGCGCGACCACGACCGGGCCGACTTCCCGGTCACGGTACGGATCCGGTTCACCTCCACCCAGCCCGAAACCTGGCTGGACTTCATCGGCGCCGGCATCGACGGGGTACAGGTCAACGACCAGCAGATCGACGTCTCCTGGGACGGCGCGCGTCTGGCCCTGACCGGGCTGCGCACCGATGGGTCGCCCAACATCGTGCAGGTGCAGGCCCGGGCCAACTACTCCCGCAGCGGTCAGGGTTTGCACCGCTTCTTCGACCCCGCCGACGAGCAGACCTACCTGTATTCCCACGCCGCCCCCGCCGATGCCCGCCGGATCTTTCCGGTCTTCGAGCAGCCCGACCTGAAGGCCTCCTTCGTGCTGTCGGTGACTGCGCCGCGGGAGTGGCTGGTCACCGCGAACCAGCCCGATGTGCACACCGAGGATGTCGAATCCGAGGCCGGCCGGGCGATGAAGACCTGGTCGTTCGCCCCGAGCCCGCCGATGTCGAGCTACCTGGTTGCGGTGGCCGCCGGCCCCTGGCATCGGGTCGAGGACGCGTGGTCGATGGACATGCAGGGCCAGCAGATCGAGGTACCGCTGGGCATCCTGTGCCGCCAGTCGCTGGCCGAGCACCTGGACGCCGATGACATCTTCACCATCACCAAGCAGGGCCTGACCCACTATCACGAGCTCTTCGACTACCCCTACCCCTGGACCAAGTACGACCAGGTGTTCGTGCCGGAGTACAACCTCGGCGCGATGGAGAATCCGGGCTGCGTCACCTTCAACGAGAAGTTCATCTTCCGGTCGGTGCCGACCCGGGCGCAGTACCAGAGCCGGGCCAATGTGATCCTGCACGAGATGGCGCACATGTGGTTCGGCGACCTGGTCACCGCCCGCTGGTGGGACGACATCTGGCTCAACGAATCCTTCGCCGAGTACATGGGCACCGCGGTCAGCGCCGACGCCACCCAGTTCACCGACGCCTGGATTCCCTTCGCCGACCAGCGCAAGTCCTGGGCCTACACCGCCGACCAGTTGCCCTCGACCCACCCGATCGTTGCCGACATCGTCGATCTGGAAGCCGCCGATCAGAACTTCGACGGGATCACCTACGCCAAGGGTGCGGCGGTGCTGAAACAGCTCGTGTACTGGGTGGGCCCCGATGCTTTCCACGAGGGGGTGCGCCGGTACTTCCGTCGGCATGCCTTCGGTAACGCCACCCTGGCCGACCTGCTCGCCGAACTGGAATCCGCCTCGGGCCGCGACCTCGGTAGCTGGGCGCAGGCCTGGCTGGAAACCAGTGGCCCCTCGGTACTGCGGGCCGAATGGGTGCCCGGCGAGGGTGAGACCCGCACGCTGCGGGTGAGCCAGCAGGTCGATGAGCAGCACCCCCTGCGGCCGCACCTGCTGGCGGTCGGACGCTACGAACTCACCGACGGCAAACTGGTCCGCGTCGAGCGCGCCGAGGTCGAGTTGGCCGGTGAACATGCCGATGTCGAGTTCGCCCCGGCCGGTGCCGACGAGGTCGTGCTGGTCAACGACGACGACCTCACGTATGCCCGGGTGCTCCTGGACGAGACCTCGACCAAGGTGGCTCTGAATCACCTGAGTGCCTTGCCCGACACGATGGCCCGGGCGCTGCTCTGGTCAACGCTGTGGGAGGCGGTTCGGGACGCCGAACTGTCCGCCGTCGCTTTTCTGCGCGCGGTACTCGACCACGGCGGGGCCGAGGTGGATTCGGCGGTGCTGTCGGCACAAACCGCTCGCGCCGCCCGGGCGGTGGAACGATTCCTGCCCGCCGACATGCGGCAGGCCGCCCGGGAGGACTGGTTCACCGGCGCCCGCGCCCGCGCCGAGGCGGCCGAACCCGGTTCGGACGCACAGCGGATCTGGGCCCGAGCGGCGATCACCGCCGGCGGTGTGGTGCAGATGGCCGCCCCGTGGCTGTTCGCCCAGTTGGACGGCGGCACCGAATCGTCCGAACTGGAAGTACCCCGGGACGAGGCCGAGGTGGACACCGAACCGGTCGGACCGGTCGAGGGTCTGGTGATGGACCACGAACTGCGCTGGTTGACCCTGCAATCGTTGTCCGGGCTGGGACAGGTGGCCGAGGGTGACCTGGCCGCCGAACTCGAGCGTGACAAGACTGCGTCGGGGGCGGTGGCCCACCTGCGGGCGCACACCTCCCAACCGCTCGCCGAGATCAAGGCCCACACCTGGAGCCGGCTGCACACCGCGGGGGAGTGGACCAACGCCCAGGTCGATGCCGCCATCGCCGGACTCACCCATCCCGAACCGGAACGGATGATCGACTACTTCTGCGGTCGCTACTTCGACTCGCTGGAACAGGTCTGGCAGGACTTCCCGATGGAACTGTCCCAGCGCCTGGTGCGCGGCCTGTTCCCCGGAGCCCAAGACCTCACCGAGGACGGACCCGACGCCCATCCCATCGTGGCGACGGTCGAGTCCTGGTTGGCCGAACACGAAGACGCCCCCGCGGCACTGCGCCGGATCCTGATCGACGAACTAGACGAACTGCGCCGCTCGCTGCGGGCACAGGGCAAAGCCTCGGCCTGATCGACCGCCGAGGGTTTTGTCTTTCGGCAAAGACTGTTCTCCCGCGCAAGCGGTCTGCCTTGTTCTCCCCCGGCGAATGGCGGGCCCGGGTAGCGCGATGCCTTGACGCCAAGAAGTCCAGAGAAAGTTTCGCGAAAAGGGTTGACACCCGTCATGCAGGCAGGCACGCTTGGGAAACATCTTATCCCTAAAGTATTTGCTGTCGGCATGGGAGAATCAATGAAGATTGTGAGCGAGCCACTCTCGGCGCCGCGAACACTCGCCCTGGGCGTGATCGGCGTTCTGGGCTCGATGATCGTTGCCGAACTGGTCCTGCGCTCCGGGCTGATTTCCGCCAGCGGACTGCCGATTCCCAGCCGGGTCCTGGCCGGGGCACTGGATTTGCTTCCGGATGCGACATTCTGGGCCGGAGTCGGATTCACCCTGCGTGAGTGGGCGCTCGGAATGCTCATCGCGACGCTGGCAGGCGTGCTGGTCGGTGGCCTGATGGGTGCCTTCCGGCCCGTGTTCCTGGCCTTCGAGTGGCCGATCGAAGCGTTTCGGGTGCTGCCCTCGGTGGCCATCGCGCCCATTCTGATGTTGCTGCTCGGCGGGGGAATGCTGCCCCTGTCCTTGACCGTGGGGTTGTCCTGCGTCTGGCCGATTCTGCTGAACACGTTCTACGGAGTCCGTGGAGTGGACCCGACCACCGTGCAGACCGCGCGATCGTTCGGCTACTCCGAGTTGCAGATCCTGCGGTCGATCAAGATTCCCGCCGCTTTGCCCTTTGCATACACCGGTATTCGCATCTCGGCGGCCATCGGCCTGATCGTCGCGGTCTCCGTGGAGCTTCTCGTGGGGGACGGCTCGGGTATCGGCGGCTACATCCTGACCAACTCGGCCAACGCGACCAATCTGGACGTCGTCTACGCGGCCACGGTGATCGCGGGCGTGATCGGCATCGTGATCAACCTGCTGCTGGCCCGTGCCGATGACCTGATCTTCGCCTGGAAGAAGGGGCTGGCCCAATGAGCCTCCATCCAACCACCCCGGACGTGGTCGACGAAGTCGCCACCGGTCCGCAGAATCACCGAGCCGCTCCGGAGAATCTCGAATCGGCCGGATCGGTTGCCCCGGCATCCCCCGATACCAAGAAGAAGCGTCTCGGCGGAGTGTTGGGCACCATCGGGTTGCGCCTGCTGATTCCCGCGATCATCGTCGCGATCTGGTGGGTGCTGTCGGCACAGGAGACCATCGGGTTGTTCGTGGCCTCGCCGGTCGATGCGGTGGTTACCTTCTACGAAACCTTCGTCGTCGGTGACGCTGTTGTCGCGCATCTGCTTCCCAGTCTTCAGCGCGCGCTGATCGGGCTGTTCCTGGCAATCGTTCTGGGCATCACCATCGGGGTACTCCTCGGTACCTCGGCCGTGCTGCGAGGGCTGTTCCAGCCCCTCGTTCATCTGGGGCGGTCGTTGCCGTCGCCGGCACTGCTCGGTGTCTTCTTCTTCCTCTTCGGTACCGGTGATACGCCCAAGATCTTCCTGATCGCCTTCTCGGTCATCTGGCCGATTCTGCTGAACACCATCGATGGGGTGGCGGCCGTCGGGACCACCCGGGCCCAGGCGGCTCGCGTGTTCCGTATCCCGGCGCACCGGGTGCTGACCCACATCATCCTGCCCGGTGCCGCGCCCAAGATCTTCGCGGGTATCCGGACGTCCATGTCCTTCTCGCTGATTCTGATGATCATCTCCGAGCTGCAGAAATCCGAGAACGGGCTGGGCTACCTGCTCATCCAGAGTCAACGCAACTTCAACTACTCCACCTTCTTCGCCGTCCTGATCATGCTGGTGATCATCGGCGTGGTCTTCAATCTCATCTTCCTGGCCGTCGAACGACGTGTGCTGGCCTGGCATCGAGGAGCGACACAACAACATGACTGAAACCATGAACGTTCCGGAACTCGCGCTACGCGAGGTATCCAAGTCCTACGGCGAGAACATGGCCGTACGCTCCATCACCGCCGACGTACCGGCCCACAAGATCAGCGTCATCGTCGGCCCCTCGGGCTGCGGGAAGTCGACGCTCCTGCGCATCATCTCCGGTCTCGACAAGCCCACCTCCGGGCAGGTGGAGTTCGAGGGCGATCCGGTGACCAGCGTCCCGGAGGGCCTGGCGATGGTTTTTCAGGACTACTCGCGTTCCCTGTTCCCGTGGATGCGGGTCAGTAAGAACGTCGCCTTCCCGATCAAGAGCCTGCCGGCCGCCGAGCGCAACCAGCGGGTACAGGAAGCGATCGAGGCCGTTGGTCTGGCGGGCAAGGAGAACCTCTACCCGTGGGAAATGTCCGGCGGCATGCAGCAGCGCGTGGCCATCGCGCGAGCGCTGGCTTCGCACCCGAAGCTCCTGCTGATGGACGAGCCGTACGCCTCGGTGGACGCACAGACCCGTGCGGATCTCGAGGATCTGCTGATGCGGATCCAGGCCAAGCTCGGCATCACCGTGCTGGTGGTCACCCACGACATCGACGAGAGCGTGTATCTGGCCGATCGGATCATCGTGCTGTCCAAGCCACCGAGTGTGGTGGCCGAGGTCATCGACGTTGACCTCCCGCGCCCACGCGACCATGTCACGACCAAGGCAGATCAACGGTTCGTCGATGTGCGTGCCCATGTCACCACGCTGCTGCGTCGATCCGAAACTGAGCCGGCGCCGGCTGGTTCCTGAACTCAACATCGAAACGACAAGACATCTCTTTCGGAGGTTCCCATGATCAAGAACATGCGCAAGCTGGCTGTGGCCGGCATCGGTGCCGCGCTGTTGCTCACCGCTTGTGGTGGCGGCGGCGATGACGGAAATAGCGGTGGCGGCGACGGTGGCGCCCCGGAGAAGGCGGAGATCACCGTTGGTGTGCTGCCGCTGGCCGACTACTCCACCGTGTACTGGGCCCAGGAGAACGGCTTCTTCGAGAAGGAAGGTCTGACCGTCACCCTCGAGCCGGTTCAGGGTGGCCCGGTCGGAGCGCAGAAGGTTGCCACCGGTGAACTCGACTTCTCGATCTCCAACACCTTCACCACTGCCACGGCCACTCAGTCGGGCATGCCGGTGAAGACCGTCGTGCTGGGGTCGGCGTTGGGGGACAACAGCATCGGCATGTACGTCAAGCCCGATTCCGCCATCAAGGGGATCGAGGACCTGGACGGGAAGACCATCGGTATCAACACCACCAGCAACGTTGGTGATGTGACCTTCCGCGCTTTGGCGAAGGAGAAGGGCATCGAGGTCAATCCCACCTTCGTCGAGGTGCCGTTCCCGGAAATGTTGACCGGTGTGCAGTCCGACTCCATCGACGTCGGCTACGCCCCGGAGCCGTTCCTGTCGGCTGCGCGTAATGCCGATATGCGTCAGGTCGTTGATCTGACGGAGGGTCCGAACAACAAGCTGGCCGTTTCCAACTTCGTTGCTGGCGACAACTTCCTGAACAAGAACCCGAACACCGCGGCCGCCTTCGCCCGTGCGATGTATGCCGCCAACAAGGACATCCTCAGCAAGGAGAAGGAATGGCGTGAGTGGCTGCCGACCGTGACCAAGGTGCCGGCCGACACCGCGCTCGAGATGCCCATGCCGACCTTCATCACCGAAACCGATGTCGCCGAGATTCAGCGCGTCGCCGACATGATGATGGATCAGGGAATCCTCGAATCGGGATACGAGGCCGAGCAGTTCACCTGGACCGAGTGACTGCTTTGACGCCCATTCGCCTCACCCGGCATCCGGGTGATCAGCTCGAGGAGAGGCCTGATGACACAACACGTCGATGACGTCGAACAGATATCGGCTGTCACCGTCGCCCGGTTTCCGGAACTCGGTGAGGTATTGCAGGACGAGGTGCCCATTGCCGGCCAATGGCGGCGAGGAACCGGGAACCTGATCACCTCGATCGACCCCGCAACAGGGGAAGCCTTCGCCGCACTGCACGGCGTCACCATCGAGGACGTGGACACCGCTGCGACCGTGGGGCTCGAAGTGGCCCGAAGCAACTGGGCCGACTGGTTGCCGCACGAGCGTGCCCGAGTGCTCTACCGGATCGGCAACCTGATCGAGGAGCACGCTGAGACGATCTCGATCCTGCAGACGCTCGACACGGGTAAGACCCGGGGTGAGACGTATGCCCTGGCGATGAGCGCGGCCAACACCTTCCGCTACATGGCCAGTGTCCTGGAGACCATGACGGGGGAGATCACCCCGTCGCGGGGTCCATACCTCACCTTCGCGACCTGGGAGCCCATGGGAGTGGTCGGAACGATCACTCCATGGAACTCCCCGATCTCGTCCGATGCGCAGAAGATCGCACCCGCTCTGGCCGCCGGTAATGCGGTTATCGCCAAACCCCCGGTCTGGGCGCCATGGGTGACCATCTTCCTGGCTCGCTTGTGTGAGCGCGCCGGGCTACCGGCGGGCCTGTTGTCGGTGCTGCCCGGCCCGGGACGCTCTGTGGGAGAAGCGATTGTGACCCACCCCATGGTGGGCAAGGTCAGTTTCACCGGAGGCACCAGCACCGGGAAACACCTGGGCGAGTTGGCGGCCCGCAAGGTGATGCCGGTGACTCTCGAACTGGGCGGAAAATCGCCCACGATCATCTTCGAGGACGCCGATGTCGACCAAGCGATCGCCGGAGTGCTGTACGGCATCTTCTCCTCGACCGGACAATCCTGTATCGCAGGGTCCAGGGTCTTCGTTCATCGAAGCATCCACGACGAGTTTCTGGATCGGTTGGTGAAAGCCACCGAGCGACTTGTGGTCGGACCCGGTTCGGATCCGCGCACCCAGGTGGCCCCGCTGGTCACCCATCAGCATCGCGACGGGGTGGCGCAGATGGTCGTTGACGCCATCGCGGCGGGCGCCACTGCGATCACCGGCGGAGCCATCCCGGGTGACCCGGCCTTGGCCGACGGTGCCTACTATTTGCCGACGATCCTGACCGGCGTGACCAACGACGCATCGATCTGCCAGGAGGAGATCTTCGGGCCGGTGGCCGTGGTACTCCCCTTCGACGACGAGGACGAGTTGACCGGACTGGCCAACGACACGTTGTTCGGTCTCGCTTGCGGTATCTGGACCAAGGACCTGGTTCGAGCTTGGCGGGTCGCCAAGAAGGTTCAGGCCGGCACGGTGTGGATCAACACGTACAAGCAGTTCTCGATCTCCACACCGTTCAGTGGGTTGAAGGAGAGCGGTCTCGGCACCGAGAAGGGCCGCAGCGGAATTCTGTCGTACATGAACCAGAAGTCGATCTACGTCGATGTCAGTGGTGAGCCGCTGGCGTGGGCACGCATCAAGGAGTGAATATGACCACCAATCCACACCCCTACAGTCCCGCCTACGAGGTGGGCGGCTTCGGTTTCGTATCCGGCGCCCTGTCGGTCGACGAGCAGGGACAGGCCGTTGCGGGCCGGATGGAAGCCATCGAAGCCGCCACCGCGCGGATGACCGAGCGCCTGGCCACCATCGACATGACGCTGGCGGACGTGGTGAAGACGACGTACTTCGCCACCGATGTTTCGTTGCGCCAAGAGGCCAATGAACACTTCGAGCGAACCTACGCCGAACCTCGCCCCGCCCGCAGTTTCGTGGAGGTCTCCGGCCTTCCGTACGGTGCGACCGTCGAGATCGAAGCCATCGCTCACCGCAGCTGATTCCACCCCAACCGAAAGGAAAACCATGACCGCTCTACAGCCGGGCGCCGACCTCGACGCCCTGATCGATTCGTGCATCGCCTCCCGGGAGACCCGGGTCGAGGACTGGGACACCCTGGGTTTCCAGGCCGAAGCCGGTGGGGATCGTTTCCGTCGCGCCCAGATTCGTTACGTCGGTTCCGGAGCCACCGGCAACCACGAGAGCGACAGCAACATCATTCCGTCGCAGGGCTTCACCTTCTCCAACATGCTGCTTCCCCCCGGCGCGGTGGGTCCCGAGCACACCCACAACGATGTCGAGGAAGCATTCTTCGTGCTCGAGGGTGAGATCGAGGTCTCGGTGCACGATGTGGAGGACGGCACCAAGAAGGCCACGCGCACACTCGGATATCGCGACATCATCGTCGTGCCGGCCGGGGTGCCGCGCAGCCTCGAGAACAAGACGGACAAGGACGCGTTGTTCTGCGTGATCATCGGCACCAAGAAGCCGGAGCTCCCGACCTACCCGGCTTCCTCGGAGATGTACGGAGTGACTCGCTGAGCCCCTTCGGCCGAGCATTGGCCTGAGTTGGGGCTCACCACCCACCTGGAGGAAATGTGGAAACGAATTTCGCGGGCGAAGCCGAACGTCGGACCCTTCGCGTACAGCAGAAGACCTATGAGGCTGATGGGATCACGTCGGTAACTTTCGTGGACCCCAGCGGGGCAATGCTCCCGTCGTGGCGACCGGGCGCCCACCTGGCGCTGCATCTGCCGAACGGCCTCGTCCGCGAATACTCGTTGTGTTCCGATCCGCGTGATACCCGGCACTGGACCGTCGCGGTGCTGCGAACCGCCGATTCCCGTGGTGGTTCGAGCTATGTCCACGATTCACTCCCCGTGGGGGCACGCATCGAGGTGGACGGTCCGCGCGACAACTTCCACCTGGAGAACGCGCCTTCGCACATGCTGATGGCCGGCGGTATCGGCATCACGCCGATCGTGGCGATGGCCAGGGAACTGCAGCGCCGGGGTGAGAACTGGCAACTGTTCTACAGCGGTCGGGCCAGGCCGATGATGGCCTTCCTGGACGAAATCACGGCGTTGCCCCGGGAGCGGGTGCACGTGCATATCGACGACGAATCGGGCAGCTTCCCCGATCTGGTCACCGCACTCGGGTCGCTGGACCCCCGCACGGTCGTCTATGCGTGTGGACCCGAACCGTTCATGCAGGCCGTGGAAGCGGCGATGCCCAACCCCGAGCAGCTGCGGATCGAGCGATTCAAGGCACCGGAGCGGATCGTTCCCGAGGGTGAAGAAGACGGTGCCTTCGAGGTGGTGATCTCCTCCAGTGGTGACAGGGTTCCGGTGGCCGCCGATGAATCCATCCTGGAAGCGCTGGAGGGGGCTGGGGTGGACGTCCCTTCGTCCTGTACCGAAGGAATCTGCGGTACCTGCGAAACCAAGGTGCTCTCGGGTGACATCGACCACCGCGACTTCTTGATGACCCCCGAAGAACACGATCAGGCGGGCACGATGATGATCTGCGTGTCTCGTTGCCGCGGGTCGGAATTGGTGCTGGACATCTAGTCCGCACGAACCTACGAGGAGACATATGCGATACAGCGAACAGCCCGTCGTGCAATTGCGCGGCCTGCGTTCGGCGACCTTGGCCGTGCCGGACCCGAACCTGTCCAAGGACTTCTACTCGGAGGTGTGGGGACTCGGCCTGTCCGATGCCGATGACAGCCGCTTCTGGCTACGCGGCACCGGCCCCGAACACCACATTCTGAAGCTGGAGAAAGCTGAAACGAATCGGCTGGGCAGCATCAACTTCGCCGTGGACACCCCCCGTGATGTCGACGATGCGGTTCGCCGGTTGGAGAAGCTCGGTATCCCTGTCCTGCGTGAGCCGGGCCGCCACGACGAGGCAGCCGGTAGCTACTCATGCGCCTTCGTCGACCCGGAAGGTCGGGTCATCGAACTGTCGGCCGAGGCCAATGCCGTGATCTACCAGGATCAGGACGGCTTCCCCAGTGTGCCGCGTCAGCTTGCGCACGTCGTGCTCAACACCGTCGACATCGAGGCCGCTACTCAGTTCTACACCCAAGTGTTGGGGATGAGGATCTCCGACTGGTCGGAACGGCAGATGGCCTTCCTGCGCTGCACTCCCAAGCATCACGTGATTGCCTTCAATCAGGCGCCGTGGACTTCGGTCAATCACATCGCCTATGAGCTGACGTCGATCGACCACTTCATGCGAGGGATCGGCAATCTGAAGGTGCACGGGATCGAACCCCAATGGGGTCCGGGACGGCACGGACCCGGCAACAACACCTTCAGTTACTTCACCGATCCGGCGAACCTGGTGTGTGAATACACCTCCGAGGTCGAGGAGATCAACGAGGACACCTGGTTGTGCCGCACGTGGCGCCGCACCCCGGAGCTCTCCGACCAGTGGCGCACGGCCGGACCGCCGACCGCAGGCGTCCGCGCCGCGATGGCCGGTGTCGCCGATCGCGGAGCCCGCAACGATGTGTCTGCACCCGAGGGATATTTCCTGCCCGAATCGGCCGATGCCGAGACGGCCGAACAACGTGCGGCCCGGGGCCGGTTCTGAGATGACTGATCAGCACCGGATCCGAACCGCCGGTGGGATCAGTCTGATCACCGCCGGAACGGGGGATCCCATCCTGCTCCTGCACGGGATCGGCGGTTCTGCGGAATCATGTTCACGAGCCGCGCAGCTACTGGCACAGGGGGGCCGGCAGGCGTTCGCCTGGGATGCACCCGGGTACGGACAATCCGATGACCCGGCCGGACCGATCGACCTGTCGGCAACGGTGATCGAACTGCTGGACGAACTGAACCTCGACCGAGTGGTGTTGTTCGGTACTTCGTGGGGCGGTGTGATTGCCACCCGGGTTGCGCTGGAGCACCCCGAACGGGTGCGCGCCCTGGTGCTGGCGGACTCCACCCGAGGGTCGGGCATCACTGTCGAACGCGCCGCCGGAATGCGGGCCCGGGTGGTGGACTTGGAACGTCTCGGTGCGGTCGAATTCGCTGCCGGACGAGCCCCCAAACTGGTGGCTCCGAACGCCGCCCCGGCAACCGCCGAGGCGGTTCGCTCGACCATGGCGCAGGTGAGGGTTCCGGGCTACTCGATGGCCGCCGACTTCATGGCCGAGACCGACCACGGTCCTCGCCTTGCCGAGGTCGACGTCCCCACCTTGGTACTGGTCGGTGAATACGACGTCATTACCGGAGTGGACGAATCGCGTCTGCTCGCCGAGCGAATCCCCGGAGCCGCATTCACGCTGATTGCCGACGCCGGTCACTCAGCGGTGACCGAACGCCCGGACGCAGTCGTGGCTGCGATCGAGGACTTCTTGGAGCAGCAATGAGCAAACTCGCATTGGTGACCGGAGCAGCCCGCGGCCTGGGATACACCATCGCCCGAACCCTCGGTGAGGCCGGATACCGGATGGTGCTGGCCGACATCCGTGGACAGGTTCTTACCGAGACGGTCGAGGACTTGCGGTCCCGTGGCATGGAGGTGCACGGCCTCACCACCGACATCGCCGACGAGGAATCGGTACGCACGCTGGCCGAGCTGTGTGCCGACCACGGCGGCTTGGACGCCCTGGTGAACAACGCCGCACTCGCCGACTCGGTCGGGGGCAAGACCTTCTGGGATCTGGAGTACGCCGATTTTCAGCGGGTCTTGGCGGTGAACACCACGGGTACCTGGCTGGTGTCGAAATACCTGGTTCCGCAGATGATTGCGAAGGGCGCGGGGGCGGTGGTGAACCTCGGATCCGATGCCGCCATCTACGGCTCTCCCCGGTTGATCCACTACATCGCTTCCAAGGGCGCGGTGCTCGCGATGACCCGTGGGATGGCCCGGGAGGTCGGGCCACACGGCATTCGTGTCAACGCCGTGGCGCCGGGCCTCACTCGGGTGGAAGCCACCGAAGGGGTGCCGCCCGAGCGTTACGACCTGTATGCCACCAACCGGGTACTCAACCGGGAGCAGACGCCGCAGGATGTCGCGGACACCGTGGCCTATCTGCTGTCGGAGCGGGCCGGATTCATCACCGGTCAAGTGCTTGCCGTCGACGGCGGCTTCGTGATGCCGCAATGAGCTGAGTGAAAGAGAAGAGCATGGATCTGAAGTTGGCCGGTAAGGCCGTCATCATCACCGGAGCGAGTTCGGGGGTTGGGTTGGCCACCGCTCGGATGTTGGTCGCCGAGGGGGCCCACGTCGTTGGCTGCGCCCGCGATGCGAACCGGCTCGCCGATGTCGCCGAGGAGTTGCACGGGCCGGGCTCGTTCACCGGTGTGGCAGGTGACGTTCTGGTGGCTGAAGACATGCAGAACCTGGTCGCGCGGACTCTGGAACGACACGGCAGGCTGGACGGCCTGGTGTGCAATGCCGGCCGGTCGCTGATGGCTCCGCTGGACGAAACCACCGACGAACAGATCCGTGAAGAGTTCGACCTCAAAGTTTTCGGGGTACTGCACCTGGTTCGAGCCGCCGAACAGCACTTGGCGGCTTCGGACGCGGGGAGTGTGGTGGTGATCAATGCGATTCTGGCTCGGCAGCCCGAGCACCGGTTGCCGGTGACATCGGCCGCTCGCGCCGCCCTGTTGAACCTGACCAAGACGCTGTCGAACGAACTGGGAACCGCCGGCACCCGAGTCAACTCGGTATCGCTGGGGTTGGTGGACACCGGTCAGTGGCGTCGGCGTTACGAGGCTTCGGGGTCGGAACTGGATTACGACCAGTGGAGCGCCGAGACGGTTGCCGACCGAGGGATCGTGCTCGGCCGTTTCGGCCGCGCCGAGGAAGTCGCCTTTCCCATCGTCACGTTGCTGTCTCCGCTGAGCGGGTACTGCACCGGCGCCACGATCGACGTCGGTGGCGGCGTCTCCCGCTACATCTGAAAAGGACTGGTTGATGTCAATGACCAATACAAGTCGCACCACGGGTGGTGACGTGCTTGTCGAGGTGATGAAGAAGCACGGGATCGACACGGCCTTCGGCGTGATCAGCGTGCACAATCTGCCCTTGGTGGAGGCGGTCGCCCGCGACCTGCGATTCGTCGAGATGCGGCACGAAGCGGCCTGCGTCAGCGCTGCGGATGGTTATGCCCGTGCCACCGGGAAGATCGGCATTGCGATCACCAGTACCGGAACCGGTGCCGGCAATGCGGCCGGGTCGATGATCGAAGCACTCACTGCAGGTAGCCGGGTACTGCACATCACGGGCCAGGTCGACTCCGAGTATGTGGCGCACCCGCGCGGAGTGATTCACGAGTTCCCGGCCCAGTTGGACATGCTCACCGCTATCTCCAAACACGCGGCACGGGTGGAATCGGTGACCCAGTGTCGCCAGGTGCTCGAGGACGCGATCGCGCACATCGAGCGCGCCCCGAGTGGGCCGGCCAGTGTTGAATGGCCCTCGGACCTGCAATATCTCGCCGAACCCGACGACCAGGCGTTCACGCCGTTGGAGATGCCCGCCCTCCCACACCCGGACCAAGCCGACCTGGAGCGGGCCGCAGGCTTGCTCAGGGCTGCCCGCCGTCCAATGTTCTGGTTGGGTGGGGGTGCCGCCAGTGCCGCAGAGCCACTCACCGAGCTGGCCGAACGTCTCGGTGCTGCCGTGGTGACGTCCAACTCGGGTCGCGCCGTGGTCAGGGAGGACAACGAGCTGGTGATCGGAAACTTCGGTTCCGATCCCGGTACCGCCGACCTGCTCGGTCAGGCAGACCTGATGTTGGCGGTGGGCACGCACTTCCGGTCCAACGAAACCAAGAGCTATGCCCTGAAACTGCCCGCCACGAGCATCGCGGTGGATGTGGATGCAGCCGCCTTGGGTCGCGTCTACCCCTGCGATGTCGGACTGCACGGCGATGCCGGGGCGGTGATCGAGGACCTCCTGGCACTGGTCCCCGACTCCGCGACCGAACCCGGCTGGCGCGACAAGGTCGTCACCACCCGCAATGCGGTGCGCGGTGCCCTCGACGAGGCGATCGGCGGTTACTCGGACATTTGCACCGCGTTGAACGAGTTGCCCGAGGGCAGCATCGTCGCCCGCGATGTCACCATCCCGTCCAGCCAGTGGGGCAACCGCCTGCTTCGGTTCGTCGATCGACGCTCGAACATCTTTCCGCTCGGGGGTGGCATCGGGCAGGGCCTGGGCATGGCGATCGGCGCCTCGGTTGGGCGTCCGGATGTACCGACCATCGCCTTCGTCGGCGATGGCGGCCTGGCCGTGCACTTGGGAGAACTGGGCGCCCTGGTCCAATCCGGCGCCCGGTGCACGGTACTGGTGTTCAACGATTGCGGCTACGGAGTGCTGCGCAATATGCAGAAGGCCAATGGCTTCGCCGAAGTTGCTTGCGACCTGGCCACACCCGACTTCGCCAAACTCGCCGAATCCTACGGGATGCCGTTCTGGCGCGCCGATGGTGCAACACCATTCGCCGAAGTCCTCGGTGCCGCCGTGAACGTCGCCGGCCCCGCGATGGTCGAGGTCGTGATCGACAAGCTCGACCCCAGTCCGCGCCCATTCACACCGCCTGTCCATGTTCCGAGCAAGGGAGCCCACCATGGCTGAACCGAATCCGATGGATGCAGAGAAGTTGAGCGGCCCAGTGTTGGCATTGCTGGCCGCGGACGACCCGGAGGACTACTTCGACCGTCAACAGCGGCACTTGGGTGCGCAGGTGTGGCGCTCTCCGGCCGACGTCGACGACACGGCTTGGCTGACAGCAGCCCGTGAGGCGCTGTCCGAGACCGGGCAGGGGCACCCGGTGCACGTGATCGCCGGTGCCGCCATGGCCGCTCGCGCACTGCGATTGGTCGCCGACCAGCCGGTTGCCACATCCAGTTTGCAACTGGTCGACCCGGATCTCGACACGAACGACCCGACACTGCGCGACACGATGTCTCTCGTCGAGACTCCGACCTTGGTGGTGGTGGCAGCCCCGGATCGAGCCACCACGTTCGCCAAGGCCCAGAGCATTGCCGGCGGTGTTCCGAACGGCGTGATGGTCATCATCGACGACCAGCAGCCCCCGGCCCACCGCACTTCACCCGAGGCATTCAACGAATGGGTGACCGCCTTCATGCACATCGCGGAAGGCCTGTACGACATGCGATCGCAGTCCAACGAAGGAGTAGACCAGTGAAGTCGCAGTACCTGGAGATGAACCAAACCCACCCCGAACCGATCAGCCCGTACGAGCAGAAGCTCTCGGGCGCGATCATGGAGGTGTTCGGGCGGGGGACACACGACCTGCCGGGACTGATCGCCGGCCTGAACGGTCTGGGGCTCACCGCGCCTGATGGCGGCGAGTGGACCGAAGAATCTTTCCGCTCCGAGATGCGTCGATTGGGAGAATGAGATGTCTGTCACCACCACCAAGAAGAAGGCCGTCAAGGCCAAGAACGTCGTCGGCACCCGGCGCACTCTGACCGCCGAGGAACTTGCAGCCCAAGGGCTGCGCAACCGGTGGTACCCGGTCGTCCCCTCCCGTTTCGTGGGCCCGGGCGAAATGCTGCCGGTCAAACGCCTCGGCGTCGACTGGCTGTTGTTCCGCAACGCCCAGGGTGAGTTGTCGATGCTCGAAGACCGTTGCCCGCACCGCAGCGCCCCGCTTTCGGTGGGCCAGCACCTCGGGGATCGGGTCGCCTGTAAGTACCACGGTGTCCAGGTCGATGGGACGGGCACGGTGGTCTCCGTGCCTGGCATGCCCGGCTGCGCCCTGGAGGGTCGTCGAGCGACCGTTTCGCTCAAGGTGGTCGAGGCGGTGGACACGGTGTTCGCCTTCTTTCCCCTGACCGATGAGGACGAGCCGACCGAGTTCGTACTGCCGAAACGCTTGGCGGACGAGGAGAACTCCTGGTTCCTCAACTACGCGGAATGGGCCGGTCCCTGGCGTTTCTACATGGACAACGTGCTCGACCCGATGCACGGCGCCTTCCTGCACCGTGAATCACACTCGATGTTCGGGGGCGACACCTCTGCTCGCTTCCGGATCCGCGAGACCGGCCACGGTTTCTTCTTCGAGAAGACCGACCAGCGCGGAGTGAACTTCGACTGGGTCGAGTTCACCCGGGACGCCACGGACCACGTGGATCTCGAGATCCCCTATGCCGCTCACGCCGGCCCCGGCGGCAGCTTCGGCATCGTGGGTATGGCTGTACCCATCGACGAGAACTCGTCGGGCATCTTCCACTGGCGCACCCGGCGGGTGCAGGGCTGGGAACGGGAAGTCTGGCGATTCCTGTACAAGACGCGGCTGGAAGCCGACCACTGGCATGTGCTGGAGCAGGACCGAACCGTCCTGGAATGTCTGGCTGCCGATGCCGACGTGGACGAGCACCTGTACCAGCACGACCTGGGCGTTGCGCGAATCCGGCGGATGTACAAGGCCGATGCCCAGGCGCAGGCCGAGTTGCTGCAGCCGACCGATGGCTAACCCCGGGGCCGAGGAGTTCGACGCCGAGACGCTCCTGCTGACCGTCATTCTGCGGCACGACCAGTCGCAGAACATGTCGCAGCAGCAGGAGCGGCTCGCCGCCGCCGCATGGTGGACCGGGTTTCCGCCGGAGGGCTGCGAGATCGTCTCCTGGGTGGTGGCGATGGGTGTCGGACAGATAGTGACGCTGCGGATTCCACCGAACAAACTGAACAAGGTCAACGTCGAGATCGAACGCCGTGCCTGGGGCGTCTTCCGAACCGAGTTCTACCCGACCTACGACTTCCTCCCGGTGCGCGAGCGGCTCACCAGGGAGGCCGAGGAACTGCGAGGTGACCAGTGAGAATCGTGGCGGAGACCGTACCGGAGCCACCCCGTCCCGGCATGTTCAGCAATGCCCGTGTGGTGGGTGACCAATTCTTCATTTCGGGGATGCATGCCGGCACCCCGGACGGGCCGGTGGGCGGCGATGATGCCTATCTGCAGGCACAAGAGGCTTTCCGGCGAGTCATTGCGCTGACCGAAGCCTGCGGTGCCCGGGCCGGCGACATAGTCGTGTTGCGCGTGTATCTGACCGATATCGAGGACAAAGCGGCGGTCGGCAGAGCCCGATCAGAGGTGTTCTCCGGCACCATGCCGACATCGACGTTGGTGGAGGTCTCTGCTTTCGTCGAACCGGGCTTGGTCGTCGAGATCGAGGCCCAGGGGGTAATCGGAAGCGGGAGTCAGGCTTCGCGCGGATAGAGCCCCGGCTCTGCGGCGCAGATCGAATCGAACAAGACGGCGAGCAGGCCGGCCAACTGGCTGACCTGCTCGTCGGTCATTCCGGACAGCAACCGGGCCAGGTTGTCGTAGTGGGCCACTGCTGCTCGTTCGATGGTTCGCAGGCCCGATGCCGTCAACTGCACATGCACGATCCGCTGGTCGTGTTCGTCGCGATGGCGCACCACCAGCCCTTCCTTCTCCAACCGGTTCACCCGCAAGGACAGCCCGCCGGTGGTGATGAGCGTTTGCTGAGCAAGTTCCCCCGCCGTCAGGGTGAAGGTCGGTTCGGCCCGGCGCAGGGCAGCGAGTACGTCAAACCCTGGTTCCGTCGTGCCCACCTTCTCGAACTGGGCGTTGATGGCGGCGCGGTAGAGCAAGAACGAGCGGTGCAGGCGGCCGAAGATCTCCAATGGGCTGACATCAAGTTCGGGCCATACCTTGCCCCAGTGCTCAACGATCGTTGAGACGGCGTCGATGGGCTCCGAAGAGGTGCGGGGGGAGTCGTTTGCTGGCACCGCCTCAGTGTATGGCCTCACCCGGTGACGGGATCGGCGCCTTCCGTTGCTCGCCTTCTTGGTGCTCTGGGTCATCGTGCGCCCCCCAGGCGATGCAACTCGGCATAGAAGCGATCCACCGAGGCCTGCGCTGTTTGCCCGAATCGCTCATTGCGGATCCGGCAGGTCTCCGCGTCTTCCTCGGCACCTGCCTCGCCGACCTTGCGGGATTCGTCGCGGGCGAAGGTGCATACCGGGTGACGAAGTGCGGTGAAGGCCTGACAGACTGCGTCAACCTCATCGCTTTGGTCCAGCAGTCGGGCCAGCACGACGGCATCCTCCAGCGCCATCGCGCCGCCCTGTCCCATGAAGGGCGTGCTGGCGTGGGCCGCATCACCGATCACCAGGACCCGGCCTCGGTGCCAGGGGGGTGGCAGGTCAACCTCCTCGACAGCCGTGTAGAGCACTTCGGATTCAGGACCCAGCTCGTCGAGAAACTGACGAGCCGGGTCTGCGTACTCGGCGAAGGCAGCGGCCATTCTTTCGGGCCAGGTAGCCGGTTCGTGGCGGCGCTTGGCCGGGTCGTGGACAGTGCCGAAGAGGTACAGCCGATCATCGCTGATCGGCATGATGCCGAGTCGGGTGCCGACCCCCATCATCATGATCTTGTCGACCAGATCGGGCGGACGTCGGTGTACCGAGCGCCAGATACCGAAGCCGGAATACCGTGGTTGGTTACCGGGGGCGACACGCTGGCGCAGGGGAGACCGGACCCCCTCGCAGCCCACCACCAGATCGAATTCGTTCATCGTGCCGTCGGAGAGCGTGACGCGCACTTTCTCACCCACCTCGTTCAGCGTGGAGATGGTGGTACCGAGCTGGGTAACCACCCCGAGGTCGCCGAGGCGGTCGGCGAGAACCCGGTGCAGTTCGGCACGCTTGATTCCCGCGATCGCCGGAATGGCTCCGTCCCGTGCGGTCGGGTAGTGGGTCACCGCCAGTTCCCGACCGGTGTGGTCGAGATACACGTTGCGGCCCTGGGGGATCACGAATCCGGCACTCAGGACAGCGGGCAGAACCCCGAGGTGCTCGAGGGACTGCAAGGCGTTCGAGTACAGGAAAATGCCCGAACTCGCGAAGGCCCAAACGGATTCCCGCTCGATCAGGCGCACGTGATGGCCACGTTCCGCCAAGGCAATGGCAGCTGCACAGCCGGCAATGCCGGCGCCGACCAGCAAGATATCTTGGCGGTGAGACATATGGCTACGATAGCGAAGCTGTGCCGTCTCCGAAAGGGCAGCTGCCCTATTGACAGGAGCAGGGATAGCAAAGAGGCTTAGCGAAAAGATTATTCATGGCTAGGTGGGGTGTGGCATGCGGGTTGGCATCATCGGTGGCGGTATCGGTGGCTTGGCGTTGGCAGTCGGGCTGATGCAACGGGGCGTGGACGTGAGGGTCTTCGAACGCACTGCCGCCTTCGGGCAAGTGGGGGCGGATATCAACCTCACCCCCAACGCCACCCGTGCGGTGGATGGCCTCCACCCCGATCTGGGCAGGCACCTGAGAGAGGTTGCGGCCCGCCCGGCCCGACGGCTGAGCCGAGTCTGGGACACCGGCGAGATCACCTCCGATCTGCCGATGAGCGACGAGGCCGAGCGCAAATACGGTGCACCGCAACTGACCATTCATCGAGCAGCGCTGCTCGACGGGCTCAAGGACCTGCTGCCCGACGGCGTGTTGTCGTTGGGCAAGAGACTGACCCGGTTCAGCACTGCGGACGACAACGTTACAGGCCATTTCGCCGACGAAACCACCGACACCGTGGACGCGTTGATCGGGGCCGACGGCATCCACTCGGTCGTTCGTACGCAGTTGTTCGGCGCAGATCAAGCCGAGTACACCGGCCTCGTTGCCTACCGCGCCGTTGTCCCGACAAGTCGGTTGACCGATGTGCCGAACTTGGACGCGTTCACCAAGTGGTGGGGGCCGGACCCGTCGACCCAGATCGTGACCTTCCCCCTCAACCGTGGCCATGACACCTTCATCTTCGCCACGGTCGCCCAGCCGGAATGGAACGAGGAGTCCTGGACCAGCGAGGCCGATGCCGACGAGTTCCGCCATCACTACGCAGAATTCCACCCCGACGCCCGGCGCCTGATCGACGCGTGTGACACCGTGATGAAATCCGCCTTGCGGGTTCGGGAGCCCATGGAGTCGTGGGGTGAGGGACGCGTCACTCTGCTCGGTGACGCCTGCCATCCGATGACCCCGTTCATGGCACAGGGCGCGGGCCAGGCGCTCGAGGATGCCGTCGTGCTCACCCGCGCGCTGACCGAAGGGGAGGGTGGTGTCGCAGAACGACTGCGTCGATATGAGCGTGCCCGCCGCGAGCGCACTGCACGGATCCAACTCGGCTCGCGGGCCAATGATTGGCTCAAGGACGGGCAGGACGGCGATTGGCTGTACGGGCATGACGTGTGGACCGTCTCGTTGGACTGACGGGTGATCCCGGGCCGGGTCGGCTGTTCCGCCCACCCGGTGTACCTGAGATCGACCCCGGCGCACGTGGCATAGGATCGGGGCCGTGGCCGACACTGTGAGCAATGCAGCGCAAACCCCCGACGTCACCCAGCCCTGGGCCGATCTCGGGCTGAAGGAAGACGAGTACCACCGGATCCGCGAGATCCTGGAACGTCGCCCGACCTCCAGCGAACTCGCGATGTACTCGGTGATGTGGTCGGAGCACTGCTCCTACAAGTCGTCCAAGGTGCACCTGCGCAGGTTCGGCGAACTCGGCCAGGAAACCGTCCGGGGGCCCCTGCTGGCCGGCATCGGCGAGAACGCCGGCGTGATCGACATCGGTCAGGGCTGGGCGGTGACCTTCAAGGTCGAGTCGCACAACCATCCGTCCTTCGTCGAGCCCTATCAGGGGGCGGCGACCGGCGTGGGTGGCATCGTCCGCGACATTCTGGCGATGGGTGCCCGTCCGGTGGCGGTGATGGACCCGCTGCGGTTCGGCCCGCTGGACGATCCCGACACCCGGCGGGTGCTGCCCGGGGTGGTCGCCGGGGTGGGTGGCTACGGCAACTGCCTGGGCCTGCCCAATATCGGTGGCGAGGTCGTCTTCCACGAGACCTATCGCTCCAACCCCCTGGTGAACGCGCTGTGCGTGGGCACTCTGCGTCACGAAGAACTGCACCTGGCGCACGCCTCGGGTACCGGCAACCAGGTGATTCTCTACGGCGCGGCCACCGGTGGCGACGGCATCGGCGGGGTCTCGGTGCTGGCCTCGGAGACCTTCGACGAGGACGGCCCGGCCAAGCGTCCGAGCGTGCAGGTCGGCGACCCGTTCATGGAGAAGCTGCTGATCGAATGCACCCTGGAACTGTTCGCCGAGGGCTTGGTGCACGGCATTCAGGACCTGGGCGGTGCCGGGCTCTCGTGCGCCACCAGCGAACTGGCCAGTGCCGGGGACGGCGGTATGCGGGTCGAGCTCGACCTGGTGCCGCTGCGCGATTCGACGCTCAGCCCCGAAGAGATCCTGATGAGCGAATCGCAGGAACGCATGATGGCGGTCGTCGAACCGCACAATGTCGAGCGGTTCATGGAGATCTGCCGCAAGTGGGACGTGCTGGCCACCGTGATCGGTGAGGTCACCGACGACGACCGGCTGGTGATCACCTGGCACGGCGAGGTGGTGGTGGACGTGCCGCCGCGCACCGTCGCCCACGACGGCCCGGTCTACGAGCGTCCCTACGCCCGCCCCGACGACCTGATGAACAAACTGGCCGATGATCCGGCCGAGAAACTGCCCCGCCCCCACGGCGGCCCGGCCCTGGCCGACACCCTGCTGCGGCTGGTCGGCTCGGCGAACCTGGCCGACAAGTCCTGGATCACCGACCAGTACGACCGCTATGTGCGCGGCAACTCCGTCCTGGCTCAGCCCGAGGACGCCGGGATGATCCGGATCGATGAGGAGACCGGCCTCGGGGTGGCGCTGGCCACCGACTGCAACAGCCGGTTCTGCTACCTCAACCCCTACCTGGGTGCCCAGCTCGCGCTGGCCGAGTCGTATCGCAATGTCGCGACCAGCGGGGCCCGTCCGCTGGCGATCACCGACTGCCTGAACTTCGGCTCCCCGGAGGATCCGGCGGTGATGTGGCAGTTCGCCGAAACCGTGCTCGGCCTGGTGGACGGCTGCCGCGAACTCGGCACTCCGGTCACCGGCGGCAATGTCAGCTTCTACAACCAGACCGGCGACACCCCGATCCTGCCGACCCCGGTGGTCGGCGTGCTCGGCGTGATCGACGACGTCACCAAGCGCACCCCGATCGGCTTCGCGAACGCCGGGGACACGATCTGGCTGCTCGGTGAAACCCGCAACGAACTGTCCGGCTCGGTGTGGGCCGAGGTGATTCACAACCACCTGGGCGGAGTACCGCCGAAGGTCGACCTGGATCACGAGAAGCGGCTCGCCGAGGTGCTGATCGGCGCCGCCGAACAGGGTCTGCTGAGTTCGGCCCACGATCTCGCCGACGGCGGCCTGGCGATGGCGCTGGTCGAATCGATGCTGCGCAACAACCTCGGCGCCGAGGTGGTCTTCGGCGACGATCCCTTCGTCGACCTGTTCTCCGAATCGGCCGGACGGGTGCTGGTCTCGGTCAACGAGGCCAACGAGGACGCGCTGCTGCAACTGGCCGACAGCCACGGCATCCGGGTCGCCCGGATCGGCCAGGTGGAAGCCGAACCGCGCTTCGTGGTGCGCGACCACTTCACCCTGACCCTGGACCAGGTGCGCGAAACCTGGCAGGCCCCGATCCGCAGGGCGATGGAGTCGCGCCCATGACCTTGATCGATGCTGTGGAACGAGCCCGAACCCGGGCCCGGGCCGACCTGGAACGCCTGATCGCGATCCCTTCGGTGAGCGCCGAACCGGCTCATGACGCCGACGTCGAAGCCGCCGCCCACGCAGTGGCCGAACTGTTCACCGAAATCGGCAGCCCGGATGTGAAGATCGTCACCGAAGGCGGCAAACCCGCCGTGATCGCGCACTTCCCCGGCCCGGAGAACACCCCGACCGTCGGCCTGTACGCCCACTACGACGTGGTGCCGACCGGCCCGAGCGACCAATGGACGAGCGACCCCTTCGACCCCACCGTCCGCGGGGAACGGCTCTATGCCCGCGGTGCCGCCGACGACAAGGGCGGCCTGGCGGTTCATCTGGCGGCCCTGCGAGCCTTCGACGGCAAACCCCCGGTCGGGGTCACCTGCATCGTCGAGGGTGAGGAAGAGATCGGCTCACCCTCCCTGGCCGATATCTTCGCCGCCCACGCCGACGACCTGGCCACCGACATCTTCGTGATCGCCGACTCCGGCAACTGGGCGGTCGGCCGGCCGTCCTTCACCACCAGCCTGCGCGGTATGGCCGACCTGACCGTCGAAGTTCGCACCTCCGAACACGGGGTGCATTCGGGCCAGTACGGCGGCCCCGCCCCCGACGCCCTGACCGCCCTGTGTCGACTGTTGGCGACCCTGCACGACGAGGCCGGCAACGTCGCCGTCGAAGGTTTCGTCGAGGCCGATGCCGGCGACCTGGAATACCCCGAAGCCGAGTTCCGCGCCGAGGCCGGGCTGCTGGACGGGGTGGAGCTGATCGGTACCGGCTCGATCGCGCAACGAATCTGGTTCAAACCGGCGATCAGCGTGATCGGCATCGACACCACCCCGATCGACAAGGCCACCAATACCCTGATCCCTTCGGCCCGGGCGAAACTGAGCATCCGTCTGGCCCCGGGCGACACCGGTGCCGAGGCCCTGGCCCGGGTGCACCAACACCTGCTGGCCAACGCTCCCTGGGGTGCCCGGGTGACCGTCACCGAGGGCGAATCCGGCGAACCCGCCCTGCTGCCGCTGCCCGACCACATCGCCGCGGCCGCCGACAAGGCCTTCACCGAGGCCTACGGGGTCGAACCGGTGCGGATGGGTATGGGCGGTTCGATCCCGCTGGCCCAGGCCTACCAACAGCTCTATCCCGACTCGACCGTCCTGGTGACCGCGGTGGTCGACCCCGACTCGCGCATCCACGGCATCGACGAATCCCTGCACCTGGGTGACTGGGAGAAGGCCTGTCTGGCCGAAACCCTGCTGCTGGCCGAATTGGGGGCCGGCCGCTAAGTGAGCGGAGGCTACCGCCGGCTGTTCGCCCTGTCCGGCCCGTCCTTCGTGCTGGTCGGGTTCATCGCCCGACTGCCGCAGACGATGAGCCAGATCGGCACCCTGCTGCTGGTCGCCTCGGTCACCGGCAGCTTCGGCATCGGCGGACTGTGCGCCGGCGCGCTGGCGGTGGCCAATGCCCTGGGAGCCCCGATCGGTGGCGCCCTCAGCGACCGGCACGGGCAGCGTCCGGTACTGCTGACCCAATCGGTCGGGGCCGCCGTCGGCATGGCCGCGCTGGTCATGCTGAGTTCGCAGGACGTGTTCTGGGGGTGGCTGCTGGTGGCCGCTGCAGCGACCGGACTGCTGATTCCGCAGGTCGGCACCCTGGCCCGGGTGCGCTGGCGCGAACTGAGCGTCCGCAGCGGCGGCGACCGGGGACGGCTGGTGGAGACCGCCTTCGCCTACGAGGGGGTCGCCGACGAGATCGGGTTCGTACTCGGCCCGGCCACCGTCGGGGTGCTCGCGGTGTTCGAACCCCGGCTGGCGATGTCGGTGGCCGCGGTGACCCTGCTGATCTTCGGGGTCTGGTTCGCCCTGCACCCCACCGCAGCGCTCACCGGCCCCGCGGCGCAGATACCGGCCGAATCCGGACGAGAACGTCTGCTGACCCCGGCATTGCTGTTCGTGGTGGCCGGGGTGGCCTGTATGGGAGCCATCTTCGGGTCGATCCAGACCGGCACCACGGCCCTGGCCACGGCCCAGGGCACCCCCGGCCTGGCGGGCATTCTGCACGGCCTGCTCGGGGTGGGCAGTGCGGTGGCCGGGCTGATGTTGCCCTGGCTGTCACCACGCTGGGGGCATGTGCTGCGGTGGCGGGTGTTCACCGCCGGCCTGGTGGTGTTGCTGCTGCCGTTGTTGGTGGTCGGCACGCTGACCCAGTTGGTGGTGCTGTTGATCGTGGCCGGTTTCCTGGTTGCTCCGACCCTGATCACCCTGTTCACCCTGACCGAGCGGGTCGCCCCACCGGCCAAGTTGACCACCGCGATGACGCTGGCGAACGCGATGATCGGCCTGGGCTATGCCGCCGGGGCCGGGGTGGCCGGACGGCTGGCCGACTGGGGCGGACACAACCCCGCCTATGCGGTGACGGTCGCCGCCGCAGCCCTGGGTGTGCTGCTCGCGGTGATCGGTGGCCTCAGATCAGTGCATCGGTGAGGTGATCGGGGGTGCCGAACCGGTGCGCGGTGATCGACACCGCCTGCTCGCGCAGGAAGGGCAGCAGTTCCACCCGGCCTGCCTCGGTCACCGGATGGGACACCACAGCCAGTTCCGGACGGCCGTCGGTCGCCTCGGCGAAGGCCGCCAGATCGTCGGCTTCGGCCCCGATGTAGCGAATCCGGCAAGGCTCCAGACCGCGCGCCGCATCCCGGAAGGCGGCCTCATCGGCCACCGACACCTCGAAGCCGGCAGCCACCAGAGCCGCCCGGATCGCCGGGGGAGGGGTCACGGCGGTGGAAATCCGCGGACGGGCCCCGGCCCGCAAAGCAGCACAGGCAACCCGCACCAAGTCGGCGACGCGGCCACCCTCGGCCAGCCGGATCACCCCACCGGGCATCGGCAGGTGTCGCAGGATGTTGCGTTCGGCCGGCAACCCGGTGACATCGCGGGCCACACCGAGTTCGGTCTGCCAGACCAGCTCGTCGGAGGCCACCGCGCGTTCCACGGCTGCGGCCTCCCGGGCGTTGATCGTGGTGCCGTCGGCCGCCGCGGTCGCTACCACCGCGTCCAGTAGCGCCCGTACCCCGGGATGGCTGGGATCGCGTCCCTCGGTGGCGGGCTCGGAGACCCAATCGACCAGCGGAATCAGGTAGCTCGGCCCACCGGCCTTCGCGGTCGGGCCTACCACCGAACGCTTCCAGCCGCCGAAGGGCTGGCGTTGCACGATCGCCCCGGTGATGCCGCGGTTCACATACAGGTTGCCCGCCTGGATCCGGTTCAGCCAGAGCCCGATCTCGTCCGCGTCCAGGGAATGGATGCCCGAGGTGAGCCCGAACTCCACCGCATTGGCGACCTCGATCGCCTCGTCCAGGGTGTCGACCCTGATGATGCCCAGGATCGGCCCGAAGTACTCGGTGAGGTGGTATTCGCTGCCCGGTTCGACCCCGATCCGTACCCCGGGGCTCCACAACCTGCCCTCGTCGTCGAGCCGACGGGGTTCGACCACCCAGGATTCGCCGGGCCCGAGCGTGGTCAGGCCGCGCAGCAGCTTGCCGGACGCCGGTTCGGTGAGCGGGCCCATCTCGGCCTCCGGCTGCCAGGGCCACCCGACCGACAGCGACCCGACCGCGTCCAGCAGTTGGTTGCGCAACCGGGGTGAGCGGCCCGCCTGACCGACCAGGATCGCCAACGAGGCGGCCGAACACTTCTGCCCGGCATGACCGAAGGCCGAGGCGACGATGTCTTTCGCGGCCAGGTCGTAGTCGGCGCTCGGGGTGACGATGATCGCGTTCTTGCCGCTGGTCTCGGCCAGCAGTTGCAGGTCGGGACGGAAACGGCGGAACAGTTCGGCGGTCTCGAAGGCCCCGGTGAGGATCAACCGGTCGACCCGCTCATCGCCGATCAACTCCGAGCCCAGCTCGTCCTCGGACAGGTCGACCAGTTGCAGCACATCGCGGGGGACTCCGGCCGCCCACAGGGCTTCGACCATCACCGCTGCGGTGCGCACGGTCGGCGGGGCCGGCTTGATGATCACCGGGGCGCCCGAGGCCAGTGCGGCCAGGGTGGAGCCGGCCGGGATCGCGATCGGGAAGTTCCACGGCGGGGTGACCACGATCAACCCGGCCGGACGGGGTGCGGCGCCGTCGATCCGGTCCAGCCCGCGGGCCAACTCGGCGTAGAAGTGGGCGAAGTCGATCGCCTCCGACACCTCGGGGTCGGACTGGTCGAGCAGCTTGCCCGCCTCGGCGGCGGCCACCTCCATCAACTCCGCACGACGGGCCTCGAGTTCGTCACCGGCCCGGTGCAGGATCTCGGCCCGCTCGTCACCCGACAAGGCCCGCCAGGACTCCCCGGCCGCCACCCCGGTGCTGATCCGGGCGTCCAACTCCTCGCGGGTGTGCACCCGGTTCGCGGCGACGGTCTCGGTGCCCAGCTCGGAGTCGTGGATCCGGGACCGGATGCCCTCGGCCCAGGCCTGATTGGCCGGCAGCGAAGGATCCGAATCAGGGGTGTTGACGAAACCCTCCCGACGCGCCGGGACGGGCGGCGCTGTGCGGTCCTGGATGCGGTGGGTGGCGGGCGCCTCCACCGCCAAGCCCTCCAGGGAGGCCAGGAAGCGGTCGCGTTCGCGGGCGAAGAGCACCTCGTCGTCGCTCAGTTCGAACACCGCCGACATGAAGTTGTCGTGGCTGGCGCCCTCCTCGAGCCGGCGGATCAGGTACGAGATCGCGACATCGAACTCACCTGGGTGCACCACCGGGGTGTAGAGCAGCAGCCCGCCGACGTCGCGGCGTACCACCTCGGCCTGCCCGGTGGCCATCCCGAGCAGCATCTCGAACTCGATCTTATCGGCGACCCCGCGCTCCTTGGCGACCAACCAGGCCAGGGCGATGTCGAAGAGGTTGTGGCCGGCCACCCCCAGGCGCACATTGCGCACCCGCTCGGGGGTGAGTGACCACAACAGCACCCGCTTGAAATGGGTGTCACTGTCCTGCTTCGAATCCCAGGTGGCCAGCGGCCAACCCTTGCCGGTGGCGGTCACCCGCTCCATCGGCAGGTTGGCACCCTTCACCAGCCGCACCTTGATCGGTGCCCCACCGGCGGCCACCCGTTCGGCGGCCCAATCCTGCAGGCGCTGCATCGCGCCGAAGGCGTCCGGCAGGTAGGCCTGCAGCACGATCCCGGCCTCCAGACGCTGCAACCGCGGGTCCTCCAGCAGCCGGGTGAACACCGCCATCGTCAACTCGAGGTCGTGGTACTCCTCCATGTCGAGGTTGATGAACTTGCGGGTCGGGTGTTCGGCCGCGAACAGGTACATCGGCAACAGCCGGGCAACGACCTCGTCGACCGTGGCGTCGAACC
This sequence comes from Pseudenemella bisphenolivorans, assembly GCF_051133435.1. NCBI lineage: Bacteria > Bacillati > Actinomycetota > Actinomycetes > Propionibacteriales > Propionibacteriaceae > Pseudenemella > Pseudenemella bisphenolivorans. The sequence continues at coordinate 738,391 of NZ_JBPGNY010000001.1, read as the reverse complement.
CCCACTGCTGATGCGGTGCGGTGGACGACGAGACCTTGATCGACAGGTAGTCGACGTCGTCGCGTTCCAACAGTTTGCGGGTGTCGGCGAGCCGCCGATCGGCCTCGCGCCGGCCCAGCACCGCCTCACCCAACAGGTTGATGTTCAGGTCGACGCCCTTGACCCGGATCCGGCCGACCGCGGAACCCAACCGGCTCGGGGTGGCGTCGATGATCAGGTGACCGACCATCTCGCGCAACACCCGACGGGCGATCGGCACCACCAGCCACGGGGCCACCGGAGCCAACGCCCCACCCAGCCGCAATGCCGAGCGCATCGCCGGGTTCAGGAAGCGGGGTGGACGCGCCGAGATCTGCTGCAACACCCGGGCCGCGGCCGACAGGTCTTCGGGACGGACCACCCCGTCCACGAACCGCACCGCGAACTCCAACCCGTCCGGATCCTGCAACAGGGCGGCGAGTTGTTTCCCGGCGGGGTCGGCCGGCACCTGCGCTGCGGCGTCCAACCAGGCACGAACCTGGTTCTCGACGGCGGGGGCGAGGGATCGCAGATGGGCCAGTTCGCTCATTCCCACACGGTAACCGCCACCCACTCGATGCGGTTCATCGGGGTTGCGGGCGCTAGGCTGTTCGGGTGTCTCGTCCGGATGGTCTGTTGACCCATGAAATCGACCCGCACGAACGCGGACCACAAGACGCCTGTGGTGTCTTCGGGGTCTGGGCGCCCGATGAAGAGGTCGCGAAGCTCACCTTCTTCGGCTTGTACGCCCTGCAACACCGCGGTCAGGAATCGGCCGGCATCGCGGTCAGCACCGGGTCGCGGATCATGGTCTACAAGGACATGGGCCTGGTCTCACAGGTCTTCAACGAATCCACCCTGAACTCGCTGACCGGCACCCTGGCGATCGGGCACGCCCGCTACTCCACCACCGGATCCAGCACCTGGGACAACGCCCAACCGACCTTCCGGTCCACCGCCCACGGCGGCCTGGCTTTGGGCCACAACGGCAACCTCACCAACACCGACGATCTCGAGGCCTGGCTGACCGAACGATCCGGGGGAGCGCCGGTTCCGCACAAGGAGCGGATGGACTCCAGCAACGACACCTCGCTGATCACCGCGCTGCTGGCCACCTTCGACGACCTCAGCAATGAGGAGGCCGCCCTCGAAGTGCTGCCGCACCTGCGCGGTGCCTTCTGCCTGGTCTGGATGGACGAGAACACCCTGTACGCGGCCCGTGACCCCCAGGGCATCCGCCCGCTGGTGCTCGGACGGTTGACCAGCGGCTGGGTGGTCGCCTCCGAAACCGCTGCCCTGGACATCATCGGCGCCCACTACGTGCGCGATGTCGAACCGGGCGAGATGGTGATCATCGACGCCAACGGGGTGCGTTCGCGTACCTTCGCCAAGCCGGAACCGAAGACCTGCCTGTTCGAGTACGTGTACCTCTCGCGTCCCGATTCGTTGCTGAACAATCGACGGATTCACAACGTGCGGGTGAAGGTCGGCAAGTATCTGGCCAAGGAACACCCGGTGGAGGCCGACCTGGTCATCCCGACGCCCGAATCGGGCACCCCGGCCGCGATCGGCTACGCCGCCGAATCGGGCATTCCCTACGGCCAGGGTCTGGTGCGCAATGCCTATGTCGGACGGACCTTCATCCAGCCCTCCCAGACGATGCGGCAGATGGGCATCCGGATGAAGCTCAACCCGCTGCGCGATGTGGTGAACGGCAAGCGCATCGTGGTGGTGGACGACACGATCGTGCGCGGCAACACCCAACGCCAGGTGGTCACCATGTTGCGCGAGGCCGGGGCCCGCGAAGTGCATGTGCGAATCTCCGCGCCACCGGTGCAATGGCCCTGTTTCTACGGCATCGACTTCGCCAGCCGCAGCGAACTGATCGCCCCGGGCATGTCGGTGGAGGAGATCGCCCGCGCGATCGGTGCCGACTCGCTCGGCTTCGTCTCGATGTCCAGGCTCGTCAAGGCCACCCACCGCTCCAGCGATGAGCTGTGCCGGGCCTGTTTCGACGGGGTGTATCCGGTGCCGATCCCGCCTTCGGCGGCGGCGATGGCCGGAATGACCGAACTTCCCCAACCGGATCTGTTCACGGAGGAGTCATGACCGAACCCACCGCCTACGCTGCTGCCGGCGTCGACATCGAAGCCGGTGACCGTGCGGTCGAGTTGATGAAGCATTCGGTGCAGCGCACCATGCGTCCCGAGGTGCTCGGCGGCCTGGGCGGTTTCGCCGGGTTCTTCGACGCCTCGGCCCTGGCCGGGTACCGACATCCGGTGCTGGCCTCGGCCACCGACGGGGTGGGCACCAAGGTCGCGATCGCGCAGGCGATGGACCGCCACGACACGATCGGGCTCGATCTGATCGGCATGCTGGTCGACGACCTGGTGGTCGTGGGAGCCGAACCGCTGTGGGTGACCGACTACATCGCCTGCGGCAAGGTGGTGCCCGAACGCATCGCCGCGATCGTCTCCGGCATTGCCGAGGGCTGCGTTCAGGCCGGTTGCGCCCTGATCGGCGGCGAGACCGCCGAACACCCCGGCCTGTTGGGCCCGGACGAGTACGACGTGGCCGGCGCCACCACCGGGGTGGTCGAACGCGAGCGGATTCTCGGTGCCGACCGGGTGCGTCCCGGTGATGTGGCGATCGCGATGGCCTCCTCGGGCCTGCACTCCAACGGCTACTCGCTGGTGCGCCATGTGCTGTTGAACGAGGCCGGATGGGCTCTGGACCGCGAGGTACCCGAACTGGGCGGGCCGCTGGGAGAGACCCTGCTGACCCCGACCCGGATCTATGCCAAGGACGTCTTGGCCCTCGCCGATGCGCTGGAGGTGCATGCGGTCGCCCATGTCACCGGCGGCGGGTTGGCGAACAACCTGGCCCGGGTGCTGCCGGACGGCATTCGGGTCGATATCGACCGTGGCAGTTGGCAGCCGGACCCGATTTTTTCGGTGGTGCAGGAGGTCGGCCGGGTGAGCACCGACGACATCGAGGCGACGCTGAACATGGGCGTGGGCATGGTCGCGCTGGTGCCCGCCGAGGCCGCCGAAGAGGCGGTCGCCCTGTTGGGTGGACGCGGCGTGCCGGCCTGGGTGTGCGGAACCGCCACCGCCGACGACGGACCGGGGCGGGCGGTGTTGCACGGCAATCACCGTTGAGATCAGTGAAATCGGAGGGGTCGGCCGAGGTCGCCGCGCCCGTCCGGTGAGCCCCGCTTGGCCCTCTTGCGGAGATTGGGTAGCCTGTCTGTCACGACATTAACCATCATGAGCCGCGGCACAGACCGCGAGCGACAAGTGCGAGGGGGTCGACCCATATGGGGCGCGGCCGTGCAAAGGCGAAGCAGACGAAGGTTGCCCGCGAGCTGAAATACCGCTCGGTGAACACCGACTTCTCCCAGTTGGAGGAGGAGTTGCGTGGTTACTCCGGCGCGGATATTCCGGACGAGTACGCGGACGACAATCATGACGACCCGTACGCCGAATTGGCAGCTCAGTACAACGTCGATGACGAGGACGACGACGGATACAGCCTGCGTAAAACCAGCTGACGTCACCTCATTGTGATCACCGGCCGACCCGGCGTCGGCTTCCTCGGTATGCCCGGGCAAGGGACACTCCTGCCCGGGCATCACCTGTTGTCAGCGACATGTCGGCGACCCCGAATCGGGGTCATCGGCACCGTCCCGAAAGCCCATCTCGACACGATTTAGCACGCTCGGGAAAGTGCGCTATAGTTCACGGGCTGCCTGTTACGGGCAGCATGGCTCTGGTAGTCAACCAGGCCCCGTAGCGCAGTTGGTTAGCGCGCCGCCCTGTCACGGCGGAGGTCGCGGGTTCGAGTCCCGTCGGGGTCGCGTAGGTTCCCTGGTGCGTGGTTCGCACCATCAGGGGTCGCCGCAAGGCCAGGTAGCTCAGCTGGTAGTAGCGTTCGCCTGAAAAGCGAAAGGTCACCGGTTCGACCCCGGTCCTGGCCACCAGAGAGAAGCAAAAATCGCCCGGTACCAAGACCGGGCGATTTTTTGTTTGCCCTCACGGGCGGGGTCGGGCGATCAGGTGTTGCGGCCACCCTCCTGGTTGCCGTTCTGCTCGCGGTACTGCGCCTCGATCCGGTCGCCGATCTCCTGATCCACGTTCTTCCAGTACTGGAAGGCCCGGGTCAGAACATCGCCGTGGACGCCGTCGGACAGGTGACCCACCACATTGTCGACCAGCATCGAACGCTCCTCGTCGTTCATCACCTCACGCACCAGGATGCCGGGCTGGGCGAAGTCGGTGTCGAGTTCGCTGCGCACGGTGGCCGGTACCCGCACCATGTCGCCGTCGACCTCCCAGGAGTCCTCGGCCGGGCCGGTGAAATCGGAGTAGGGGAAACCTTCCGAGTTCGGGGCATAGGGCGTGCGCGTGGACGGGATGTTGTAGGCCATCGGCCCGTCGAAGGCGTAGGTCTGCACCTCGGTCTTCGGCTGGTTGACCGGCAACTGCAGGTAGTTCGGGCCGATCCGGTGCCGGTGGGTGTCGGAGTAGGAGAAGATCCGGCCGAGCAGCATCTTGTCCGGCGACAGGCCGATGCCGGGCACCAGTGAGGAGGGCTCGAAGGCGGCCTGCTCGATCTGGGCGAAGAAGTTCTGCGGGTTGCGGTTCAGCGTCATCGTGCCGACCTTGATCCGCGGGTAGTCGCCCTTGGGAATCGTCTTGGTGACGTCGAAGGGGTTCACCCGGTAGTTCTTCGCGTCCTCGTACGGCATCACCTGCACGTAGAGGTCCCACTTCGGGAAGTCGCCCCGGTCGATCGCCTCGTAGAGGTCGCGGCGGTGCACGTCGGCGTCCTTGCCGGCCAACTCATCGGCCTCGTCCGCGGTGAGCCCCTCGACGCCCTGCTGGGACAGGAAGGCGTACTTGACCCAGAACTTCTCGCCGGCGGCGTTGATCCACATGTAGGTGTGCGATCCGTAGCCGTTCATGTGCCGGTACGACTTCGGGATGCCGCGGTTGCCCATCAGGTAGGTCACCTGGTGCGCCGACTGCGGGTTCAGGGTCCAGAAATCCCACTGCATCTGGTGGTCGCGCAGGCCGGTGTCGGGACGGCGCTTCTGGGAACGGATGAAGTGCGGGAACTTCATCGCATCGCGGATGAAGAAGATCGGGGTGTTGTTGCCGACCAGGTCGTAGTTGCCCTCGTCGGTATAGAACTTCAGCGCGAAACCGCGCGGATCGCGCCAGGTGTCGGGCGACCCCATCTCGCCGGCCACGGTGGAGAAGCGGGCCAGCATCTCGGTCTTCGCGCCGGGCTGGAAGAGCGCGGCCTTGGTGTAGGCGCTGACGTCCTCGGTGGTTTCGAAGACACCGAAAGCACCCGAGCCCTTGGCGTGCACCACCCGCTCCGGCACCCGTTCGCGGTCGAAGTGGGCCATCGTTTCGAGGAAGTGCACATCGTGCAGCAGGGTCGGGCCGTCCGGGCCGACGGTGAGCGAGTCGCGATCACTCGGGGCGGGTGCGCCGAAGGCGCTGGTCGAGCCGGAGGGGTCGGTTCCGGGAACGTTGTCGACATTGTCGGCGTTGTCGGCCATCAGATTCTCCTTATGTGTGTGTTCGGTTGCGGTGGGGTGTGGGTTGTTGCGCTTTCGGGGACGGGGTCCCGGCAGGCGGGGCAGACGCCCCAGTAGATGACCTCGGCCTGGTCGATCAGATAGCCGCGGTCGTCCTCGGGGTACATGCAGGGGACGTCGTCGCTGCGACAGGCGATGTCGGACACCGCGCCACAGCGACGGCACACCGCGTGGTGATGGTTGTCGTGCGGGTCGAGCTCGTAGCGGGCCGGTTGGCCGGCCGGTTCGACCCGGCGCAACAGTCCGGCGTCGGTGAGCGCCTTCAGGACGTCGTAGATCGCCTGGGTGGACACCGCCCCGAGGCGACTGCGCACCAGGGTGCGGATCCGCTCGACATCGGCATGGGGGTGGTCGGCCAGCTCGGTGAGCACCGCGACACGCGGCGCGGTGACCCGGAGTCGGGCCTCGCGCAACAGAGTCGGCGCGTCAAGCATGTGACCAGCGTAGACCCAAAAAGTGGAATCAATCAAGATTAGGAAGAGGCTGATTTTGTGATCTTTGTGGCTCGTGCGGTCTCGAGCCGGATGGTGGCCGTCCACCGGGTGGCCGCGGCCGCGATATCCTCACGAAGTCAGTGCTGATCGAAGAACGGAATGCGCAACGATGAACGGACAGTGGATCTTCACCGAGCATGCCCACGGCGATCGGTGGGGTGGGCTCGGGTTGCGCTCGGCCGGCGGGATCAGCGCCTCGGAGTGGTTCAACCTGTCGGGTGGTGCAGCACTGCTCTTGGTGCCGGACGGCAAGTGGAACGAGGGCGGCCGCTGGCATCTCTACTACATCGCACCCGGCACCACCCAGCCGGTGAATGTCGACCACCTGCTCAAGGAGGTCGACCCGGTCTACCGGCGCAATCCGGTGCACTGGGCCGAGGTCGAGTCCCGGTGTGTCGAACTCATCAATCATCTGCTCGGTGATGTCATCAACTACGCCGACATCGTCGAGGGCTACCGCGAGGGGGTTGCCCTGCGCAACCGCTCGTCGGAGGGCGATGGGGCCGATGAAGAGGCGGAGCAGCCGTCCGGGGAGTGACTCGCCCGGGAAGTTAACGAAACGCCTCCCAAAGGTGAACAGAAGGTTAACGACTTCTGCTAAGGTAGAAGCCTGAGCGACCTGAAGGAGGCGTCACATGACCTCGTTGTTGGATCTCGATCACCAGTTCGAACGCATTCAAGCTTCTCTGGTGAACGATTATGAGGGCGTCTTCACTCCCGATGAGGTGCGCGAGGCGTACGCCACCGCCCGTGAGCACATCCAGCCGCAGGCGACCGTCGAGGAGTTTCTGCCCATCCTGTCCGAACGGATGGCCCGGCACCTGCTGACCGCCAAGGGGCAGGCCGAAGGCCGACTCACCAAGCCGCTGCCCGAGGTGCTGTTCGCGTCCGAACGCAACTCGGCCCGCTCGCACATGGCCGCCGCGCTGATGCGGGTGTTGTCGGAGGGCAAGGTCAACGTGCGCTGCGCCGGAACCCACCCGCGGGGCGGGCTCGATCCGCTCGCGGTGCAGGTGCTCGCAGAACGTGACATCAAGATCCAGGAACCCTACCCGCTGCCGTTCAGCACCAGCCTGGCCGACGCGGCCGACTACGTGGTGGTGCTCGGGTCACACGACTTCCACAGCTACCCCGGGATCACCTGGCTGGAGTGGGAGGTCGACAGCCTCGACGGCGAAGGCCTCGAAGGCGCCCGCGAGGTACGCGACCAGCTCGAGGAGCGGGTCCGTGAGCTGCTGACCCAGATCGAGGCCTCGGGCCACTTCGCCGCCTGAGCGACAGGCCCGCGGCCTGCGCCGCCGGGGCGCCTCGGCGCATTAGATTGGCGCCATGGCAGGCACAGAACCCGACGGTATGATCCGGCTCGGGCAGTTTCTGAAGTATGCGGGCATCGTCGAAACCGGAGGCGAAGCCCGGGAACTGATCGCGGACGGTCGCGTCAGCGTCGACGGTGAGGTGGAAACCCGCCGCGGTCGGCAACTGCGCGAAGGCATGGTCGTCGAGGTACGGGTGGCCGAGCAAGTGGTGCGTGAGGTCGTCGACCTCTCCGATGATGTGGACGTGCCGTGGTGAGGCGTCCGGCAGCCCGGCGCCGAGCCCGGATCCTGGGAGTCGTGCTGGCAACCCTGGCGATGCTGGCCGGCAGTGTCCTGACCGGCCCGTCCTCCCAGTCGGCCACCGCGGTGGACGGCTACGACCCCGGCATGCTGATCTCCGATGGGCATTTCTACGCCGCCGGCCGGATGGATGCGGCCAAGGTGCAGGCCTTCCTCGACCGGGAGGGCCGCAACTGCGTCCCGGCCCCCGACGGCACCCCCTGCCTGAAGGACTATCGCGCCGACGTGCCGAAGATGGCCGCCACCCGCTACTGCAAGGCGGTTGCCGGCGGTAAGGGCTGGCGTTCATCGCGGATCATCGCCGATCTGTCCCGCGCCTGTGGCATCAACCCCGAGGTGATCTTGGTGATGCTGCAGAAGGAGCAGAGCCTGGTTTATGCCTCCGGGTCGATGCTGAACAAGACCCGCTACGACAAGGCCCTCGGGTCGGGGTGCCCCGACTTCCAGCCCTGCGACCCGAAATCGGTCGGCTTCGTGATGCAGGTCTACTCCGCCGGCGAGCGGTTCCAGAAATACCGCCAGCATCCCGAGCGGTACAACTACAAGGTCGGCAGCAACCAGATCAAGTACCACCCCGCACGCAACTGCGGGTCGGCCACGGTGAACATCCGCAACCAGGCCACCGCGGCGCTGTACACCTACACTCCCTTCGTCCCGAATGCGGCGCTGATCGCCTCGGCGGGCAAATCGTCCGATGCCTGTTCGGTCTCGGGCAACCTGACCTTCTACCGCTACCTCAAGCAGTGGTTCCCAGGTTCGACCTCCGGTTCCACGGCGGCGCCGATCTATCCCAGTCCGGGGTCCTTCCTGGTGCCGCTCACCAAGAGCTACGCCGGTGACCGCCACGACGTGAACCGCGACGGGGTGATCGACCTGGTCGCCGAGCGTGGTGGCCGGGCCGCCTACATCACCCCGACGCGCAAGATCACCAAGGAACGGATCGACTGGTACACCACCGTCCGTACCGGTACCGGATGGTTGCGCGTCGGCGCCATTCCCGGCGGGGATGCGAACCGGGACGGTCGTCCCGATCTGTACCGACGTGATGCGTCCGGTCGGTTGTACTTCCACCCCGGAACCGCCAGCCACGGGCTGACCACCCCGCGCCTGGTGGGTACGGGCTGGGGGCAGATGACCTGGATCGAGGGTGGCGTCGATGTCGACGGTGATGGACGCCACGACATTCTGGCCCGCCGCCATGACGGTGCCCTGCTGCTGTACTCCGGACGCGGCGACGGGACGATCCGCCCCGGGCGCCAGATCGGCCGGGGCTGGCAGATTCTGCGGTTCATGACCATCGTGCCGCGCGCCAACGGGGGAGCGCCGGCGGTGGTCGGCGCCGATTACTCCGGCCGGTTGTGGAGCTACTCGATCGTCAAGGGCGTGGTGCAGCCGCGCAAGCATGTCGGAAACAACTGGACCTATCTGCGCGCGATCGGCGCAGGTGACATCGACGGGGACGGCCGCGGTGACTTCTGGGCGGTGACCGACGCCGGGGCGCTGCGTCTTTACCGCGGCACCGCCTCGCGCTATGCCTACGCGGGCCAGTTCGCCACGGGCTGGCAGAACCTCGGCGTGGTCGGCAGTCAGCGCACCGGATCGACCAACCTGGTCTGGACCGTCGACGCCTCCGGAGTGCTCACCCGCCGTCCGTTCATCTGGTCGCGCGGCGGCACCCTGACGGTGACGAACACGCCGGTCGCGGTGTCCCCGGGATCCACGGTGATCGCGCCGGGTGACTGGAACGGCGACGGTTACCCCGACCTGATGTGGCGTCGCAAGGACGGGGTGCTGATGCTGCACCGCGGCCGCTCCGACGGCACGATCAACCCCTCGGGCAGCGTGGTCAGCAGTGGTTGGGGACAGTTCGACCAGATCATCGCCGGTGGCGACTGGCTCGGCACCGGACGTCCCGGGCTGCTGGCCTTCCGCCGCTCGACCGGCACGGTGCTGTTCTATCCGAGCAACGGCGGCGGGGGATACAACTCACCCCGCACCCTGAGCAGCCGTCTGGGGTGGGCCGACTACATCGTCAACGCCGGACGCTGGGACGGCGACGGCTATCCCGACCTGATCGCCCGCCGATCCTCCGACGGGGCGCTGTTCCTGATTCCGGGTTCGGCCGGCACGCCGATGGGTTACCAGACTCGACGGATCGGCTCGGGATGGCGAGGTATCCGCACCATCGTCGGCGGGGCCGACCGCAACGGTGACGGCAAGACCGACCTGATGGTGATCGACCACGCGGGCCAGGTGAAGATCTACCGGGGCACCGGATCGGGAGGATTCGCCGGCGTCAGCCAGGTCGGCCCGGCCCCGATCGCCGGGTGGAACTGAACCGCGTCGAAGCCGCTAAGATGTTGGGGCCCCTATAGCTCAGTTGGTTAGAGCAACGGACTTTTAATCCGTGGGTCCTGGGTTCGAGCCCCAGTGGGGGCACTGGCCCGAAACTAGGCCTGACAACAGAGGAACGACCCTTCCAAGTGCCTTTTGGAAGGGTCGTTCCTCTGTTGTTGGTCACAAATGTTGGTCACAAACGGCGAGATTCCTCGGTGCCGGTCGCGGCGAAGATTTGGCCCGCGACGGCCGCCGCTGCGGCCCCGCCGCTGGCACCCCGAACAGGACGTCCGCGAAGAGACTGAAATCGGCGGCTGAAAAGCTCGCCAAACATATTTGTGTATGACACAATTGTGTCGTGGGGCTGAGGTTCACGCAGGCGGCACGCAAGCACCGCGTCGGTCGCGCCAGTGCCCGCCACGCGATGGCGAACACCATCCCGGAACCCATCACCACCAGCCGCGGCGACCAGGGCTGGCTGTACATCGGCGCTGACGAGCGTGGCCGTGAACTGGAGATCATCGCGGTGGAACTCGCCGACGGTGACCTGCTCGTCGTCCACGTCATGCCGACCGCACATAGGAGGAAGTGACATGCGCACCCCGCCGAAGATCACCCCGGACACCCCGATCCGCTCCGATGTCGACCTCGAGGTGGAAGACGTCCGACTGCCCAGTGGGCGACGGGTCACCGACGACGTCGTGGCGGACCTCATCGAAACGGCCCGCGTTGGCCGGCCGTCGCTGACCGCACCCGGCCGACATTCCCCGTCGATCACGCTGCGGCTCCCGAAGGAGTTGCTCGATCGCCTGGACGAGGAGGTCGAGCGCACCGGTCGGCGTCGATCCGAGATCATCCGCGAAGCCCTGAACGACAAGCTCGCTGGGTAGCGTCGGGTGCCCTGGGCAAGCCGGATGCGCGGACCTCTCGGTCGGTGGCCTGGGTTCGGCCCTCGGGTGCACCTATCGTTGACTCCGGGAGTCGGAGCACGAACTTTCGGACCGCGACGGGAGGCGGCATGACCCAGCAGGGGCACCTCGCGATGAATCCGGAGAGGTTCCGCAAAGAGTCCCGCGAACCCGCGCGGGTCCCCGAAGCGGACTGACCATGGACGGCTGGACGATCCTGCTGACGGTGATTGCTGCCCTCGCGTTGGCCCTGACCGTCGGCGGCTGGCTGTGGGATCGCCGGGCCGGGGTCAAGCGTCGCCGTGCGATGACTTCCCCTCCCGATCGGGAGATCCCCGATTTTCGCCCCGATGCGGTAGTGCCGGAATACCTGACCGAGTTGGAAGCCCGAGAACCGGTGGTGGACCCTTCCGTGCTCGCACTGACCGCCGGCCAACGCGCCGAGATCAAGGGGCGCTTGGATTCGGCCCCGTCGGTTCGGTTGGGGTGGCTGTCGAAGGTCTTCGTCACCGATCCGGACGAGGGTTGGGCTGTGGCGCCGCAGCCGCTGGTGCTGGTCTGTGCCGATCGGGTGGGTGCCGTGCGCGAGCTTTATCCAGTCCTGGAAACCGTCATGCCACAGGGGCGGCCCCTGGTGCTGATCGCACCGGAGGTGGACGCCGAGGTGGTCGACGTGCTGGAGGTCAACCACCTGCGCGGCAATCTGCGCGTGATCGTGCTGCTGGCCGGTGATACCGGGGTGGATCACGTCGCCGAGTTGGTTGGGGCCACCCCGGTGGGTCGGGCCGACCTGATGTCGGGCTATCTGGCCCCGGACGCGCTGGGGCATTGCCGGTGGTGGGTGAGCAGTGCGAAGGAGAGTTGGGTGATCGACGGCGGTGTCGAACCCGACGTCCCGCCGGATGCGGATCAGCCCGACAACGATGACCTGCCGGACGAGCCGGAGGAATCCGGGGACGAGATCGAGGGCAGGCCTCAGGCGTAACCGAGCTCGTCCAGGCGCTCGTCGGAAATCCCGAAGTGATGGGCGATCTCGTGCACCACGGTGATGTGCACCTCGTCCACCACGTCCGCCTCGGTGTGGCAGATGGCCAGCGTCGGCTTCATGAAGATGTAGATCCGGTCGGGTAGCGCCCCGGCGTAGCTGGTGTCGCGCTCGGTCAGCGGCACCCCGTCATAGAGACCCAACAGATCGGGTTCGTCCTCGGGGGCGTCCTCCTCGACCAACACCACGCAGTTGTCGATTTCGCCGGTCAGTTCCGGCGGGATGCCGGCGAGGGCTTCATCCACCAGACGACCGAAGGTGTCGAGGTCCATGGCCAAAGACATGCGCGACACCATAACCCAGATCGCAGACCACCGAAGACAAATCACATCCTTGTAGTTTTCCGCTACCTCTCGGCGTGTCGGGTTGCACCTGAGGTTGAGGGTTGTTGCTGAGAATCAAGTGAGAGTTCTAGAGTCTTGTGCATTACGTGCAAATAGTGACTGCTGTGACTGGCGTGGTTGATGTGGTGGGGAAGCCATGAGCAACCGGGGAAGCGCCTTCGGGTCATTGCAGTGAACGTCGCGGCGGCCCGGGAAGGCCGCCGGGAGGGAACGTGTCATGAGCCTCGCCGTGCGCATGCTCAGACGGTCGGCCACTGCTGTGGCGACCGCAGGATTGGTCTTTTCGGTCAGCACGGTGGTTGCACCGCTGTCCGAATCGGCCAGAACAGCCGAAGTGGTGGCCACCGCGGGGGTGAATATCCGCTCCGGGCCGGGCACCAAATACTCGATTGTCGGCAGCCTCGCCCGCGGACGATCCATCCAAGCCGTGGGTGAGGACTCCCACGGTTGGACGCCGGTCAGCCTCAACGGCCAGCGACGTTGGATCGCCAGCCGCTACCTGAAACCCAAGACCGAGTACTCGGCTTCGGCCAGCCCGTCGGCATCGAGCGCGGGCGCGGGTACCTCGTCCACCACCACCGCCCTCAACGCGCGCACCGGTGCCGGTCTCGGTTACCGCGTCGCGCACGTCCTGCCGCGCGGCACCAAGGTCTCGTTGACCGGTCGCAGCTCCGGCGAATGGCGTCAGATCTCCTATCGCGGCAAGAGCCTGTGGGTGAGCTCGCGTTACCTCACTGGGGCGTCCGGCTCGTCCGCCAAGCCGACGACGGGTTCTTCGGGCTCTTCGGGCAGCGCGACAACGACCGAGTACCTCAATGCGCGTACCGGTGCCGGGATGAAGTACCGGGTTGCGGCGGTGCTGCCCAAGGGCGCGAAGGTGTCACTCACCGGTCGCACCTCGGGTGAGTGGCGGCAGATCAGTCACCGGGGCAAGACCCTGTGGGTCAGCGGGCGCTACCTCAAGGGCGCATCGGCCTCGGGTGGTTCGTCGAAACCGTCGACGGGTTCCTCGGCGGGTACCGTCAAGACCACCGAGTACCTCAATGCGCGTACCGGTGCCGGAACGAAGTACCGGGTCGCGGCGGTGCTGTCCAAGGGTGCGACAGTGTCGTTGACCGGCCGCACCTCCGGTGAGTGGCGCGAGGTCCGCCACGGTGGGCGCACCCTGTGGGTGAGTTCCCGCTACCTGACCGGTGCCGCGGGCGGATCCTCGGGAAGCACCAAGCCGGTTTCGAGTACGCCGCCGAAGGCGTCCGGTACCCGTTACGCAACCGTGGCGCTGAACATCCGCACCGCCTCCCGCGGTGGCCGCACCGTGACGGTCATCCCGGCCGGGGCGGCGATCGATGTCACCGGTGTACGCAAGGACGGCCGCGAGCAGGTCATCTACCGCGGCGCGGTGCGCTGGGTCACCAGTGGCTACCTGGCCGCGAAGGCCCCGCCGGCCAAGGACTACTCCAAGGGACTCGCCGGGCTGCGTCCCGCCGCGAAGGCGATCGTGTCCGAGAGCCGCAGCAAGTTCCCGACCATCACCACCTACTACGGGGTGCGCCCCGACCCGCTGCCCGACCATCCGAGCGGACGAGCGGTCGACATCATGATTCCGGGCTACCGAAGCTCGGGAGGCAAGTCCCTCGGTGGCGCGGTCGCGGAGTGGGCCAGGGCCAATGCCTCCCGGCTGAACGTGGAGTACATCATCTGGGATCAGCGGATCTGGAGCGTTGCCCGGTCGCGGGAGGGCTGGCGCTACATGGCCAGCCGAGGCTCCGACACCGCCAACCACAAGGATCACGTCCACATCACCGTGCGGTACTGATTCGCGGGTTGGGCACAGTTCGCGATAGAGTGGGATCCGGCCTCAATGCGGTTGGGGTCGGGTCCCCATCGTCTAGCGGCCTAGGACACCGCCCTTTCAAGGCGGCAGCGCGGGTTCGAATCCCGTTGGGGATACAACGCCGGAATCCTTACTCAGTAGGGATTCCGGCATTTTTGTTGGCCGGCTTTTGGTTGGAGCGCACACCGATGGCCCCGGCGAAGGACAGCAACAGAGCCCCGGCCAGCGCGGCGAACCACCCGACGTCACGGGTGTCCTCCGCCATACCGCCGATGGGATTACCGTTGGCATCCATCCCGTCCCACAGCACGTGACCCATCGGCATCACCAGAAGCAGGGAGGTCAGTATGGCCCCCAGCGCAATCGCGACGAGGAATAGCCACAGCCGTGGGCGAGCGCTCGCCACCATCAGCGCCATCGCGAACGGTATTGCCAAGAACGCCGACAGCGGCGGCATTTCGACGATCATGTCGTGTGTGCGTGTGGGCCCGGTGATCGTGTTGCCGGTGAGGGGCGTGACCAACGCCACGATCCACGCCACGGCACTGGCCAACGCAACGATTCGGTGTGGTGCCATCACACCAGTGAACCTCAGCGCGGGGTGAGTTCGCCGAACTCCCTCGTGGCCCGCCGGTGAGACTAGACTCGGCGAACAGTATGGGCACCCCAGCAGCTCCAGCGGCCACCCGGACCGCCTCGGCTGCTCGCGACCCCTGGATCGACAACGGACGACTGGTGGCCGCGATCCTGGTGGTCTCGATCCACATGGTCGAACTGCACCTGGACCGCTTCGGGGTCGCTGAATGGTTCTGGGCGGTCACCTGGGGCATCCGGTTGCCCCTGTTCGGGATGCTCGCCGGGGTGTTCAGCAAGGACCAACCGGTCAACCGCGACTTCCGGGCCCTGGTGCGCTCGGTCGCTCTGCCGTTGGTGCTGATGACCACCGTCCACCTACTGCTCGACAAGTGGGTGGGCTACGAGATCGTGATTCGCCCCGAAGTGCCCGTCTACACCCTCTGGTTCCTGTACGGGCTGATCTTCTGGCGGGTCGCGCTGCCGTACGTGGCCCGGCTGCGCCGACCGCTGATGTGGGTAACCCTGGCCGCACTCCTGGTGGGCCTGCCGGAGTTCTTCGAAGCCGACTGGGCCCTGGCCCCGATCATCGCCCACTTCCCCTTCTTCGTGTTGGGGTGGAAGCTGCGTCCGCACCTGGACCGGTTGCGCGGGTACACCCGCCGCAGTCTGGCGCTGGCGGCCGGCCTGATCTTGCTGTCGGTGGCGGTGCTCACCCCGTTGCTGCGCTACACCCCCTTCGGCCTGGGCGAACTGACGATGAATCTCGAATACGCTCCCGGCCTGCTCCCCACCCTGCATTCGATGGGCACCCGGTTGGCGGTGATCGCGGCCGGCATCGTGCTGGCGATGGCGATGCTGCACCTGGTTCCGCGGCGACGCCTGCCGTTCATCAGTGTGGTCGGTGCCAACGGGTTCACGATCTACCTGCTGCACGGCGCGGTGATCCGCATCGGCCGGCACCTGGGGTGGCTGCCGGTGGACAACCTCGCCCAGTGGCAGGTGCCCGCGCTGCTCGGCCTGAGTGTGGTGCTGGCCTTCGTGCTGGGATCGACCCCGGTGGCGCGGATCGCCCGTCCGCTGATCAAACCGCGCGCGGAATGGATGTTCGCCGCCGAGCCGGACAAGGGAGCCGATTCCACCGGCCCCAACCGAGCCCTGTGAGGGGCGCGGCCTAGGCTGGACGTGTGATCATCCAGCCCAGCCACAGTTCCGACCTCACCGCCGCCTCGCGCACCGAGGCGCTGAACTCGCTGAGCTCGGACGGGGTCGACCTGCTCGTCATCGGCGGTGGCGTGACCGGCGCCGGTATCGCCCTGGACGCCGCCTCGCGCGGCCTGCGCACCGCGGTGGTCGAGATGCAGGACTGGTCGGCCGGCACCTCCTCACGCTCCAGCCGCCTCGTCCACGGCGGCCTGCGCTACCTCTATCAATTGGACGTCGAATTGGTGGCCGAGGCCCTGCGCGAACGCGGCCGGCTGCTGGACGTGATCGCCCCGCACCTGGTGCAACCGCAACCGTTCCTGTGGCCGTTGCGCACCCCGGTGATCGAACGCGCCTATTCGGCGGTCGGGGTGGGCCTGTACGACTTGATCTCGCGCACCCGTGGCGGACAACTGCCGATCCAACAGCACCTGTCGAAGCGGGCGGCCCTGGAACTGTTCCCCGATGTGCGCCGCGACCAGTTGGTCGGTGCGATCAGGTTCTTCGACGCCGCGGTGGACGATGCGCGACTGGTGATCGCCCTGATCCGCACCGCGGTCGCCCACGGTGCGCTGGCCGCCGCACACACCGAGGTGGTCGAACTGGTCCGTCACGGCGGTGCGGTGATCGGGGCCCGGCTGCGCGACCGGCTGGACGGCACCGAACGTGAGGTGCGCGCGGCGCATGTCATCTCGGCCACCGGGGTGTGGACCGAGCAGGTCGAACGCCGAGCCGGGGCGAACCCGTCCGAAGCCTTGGAGGTACTGGCGTCGAAGGGGATCCATCTGGTCTTCGAACGCGACCGGATCAGCGGTGAGGTGGGCCTGTTCCTGCGCACCGAGAAGTCGGTGCTGTTCATCATTCCCAGCCCCACCCACTGGATCATCGGCACCACCGACACCCCCTGGGAGGGCGACCCGGACGAGCCGGTGGCCACCAGTGAGGACATCGACTACGTCCTCGAGCACGCCAACGCGGTGCTGAGCAGTGAGCTGACCCGCGACGACATCGTCGGGGTCTATGCCGGGCTGCGTCCGCTGGTGCAACCGGTCAGCGCCCAGTCGTCGGCCAAGATCTCCCGAGAACACCTGATCGCCCCGGTCGCCGAGGGCATGTCAGCGATCGCCGGCGGCAAGCTCACCACCTACCGGCAGATGGCCGAGGACGCGGTCGACTTCGCCCTGGCCGAGCGGGCCGCCGAAACCCCCTGCGTCACCGCCGACCTGCCGCTGGTCGGTGCCGCACCCTGGTCGGTGGTGTCGAACCTCGCCACCCGCCTGGGTCGCGACCTGGGGTGGACGCCGCACCGGGCCGAGCACCTGGGCCGGCGCTACGGCACCGAGGTGGCCCGAATCGCCGAGCTGATCGAACAACACCCCGACCTGGCGGCACCACTGACCGCAGCACCGGAGTACCTGCGCGCCGAGGTGGTGTTCGCGGTGCGCGCCGAAGGGGCGCTGACCCTGGCCGATGTGCTGCGCCACCGCATCCGGCTGGCCCACGAAGAACGCGATTCCGGACGAGCCGCGGCCGAGGAGATCGCCGACCTGGTCGGGGCCGAACTCGGCTGGGACGACCACCAGCGCCGCGAACAACTCGAGACCTGGGACGAGTGGGTGCACCGGCACGACCGGAGCTACCAGCTCTGAGCAGGGAATCGACACTGCGCAGAGTGACGACACCGCCCAGTAGTCTTGGCCCATGGCAGTCTTCATCGCGCTCGGTGTCATCGGAGTGGTCCTGCTGGTCCTGTTCCTGGTGATCGGCGAGGTCGGAGACTTCCTGCACGCCTTCGAGGGCCCCGGCGGGGGCTACTTCTCCGGGGGCGCCCTGGCCGGATTCCTGGGCGCACTGGGATTCATCGGGGCGATCACGCTCAGCGCCACCGAATCGACCGGCATCGCGACCGGGGCCGGGGTGGCCGGCGGTCTGCTGATGGCCCTCCTGGTCGGCTGGTTGACGAACAAACTGCGCACGGGCAATGACGGCGGCACGGTGCGCACCGGGTCGCTGGTCGGTCAGGTCGCGACGGTGCTCAACCCGATTCCCGAATCCGGCTACGGAGAGATCAACCTGGTGGTCGGTGGCCACATCACCCGGCTGAACGCCCGGGCCCTGGAACCGGTACCGGTGGGTACCGAGGTGGTGATCACCACGGTGCTGTCACCGACCTCGGTGATGGTCGAGCCGATGATCGCCCTGGACGGCCGGGACCCGTTCGCCGCCCTCGAGTGAGGGGCCAACTAACCCACCCGTCTGGCAGAATCGCCGAGGCGCAATTTTTCTCGTTGAAGGAGCCCGATGCCCGAAATCTCACCAGTCCTGATCGGCATTGTCGGTCTGGTGGTGCTGCTGGTACTGCTGGTACTGCTGATCACCTCCCGCTACAAAGTGGCCGGCCCCAACGAAGCGTTCATCGTCACCGGACGCAAGGGCAAGCCCGTCACCAACCCCGAGACCGGGGATGTCACCACCGACCTGTCGGGTCAGAAGGTCGTGATGGGCGGTGGCGTCTTCGTCGTCCCGTTCATTCAGAAACTGCACATCCTCGACCTGTCCAGCCGCCGCATCATGGTGCAGATCCGCGGCGCGGTGTCCGGCCAGGGCATCAAACTGAACCTGGACGGCGTCGCGATCGTGAAGGTGGGTGGCAACGAGGATTCGATCCGGGCCGCCGCCCAGCGCTTCCTCTCCCAGCAGGACGAGATCGAGTCGTTCACCCAGGAAACCCTCGCCGGTTCGCTGCGTTCGATCGTCGGTGGCCTGTCGGTGGAACAGATCATTCGTGACCGTGCGGCCTTCGCCCAACGGGTGGCCGATGAGGCCGAGGCCTCGCTGACCGGTCAGGGCCTGGTGCTGGACACCTTCCAGATTCAGGACATCACCGACGACGGCACCTACCTGTCCGACCTGGGTCGTCCCGAAGCCGCCCGAATCGGGCAGACCGCCGCGGTCGCCGAGGCCAGCGCCCGGCAGAACGCCGAGCAGGCACGAATCGCCGCCGAGCAGGAGATCGCGATCTCGGAGCGGACGCTGATGCTGAAGCAGGCCGAGATCAAGGCCGAGACCGACGCCGCATCGGCCCAGGCCGCTGCGTCCGGCCCGTTGGCCCAGGCCGATCGCGACCAGGCGATTCTGACCGAGCAGGAGAAGGTGGCGGTGCGCCAGGCGGCCCTGAAGGATCGCCAGCTCGACACCGAGGTGCGTAAGCCCGCCGACGCGGCCCGCTACCAGATGGAGACCGAGGCCGAGGCCCGCCGCAACTCCGAGATCTTCGAGGCCGAGGCCCGCAAGGCCGCCTCGATCGCCAAGGCCCAGGCCGATGCCGAAACCGCTCGCCTGACCGGTGAGGGCGACAAGTCGCGGCGTACCGCGCTGGCCGAGGCCGAGGCCATCGAGGGTGCCAAGCGCGGTGAGGCCGAGAAGGCTCGCCGTGTGGCCGAGGCCGAAGCCGTCCGGGCCGAGGGTGACGCGGAAGCGGCCGCGATCCTGGCCAAGGGTCAGGCCGAGGCCGAGGCGATGGACAAGCGCGCCGACGCCTTCGCCCGATACAACGAGGCCGCCGTGCTGCAGATGCTGGTGGACGTGCTGCCGCAGGTCGCCCGCGAGGTGTCGGCCCCGCTGTCGGCGATCGACAAGCTCACGGTGGTCTCCACCGACGGCGCCTCCGAGGTGCCGCGGCAGGTGACCAACAACATCGTCCAGGCGGTGGAGCTGATCAAGAACACCACCGGGGTGGACTTCACCAAGCTGATGGAGAAGTACTCCGGCGACACCGCGTCGGACAACTCCACCGGCAGCGAGGTCGTCCCCGGCAGCGTCGCCGACGACAAGTAACACGCGAAAGCGGGCGGGCCACCACGAGGTGGACCCGCCCGCTTCGTCGTGTTCGCGTCACAAACCGCGCAGGAAATCGGGATCGTCGTCGGGGGCCCGGGGCCGGCCCGGGGGCGGTTGCTTTCCGGGGCCGGAGATCGGGCGGCCGAGGAACAACCAGCCCAGACACCCGGCCAGCGGCAGGAACACCACGGCCACGAACCAAGCCCACTTCGGCAGATTCCGTACCTGCTGACCGTTCGCCTGCGCGATCTCGACCACGCAGTAGATCATCAGCAGGGCGATCAGGATCACCGGCAGATAGCGGACCATGCCCAAATCCTACCTGCGTCGCCGACAGGGTCAGGCCGCGCCGACCACGAACCCGAAGAACAGCCCCACCCCGCACAGCAACTCGGCGATGCCGGTCATTTTCAGCACCCCGATCAGCGCCAACCCACGTGCCCCACCGATCAGGCTGCGCACCGGGTTCACCAGCAGCGGCAGGAAGATCAGCCCGAACAGCGCCCAGATCGTGCTGGCCAGGGCCACCGCCACCACGCCGGCGGTCGCAATCACCAGCAGGCCGATGAAGAAACTACGGGTGCCGCGGTCGCCCAACCGGGTGGCCAGGGTGTGCTTGCCGACCTGACGGTCACCGGCGATGTCGCGCAGATTGTTGGCGACCAGAATCGCGCAGGCGAAACTGCCGATCGCGATCGAGGCCCACCAACTGGCCCACGAGATCCGGTCGAGCATCACGAAGGTGGTGCCGTTGACCGCCACCAGCCCGAAGAACAGGAAGACGAAGACCTCACCCAGGCCGAGGTAGCCGTACGGTTTCGGGCCGCCGGTGTAGAACCAGGCGGCCAGCACGGCTGCCGCACCGATGGCCAGCAGGAACCAGTGCCCGGTCCACCAGGTCAGGGCCAGCCCGGCCAGCCCGGCCAGGGCGAAACAGCCGAAGGCGGCCAGCTTCACCGCCCGGGGTGAGGCCGCGCCCGAACCGACCAGCCGCTGCGGGCCGATCCGCCGTTCGTCGTCGGTGCCGCGAATGCCGTCGGAGTAGTCGTTGGCGAAGTTCACCCCGATCTGCAGGGCCAGGGCCACCACCGCACACAGCAGCGCCTTGCCGAGGTTGAATCCGCCGGCCCACCAGGCCACCCCGGCACCGGCGAAAACCGGGGCGACGGCCGCGGGCAGGGTTCGCAAACGGGCCCCTTCGACCCAGGCAGCCAGCCCGCTCACAGTTGTTCTCCTCCGCCGACGTCGGCCCGGTGCTGCATGGTCCAGCGCCGAACGATTTCCCGACGGTCGATTTTGCCACCGGAGGTCAGGGGTGGCTCACCGCGTCCGATCGCGCGCGGCAGCGCGGCCCGGGACAGGTGGTCGGCCAGTGCCTCGCGCACCGTCGCCGGGTCGTCGAGTTCGGGTCCGAAGAGGGCGACGATCGTGCCCCATTCGGGGTCCGGCAGCCCGACCGCCACCAGGGACGGGTCGGCCAGCACGCGTTGCGCGACCCGTTCCACCTCGGCCAGATCGACGTTGATTCCGCCACTGATGATCACGTCGTCGACCCGACCCAGAATCTGCAGCCGCCCGTCCACCCACCGGCCGCGGTCGCTGGTGCGGAACCGGCGCCGGCCCCCGGCGTCCTGCAGTACTTCGGCGGTCAGGTCGGGACGCAGCCGGTAGCCGGAGAACACGACCTCGCCGGTGATCAGCACCCGGTCGTCCGCGGCCAACTCGACCTCGACCCCGGACAGGGGGAGTCCGTTGTAAACGCAGCCGCCGCTGGTTTCGCTCATCCCGTAGGTGGTGACGATCCGCACCCCGTTGTCGGCCCACCAAGCCAATTCCTCGGGCGTGCTGGCCGCACCCCCGACCAGCACCGCATCGAAGCGGGCCAGCCGTTCGACCAGTGCCGCATCCGCGCGAGCCCGGCGCAGTTGGGTGGGTACCAGGGACAGATAGTTGGGTCCGCTCGTGCGCGCGCTCAGATCGCTGAGGTCGGCCGCGACCGGCACCAGGTCGGTACCGGCCACCACCGTCCGGGCGATCACCATCAGCCCGGCCACATAGTGCGCCGGCAGGGCAAGATGCCAGGCACCCGGCCCGGACAGTGCGCGGTGGGTGGATTCGGCGCCGGCGGTGATTGCCTCGGCCGACAGCATCACCCCCTTCGGGCTGCCCGTCGAACCGGAGGTGCCGACCACCGCGGCCACGTCCGATTCGAGGGGTTGCCCGGGGGCGCACATGGTCAGCGTGCGGTGCCGCTCACCCGGCTCGGTGGGCAGGGGTGCGATCGCCGGGCCACCACCGTCCAGGGCTGCTTTCAGGGCCGTCACCACCGCGGCGAGATCGCCGGTGTCGATCGGACGCAGGCCGCGTGCGGGCCGGGTGCGCGGTGGCTGTCGGGTCACGGCCCTAGGCTAAGCCCCATGTCGCATGCCGCCGAACCCGTGCACCAGCAACCGTTTCGGGTCTTCCAATTGGCACTGCACACCCAATTCCGCGGCATCCGGGTGCGGGAGGGATTGGTCTTCCGCGGCCCGGCCGGTTGGGGCGAATGGAGCCCCTTCCTGGAATACACCGGGACGGAGATTGTGCCCTGGCTGGCCGCGGCCCGTGAGGCCGCCTTCGACGGATGGCCGGCCCCGGTGCGCGACCGGGTGCCGGTGAACGTGACCATTCCGGTGGTCGAACCCCAGGTGGCCCACGATCTTGCCGCCGGTTCGGGCTGCCGCACAGCGAAGGTGAAGGTCGCCGACCCGCGCGCCACCCTGGCCGAGGACCAGGCCCGGGTCGAGGCCACCCATGCCGGGTTGGGGGCCGGCGGCAAGGTGCGGGTCGATGCCAACGGGGCCTGGACGGTGGACGAGGCGATGGCCGCGATCCGCGCGCTGCGTCACCTTGACCTGGAATACGTCGAACAACCCTGCGCCACGGTCGAGGAGCTCGCCGAGCTGCGCAGCCGACTCGCCTCGTCCGGTATCGACGTGCCGATCGCCGCCGACGAGTCGATCCGCCGCTCCGGTGACCCCGAACGGGTGGTGGCCCTGGCAGCCGCCGACATCGCGGTGCTCAAGGTGCAGCCGCTCGGGGGAGTGCGCCGCTGCCTGGAACTGGCCGACACCCTCGGCCTGCCGGTGGTGGTCTCCAGCGCCCTCGAATCGTCCATCGGGCTGGCCGCCGGGGTGGCTCTGGCCGCAGCCCTGCCCGAGTTGCCCTTCGCCTGTGGGTTGGCCACCAGCAACCTGTTCGTCGAGGACCTGACCGCCGACGCCCTGGTGCCGATCGACGGACACCTTCCGGTGCACCGTCCCGAGGTCACCGACGACGACCTGACCCGCGCCGACGCCCCATCGGAACGAATCGACTGGTGGCGGCAGCGCCTGCTCGAAACCGAACAACTCGCCCGGCAGACAGGAGCGCACCGATGAACGCCACCACGCTGGCCCGCGCCGTCGTCGCGAGCCTGCTCGGCGCCGGGGTGCGCGAGGCGGTGCTCGCCCCCGGATCACGCAATGCCCCCTTCGCCTTCGCCACGCACGCCGCCGATGCCGCGGGCCTGCTGCGGTTGCATGTGCGCATCGACGAGCGCGATGCGGCCTTCCTGGCGCTCGGTCTGGCCAAGTCGACCGGCCGTCCGGTGCCGGTGATCACCACCTCCGGTACCGCGGTGGCGAACCTGACCCCGGCGGTCTGGGAGGCCGCGCATGCCGGCGTGCCGTTGGTGGTGCTGAGTGCCGACCGTCCGCTCGATCATCTGGACGCCGGAGTCAATCAGGCCACCCGCCACGACCAGGCCTTCGGCCGTTTCGTCCGGGCCGACACCCGGCTGGAAACCGGCATCGGCGACGAGGCGACCGTCCGCCATCAGGTGCACCGGCTGTTGGCCCGGGCCACCGGACGGGTCGGTGCCGACCCCGGCCCGGTGCACTGCAATGTCGGCTTCGCGAGCCCGCTGGTACCCGACGACACCTGGACCCCCACCCCGGGCTCGCAGATCGCGATCGCCGCGGCGCCGGTGCCCGAACCCGAACACCTCGTCGCCGGCCCGCGCACGGTGTTGCTGGTCGGCGACACCGATCCGGCCACCGGACGCGCCGCCCACGCCGCGGCCCGCGAGGCCGGGATTCCGGTGCTGGCCGAGCCGTCCAGCAATGCCCGGCTGCCCGGGGCGATCGCGACCTACCGGCTGCTGCTCGGCACCGAACTCGGGGGCCGGATCGAACGGGTCGTGGTCGTCGGCCGGCCCACCCTGTCGCGACCGGTCAGCGGCCTGCTGGCCCGCGACGACGTCGAGGTGATCGTGGCCAACACCCGCGGCGACTGGCCCGACCCCGGGCACCGGGTCGGTCGGGTGGTCGCCGGGGTCGACTTCGCCCCGGGCGATCCGGCCTGGGCTGCCGACTGGGCCGACGCCGACCAGCGCCTGGGCGCAGCCGTCACCGAGCACCTGACCGGCCTCGGCCACCTGGACGGGCACACCCTGGCTGCGCTGGTGGTCGAACACACCCGCGGCAACCTGATGTTCGGGGCATCGCAGTTGATCCGGGACGCCGACCTGGCCCCGATCGTCGACGAACCCGCGACGGTCTGGGCCAACCGCGGCCTGGCCGGTATCGACGGCACGATCTCCACCGCCGCCGGAATCGCGCTGGGCACCGCCACCCCGACCACGGTGTTGCTGGGCGATATCACCGCCCTGCACGATGCCGGTGGGCTCCTGATCGGGCCGAGCGAACCGCGTCCGAACCTGCGGTTGGTGATCGGCAACGACGACGGCGGATCGATCTTCCACATTCTCGAACAGGGCGCCCCGGCCCATGCCGCAGTCTTCGAACGCACCTTCGCCACCCCGCACCGGGTCGACCTGGCCGCACTGGCGGCCGCCTACGGCTGGACCCACCGCTGCGAGGACACCGCCGAAGGCATCACCGATGCCCTGGCGAGCGATCCGTCCGGTACGGAGATGGTGGAGGTGCGGTTGCGCCGCGATCATCGCCGCGACCTGGCCGCGGCCCTGACCGCCCTGGCGCGCTGAACTCAGTCGTTCTCGCGCAGCCAGGCCCGCACCGCGTGGGTGGCGCGCACATCGTCCTCGTTGTACTCCAAGACCCGCACCCGGGCCAGATCCCGCAGCGACGGGTCATCGGCATGGGAGGCCTCGTCGAACCATGCCTGCGAGTTGAGCCCACCGGGGGCGTCATCGCGCCAGGTGAACCCGGGCCCCTCGGCGGCCAGCACCTTCAGACCCAGGCCGTTGGTGCCGAACCACTGTTGTTTCACCACCGCGTAGAGGTCCACGAAGTGGCTGTCGATGTGGTCGCACACCCGGGCCAACACCGGGTCACCGGTGCGGTCGGCCAACTGCCGCAACCGGATGGCCTCGAAGTGGGAGTAGTGGTAGATCCGCACCGAGGCATCGCCCTCGAGGCGATCGAGCAGCCAGCGGGCGGCTCGATGCGCCAGCTCCGCCTCGGCGGCATCGTCCAGGTCCTCCCAGGCCGAGACATGGACGTACTCCGGCTCGGCTCCGGTGCGCCGGTCGGTGACCAGGAATCCCCACAGGTACACCCGGTCGTCACTGGAGGTCTCGATGTCGAAGTCGATCTCGATGTCGACCTCGGGCAACTCGATCCGGGGGGTGGAGAGCCGCTCCAAGGTCACCCCGCGCACCAGCAGGTTGGCCCGGCGCACCGCCAGT
Source organism: Pseudenemella bisphenolivorans (assembly GCF_051133435.1). Classification (NCBI taxonomy): domain Bacteria; kingdom Bacillati; phylum Actinomycetota; class Actinomycetes; order Propionibacteriales; family Propionibacteriaceae; genus Pseudenemella; species Pseudenemella bisphenolivorans. Next base: position 712,879 of record NZ_JBPGNY010000001.1, on the reverse strand, counting down.
CGCAACCGTTCCTCGGCTTGATCCTTGTGCGAGACCTCGGGCAGGTAGCGCTGCATCAACTCGTCGGCATCCACCCCGGCCAGGTCGGTGATGGTGCGAATCCCGAGTTGGCGCAGCGCCCCGATTTCGCGCACGTCCAGGGGGGAGCGATCGATCCGCAGCGAGATGTCGTCATCGTCCAGCAGCGGACGGCAATGTGCCCACCACGGGCAGGTGCGGCATTCCTTCACCACGATCGGATGCACCAGCGGAGGGGGAGGCTCAACCCGGTTCTGGGCCAGGGCATTGCGGGCCACCTGCACCCGGAAACCGTGCTCGTGGTCGTAACGTTCCAGCACCGACCGTTTCGTCCACCCCGACTCGGCCGAGCGGGAGAAGGTCCGCAGGAAGGGTTCTTCCAGGTCGACCCAGGTCACCACCCGCACGGTGTCGTCGCTGCCGGGCCAGAGCACGTCGTCGATGCCGATCACCCCGGCGGTCGGCCGGCCACCGGCGGCATGACCGGAGGCCCCCAACAGCCGCCAGTAATGGGCCACCTGCAACAGGTCGGCCTCCCGGCTGGTGCGAAACACCACATCATCGATCTGCTCGGCCGCCTCCGGGCGGGGGTTGGTGGCCGGGGAACAGGGCAGCGTCCAGGTGCTGTTGCGTCCCGACTTGCGGCGCTCGTGGACCTTGTGGAACTTCACCTCGACCGGGTGATAGCCGTGCCGATCACCGTTGTCTTGTCCGCGCACCAGCAGATCGGGACGGCCCGAGCGGTGACCCATCGGATCGGCGGGCAACAGGGGGCCGATGATCACCTCGACCCCTTCGGCCATGGCGGCCAGGCTCGCGTCGGTTTGTACCGGGCCGGGTTCGTCGTTGAGCGGACGCAGGTCGGCCACCGTGCCGTCGAAGTCGGCCAGCAACCGGCGCAGCACCTGCTCCTCGTAGGCCAGACCGCCCTCGAACAACTCGTCCAGGGCCGGATCGTCCTCACCCACCGGCAGATCGACGCGGGGGTTGAAGTGATTGTGGGTTTTCACCGCACAACTACGGGCGGCGTAGGAATCGAGAAAGAAAGTCATCGGATGAAGTTGGCCGTTCGTTCACGCCCAGCCGCGATGCACGGCCACGATGCCGGCGCTGAGGTTGCGCCACTGCACCGAACGCCACCCCGCGTCGCTGAGCATGGCGGCCAACTGCTCCTGGTTCGGCCAGGCCCGGATCGACTCGGCCAGGTAGACATAGGCGGTGGGGTTGGACGCCGCGGCCCGCGCCACCGTCGGCAGGGCGGCCATCAGGTAGTTCTGGTACACGGTGCGGAACGGGGCCCAGGTCGGGGTGGAGAACTCACAGATCACCAAGCGGCCCCCGGGACGGGTGATCCGGCGCAACTCGACCAGCGCGGCCTCGGTGTCCTCGAAGTTGCGGATCCCGAACGAAATCGTCACTGCATCGAAGGCATCGTCGGCGAACGGCAGCCGCAGCGCGTCCCCGGCGATGAAGGTCAGATCGGGTTGGCGCTGCTTGCCCACGGCCAACATGCCGAGCGACAGGTCGGTCGCGACCACGGTCGCACCCAGGTCGGCGATCGGTCGCGAGGAGGTGCCGGTGCCGGCGGCCAGATCCAGGATCACCTCGCCCGGTTTCGGGTCGATCGCCTCGACCACCTTGGGTCGCCAACGGTTGGCCTGCCCGAAGGAGAGCAGTTCGTTCACCAGGTCGTAGCGCTGGGCCACCCCGTCGAACATGGTCGCCACATCGTTGCGGCGTTTGGCCAAAGTGGCGCGGTAGTCGGCTCGAGACACCCCGATAGCCTGCCACGAACCGGCCGCAGGCGCAGCTTGACCGGCCCTCAGACAGTCCGGTCGTCCGCTTCGTTCGCCGCCGCCCGGCGGGCCCGGCGCATCACCGGACCGCTGAGCATCGACACCGTGACCGCGGGCAGGCCCAGCGGCAGCACGATGTGCAGCAGGTCGCCGAGCCACCGGTATCGGGAGTGACCGACCGGGGTGTCGGCGGGCACCACCCATTCGTCCGGATCACCCCACAGCCTCGGTCGGGCCAACGTCATCGAGTTGTCGACGTAGGAGGTGACCCTGATCGTCCCGGACACCTCCCGGAGCGGGTGCACCTCGATCACGTCATCGCCGGCCGTTCGCAGTTTGGGAAACGGTCGCGGGTCGGAATCCCAGGTCACCCGGGCGGTGCATGTTGGGACATAGTGCGGCCACCAGCTGTGACCACAGGACTCGATGGTCGCCTCGCCGGTGCGTACCAGCGTCGTGCTCGGAGCCGCCCCGAGCCGGTACGAGAAGCTGGACGCGGCGTACATCCCTGCCACCAGGCTCAGCAGACCGACCGCAGCGATCGTCAATACCAGCCAGGTGGGGAAATGGCGGTTGATCGCCTCGGCTTTCGGCGTCTGCAGCGATGCGACGACCCGGTCGGTCGCAGCTCGGTTGGCTGCCCTGCGCCGGGCTGACCGACTCATCGCGAGTTTAGGCGCGGCTGGCCGTGGCGCCGGTAAGGACGTCGCTGGCAGCGCCCAGTCCATCGGCGTACTTGGTCAGGAAGCGCAGGGCTTTCATCATCCTCTGGGCGATCTCGTTGCCGTCCTTGGCGAGTTTGATCAGGGCCTTCAGTAAGCCGCTGAGTTTCTCCTCGAATTTCTTCAACAGTGCGATGATGCGGGCCAGAACATAGCCGACACCGGCCATCACGCTGGTGCCGAAGGTGAACCAGGAAGCCGCCAAGGAGTAGAGGAGCTTTGTGACCCAATTGACGAGTTCGTCACTCAGGACTCCCCACAACCATTCGCGAATGGCGCCGATCACCACCCCGCAGAGCACCGAGAGGTCGGCGAAATGCTCGTAACTGGCCCGAGTTTTCTCGAAGAACTCGCCCAGAGCTTCATGCACTCGGGCGTAGGCAACCGATCCATCACCCTTCCAGGAAGACACGAGGTTGATCGTAGTCGCGTGGGTTGCACCCAAATTCAAGGTGTCGCTGCCGATCTGGGTCCACCGATCGGCATTGGCCTTGATTCCTTCGGGATCGCCTAACAGTGCATCGATCGGCACCTTGAAAATCGCGACATTCTCCACCAGCCAGTTGATCAGAAACTCGATCGGAGCACCGATAATTGCTGCCACCGGATCCAGCAGGACATCCAGGATGCCCAGGCCGCCGCTGACCACAGCCGCAGCATCATCAAAACCCATGTCACCGTCGAAGAGTTCAGCGCCGGCTTCGACGATGTCGTACGCGGTCATCTGGGAATCTCCTGCTCAAGCGTGTCGATAATTTGTTCAACCTCCTCGGCCTTCTCCATGGCCGAGAGATTCGTGTTGTCATAGGCCCGCTGGGTGGCTTCGATGGCGGCACCGCTCGCTGCCAGCGTGCGCGAGGTTTCCTTGGTGAAGTCGGTGGCCGTTATCTGCGCCACTTGCATCCACCAGCCGATGATGCCCATCGAGAACAGGCCATAGACCAAAATGTTGGGCGATTCCCCGGCCTTGGTGGCGATGGCATCGGCCGTCGCCTCCAGATCGGCGTAGGCTTGGGTCAACTGGGTGAACTCTGATGATTCCCACGCATGGTTACCCATTGAGACCTCCTCTGTGCAGGTTCTGCGACTGCAAAACGGCGTTCCGCTGCTCGCGCGCATCAAAACGGGCTGCGGCCACCGCCTCGGCAATGGCAGCGTTCAGTTTCTCCAAGTCACCGGCCGGATTCGTGCCGTGAAATCGCAATCCGACGAAGCCACCGACGGCATCAACCTCGATGGTCACCGGTTCCTTGGTGCCGATTCCGGTGATCTGGTCGAATGCATCGCGCAACTCGTCGGGCTCGACTGCCAAAGCGGCGATCTCGTTGGTCAAGTCCTGCTGCCACTGGTGCGGATCGTCCGAGAGTTCTTGAGCGGCCATCTCGGCCTTCAGCTCTGCGACGAACTCGTGGATCGAGAAGGCATCGATCTCGCCGGGCGTAAGCCCCAACTCGGCAGCCATCGCATCGGGGTCGAAGTTCGTGTTCATCGGCGCTCCTCCAGGATCGCGCGGACATCACCGGGCAGGTTCAGCGGTTGGGTGATGCCCACGGCGGCCAAACCCTGCTGGGCCCGCTCGGCCGCATCGGCCGATAGTTCCAACCACAGCTCGCGCACCTCATTGCTGATCGCGCTCCCGGAAGCCGCGGCCAGCACGGTGATCCGGGCCAGTTCCCCGTCGGCGCCGCGCTCCACCTCGACATACCGTCCGGTGCGCACCAGTGAACCCTGTAGGGCGGTTACCTCGGCCAGTTGTGCCTCCAGCTTGTTGCGGGCAGCTTGCAACTGGTTGATCAGATCGAGTGGATTGGCAGGCTCCATGGCCAGTCAGCCTAAATGCCGCCGGTGTCACGGTTCGGTTCGTGACGGGGCACACTTGAGGGCGTGTCCAAGCGAGATGTCGTCCTGTCGGTGAAGGGGTTGGGTCGCAATTACGGCCCGGCGGTGATCGTGTCGGGGTTCGACCTGACGGTGCGAGCCGGTGAAGCAGTAGCGCTCACCGGACGCAACGGGTCGGGCAAATCGACGGTGTTGCGGTGCCTGGTCGGTGCCGACACCCCCGATCAGGGCGAGATCGACATCTGCGGTCGCCCGTTGGACGAGGACGATGTCGAGCAGCGCCGCGACCTGGCCACGGTGATCGACGACCTCGACTTCTTCCCCGACCTGTCGGTGGTCGAACACCTCGACCTTTTCGCCCGCGCCCACGGCGTACCCGACCCCGACGAGATGGTCGACGAGGTGCTCGACCAGTTGCAGTTGATTCCGCAATCGGGCCAGTTGCCCGGCACCCTGTCCTCGGGTCAGAAGCGACGGTTGGCCCTGGCCTCGGCCTTCGTCCGGCCGCGCAAACTGCTGGTGCTGGACGAGCCCGAGCAGCGCCTGGATGTCGAGGGTGTGGCCTGGCTCGCGCGTCGGTTGAAGGCCGAACGTGAGGCCGGGCTGGCCATCGTGTTCGCCAGCCATGAGCCGGTACTGGTCGAAACGGTCGCCACCCGCGTCGTGGAGATGGGGGAGCCTTCGGACCTGCCGTCGGGCGAACTGCACGTCGAGGACCAGTGATGTCGAAGCGTCGCGTCCGCCGGTCGAAACCGAAACCCCAGCCCCAAGCCACCCAGCAGGCCGGGCCGGTTGACGACCCGCTGGAGATCTTGCGTTCCCGGGCCCGCAAACAGGCCCGGGAGTTGGATGCGTTGCCCGACCCCGCCGGATTCGTCGGGGATGACGAGGACGATGTCGAGGAGCCGTACGAGCCCGAACTGATCGACATGATGAAGAGCTGGCGGCACGGTCGAGCCACCCGTCGGCTGTCGGAGGCTCTGTCGGACGGCTATGTCGCGGTGTTCTCGCTGCTGGTGGTCGGGGCGATGCTGGTCAACGCGGTGATCAGTGCCCAGCGCATCGTTTCGGCCTGCGAAACCGGACAATGCCTGTCGGCCCGTGCACTGGTGCCGATCGCCACCCTGCTCGCTGCGCTCGCCCTGGCGCTCGCGGTGTCCAGGTTGTTCGGGCCGGTGGTGGCCTCGGCGGCCGAGGGTTTCTGGTTGATGTCGGCGCCGATCAGACGAGGCAAGCTACTGGGTGGGCGGTTGCTGACCGTGCTGGTGGCGACCTTCTTCGGTGCCGGTGTGCTGTCGGGCCTGTTGGCCCTGGCCAGCGGGTCGGACTGGTGGTCGGTGGGCTTGTGGGCCCTGGGCACCGGATTGGGTGCCACCGCGATGGTCGCGATCGCCGCGGCCGAACAAGGCCTGGACCGACGCACCCCGACCCGGGTGGCTGTCTCGATCTTCGGTGCCGCCACCGTCGCGGTACTGCTCGTGCTGGTCGCCCAGTCGGTCGGCTGGCTGCACTTGGGTCTGACCCCCGAACTGACTCACCTGATCGGCTTCGGGGTGACGGCGGCGGCAGCCGTCGCGTTGGTGCTCGGCGTGGTGGTGGCCTGGCGCCGGTTGAACCGGATCCGCCGGGTGCGGCTCACCAGCGGCGGTGCCCTGGTGGCCGGGTTGTCGGGTGCGATGTCGGCCCTCGACCTGGGGTTGGCCCGCGACATCCTGATCGAGCGGGCCGCGATCGAACGTGGCCACGTCCGCTCGGTGCGTGGCGGCCCAACCGGACGCCAAGTGCTCACCGATCGTTCGCGCAAACAACTCGCCCGCCATCCGCAACGCCTGATCGGGGTGGCGGTCAGCGTGGTGGTGCCGCATGCGATCAGTGCTCTGGGATTACCGGTGCTGGCGCCGGTGGTCGGCGCCCTGGCGCTGTTCGTGGCGCTGGTACCGACGCTGGGGGAGTTGCGGGTGCTGACCCGCACCAGCGGTCTGGCCCGCACCCTGCCGCTGACCACCGCTCAGCAACGGATGGCGTTGATGATCGTGCCGGCGGTGCTGGCGCTGATCTGGGCGGTGCTTACCGTGCCGGCCTTCGCCGACTGGGGTGGGGTCGCCCGCGGTCACGACTGGTTCGAAGCGGTACAGGTCGCGGTGCTGACCGCCGCAGCCGGCCTGCTCGGCGCGGTGCGCTGGGTGGTCGCCAAGCCGATCAACTGGAACGCCCCGATGGTGGCCACCGCCTCGGGTGCGCTGCCGTCCGGCATGTTGACCTATGTCGTCCGCGGTATCGACATGGTCGTGCTGATCACCGCCCCGATGGTGTTCGGCCTACCGCCACTGGTGTCGTTCGTGATCGCGCTGGTTGTTTACATCGCGATGCTCGGCTACTTCGACGTCGAGAAGCTGCAGAAGAAGCAGGCCCAGCAGGCCGAGCTCGCCAAGCAGGCCAAAGCGCAGTCCCGTTCCGGTGGTTCCGCCCCGAAGCCCGCCGCCGGAGCGAACCCGCAACGCCGCAAGAAACAGCGCCGCTGAACTCAGGCGAGCGCGTCGCGAATCGGGACGAGTTTGGCCTGGGTTTCGGCGAGTTCTTTGGCGGGGTCGGAGTCGGCGACGATGCCGCAGCCGGCGTAGGCCCACAGCTCGTGTCGGTCGGGGCTGAGCCGACCGCAGCGCAGCGCGATCGCCCACTCACCGTCGCCGCGGCTGTCCAGCCAGCCGACCGGGCCGGCGTAACGGCCACGATCGAGTTGCTCCACCTCGGCGATCACGGCCCGGGCCCGATCGGTGGGGGTGCCGCAGACCGCGGCGGAGGGGTGCAGGGCTTCGGCCAGCGCCAGTGAGGTCGACCCGGGTTTGGCCACGGCGGTGACGTCGGTGGCCAGGTGCGAGACATTCGGCAACTCGAGTACATACGGCGAATCCGGCACGTTCATGCCCGAACAATGCGGTGCCAGGGCCTGGGCCACCGAGGCGACCGCGTACTCGTGTTCGATCAGGTCCTTGCTGGAGTCGGCCAATGCGGCCGCGATGGCCTCACCGTCCTGACCGTCGGAACGCCAGATCGTGCCGGCCAGCACCCGTGAGGTGGCCAGCCCACCTTCGCGGCGCACCAACATCTCGGGGCTGGCACCGATCATGTCGTCGACCTGAAAGGCCCAGGTGGACGAGTAGGTCTGCACCAGCGAACGCAACAGCCACCGCGGGTCGATCGGGCCCGGAGCACTGGCGATCAACTCACGGGCGAGCACCACCTTGTCGATATCGCTGGTGCGCAACCGCTGGATCACCCGGGAGACCACGCCCTCCCACTGCGGGCCGGACAGCTCCCCGTCCGACCAGCTCACTTCGCCGGCGAACTGCGGCTCCCCACCGGGTGCGGGCAGGCGCGGGTCGGCGATCGCCGCCTCGTCACCGATCAAGGTCAGCCAACTGCGGCCGTGCATCCGGCCGATCACCAGCGCGGGGACGATCAACACCGACTTCCGGGCGGTATTGGCCGGGTCGAAGGCGAAGGAACCGAAGGCCACCGGGCCACTGCCGAAGACCGCCCCGTTGTCGGTCAGCTCATCGGTGTGGCTCAGCCCGGAGAGGAACTCACGCCAGTGCTCGTCGGCCTCGCCGATCGCCGAGACCTCCCAGCGAGCGACCTCGCCGATCGCCACCAGCCCGTCGCCACGCCGAATCCAACTCTGCGCGGGGCTGCCGGAATCGGGGGCGGGGAGGTACTGCAACAGTTCACCGGGGTCGGCGATCTCGACGGTGCGGGCAAACAAGGTCACCGGGTGAGCCTAGCGAGGGTTGCCCATTACCCCCGCATTGCCCGCGTTGGTATCACGGTTGAATAACGCAACGGCCAGCTATCGTTATTGCTCAAAACAAACCAAGCCTGACTACTGGAAACGCTGATTTGGTCGAATGTGACCACCCGGGTCTTTGGGCTTAGACTGACCGATGTCTGTCCCATGGTTGGACGCGCTTCCGAGTTGATTCAGGAGTATTCATGTCGCACGCCCCGCGCGGTGAAGCCTCGCAGGCGGAACCCGAGGCGGCACTGGCCGATTCTTCGACCGATGGCACCGTCGAAGCCGATGTTGTCGTTGTCGGCGCCGGACCCGGCGGCTCGGCCACCGCGGCACACCTGGCCCGACACGGACTGAGCGTGGCACTGCTGGAGAAGACCCAGTTTCCCCGCGAGAAGGTCTGCGGCGACGGCCTGACCCCCCGTGCCACCCGGCAACTGGTGCGACTGGGCATCGACACCTCCCAGGCCAACGGCTGGAAGCACATCACCGGCCTGCGGGTTTACGGCTACAACCAGCGCCCCTTCGAACTGCCCTGGCCCGAACTGCGCGACTTCCCCGACTACGGCCTGGTGCGCGCCCGCGCCGACTTCGACGACATGCTCGCCCAGCACGCGGTCAAGCACGGCGCCCGGCTGTTCCAGCAGACCAACGTCACCGCGCCGATCATCGACGAACGCACCGACCGCATCGTCGGAGTGCGGAGCAAGGACGGACGCGAGTTCCGCGCCCCGATGGTGGTGGCCGCCGACGGCAACTCCTCGCGGCTGGCGATCGCGATGGGCCTGAACAAGGACGAGAAGCGTCCGATGGGTGTGGCAGTGCGCACCTACTTCACCTCGCCGCGCACCGATGAGGACTACCTCGAATCCTTCCTGGAACTGTGGGACGGCAAGCCGGGGGAGTCGAACCTGCTGCCGGGCTATGGCTGGATGTTCCCGATGGGCGACGGCACCGCCAACGTCGGCCTCGGTGTGCTGAATACCTCGAAGGCCTTCGGCAAGTCCGACTACCGCCAGATGATGCGCTCCTGGCTGGCGAACACCCCCGAGGAATGGGGCTTCCGCGAAGAGAACATGACCGGCCCGATCCGCGGCGCCGCGCTGCCGATGGGCTTCAACCGCAAGCCGCACTACCACCGCGGCCTGCTGCTGGTCGGTGACTCCGGCGGCATGGTCAGCCCGTTCAACGGCGAAGGCATCGCCTACGCGATCGAGGCCGGCGAATACGCCGCCGCCGCGATGGCCGACGCGCACAACCGTGGGGTCGGCACCAAGCAGGCCGAACTGGCCCTGCAGGCCTACCCGGCCGAACTGCGCGCCGCCTTCGGTGGCTACCAGCGGCTGGGCCACATCTTCGTGAAGCTGATCGGTAATCCCACGATCATGAAGATCTGCACCAAGTACGGGCTGCCGCGCACGACCCTGATGAAGTTCGTGATGAAGCTGCTCGCTAACCTGACAGACGCCCATGAAGGCGACGCCATGGATCGCATCATCAACGCGCTGTCGCGAATGGCCCCGTCGGCATGACCGCAACGGATAAGAGGAGGAACGGGTGAACGTCTACGTACCACTCGTGGCGATGATGGTGCTGGCCGCGGTTTTCGCCGGCGTAGCACTGTTGAGCAAGCACGTCGGTCCGGCGCGGTACAACCGCACCAAGTACGACTCCTACGAGTGCGGCATCCAGCCCACTCCGCAGCCGGCCGGCGGCGGTCGCTTTCCGGTCAAGTACTACATCACCGCGATGATGTTCATCATCTTCGACCTGGAGATCGTGTTCATGTTCCCGTGGGCGGTGTACCTCGATCAGTTGGGCACCTTCGCGCTGGTGAACATGGTGATCTTCGTGGCGCTGATCTTCATCGCCTACATCTACGAGTGGCGGCGCGGCGGTCTGGACTGGGACTGATCGGGGAACCGGCCAACCGCACAACCAACGAACGCGAGGATATGACATGGGTATCGAGGAGAAACTCCCGTCGGGCATCGCCCTCACCACGGTGGAGGCGCTCTTCGGCTGGATGCGGCAGGCATCCTTCTGGCCGGTGACCTTCGGCCTGGCCTGCTGTGCGATCGAGATGATGACCTTCGGTGCGACCCCCTTCGACGCCGGACGATGGGGCCAGGAAGTGTTCCGGGCCTCGCCGCGGCAGGCCGACGTGATGATCGTCGCCGGCCGGGTGAGCCAGAAGTTCGCCCCGGTGGTGCGTCAGGTCTACGACCAGATGCCGAACCCGAAGTACGTGCTGTCGATGGGCGTGTGCGCCAGCTCCGGCGGCATGTTCAACAACTACGCGCTGGTGCAGGGCGTCGACCACATCGTGCCGGTCGACATCTACCTGCCCGGCTGCCCGCCGCGTCCGGAAATGTTGATCGACGCGATGTTCAAGCTGAAGAAGATGGTGCTGACCGCGCCGATCGGTGTGAACAACGAAGCCGCGATCGAGGCTGCCGAGGCCTTCCAATTGGACGCCCCGGCCACCCATGAGCAGAAGGGGCTGCTGCGATGACCGAACAGCAACCGGGCACCGAGGTCGAAGCAACCGAATCGACCCCCACCGAGCGCACCGTCCTGGACGTGCGCCACGGCATGTTCCACGGCTCCGGCTCCTCCGACACCTCCGGTTACGGCCGGATGACGTGGTTCGTCGAGATGCCGGCCCCCAGCCAGCAGCCCTACGGCGGCTACTTCGACGAGGTCGCCCACCGGCTGGTCGAACTGCTGCCGGCACCTGACGAGGCGATCTCGCACGTGGTGGTGCACCGCGGTGAAATCACCTTCTTCATCAACCGGGAACACCTCGTCGAGGTCTGCCGCACCCTGCGCGACGACCCGCTGTTGCGCTTCGAGATGTGCCGCTCGATCTCCGGGGTGCACTACCCGACCCACACCGACAACGAGTTGCACGTGGTCTACCAACTGCTGTCGATGACCCACAACCGCTCCATCCGGTTGGAAACCACCGCCCCCGACGCCAACCCGCACGTCCCGTCGGTGGTGTCGGTGTACCCGACCGCCGATTGGCACGAGCGCGAAACCTGGGACATGTTCGGGGTGATCTTCGACGACCACCCGGCGCTGACCCGCATCCTGATGCCGGACGACTGGCCCGGCCACCCGCAGCGCAAGGACTACCCCTTGGGCGGTATCCCCGTCGAGTACAAGGGCGCGACCATCGCCCCGGTTGAGCAGCGGAGGAACTACAACTCATGAGCGCGACCTTCCACGACGACACCTTCGACGACACCCAGGCCGCCGAGCCGTCCTTCGTCGACCCCTACGCCCCCGGTGAAGAAGCCGAGGGCCCGGTCTACACCGCGATCGGGGCCGACTGGGACGAGATCGCGACCGCCCAGGCCGAACGCGGCGACGAGCGGATCGTGGTGAACATGGGCCCGCAGCACCCGTCCACCCACGGCGTGATGCGCTTCGTGCTCGAACTGGACGGTGAGACCGTCACCTCGATGCGCGTCGGTATCGGCTTCCTGCACACCGGCATCGAGAAGTCGATGGAGTACCGCACCTGGACCCAGGGCACCACCTTCTGCACCCGGATGGACTACCTGACCCCGCTGTTCCAGGAAGCCACCTACGTGCTCGGTGTGGAGCGCCTGCTCGGTATCGAGGACCAGATTCCCACCCGGGCCAACGACATCCGGGTGCTGCTGATGGAACTCAACCGGGTCTCCAGCCACATGGTCTGCATCGGCACCGCCGGCAACGAGCTGGGCGCCACCACGGTGATGACCTCGGCCTTCCGGGAACGCGAAATGATCCTGGACATGCTGGAGATGATCACCGGCCTGCGGATGAACCACGCTTACTTCCGACCCGGTGGGGTGGCCCAGGATCTGCCCGAGGGGGCGATCGACAAACTGCACGAACTGATCACGTGGCTCGACAAGCACATTCCCGAACTCGAGAAGCTGTGCACCGCGAACCCGACCTTCCGGGCCCGGCTGGTCGACGTCGCCCACATGGACGCCTCCCTGGCGATCTCGCTGGGGGTCACCGGCCCGCCGCTCAAGGCCGCCGGCATCGACTGGGACCTCCGCAAGACCCAGCCGTACTGCGGGTACGAGACCTACGACTTCGAATCGGTCGCGGTCGAGGGGGACGACGCCTTCGCCCGCTACCTGGTGCGGATCGCCGAACTGCACGAGTCGATGAAGATCATCAAGCAGGCCGTCGCCCGCCTGGAGGCCTCCGAGGGCGAGCCGGTGATGGTGGCCGACCCGAAGATCGCCTGGCCGGCCCAGTTGTCGGTCGGCTCGGACGGTCAGGGCAACTCCAATGAGCACATCCGCCACATCATGGGGCAGTCGATGGAGTCGCTGATCCACCACTTCAAGATCGTCACCGAAGGCTTCCGGGTACCCCCGGGCCAGGCCTACGTACCGGTGGAGAGCCCCAAGGGCGAACTCGGTGCGCACGTGGTCTCCGACGGTGGCACCCGTCCGTTCCGGGCGCATTTCCGCGACCCCAGTTTTGTGAACCTGCAGGCTCTGCCGGCGATGAGCGAGGGCTCGATGCTCTCCGACGTGATCGTCGCCGGTGCCAGCCTCGATCCGGTGATGGGAGGTGTTGACCGGTGAGCGGATTCGAAACCCATTTCGCCAACTCCGGTGGCGTCGACTTCTCCGGCGACCACGAGCCTTTGCCGGTTGAGACGATGAACGAGCTGGCCGAGTTGGCGGCGCGCTACCCGCAGTCGCGCTCGGCCCTGCTGCCGATGCTGCACCTGGTGCAGTCGGTGCAGGGACGGATCACCCCGGCCGGGATCGAAGCCTGCGCCGACACCCTCGGCATCACTGCCGCCGAGGTCAACGGGGTGGCGACCTTCTACACCATGTTCAAGCGCCAGCCGGTCGGCAAGCACCACATCGGGGTGTGCGTCACCGCGCTCTGCGCGATCATGGGCGGCGACGCGATCGCCGAGAAGGTCGAGGAATACCTCGGCGTCGGGCACAACGAAACCACCGCCGACGGGGCCTTCACCTACGAGCGGGTCGAATGCAACGCGGCCTGCGACTACGCCCCCGTGGTGATGGTCAACTGGGAGTTCTTCGACACGATGAACCCCGACTCGACCATCGAACTGATCGACAAGCTGCGTGCCGGCGAGGAGGTCGCCTCCACCCGCGGCGCGACCATCACCTCCTGGCGTGAGGCCGAGCGCGTGATCGCCGGCTTCCCCGACGGACGCGTCGACGAGGGCCCCTCGGCCGGCCTGCAGTCCCAGCTCGGGCTGAAACTGGCCAAGCGGCACGGTTGGCAGGCCCCGCCCGCCACGGCCACCGCGCCCCAGAAGGAGGAACAGCAGTGACCGACATGCTCACCCCGGTGCTCTCCGCCAACTGGGACCAGGACCGGTCGTGGACCCTGCCGGTGTACGAACGCAACGGCGGCTACCAGACGATGCGCAAGGCCCTGGCCATGCAGCCGGCCGACATCGTGACCATGGTCAAGGACGCCAACCTGCGCGGACGAGGTGGTGCGGGCTTCCCGACCGGCATGAAGTGGAGCTTCGTGCCGCAGGACAACCCGAACCCGAAGTACCTGGTGGTCAACGCCGACGAGGCCGAGCCGGGTACCTGCAAGGACATCCCGCTGATGATGGCCGATCCGCACCTGCTGATCGAGGGCATGATCATCAGCTCGTTCGCGATCAACTCCAACCACGCCTTCATCTACATTCGCGGTGAGGTGCTCCACGTGATTCGCCGGCTGCAGTCGGCGGTGCGCGAGGCCTACCGGGCCGGCTATCTGGGCAAGAACATCCTGGGCACCGGCTACGACCTCGACATCGTGGTGCACTCCGGCGCCGGGGCCTACATCTGTGGTGAGGAAACCGCGCTGCTCGACTCGCTGGAAGGACGCCGCGGCCAGCCCCGGTTGAAGCCACCGTTCCCGGCGGTGGCGGGTCTGTACGCCAGCCCGACGGTGGTCAACAATGTCGAATCGATCGCCTCGGTGCCGGCCATCGTGCGCAACGGTTCGGCCTGGTTCGCCGCGATGGGCACCGAGAACTCCAAGGGCTTCACGCTGTACTCGCTGTCGGGTCACGTGGCCAACCCCGGCCAGTTCGAGGCCCCGCTGGGCATCACCCTGCGCGAGCTGTTGGACATCTCCGGCGGGATGCGGCACGGCCACGAACTGAAGTTCTGGACCCCGGGCGGTTCGTCGCTGGGCATTCTGACCGCCGAGCACCTCGACGTGCCGATGGACTACGACGGGCTGGCCAAGGCCGGTGCGGCACTGGGCACCAAGGCACTGCAGTTGTTCGACGAGACCACCTCGGTGGTGCGGGCCTGCCTGCGCTGGGTGGAGTTCTACAAGCACGAGTCCTGCGGCAAGTGCACCCCCTGCCGGGAAGGTTCCTGGTGGTTGGTGCAGGTGCTGATGCGGCTGGAGGCCGGTCAGGGTGAGGAAGGTGACATCGAGAAGCTGCTCGATATCTCCGACAACATCGCCGGCCGTTCCTTCTGCGCCCTGGCCGACGGTACGGCCACCATCGTGCAGTCGAGCATCAAGCACTTCCGCGAAGAATTCGAAGCCGGCCTGACCACTCCGGCCTGGGAGCTGTTCCCCTACGCCAAGAGTGCGCTGTGGAACCAGCCGGCCACGTCCACCACGGGAGCGTCCGCATGACAGCCATCGACAAGGGCACCGACAAGTCGGTCGTACCGGCCGAGAAGCAGGTGCAGATCAGCATCGACGACGTCGAGATGAGCGTGCCCGAGGGCACTCTGATCATCCGCGCCGCCGAGGACATCGGCATCCCGATCCCGCGGTTCTGTGACCACCCGCTGCTCGACCCGGCCGGCGCCTGCCGCCAGTGCCTGGTCGACGTGGTCGACGACGGACGCGGCCGGCCGATGCCGAAGCCGCAGGCCTCCTGCACCCTGACCGCGATGCCGGGCATGAAGGTGCGCACCCAGCGCACCTCGCCGGTGGCCGACAAGGCCCAGCACGGCATGATGGAATTCCTGCTGGTCAACCACCCGCTGGACTGCCCGATCTGCGACAAGGGCGGCGAATGCCCGCTGCAGAACCAGGCGATGAGCAACGGCCGGGCCGAGTCGCGGTTCACCGATGTGAAGCGCACCTTCCCCAAGCCGATCCACATCTCGGCCCAGGTGCTGCTCGACCGGGAACGCTGCATCATGTGCCAGCGCTGCACCCGCTTCTCCGAGCAGATCGCCGGTGACCCGTTCATCGATCTGGCCGAGCGCGGCGTCGAACAGCAGGTCGCGATCTACGCCAACGAACCCTTCGAGTCGTACTTCTCGGGCAACACCATCCAGATCTGCCCGGTCGGTGCGCTGACCAGCGAGGCCTACCGCTTCCGCGCCCGCCCCTTCGACCTGGTGTCGGTGCCGTCGGTGTGCGAACACTGCGCCTCGGGTTGTGCGCTGCGGGTCGACTACCGCCGCACCACCGTGATGCGTCGCCTGGCCGGCCCCGATATGGCCGTCAACGAGGAATGGAACTGCGACAAGGGCCGCTTCGCCTTCGTCTCCGGCCGCGCCGACGACCGGGTGCGCCACCCGCTGGTGCGCGAGGACGGGGTGCTGCGCGAAGCTTCCTGGGCCGAAGCCCTGGACGTGGCCGCTCGCGGTCTGGCGCAGGCCGGCTCCGAGGTGGGCGTGCTCACCGGTGGCCGGTTGACCAACGAGAACGCCTACGGCTACGCCAAGTTCGCCCGGGTGGTGCTCGGTACCAACGACATCGACTTCCGGGCCCGGCCGACCAGCCTGGAGGAATCGGCCTTCCTGGCCACCCACGTGGCCGCCAAGCCGATGGACGTGACCTACGAAGACCTGGAGAACGCCTCCAGCGTGCTGCTGGTCAACTTCGAGCCGGAGGAAGAATCCCCGATCGTCTTCCTGCGCCTGCGCAAGGCCTGGCGCAAGAAGAAGCTCAAGGTCTGGACCGTCGCCCCCTTCCTGTCGGCCGGCGCGGAGAAGATGGGCGCCACCCTGGTGCGCACCGTCCCCGGCACCGCCGCCAAGGTGCTCGCCGAAATGGAGGACGTCCATGTCGACGCCGACACCGTGATCATGGTGGGGGAGCGGGCCCTGGAGGATCCCGGCGCGCTGACCGAGGTCACCGCATTGGCCGGACGCACCGGTGCCCGGGTGGCCTGGGTGCCGCGCCGCGCCGGTGAGCGGGGCTCCCTGGACGCCGGCTGCCTGCCGAACCTGCTGCCCGGTGGCCGTCCGGTCGCCGACGCGGGGGCTCGGGTGGACGCCGGTGCGGTCTGGGAGGTGCCGAACCTGCCGGCCGAACCGGGCCGCGACAGCGAACAGATTCTGGTTGCCGCCGCCGAGGGCAAACTCAAGGCGCTGGTGGTGGCCGGGGTCGAGTTGGCCGACCTGGCCGACCCGGCCGGCGCCCGCACCGCCCTGGAGAACACCGACTTCGTGGTCAGCTTCGAAACGCGCTTCAGCGAAGCCGCCGCCCGGGCCGATGTGGTCTTCCCGGTCGCCCTGGTCGAGGAGCAGGCCGGCAGCTTCACCAACTGGGAGGGACGTCACCGTCCGTTCAAGGCGGTGCTGCCCGGCAAGACCGTGATGACCGACCTGCGCGCGCTGGCCGCGTTGGCCGACGCCCTGGGCAAGGACCTGGGTGTGCGCACCACCAAGCAGGCCGCCGCCGAACTGGCCGAGTTCAGCGGCTGGACCGGTGAACGGGTCGATGGCCCGGCCGCCGACCCGGTGCCCGACACCAACGGGATGGTGCTGGCCAGTTGGCGGATGCTGATCGACGACTCGCGCGGCAACGACGGTGAGGTCGCCCTGCTGGCGACCGGTCGCCGTCCGGTGGTGCGGGTCGGTTACGAAACCGCCGAACGTCTCGGCGTCACCGACGGCGACCGGGTGCGGGTCAGCACCGCAGCCGGCGCGGTGGTCATGCCGGTGGCGATCACCCCGGGCATGGCCGAGGACGTCGTCTGGCTGCCGCGCAGCAGCGCCGGCCAACGACTGGCCGAGGATCTCGGCGCGGTCGGCGGCGCACCGGTTGACGTGACGAAGTCGGCCGAGGAGTCGAACACCGCAGGAGGTGTGGCATGAACGACGGAATCAACGATCTGTCCCTGTTCGGCACCGACCCGATCTGGTTGGTGCTGATCAAGGTCGTCGTGCTGTTCGCGGTGCTGATGCTGCTGACGATCCTGAACGTGTGGATCGAGCGACGGCTGCTCGGCCGGATGCAGCAGCGGAAGGGACCCACCTTCAACGGTCCCTTCGGGCTCCTGCAGGCACTGGCCGACGGCATGAAGCTGATGTTCAAGGAGGACTTCGCTCCGAAGAACGTCGACAAGTTCATCTACAGCCTGGCGCCCTTCGTGATGGCGGTGGCCGCCCTGTCGACCTTCGCGGTGATTCCGCTGGGTGGCGAGGTGACCATGTTCGGCCACCAGACCCGGCTGCAACTGGTCGACTCCCCGGTGGCGGTGCTTCTCATGCTGGCGCTCACCTCGATCGGTATTTACGGCGTGGTGCTCGGCGGTTGGGCCGCGAACTCGACCTACTCGCTGCTCGGTGGCCTGCGCTCCAGCGCCCAGTTGATCTCCTACGAGATCGCGATGGGTCTGGCCCTGGTGTCGGTGTTCCTCTACGCCGGTTCGATGTCGACCTCCCAGATCGTGGAGCGACAGAACCAGGTGCAGACGGTCGACCTGTTCGGCTTCACCGTCCCGCTGCCCAGTTGGTACGCGATCGTGCTGATCCCGTCCTTCGTGATCTACGTGATCTCGATCTTCGGTGAGACCAACCGGCAGCCCTTCGACATGCCCGAATCCGAGGGTGAACTCGGCTCCGGCTACATGACCGAGTACTCCGGCTTCCGGTACGCGCTGTACTTCCTGGCCGAGTACATCAACATGCTGCTGGTGTCCTGCCTGGCCGCCACCTTGTTCCTCGGCGGATACAAGGCACCGCTGCCGTTCAACCTGATTCCGTTCGTCGGCACCAACCCGTGGTTCGGCCCGGTGTGGCTGCTGATGAAGGCTTACCTGTTCATGTTCCTGTTCATGTGGGTGCGGGCCTCGCTGCCGCGGGTGCGGTACGACCAACTGATGCACCTGGGCTGGAAGGTACTGATTCCGGTCGGCGTGGTCTGGACGATGCTGGTCGCGACCTTCCGGGTCGGCTCGGCCGAGGGCTGGCTGACCAGCCCCATCTTCCTGGGCATTGCCGGTGTGCTGGTGGTCGCGGTGATCGTGCTCGGCTTCATGCCGGAGCGCAAGCCCGAGGACGAACCCGAACCGGAGTTCGACGCCTGGGCCGGGGGATTCCCCGTCCCGCCACCGCCGGGGGTCACCCTGCCGGAACTGGCACAGGTCGTGCGAGGCGATTCCACGATCGCAGGTGAGGCCGACGAAGAACCGGCATCGATCAATGAGGGGGCTGATTCCTGATGGGTTTCTGGGATCCGGTTGCGGGCTTCGGGGTGACCTTCGCCACGATCTTCCGCAAGACCTTCACCAAGGGCTACCCCGAAAAGGGCAAGCCCGCGCAGATCCAGCCGCGTTTCCACGGCCGGCACCAGCTCAACCGCTGGCCCGACGGTCTGGAGAAGTGCGTCGGCTGCGAACTGTGCGCCTGGGCCTGCCCGGCCGACGCGATCTACGTCGAGGGTGCCGAGAACACCGAGGACGACCGTTACTCACCCGGTGAGCGTTACGGCCGCGTCTACCAGATCAACTACCTGCGCTGCATCCTGTGCGGGTTGTGCATCGAGGCCTGCCCGACCCGGGCGTTGACCATGACG
Organism: Pseudenemella bisphenolivorans; assembly: GCF_051133435.1. NCBI lineage: Bacteria > Bacillati > Actinomycetota > Actinomycetes > Propionibacteriales > Propionibacteriaceae > Pseudenemella > Pseudenemella bisphenolivorans. The sequence continues at coordinate 693,929 of NZ_JBPGNY010000001.1, read as the reverse complement.
AACCTGTTCGAACTGGCCGACACCTCCCGGGAGAAGCTGATCTACGAGAAGCAGGATCTGCTGGCCCCGCTGCTGCCCGGCATGGAGCAGCCGCCGCATCCGCGACGCCTGGGCGATACCGAGCAGGAGTACTTCCTCGGTCTGCCCGCCGACGGCGAACCAGACAACCGCACCGCCCCCGCCGGTGGCGCGGATGGAAAGGACCACCGATGATCGCCATGGTCACCGCCTCCCAGGTGGCGTTCTGGATCCTGGCCCCCGTGATGGTGCTGCTGGGCATCGGCCTGGTCAGCCTGCGCAAGCCGGTGCACTCGGCCCTGTGCATGGTCGGCATCATGATCTCGCTCGGCGTGCTGTACGGCGTGCAGGAAGCCCCCTTCCTGTTCGTGGTGCAGATCATCGTCTACACCGGCGCGATCATGATGTTGTTCCTGTTCGTGGTGATGATGATCGGCGTCGACTCCACCGATTCGTTCATCGAAACGATCCGCGGGCAGCGCGTGCTGGCCGTGATCACCGCCGTGGCGATGGGTGCGCTGCTGATCTTCACCATCGGCAATGCGGTCACCGGTGAACCGGCGGTGCTGGCCGAGGGCGCCAACGCCGCCCACACCAACAACCCGCGCGGCCTGGCCGCCCTGTTGTTCAACGACTACGTGGTTGTCTTCCAGGCCACCGCGGCCCTGCTGATTATCGCCACCGTCGGTGCGATGGTGCTGGCCCACCGCGAACGCCTGAAGCCGAAGATGACCCAGAAGGACCTGGCCGCAGCCCGGATGCAGGCCTACGCCACCGACGGCGTCCACCCCGGTGGTCGTCCGAACCCCGGTGTGTTCGCCCGGCACAACGGCATCGACGCCCCGGCCCTGCTGCCCGACGGCTCGATCTCGGAACTGTCGGTGTCGGAAACCCTGCGCGACCGCGGCGTCATGCTCGACGGGGAACAGCTCGCCGCTGCCACCCCGAAGACGCTCGCGGCGATCACCGATGGTGAGGATGACGACGAATGAACCCGAATTACTACCTGGTGCTGGCCGGGCTGCTGTTCGCGATCGGCGCCCTCGGCTTCATGGTGCGCCGCAACGCGATCATCGCCTTCATGAGCGTCGAGCTGATGCTGAACGCGTGCAACCTCGTGTTGGTCACGTTCTCGAAGTACTACGGCATCCTCGACGGTCAGGTCGGCGCACTGTTCGTGATGGTCGTGGCCGCCTGTGAAGTGGTGGTCGGCCTGGCAATCATCGTCGCCATTTTCCGTACCAGACGCTCGGCCTCGGTCGACGACGTGAACCTGTTGAAGTTCTGAGGTGCCTGAGGTGATTGTGCTCGAAACCCTAGCGCCCGTGGAAGCCACGGGGCTGTTCTCGCTGGCCTGGCTGGTGATCGCCATCCCGGCCATCTCGGCCGCCTTCCTGCTGGTCGCCGGCAAGATCGCCGACTCGTGGGGCCACCTGCTCGGCACCCTGGCATCGCTGGCCTCGGCGGTGCTCGCGGTACTGCTCTTCGTCCAGATGTTCGGCATGGCGGAATCGCAGCGTGCGATCTCGGTGCCGGTCTGGGAATGGATCAACACCGGGGCGTGGACGGCGCAGTTCGCGCTGCTGATCGACCCGCTGTCGATTCTGTTCATGATGCTGATCACCGTCGTCGGCTCGCTGATCCACATCTACTCGATCGGCTACATGGCCCACGACGAGCGTCGGCGCCGGTTCTTCGCCTTCCTGAACCTGTTCATCGCCGCGATGCTGATCCTGGTGATGGCCGACAACTACCTGCTGCTCTTCCTCGGCTGGGAGGGCGTGGGGCTGGCCTCGTACCTGCTGATCGGCTTCTGGCAGCACCGTCCCTCGGCGGCCGCCGCGGCCAACAAGGCCTTCATCATGAACCGCGTCGGTGACGTCGGCATGGTGATCGCCCTCGGGCTGATGTTCGCCACCTTCGGATCGACCGCCTTCAGCACCGTCAACGACGGCGCCGGCCAGCTCGGGGCGACCACCGCCACCGTGCTCGGCCTGTTGCTGCTGCTCGGTGCCTGCGCGAAGTCGGCCCAGGTGCCGCTGCAGGCCTGGCTGCTGGACGCGATGGAGGGCCCGACCCCGGTGTCGGCGCTGATCCACGCCGCGACGATGGTCACCGCCGGTGTCTACCTGGTGGTGCGCTCGCACGCGATCTTCGCCCAGACCCCGGCCGCGTCCACCGTCGTGGTGATCATCGGCACGGTGACCCTGCTGGTCGGTGCCTGGATCGGTACCTCCAAGGACGACATCAAGAAGGTGCTGGCCGGCTCGACCATGTCGCAGATCGGTTACATGATGCTCGCCGCCGGAATCGGCCCGATCGGGTACGCCTACGCGATCTTCCACCTGATCACCCACGGCTTCTTCAAAGCCAACATGTTCCTCGGCGCCGGTTCGGTGATGCACGGGATGAACGACGACGTCAACATGCGCAACTACGGCGCCCTGGCGAAACTGATGCCGCTGACCTTCGGCACCTTCGCGATGGGCTTCCTGGCGATCATCGGCTTCCCGTTCTTCTCGGGTTACTACTCCAAGGACCACATCATCGTGGCCGCCTTCGAGCACAACATGATCGTCGGCATCGCCGCGATCGTGGGCGCCGGTGTCACCGCCTTCTACATGACCCGCCTGATGCTGATGACCTTCTTCGGCAAGAAGCGCTGGGACGAGGGCGTGGAACCGCACGAATCGCCGCTGGTGATGACCCTGCCCCTGATTCTGCTGGCGATCCCGTCGATCGGACTCGGCCTGGTGATGAACAACTGGATCGGTGGCTGGCTCGCCCCGGCAGTCGGAGGCCACGCTCCCGAGAGCCCCTACCCGGTGTTCGAGACCAACACCGTCGCGCTGATCACCCTGGCGGTGGTCGCGGTCGGCATCGTGATCGCGGTGCTGATGTTCCGCAACCCGACGAAGGAACTGCCCGCCACCCGCAACCCGCTGTCGCTGGCCGGACGCAATGACCTGTACGGCGATGCGATCAACAACGGTGCCGTGGTCGGACCCTTCCTGGGCCTGACCCGGGTGGTCACCTGGCTCGACGATGTCGCACTCGGCAAGGGCGCCGACGGCACCGGCACGCTGGTGTCGGCGATGGGCAGCCGGTTGCGCCGACTGCAGACCGGTTACATCCGTTCGTACGGCTTGATGATGGTGGCTGGGGTCATCCTCGTCGCGGCCGTACTGTTCCTGGGCCAGTTGGCCTGAGGGGAGGAGAAGAAATGACGATCCCCTGGCTGACCATCCTGGGCGTGGTGCCCCTGATCGGTGCTCTGGCGCTGGTCTTCATCAAGGGCAATGCCGCACGCCTGGTCGGACTCGCCTTCGCGGTGATCACCGCCGCGATCGCGATCGCCCTGCTGGTGCAGTTCCAGTTCGACGGCGGCATGCAGTTCACCGAGCAGGTGGCCTGGATCCCGGCGATCGGCGCCTGGTACTCGCTGGGCCTGGACGGCCTCGGCTTGACCCTGGTGCTGCTCACCGCCCTGCTCGTGCCCTTCGTGATGATCGCGGGCTGGGACGACGCCGAAGTGACCGGCCGCGGCAGCACCGCGTCCTACTTCGCGCTGGTGCTGATGCTGCAGGGCCTGTCGATGTTCGTGTTCACCGCCACCGACGTGCTGCTGTTCTACCTCTTCTTCGAGGCCACCCTGATCCCGATGTACTTCCTGATCGGACGCATGGGGCTGGGTGGACGGCGCGGCCGGGCAGCGGTCAAGTTCCTGCTGTTCTCGCTCGCCGGCGGTCTGATCATGCTGGCCGCGGTGATCGGCCTCTACGCGGTCTCGGCCGCGGCCGGTAACCCGACCTACCTGCTGGAGGAGCTCGCCGCGCTGAACATCGACGGCGAGATCGGCCGCTGGCTGTTCGTCGGCTTCTTCATCGCCTTCGCGGTGAAGGCGCCGATGGTGCCGGTGCACTCCTGGCTGCCCGACGCCGCCGAGGAGGGCCACGCCGGCTCGTCGGCACTGCTGGTCGGTGTGCTCGACAAGATCGGCACCTTCGGCATGATCCGGTTCTGCCTGGGTCTGTTCCCCGAGGCGAGCACCTGGGCCACCCCGGTGGTGCTGGTGCTGGCGCTGATCTCGATCCTGTGGGGTGCCATCGCCGCCCTGGGTCAGCGCAACCTGATGCGCCTGATCGCGTTCACCTCGGTCAGCCACTTCGGGTTCATCGTGCTGGGCATCTGGGCCTTCACCACCACCTCGATGAGCGGTTCGATCTTCTACATGCTGAACCACGGGTTCTCGACCGCGGTGATGTTCCTGGTCGCCGGCTACCTGGTTCGCCGCCGGGGCACCGCCGAGATCGCCGCCTTCGGTGGCGTGCAGACCGTCGCACCGGTACTGGCCGGGGTCTTCCTGGTCGGCGGCCTGTCGACGATCTCGCTGCCGGGCATGTCGAGCTTCGTGTCCGAGTTCATGGTGCTGGCCGGTACCTTCAGCCGGTTCCCGGTCTACGGCGCGATCGCCGCCCTGGGCCTGGTGCTGGCGGCGGCCTACATCCTGGTGATGTACAAGCGCACCATGACCGGCCCGGTGCCCGAACCCGTCCGGGCCAGGGTGACCGATCTGACGGCGCGGGAACGGTTCGCGGTGGCCCCGCTGATCGTGTTGATCCTGGCTTTGGGCTTCTTCCCCAAGCCCATGCTGGACGTGATCAACCCGGCCTCGCAGGACACCTTGCAGGCGGTCGGGGTCGTCGACCCTGAACCGCAGATCGTGGAGGGAAGCAACTGATGTCGGTCAATATGGACGCACTGGCCCTGCCACTGCTGCTCCCGATCATCCTGATCTTCGCTGTCGCCAGCGTGCAGGTGCTGATCGAGGCACTGGTGCCGCGGCACCTGCGCCACGCCATCCAGCTCGGCACCACCTACGCGGCCCTGGCCGCCGCCCTGGTGCTCACCGTGCTGGACTGGCGCTCCGGGCCGCACCCGATCGCCGGAATGAACATGATCAGCGTCGACGGGCCCACGCACTTCGCCTGGGTGATGTTGCTGATCTTCGCCGCGCTGGCCCTGCTGACCTTCGCCGAGCGCCGGCTCTACGGCGGCGTGAGCGTGTTCGCCCCGCAGGCCGCCGCCGTGCCCGGCACGGTGCAGGAACGCGAAGCCCACGAGGCCCGCGTCGAGCACACCGAGGTCTACCCGCTGGCCCTGTTCGCACTGTCGGGCATGATGCTGTTCGTCTCGGCGAACAACCTGTTGCTGCTGTTCGTGGCCCTCGAGGTCATGTCCCTGCCGCTGTACCTGCTGTCGGGTCTGGCCCGCCGTCGCCGCCTGCTGTCGCAGGAAGCCGCGCTGAAGTACTTCATGCTCGGTGCCCTGTCGTCGGCCTTCTTCCTGATGGGTGTGGCACTGCTGTTCGGTGTGTCCGGGTCGTTCAACCTGGGACGGATCAACTACGCGATCGCCGGCGTGCGACCGCCGGAACTGAGTCAGGACGAGGCCCAGGCGTGGCTGGAGCAGATCGCCGGGGTGAGCCCGGTACTGATGTACGTCGGCCTGGCCCTGCTCGCAGTGGGCATGCTGTTCAAGCTCGGCGCGGTGCCTTTCCACCAGTGGACCCCCGATGTCTACACCGGTGCACCGACCCCGGTCACCGGCTTCATGGCGGTGCTGACCAAGCTCGCCGCCGTGGTGGCGATGATGCGGGTCTTCTACGTCGCCCTCGGTGCGGCCCGATGGGACTGGCAACTGCTGCTCTCGGTGATCGCGATCCTGACCATGGCCATCGGTGCCGTCCTCGCGATCGTGCAGACCGATGTGAAGCGGATGCTGGCCTACTCGGCGATCAACCACGCCGGCTACCTGCTGGTGGCCCTGGTGGCCGCCTCCCAGGCCGCCACCGGTGTCGGCGAGGGACAGCTCACCAGCGTCTCGTCGGTGCTGTTCTACATGCTGACCTACGGCTTCGCCACGCTGGCCGCCTTCGCGGCGATCACCCTGGTGCGTGACCCCAGCGGGGAGGTCACCGACATCAACGGCTGGTCGGGTCTGAGCCGCAAATCGCCGCTGCTGGCGGCGGCGATGGCGCTGATGATGCTCAGCTTCGCCGGTATCCCGCTGACCGCGGGCTTCATGGGCAAGTGGATGGTGTTCGCCTCCGGCGTGCGCGGCGGCTTCGCCTGGCTCGTGGTGATCGGTGTGCTGATGTCGCTGGTGGCGGCCTTCTTCTACCTGCGACTGATCGTGGTGATGTACTTCCGCAAGCCCGTCGAGGGCCCCGAGGTGGTCACCCCCGGTGTGGGCACCATGATCGTGCTGCTGGTCGGCGTGGTGGCCACCGTCCTGCTCGGGGTGTTCCCGGGCCCGGCGATGGAATTGGCGCAGCAGGCGGCGGAGTTCCTGGGCTGACGTGACCGTACCCGAATCCGTCACCGAGGTGGACCCGGCCTTCGAGGGCCGGGTCCGCGACCTCCTCGACACCATCGAGAACCGACTGCTGCAGACCGCGCAGGCCGACACCGACCTGGTCACCGGCGCGGCCCAGCACATCATCGCCGCCGGCGGCAAACGGTTCCGGCCGATGCTGGTGGTGCTGTCGGCACTGCTGGGCACCCCACGCAGCGACGACGACCTGGCCCGGGCCGCCCTGGTGATGGAACTGACCCACGTGGCCAGCCTCTACCACGACGATGTGATGGACGAGGCGTCGATCCGTCGCGGCGCCGACTCGGCGAACGCCCGCTGGGACAACACCGTGGCGATCCTGGTCGGCGACTTCCTGTTCGCCAGGGCCTCCGATCAGGTCGCCGAACTGGGCCCCGACTTCGTCCGGGTGCAGGCGCGTACCTTCGCCCGCCTGGTGCAGGGCCAGATCGCCGAAACCGTCGGCCCGCGTCCGGGTGAGGATCCGTTGGCGCACTACCTGCAGGTGGTCGCCGACAAGACCGGTTCGCTGATCGCGGCCTCCACGGTCTTCGGTGGCATGGTTGCCGGACTGTCGCCGGACGAGATCGAGGCGCTGTCCGCTTATGGTGAAGAACTCGGGGTGGTCTTCCAACTCTCCGACGACATCATCGACATCACCTCCGACGAGACCGGCAAGACCCCGGGCACCGACCTGCGCGAAGGGGTGGCGACCCTGCCCACCCTGCTGCTGGCCGGCTCCGATGATCCCGCCGATGCCGAACTGTCGGCGATGATCTCCGGCGACCTGAGCAGCGACGAGGCTCTGGCCGAAACTCTCGCCCGGCTGCGCAGCCACCGGGTGATCGCCGAGACCCGCGCCGAGGTGGCCCGCCGGGCCGAGGTGGCGCGCTCGCATCTGAGCGTCCTACCGGCAGGGACGGCGCGCGACGCCCTCTCGCAGTTGTGTGACACGGTGGTCACCCGCAGCGTCTGATGCAGGAGGCGAGATGACCGACTTCGACCCGATCGCCCAAATCGTCGAGATCACCAATCTGGTTCCACGGATGGCGCAAGCCGCCGACTTCGGCACCATCGAGGACTACCGGGCCCTGATGACCGAGGACTTCGTCTGGGACTACACCGGCGGCGGAGCCCTGGGCGCACCGCAGGTGATCACCGGCCGGCAGGCGATGCTGGACGGGGCCCACGAGCGCCGCGAGGCCGGCATCCAGGGCCCGGGCACCCACACCCGGCACGTGGTCTCGACGATCTCGGTCGACCCCGACCCGCAGCGTCCCCGGGCCACCTCGTACTGGCACTTCTACCGCGACACCGACGCCGATGCCGCCCTGACCTCGATGGGCCGCTACCACGACGAATTCACCCGCGCCGAGGACGGCCGCTGGGTCTTCGCCTCCCGCCGCATCATCATCGACTGAGGACAATTCTCCGGCAACGACGTAAAGTAGTAACCACGTCGCGAAGGAGGTTGATATGTCACGAACCGAAGGTGAGCGTTTCGCCTGCGAGAAGTGCGGCTCGGAGCTGGAGTACACCAAGGCCTGCCCCTGCGGCACCGAGGACGGTGGACGCCACGAGGAAATCTGCTGCGGCCAGCAGATGAAGAAGGTCCAGCAGAAGGTCAATCAGTAACCATTGGTAACCACTGGTCGGGGTCGGTTCGGCAAAACCGGCACCCGGTGCGGCAAGATCAGTTCATGGCAGACACGATGCGTGCGTATCAGATCACCGCATGGGGTGAGCCGGCCGAGTACCGCGAGGTGCCGGTGCCCGAACCCGGCCCCGGCCAAGTGCTGGTCAAGGTGGCCGGCGTCGGGCTGTGCCACTCCGACGAGTTTTTTCTGAACGCCCAACCGGGGATGTTCCCCTACGACCTGCCGTTCACCCTGGGACATGAGATCGCCGGCTGGGTGGCCAAATACGGCCCCGGAACCCCGCACGATGTGCCCCTGATCGGCAGTGCGGTCATCGTCTACGCCTCCTCGCCATGTGGCGAGTGCGTGTCCTGCCGCTCGGGAGCCGAGAACATCTGCCTCAAGACCCGTTCGGGCCGCGGCTACGGCCGCGACGGTGGCCTGGCCGACTATGTGCTGGTCGACAACCTCGCCCACATCGTCCCCCTGGACGACCTCGACCCGGTGGCCACCGCACCACTGTGCGATGCCGGCACCACCTCCTTCCATGCGGTACGCCGCGCCCTGCCCAAACTGCTGCCCGACGGGGCCGCGGTGGTGATCGGAGCCGGCGGCCTGGGCGGATACGCGGTGCAGTGGCTGCGGTTGCTGTCCGATGCCCGGATCATCGCCGTCGACACCGCCCAGCACCGGCTCGACCACGCCCGCGAACTCGGTGCCCATGAACTCCTGTTGTCCGACGAGGACGTGAACAATCGACTGGCCGAAATGGTCGGTGGCCGCGGGGCCGATATCGTCCTCGACTTCGTCGGTATCGACCAGACCCTGGCCACCGGCCTGTCGGTCGCGGCACGCAGCAGCAGCTTCGGCATCATCGGTGCCGGACGGGGTCAGGTGTCGGTGTCCTGGGGACAGTTGCCCTTCGAATGCGACCTGTGGTGCACCCAGGGCTCAACCGTGGCCGACCTGTTCGCGGTGGTCGAGCTGGCCAAGACCGGGGACGTGGTGATGGACGTGGACCGGTTCGGTTTCGACGACATTCCGAACGCCTACCGGGCGCTGGCCGAGGGTTCGGTGCGCTCGCGCGCGGTGGTCGAAGTAGGAACCTGAACCCGGCTCGTTGCTCGCTGCGGCTAGACTTGCTGCCCGATCAGTGTTGTCGAGACCGAGGCGGAGCATCCCGCATGAGCGGAATTGCCGGAGAGATCGCGTACAACCGGATGGCGGACCCTGCCGCCGTCGTGGCCATGACGGAGTATTTGGCTCCCCGTGGCCCGGACGGACAGGGGGTGTGGTCGCATGATGCGATCGCCTTGGGCCACCGAAGACTCGCGGTCATCGACCTCAGCGACGCCGCAGCCCAACCGATGCACCACCTCGATCACGGGCTGTCGATCGTGCTCGACGGGGCGATCTTCAACCACCACGAACTGCGCGAGGAACTCGCCGGACGGGGCCACCGGTTCAGCACCGGCTCCGACATCGAGGTGCTCTCGCGCGGCTACCTGGAGTGGGGCGACGCGGTCTTCGAGCGGGCGCAGGGCATCTTCGCCTGCGCGATCGCCGAACGGGAAACCGGTGCCCTCACCCTGGTGCGTGACCGGGTCGGCATCAAGCCGCTGTACTGGGCCGAGGTGGACGGGGCGTTGCGCTTCGCGTCCTCACTGCCGGCGCTGGTGCGGGCCGGTGGGGTCGACACCTCGATCGACACCGAAGCCCTGCACAGCTACATGAGCTTCCATGCGGTGGTGCCCTCACCGCGCACCATCCTGGCCGGGGTGCGCCGGATCAGCCCGGCGACCATCCTGCGGATCGAGGCCGACGGCAAGCGCACCGAGCGCAGCTACTGGGAGCCGTCCTTCGCCCGCGACGAACAGCACACCGACTGGTCGGAGGCCGACTGGCAGGACGCGGTGCTGGAATCGCTGCGCACCGCGGTGCAGCGCAACCTGGTGGCCGATGTGCCGGTGGGCTGCCTGCTGTCGGGTGGGCTGGATTCGAGCCTGATCGTCGGCCTGCTGGCCGAGGCCGGACACAGCAACCTGAAGACCTTCAGCATCGGCTTCGAGGCCGCCGGCGGGGAGGAGGGCGACGAGTTCAAGTACAGCGACATCGTCGCCGAGCACTTCGGCACCGATCACCGCCAGATCCGGGTCGACTCGGCCCGGATGCTGCCCGCCCTCACCAATGCGATCGGGGCGATGAGCGAGCCGATGGTCAGCCACGACGCAATCGCGTTCTACCTGCTCAGCCAGGAGGTGTCGCAGCACGTCAAGGTCGTCCAGTCGGGGCAGGGTGCCGACGAGATGTTCGCCGGCTACCACTGGTACCCGCCGTTGGCCGAGGTGGCCGACGACGACGTCGACGGTGCTCTGGCCACCTACCGCAAGGCCTTCTTCGACCGCAGCCACGATGAACTGGCCGGGCTGCTGGCGCCCGAGTGGATGGCCGGCCGGGATGTCTCCGGTGAGTTCGTCCGGGAACACTTCGCCGCCGCCGGTGCCGACACCGCCACCGACCGGGCGCTGCGCCTGGACACCACCGTGATGGCCGTGGACGACCCGGTGAAGCGGGTCGACAACATGACGATGGCCTGGGGCTTGGAGGGCCGGATGCCGTTCCTGGATCACGACCTGGTGCAACTGGCCGCAAGCTGCCCGCCGGGGCTGAAGACCGCCCACGAGGGCAAGGGTGTGCTCAAGGAGGCCGCCCGCAAGGTGATTCCGGCCGCGGTGATCGACCGTCCGAAGGGTTACTTCCCGGTGCCGGCCCTGAAGCACCTGGAGGGGGAGTACCTCGACATGGTGGCCGACGCCCTGCACAGCGGGGCCGCCCGCGATCGTGGCTTGTTCCGCGATGACGCGGTCGAGCGGCTGCTGGCCGCGCCCAACGAGCAGTTGACCGTGCTGCGGGGCAACCAACTGTGGCAGATCGGCCTGTTGGAACTGTGGCTGCAACAGCATGTCGACGGCGTAGGAGGAGTCGGTCGATGACCATCGAGTTCAGCACCCGCAACGTTGTCCAGGATCTGGGCTGGGGGCGGGTGGTGTACGGCAGCACGTTCGCCGGCGCCGACGACCTCGGTGCCCTGTTGCGCGACGAGGCGACCGGACGGCGCGACTGCTGCGTCTACCTGGCCGACCCGCACGTGTTCGTGGCCCTGCACCCGATGGATTTCTTCATCGACCCCAGCCACGTCTACCGGCTCGACCTGACCGACTACCGGCCCGAGCTGCCCACCGGTGGTGCGATCGAGATCCGGCCCGCCCGCGACCGGTCGGAGCTGTCGCAGATGAACAGCATCTACCGAGCCTGCCGGATGGTCACCGCCGATCTCGACGTGATGGAGACCAACCTGGCCGAGGATCAGGTGATCTACCTGGTGGCGGTCGACACCCAGTCCGGCCAGATCATCGGCACGGTCACCGGTATCGACCACCGCGCCCTCGGTGGGGCGGCCGATTCCGGTTCCAGCCTGTGGAGCCTGGCCACCGACCCGAACAGTCCCTACCCGGGGGTCGGCCGGTGGCTGATCGACGCGCTGGCCACCGAGTTGATCGCCCGGGAGGCCGCCTTCATCGACCTGTCGGTGGTGCACAACAACCATCCGGCGATCCGGCTGTACGAACAGGTCGGCTTCGTGAAGGTCGCGGAGTTGGTCGTGAAACGCAAGAACGCGATCAACGAACCGCTGTTCACGATCGGTCCGCCGGCCGAGTTGGACGACCTGAACCCCTACGCGCGGATCATCGCCGACGAGGCGCTGCGCCGCAATATCCGGGTACGGGTGCTGGATGCCTCGACCGGCTACCTCGAGTTGGAGCATGCCGGACGCACGGTGATCACCCGCGAGTCGTTGTCGCAGTACACCACTGCGGTGGCGATGAGCCGCTGCGACGACAAGCGGGTGACCAGGACCCTGGTGGCCGAAGCGGGTCTGCGGGTACCGCAGGGCAAGATGGCCGAGTTCGATGACAGCGACCACAAGTTCCTCGACCGGGTCGGCGCGGTGGTGGTCAAGCCGGTGCGCGGTGAGCAGGGGGCGGGGATCACCGTCCACATCACCGAGCACGACGAGTTGGACGCGGCCCTGGCCCGGGCCGGCGGGCCCGGTACCGAGATCCTGATCGAGGAGCATGCCGAGGGCGAAGACTTGCGGCTGATCGTGATCGACGGTGAGGTGGTGGCCGCCGCGGTGCGTCGTCCGGCCGAGGTGGTGGCCACCGGCACCAAGACGGTGCGCCAACTGATCGAGAAGCAGAGCGCCCGACGGGCCGCGGCCACCGGTGGGGAATCGCGGATTCCGCTGGACGATCTGACCGAGGCGACGGTGCGTGAGGAGGGCTGGTCGCTCGACGACGTGCCCCCGGCCGGCACCCGGATTCAGGTGCGGCGTACCGCGAACCTGCACACCGGCGGCACGATCCACGACGTCACCGATTCGGTGTCACAGACCCTCAAGGACGCGGCGGTGACCGCGGCGGCCACGATCGGTATTCCGGTGACCGGCATCGACCTGCTGGTGCCGGATGTGTCGGGCAACGAGTACGTCTTCATCGAGGCGAACGAACGCCCCGGGCTGGCCAACCACGAACCACAGCCGGTGGTGGAGGCCTTCCTCGACTACCTGATGCCGGCCACCCGCGCCCCGCACCGGGCCGGCTGAGACCCGGCCCGGACGCGAGGCCAGGCCGGCCTCTTACTGCGGACCCTCCGGCGGGGGCCAGGCCTCGCCGGGGTCGGTCTCGCCCGGTTCGGTGAAGACGCCGCGGGTCAGCGGCACCCACTGTTCGGTCTGGGCGGGCTGGTGTTCAGCCGGGAAATGCTCCAGGTCGCGCCGGTCGGCGGTGTCCCAGTCGGCGAAGGTCAGCGAGGTCTGCAGCCAGCGCGCCACCAACTCGTGGGTGGCGGTGAGGGAGGCGAACTCGGTGCGCTCCCAGCCGTGGCTGCCGTCCACCCCGAAGGCGACCAGGGCGGCACGGGTTTCGGCGCCGGCCTCGATGGCCGCAGCCACATCGGAGCGGTAGTAGCGGAAGACATCGCGGGCGTAGGCGATGTCGTGCTGCTGGGCCAGGTCACACAGCCGCCGGGTGAGGTGGTAGTCGAAGGGGCCGTGCAGGTCGGCCATCGGGATGGTCACCCCGTGTTCGATCGACTGTTGGCCGGGGGCGCAGACGCTGTTGTCGATCGAGATCATCTCGGCGACGTCGGAGGGCAGCCCGCTGGCCCCGTGGCCGACCTCCTCGGTGATGGTGACCATGATTGCGGTGCGGTGCGGCAGCTCGATACCGGCATCGACCACGGCCTTGGCCAGCGACAGCGCGATCGCGACGCCGGCCTTGCCGTCCAGGTGCCGGGAAACCACGAAGCCGGCCTCGGTGAGTTCGGGGCTGGCGACCAGGGCGACCGAGTCGCCGATCTGCAGGCCGAGGTCGACCAGATCCTGACGGGTGTGGGCGCGTTCGTCGACGCGCACCTCGACGTGGTCCCAATCGGTGGGCTGGGTGTCGACCTCGTCACCGAAGGCGTGCCCGCTGGCCTTCAGCGGCATGATGGTGCCGGTCAGGTGCTGTTCGGTGTTGTCGCGGAAGATCCGCACCCGTGCCCCGGCGGCGAATCGGGCCGAGAAGGTGCCGATCGGGATCACCGCCAACCGGCCGTTGTCCTTCAGCTCGCGCACCATGCACCCGATCGTGTCGGCGTGCACCACGATCGCCCGTTCGAGGGTCTCGGAGCGTCCGGGCAGTTCGGCGATCAGCGCGCCGCGGCGGGTCAGCCAGAACGGCAGTCCGAGCTCGCTCATCGTCTCGCCGATCAGGTGCATCACCGCGTCGGTTCGTCCCGACGGGCTGGGGGTTTGCAGCAGCTTCAACAAGATGTCGATCAGCCACTGTTCGTCCACATCAAGGCGGTTCTGGGAAGTCACGGCGCCTACGGTACAACCCATCGCCGGCCGAGCAACCACAGCAGCGAGCCGGCCACGATGATGAACAGGCCGGGCACCACGAACCCGCCCTGACCACCCCACCGGTCGATCGCCAGACCCGTCAGCGGGGCACCCAGAGCCAGGCCGGCGGTCATTGCGGTGGAATGCCAGCCCAGAGCCTCACCACGGGCACCCTCGGGTACCCGGTCGATCAGCAGCTCGATCGTCGAGGTGAGCGCCGGCTGGCCCATCAGGCCCGGCACGATCATCAGCAACCCGAGCAACACCACGTGGCTACCGGCCAGGGCGGGCAGCATGTTGGTCGCGGCCAGCACGATCAGCAACAAGAACGGGTTGAGTTGGTGCTGCAGGCCGCCGTACAACAAGCCGCCGACCAGCGATCCGACCGCCCAGCAGGCCATCACCAGACCGATCCAGGCGGCCTGGCCGGCGTCGTTGAGGGTGGCCACCGCGGCCAGGTCCACCGACGAGAACAGGATCGTGCTGGACGTGCCGGCCAGCAGTAACAAGACCACGGGCGTGCCGAACCACGATCTGGTCGGCAGCTTCTCCGGACGCTGCCCGGGAACCCTGGCCGCCCGCTGCAGGGGCAGGTTCACCCAGAACACCACCAGGGCGGTCAGGGCATTGCCGACGAACACCCCGGTCAGCACCCAGGTGGTGCTCCAATAGGTGGCCGCGGCCACCGCGATCGCGGGGGCGATACCCGCGCTGACCTCCAGGGTCATCGCGTCCACCGACAGGGCCGTCCGGCGCATCTCGTCGGGAGCCGCGGAGATCACGGCCTGACGCAGAATCGACTGCAGCGGAATGGTGAACAGCCCGGCCACGACCTGGGCGATCAGGAAGGGGCCGAAGTCGAGGTGCGGGGCGATCGCGGCATAGGCGGCCTGAATGAACACCGACGGCAGCACCACCCGGCGCAGCCCGTACCGGTCGAGCATTCGGCCACGCCACGGCCCGGCGACACCGATCGCGAGCATCAACGCCGCGGTCGCCAACCCGGCCTCGGCATAACCGCGGCCCATCGTCTGCACCACGTGCAGGGTCACCACCAGGCCGCTGGAGAAGTAGGGCATGCGGCCGAAGAACCCGACGATCACCGCAGTGCGGATGGTCGGGTGGGAGAGAACCTCACGGTACCGGCGCAGCACCCTCGCACCCTACGATGTTTGGATGGCGCTCAGTGTCTTCGACGTTTTCTCCATCGGCATCGGCCCGTCCAGTTCCCACACGGTGGGCCCGATGCGCGCTGCGGCGCGGTTCGTGGATGAGCTCGAGGACGAACTCGGTGGCGAACTGGACGCGGTCACCGGCCTCACCGTGCAGTTGTTCGGCAGTCTGGGTGCGACCGGACGCGGCCACGCCTGCGACACCGCGGTGCTGATGGGCCTGCTGGGGGAGCGTCCCGACACGGTCGACCCCGCCGCCCTGACCGATCGGTTGGCACGGATCCGCAGCGAGCGGCGGCTACCACTGGGTGGCAGGCACGAGATCGACTTCGACCCCGAGACCGATGTGGTGTTCGAACTGCGGCAGTTGCCGGCCCACCCCAATGCGATGACGCTGACCGCCAAGGGTTCCGATGGGGCTGAGCTCGCCTCGCGTACCTACTACTCGGTGGGTGGGGGACGGGTCGCCGATGAGTCCTCGGCGCGCGCCGACATGGTGCCCGACCCCACGGTGGTGCCGCATCCCTTCCACACCGGTGCGGATCTGATGGCAGCCTGCGCCGAATCCGGCCTGAGCATCGCCGAGTTGATGGCCGCCAACGAAGAAGTGCGGCGCAGTGCCGCCGAAACCCGGGAAGGTCTGCTGCGGATCCGGCAGGTGATGGCCGAATGCATCGAGCGCGGGATCGCCACCACCGGGGTGCTGCCCGGTGGCCTGGAAGTGCCCCGTCGTGCCCCCGAGATCGCCGCCCAGTTGGCGGCCGATACCGACGGCAGCGACCCGCTGCGTGGGATGGACTGGGTGGCGATGTGGGCGCTGGCGGTGAACGAGGAGAACGCCGCCGGCGGCCGGGTGGTGACCGCCCCCACCAACGGTGCGGCCGGGATCGTCCCGGCGGTGCTGACCTATTACGACCGCTTCGTGCCGGGTGCCGACGAGGACGGGATCGTGAAGTTCCTGCTGGTGGCCGGGGCGATCGGGATCATCGTGAAGGAAACCGCCTCGATTTCGGGGGCCGAGGTCGGCTGTCAGGGTGAGGTCGGCACGGCCTGTTCGATGGCCGCGGCCGGGCTGGCCGCCGTGCTGGGTGGGACCAATGCCCAGATCGAGAACGCGGCCGAGATCGGGATGGAGCACAACCTGGGGCTGACCTGTGACCCGATCGGCGGGTTGGTGCAGGTGCCGTGTATCGAGCGCAATGCGATCGCGGCGGTGAAGGCGATCGCGGCGGCACGCACCGCCCTGCGCGGCGACGGGGTGCATCTGGTGTCGCTGGACGATGTGGTGCGCACGATGCGTGACACCGGCCGCGACATGCAGGCCAAGTACAAGGAGACCGCCCTCGGTGGGCTCGCGGTGAACGTCACCGAGTGCTGAGCCGCACCGAGGGTCATCACCAGATGGTGACCCGGTCTTCGGGGGCCAGCCACAACTCGTCCGCCTCGGTGGTGCCGAAGGCCTCATGGAAGGCATCGAGGTTGCGCACCACCTGGTTGCAGCGAAACTCGTTGGGGGAGTGCGGGTCGGTGGCCAGCAGCAGCTTGACCCTTTCGGGCCGGTACTTGCCCCGCCAGGCCACCGCCCAGGCCCAGAAGAAGCGCTGATCGCCGGTCATGCCGTCGATCTCTGGCACCTCGGTGCCTTCGGTGGCGATCTTGTAGGCGGCATGGGCGATGCCGAGGCCACCCAGGTCACCGATGTTCTCGCCGATGGTGAGTTCGCCGTTGACCTTCTGACCGCCGGCGCCCTCGGGTGACAGGGCCGCGTACTGGTCGATCAGCACCTTGGTGCGATCCTCGAAGGCCTCCCGGTCGGCGTCGGTCCACCAGTCACGGAGCCGTCCCTCGCCGTCACAGGTGGAGCCCTGATCGTCGAAACCGTGCCCGATCTCGTGACCGATCACCGCCCCGATCGCCCCGTAATTCAGGGCGTCGTCGGCGTCGGGGTCGAAGAACGGGGGCTGGCAGATCGCGGCCGGGAAGACGATCTCGTTGCGCAGCGGGTGGTAATAGGCATTGACCGTTTGCGGGGTCATCAACCATTCATGGGCCTCGATCGGGTTGCCGATCCGCTTGGCCTGTCGGTCGAACTCGAAGGCCGCGGCGCGTTCGATATTGCCGATCAGGTCGTCGGCGGCGATCTCCAGGGTGGAGTAGTCGATCCACTCGTCGGGGTAGCCGATCTTCGGGGTGAAGGCCTCCAGCTTGGTGAGGGCTTCGGCACGGGTGGCCTCGGTCATCCACTCCAGCTCGGTGATCGAACGGCGGTAGGCCTCCAGCAGGTTGTCGACCAACTCCAGCATCCGGGTCTTGGCCTCCGGCCGGAAGTGCCGCTGCACGTAGATCTTGCCAACGGCCTCACCGACGGCGCCTTCCACCACGGTCACTCCGCGGCGCCAGCGTTCGCGCAGGGCGGGGGTACCCGACAAGGTGGTGCCGTAGAAGGCGAAGTTCTCGTCGACGAACGCCTTCGACAGGTAGGGGCTCCGGGCCCGGATCAGGTGCCAGCGCAGCCATGCCTGCCAGGCGGGGAGTTCGTCTGCCACCAGCAGGGCGGCGACCTCGGTGAAGTAGGACGGCTGGGCGTTCACGATCTGCCCGAAGGTGTCCGCATCGCCAAGACCGGCCAGCAGCCGCGGCCACTGCAGGCCGGGGGCGGATTCGGCCAGTTCGGTCAGGGTCATCGGGTTGTACATCTGGCGCAGGTCGCGGGTGCGCACCTTGTCCCAGTGGTGGGCAGCAATGCGAGTTTCCAGATCGAGCACCATGTCGGCCTGGGCCTCGGTATCGGGCACCCCCGCCAGGGCCAGGCTGCGGGCGATGTGGGCCCGATAGGCCTCGCGCAGTTCGGCCTGCTCGTCGCTGCGGTAGTACTCCTCGTCCGGCAGGCCCAGACCGCTCTGGCCCACCAACAGGCAGTACCGGGACGGCTCACCCGGGTCGGCGTCGATGTCCAGACCGATCAGGGAGGTGATGCCTCGGCGGGGCAGGCCGGCCAGGTGCTCGATCAGCGCATCGATGTCATCGATCGCCTCGATCGCGGCCAGGTCGTCGCGCAAGGGGGTGGCGCCGAGTTCCTCGAGCCGGTCCTCGTCCAGGTAGGAGGCGAAGAGATCGGCGATCCGGGCCTCATCGGTGCCGGGTTCGCCGCTGAGACCGGTGATGATGTCGCGCACCGCGTCCTCGGCGGCGTCGCGCAGATCGAGGAAAACCCCGATCCCGGGTTTGTCGTCCGGGATCGGGGTATCGGCCAGCCAACCGCCGTTGGCGGCCCGGAAGAGGTCGTCGACCGGGCGGACATTCGGGTCACGAAGATTCAGCTCAAGACTCACCCGAGTCAGCCTAGTCAGCCCGGCCAACAACCCCTCAGGCGACGTACCGCTCGTAGGCCGGCAGCGTCAGGAAGTCGGGGTACTCGTCGGCCAACGCGACCTCCTGGAACAGGGCCCGGGCGTCGTCGTACCGATCGCCGTCGAAGCGCTCCAGGGAGTCGAAGACCTCATCGAACACCTCGGCCAACCACTCGGTGGTGATCGGGTTGCCCTCGGCGGTGGTGGCCCGGGCGTTGCGCCACTGCCAGATCTGCGAGCGCGAGATCTCGGCGGTTGCGGCGTCCTCCATCAGGTCGTGGATCGCCACCGCACCATTACCGCGCAGCCACGCCTCGATGTAGCGGATACCCACATCGATGTTGGTGCGCACCCCGGCGTCGGTGATGGTCGAGTCGGGGATACCCAACTGCAGTAACCCACGATCGTCGGGTGTGACGTCGTCGCGGCGTCGGTCGATTTGATTCGGCCGCTCACCGAGCTGTGCGTCGAAGATCTCGCGGCACACCGGCACCAGGTCGGGGTGGGCGACCCAGGACCCGTCGAAACCGTCGTCGGCCTCGCGGGTCTTGTCGGCCCGCACCTTGGCCAGTGCGTTCTCGGTGACCTCGGGCTTGCGCCGGTTCGGAATGAACGCGGCCATGCCACCCATCGCGTGCACCCCGCGCCGGTGGCAGGCCCGGACGAGCTGCTCGGTGTAGGAACGCATGAACGGTGCCGTCATGGTGACCTGGGCGCGGTCGGGCAGGACGAACTCGGGGCCCCGGTCGCGGTAGTTCTTGATGATGCTGAACAGGTAGTCCCACCGTCCGGCATTCAGCCCGGCGCTGTGTTCACGCAGCTCGTACAGGATTTCCTCCATCTCGAAGGCCGCGGTGATCGTTTCGATCAACACGGTCGCGCGGATGGTGCCGCGGGCGATGCCGAGCAGCTCCTGGGCCAACACGAACAGGTCGTTCCATAGCCGCGCCTCGAGATGGCTCTGGATCTTCGGCAGGTAGAAGTACGGGCCGCGGCCACGCTGCAGCAGGGCGCGGGCGTTGTGGAAGAAGTACAGCCCGAAGTCGACCACACCGGCGATCATCGGTCGGGGGCCCACCCACAGGTGCTTCTCGTCGTAGTGCCAACCGCGGGGACGAACGATGATGGTCGGGGTGCGCTCGGCGGTGACCAGGTACTGCTTGCCCTCGGGGGAGGTGTACGAGATCTGGTCGCGGATGGCGTCGTGGAGGTTCAGTTGCCCCTCGATGACATTGCGCCAGTCCGGCTGGTTGGCGTCCTCGAGGTCGGCCAGCCAGGTCGAAGCGCCCGAGTTGAGTGCGTTGATGGTCATCTTGCGTTCGGTCGGGCCGGTGATTTCGACCCGGCGGTCGACCAGGCCGGGTGCCGCGCTGGCCCCCTGCCACGACTCGTCCTCACGGATGTGTCGGGTGTGCGGCAGGAAGGTGGGGTCCTCGCCCCGGCTGATTGCGGCCCGGCGTTCCTCACGGGCGGTGAGCAACTCGTCGCGGCGGCGGGAGGCCAGGTCGTTCAGGGCCACGATGAAGTCGAGGGCCTCGGGGGTCAGGATGCGGTCCTGGCCGGGCACGTTCTCGCTCGCCCGGATGATGATGCGTTCTCGGCCCGGGGCCCGGGCGGAGGTGGTCATGGACAGGTACGGACTGGTCATGGTTTATCCCTGTTCTCAATGGCTGTGTTCTCAGTGACTGTGTTTCTTTCAGTGGCCGTGTTCTCAGTGGAACTGGCCGGATTCGGTCGAGCCGACCATGGCGGTGGTCGAGCTGTTCGGGTTGACGATGGTGGCGACGGCGTCGAAGTAGCCGGTGCCGACCTCGCGCTGGTGCTTGGTGGCGGTGTAGCCGCGGGCCTCGGAGGCGAACTCCTCCTCCTGCAGTGCCACGTAGGCGCTCATTCCCTCGCGGGCGTAGCCGTGGGCCAGGTCGAACATCGAGTAGTTCAGGGCGTGGAAGCCGGCCAGGGTGATGAACTGGAAGCTGAAGCCCATCGCGCCCAGCTCGCGCTGGAACTTGGCGATCGTGGCGTCATCGAGGTGCTTCTTCCAGTTGAACGACGGTGAGCAGTTGTAGGCCAGCATCTGGTCGGGGTGCTCGCGCTTGACCGCTTCGGCGAACTGGCGAGCCACCTCGAGATCCGGGGTGCCGGTCTCCATCCAGATCAGATCGGCGTAGTTCGCGTAGGCGTTGGCCCGGGCGATGCAGGGCTCGATGCCGTTGCGAACCTCGTAGAAACCTTCGGAGGTGCGGCCACCGGTCAGGAACTCGCGGTCGCGCTCGTCCACGTCGGAGGTGATCAGGGTGGCGGCCTCGGCGTCGGTGCGGGCGATGATCACGCTGGGCACTCCCGACACGTCGGCGGCCAGGCGGGCGGCATTCAGGGTGCGTTCGTGCTGCTGGGTGGGGATCAGCACCTTGCCACCGAGGTGGCCGCACTTCTTCTCGGAGGCCAACTGGTCTTCCCAGTGCACCCCGGCCGCACCGGCGGCGATCATCGCGCGCATCAGCTCGTAGGCGTTCAGCGGGCCACCGAAGCCGGCCTCGGCGTCGGCGACGATCGGCACCAGCCAGTTGTCGACCGACGAGATGCCTTCGAGGTGTTCGATCTGATCGGCACGCATCAGCGCATTGTTGATGCGGCGCACCACCGCGGGCACCGAGTTGGCCGGGTAGAGGCTCTGGTCGGGGTAGGTCTGACCCGCGAGGTTCGCGTCGCCGGCGACCTGCCACCCCGACAGGTAGATGGCGCGCAGCCCGGCCTTGACCTGCTGCACGGCCATGTTGCCGGTCAGTGCCCCCAGGGCGTTGATGTAGTGGCCGTTGCCCTTGGTGATCTCGTCCCAGAGGATCTCGGCGCCGCGGCGGGCCAGGGTGAACTCCTCCTGCACCGAGCCGCGCAGCCGCATGACGTCCTCGCCGCGGTAATCGCGACGGACGTTCTTCCAGCGGGGGTTGGTCATCCAGTCGTATTCCATCGAATCGGCGGTGATGTCCTGCATGGTGCCTAACTCCTTCGTTGAAGCTTTTCCGTGGGCTTGGGTTTCATCATTGGGGCCGAAACAGGAGGTTTCACCCGAAAACTTCTGTGAAGTTCTTCTCTTTTTCACTACAGTGAAATCATGAACAGTTCGCCGTGGATCCTTCCGACGCCGGAGTCGGAACCCGAGGTCTTTCTCGACTCTTTCGGGCTGGGACGGCGGCTGCACGCGCTGCGCAAGAAGAAGGGTTTGACCCTGGCTCAGGTGGCCGAACGCGCCGAGGTGGCGCCGAGTCTGTTGTCGATGATCGAGAACGGTAAGCGCGAGGCGAAGGTCGGCGTGCTGCAACGATTGGCCCGGTTGTACGGCACGAGCGTGGACAACATCATCTCGGGGACGCCCGACCACCGCACCGAGCTGGAGGTGGAATTGGAGGCGGCGATGCATTCGCCGCTGGCACAGGCGGCGGGCCTACCGCCGATTCGGATCAGCCCGCGCACCTCGACCGAGGTGCTCGAGGCGATGGTCGCCCTGCACCGGGAACTGGCACGGCAGGCCGAGCTGCGGGCCGCCACCCCCGAGGAAGCCCGACGGGCCAACACCG
Source organism: Pseudenemella bisphenolivorans (assembly GCF_051133435.1). Taxonomy (NCBI): domain Bacteria; kingdom Bacillati; phylum Actinomycetota; class Actinomycetes; order Propionibacteriales; family Propionibacteriaceae; genus Pseudenemella; species Pseudenemella bisphenolivorans. The sequence goes on along the minus strand of NZ_JBPGNY010000001.1, from coordinate 671,855 downwards.
AACTGCGTCGCGAGATGCGCGCCCGAAACAACCACTGGGCCGAGATCGAGGCCGAGGCGGCCAAGTTGCTGGCGAAGGTGGGGTACACCTCCGGGCCCCTGTTGGAGCGGATGATCCGCGAGATCACCACCCATCTGGGTTTCACCCTGGCGCACGTGAGTGACCTGCCGACCTCCACCCGGTCGGTCACCGATCTGCGTAACCGGCGGATCTATCTGACGCGGTCGTCGCGTCCCGACCACAGCCCGCGCAGTGTGTTGCTGCAGGCGCTGGGTGATCACGTGCTGGGGCACAGACGTCCGGCCACCTACAAGGAGTTCTTGCGGCAGCGGGTGGAGACGAACTACTTCGCCGCCGCGCTGATGATGCCCGAGGCGTCGGTGGTGCAGATGCTGACGGCGGCCAAGGCCGACAAGGACATCGCGATCGAGGATCTGCGTGATGCCTTCGGGGTGTCCTACGAGATCGCGGGGCACCGGTTCACCAATCTGGCCACCGAACACCTGGGGATTCAGTTGCACTTCTTCCGGGTGCACGAATCGGGCACGATTCACAAGGCCTACGAGAACGACGGGAACCCGTTCCCGGCTGATCACACCGGGGCGATCGAGGGTCAGGTGGCGTGCCGCAAGTGGACGGCCCGTCAGGTCTTCGAGCAGGTGGACGCGTTCAATGCCTATCACCAGTACACCGAGACCACCGCCGGTGTGTACTGGTGCACCGCCCACACCCAGGTGACCCCGTCGGGGCGGTTCTCGACCGGGGTGGGGGTGCCGTTCAATTCCGCGAAATGGTTCCGGGGCCGCGAAACCCGTAACCGGCACAGGTCGACCTGCCCGGCGCCGGACTGTTGTCGGGTGCCACCCAGCGAGTTGATGGACACCTGGGCCGGTCATGCCTGGCCGGCGACCAGGGCCCATTCACACCTGTTGGCGACCCTGCCGCCGGGGGCTTTTCCAGGGGTGGACGAGACCGAGGTGTACACCTTCCTGCAGGCTCACAGCGAGACGGACTGAGCCTTACTTCCGCCAGGTGATCTGCAACGGCTCGCCGAGGATGTCGGCCTCGGCGGTGACGTTTTGGGTCTTCTCCTCCTCGATGGTGCCGCTGCTCTTGCCGGTGCGCACGGTGGCGCGGAGCAACACCTTGACCTGTACCGGCATCCGGGCTCGGCCGTGGTCGGTCCACTCCAGGGTCGGTTCGGCTTCGGCGAAGGGGTCGCCGATCAGCTTCCAGGACACCCCTTCGACGGAGGAGCCTTCCGGAACCTTGGCGCCGAAGGGGCAGTTGGCCGGCAGGATGTCCGTGCTCTTCAGGCAGGTCTCCAAGCGCTCGCGGGAGGCCTCGATGAGGTCTTCGCGGCCCGTGTCGGTGAGGGTGGGGGAGAGGTCGGGGGCGGCCTGCCGGCTGCCGGGGGCGGAAACGGTCATCACCCGCCCGCCGTAGTCGATGCGATCCAAGCCGGTGCCGAAGGTGTAGCCCCCGGGTAGCACGGTCAGTTCATTGCGGCTGCCGACCGGCACGCCGTTGACCTCGATCGGCAGATTCTTCTGCCGCAGGTCGGCCACCGAGAGGTTGCCGGTGGTCTCCAGCAGCAACCATTTCTCGCCGTCGTGGATCACCCCGAAGGTGCTCTCGATCTGCTGATCACCGATGGTGTAGCTGGCCTTGACCCGGTAGGCGTCCGGATCGTTCACCTCGCGAACTACGATGTTGCCGATCGGGGCGATCTCCCGCGACTGATCGAGCACCTCCTGGGTGATGAAGGTGGTGTCGGTGGGCTCGGCCTGCCCGTAGCTCAGAGCGGTTTCCAGGTCGCCGTCGGCCAGGGCATGCAGGTAGCCGGCCACCGCATCGGAGGCCTTGGTGGCCGGCCCCTGTGGCGCCTGGGTGACCTCGCCCGGCTGCAATGCCCGCCACAGCAGAAACCCGCCACCGACCAGCAGTGCCAACACCACGATGCCGATCACGATCGGCACGGCCGGCGGTACCCGGTGTTGGCGGTGGCGCTGATGGCGCGGTGGCTGGTTCGGTGGCGGGGTCTCGTAGAGGGCCCGGGGTCGCGGAGCCGGGGCGGCGGGCCGCGAGGAGTCCGGAGCGAAGCCGGGCCGCGGTGCCGGTGGGGGTGCCGGAGGCGGAGCGGGGGGTCGGTTCACGAGGTGACAGTAACCCTAGGGAGTGCTGATTGTCCCATCGGGGTAACGGGCGAAACGCCCCGAATCCTGCGGATTCACCGGGTCGTGTTCGGGGTGGGTCCAAGCGCCGAACTTGCCCTGCTGGTAATCGTTGAAGGCATTGAGGATGTCGGCCTTGGTATTGCCGACGAACGGACCGTGCTGCACCACCGGAGCCCCGATCGGCTTGCCCTGCAACATCATGAACCAGGCACCATCGGCACCGGCGGTGAGTCGGGCGACCTGATCGGCATGCAGAACCGCGCCCCGGTCGCTGAGTTCGGTGCCGTCCACCTGCAGCGAACCGCGGTGCACATACACCGTGCGGATCGTGGAGGCCGACGCGGTGGGGAGTTCGGTGGTTGCCCCGGGCGCCATGGTGACCTGCCAGATCGCGACCTCATTTTCGGGGCGCGAGGCCCACGACCTGGCCGGTGGTGCCGGCGGGACGGCGCCGTCCAACTCCCCGGCCACCAACCGGAACCGGGATTCGCGGCCCTCGGCATCGGTACGGGTGACGATCGGGGTGTCCTTGGCCCAGAACATGTCGAAGTTCGGCTCGGCCATCTTGTCCTCGGGCGCGAGGTTCAGCCAGATCTGGAACAACTCCAGCGGATTGTCCCGGTCGCTGTAGCGCAGCGGGAACATTTCGGCATGGGCCACCCCGGCCCCGGCGGTCAGCCATTGGGTGTCGCCATCGCCGTAACGGGCCGCGGCACCCAGGGAATCGGTGTGATCGACCACTCCCTCGAGTACGACGGTGACGGTTTCGAAACCACGGTGCGGGTGCTGGGGGAAGCCCGGCACGGAACTGCCGTGGTACATGTTCCAGCCGTCCTTGTTGTCGAAGTCCTGGCCGATGTTGCGGCCGGACAGATCGGCATCCGGGGTCTGGGTGGTGCCCCGTGAACGCGGGTAGTGGTCGAGGTGGTGCATCGAGAACAGGAAGGGGTCGATGGTCGGCCACGGGCTGGTCAACGCGAAGGTTTCACGAATGACGGACATGAAGCTCCTCAACTGGTAGTTGCACGTTCAACAATACCGTGGCTTGCCGTATTCCCCCAGTCGCCGACTGGGTAGATCTTTCGTCAGGTTGCAGGCCTTGCAGAGGCCTTGGAGGTTGCCCGTGGTCGTGGCACCGCCCTCGGTGTCGGGAGTGACGTGGTCGATATCGCGGATCGGCGCATCGCAGTAGGGAGTGCGGCAGGTCTGATCGCGGATCTCGATGAGTTCCCGCAAGCTCCCGGAGGCGAAGCGGCCGCCCCGCATGGTTTCGGCATCTGCCACCAGGTCGCTGCTCAGGGCCTCGGTCACCAGGCGAGCCCCGATGTCGACAGTGGCATCGTCTGTCTCGATCGGGCTGTGACTGTTGAGTGCGATCCGGCCGATCTGCTCGCGCACGGCATCAATCAGCGCATCGGGCTCGGAATCCGGGCCGGTGCGGGCTCGGATCAACGTCAAGAGCTTGTCAGGCAGCGGTTTGGCCCGAGTCAGAGTGGTTGCCCGTCCCGCATCATCGATGCCGACTGCTCGGATCGAGTGCCGCGCTCCGTGCCGGGCGGCGTGGGCCACCTGGACGCGTAGTTCCGCGGCCGGGATGTTGACCGGCCCGGTCACGCCCACTCCGGTGCCGCCGAGGCTCACCGTGGCGGCTTCATCACCGCCGGCCAGGGTGGCGGCCGGCACCAACACATTGAGCATCAACGCGGTCGCATCCGGGGCGGCCTGTCCGGTGAGGATCTGCACGAACAGGTCGGCTTCGATTTGGGCCTGGCTGCGCTTCGCTGGCGGGGCAGTGGTCGGGTCCGCGTCTTCGGGCGAGGCGGTGTCCGCCGGCGCCCCGGCATCGCCCGCACCGACGTCGATCGGTGGTCCGGGGGCGGCCGCACCACCGTGGGCGATCACGCTCGCCGCAGCCTGCGCCAGGCTTGCCTTCACCGCGATGGCCTGTTTCATCGGCAACAACGCAGTCAGATACGCCATGTCGTCGGGCGCGGGCCGCACGGTGACCCGCCGCTCGCCATACCCGCGCTTGCGTCGGCGGGCCGCGGCCTGCGGGTCGAGCTGATCAGCCATCGCCCGCGAGGCACCATCGGCCTCGCGACGCGACATCCCACAGAGCTTGTCGGCAATCGCGACGTCCACCTCGGCCCGATGATCCGGTCCCAGGACCGATACCTGAGTGGCCACTGCCGCAACGGCCTCGGGGTTCGCCTCGCCCGCGCGCAGACGGGCCAGCGACAGTGGTAGGTCCCGCACCGTCGTTCGAGCCGCGGCGAGGAAGTTGCTGGTACGCCCCGGCGAATCGCGGCGAGCCAGAGCCAAATCTTGGGCGACGCCCTTGCCGACTCGGTCGGCCGGCACCCCCTGCGCGACCTGCTCCCGCCGCACCAGGGCGTCGAATCCGACACCGGCGCGCACTTCCACCGAGTTCAGCATCGCGCGCACCCGGGTGACCTCTTCGACGATCTGCAGCAGTCCGCCCGCATCGGCGGCAACGACGTGGTCTTCGATCAACTCATGCCAGTGATCGAGCGCCGCACCGACCTCCGCCAGCACCACACAACTGCGTGCCGCTCGATCAACCGCAGGGCCCCGCTCGGTCAGTAACTGCCGAGCCGCCGCGTCCCAGTCTTCTCCGTCCCCCGAGTGGACGTCCCAGTCATCCGACGGGCCATCCGCCCAGCGGGCAGGATCGTTCAGCCATTCGTCGTACCACGGGGGTGCGCTCACCTCCTCGGTTTCGAGTACGGATGTACCGCCAACCGGGGGTGAGGAAGGGGGTGGTTTCCTCATGTTCCAAGCCTGACAGCGCCCACTGACACTTTCGGCCCGGATCAGCCCAGATCCACCCTCACCCGGAAACCATTGGATCGTTTGTTTGAATAAGGGAGTACGTATTCAGTAGAGGGCGTCAATCGCAAGGGCTCTACTGAGCCCGGCGCTTCTGCATCTGCGTGAAGGCCGCGCGGGCGGTCGCCAGCGACTCCGACGGCGACTCCCCGTACCGTTCCGCATAGTTCTTCGCGAACCGCCCGTGATGGGTCACCCCAATGGCCTTCGCCACCGACGCGACCGTCAAATGCGGAGCCCGCTCCGGGTCGGTGAGCAACCGATGAGCAACACTCAGCCGGCGCGACTTCACATACCGCGCCGGTGTCATCGACATGAAGTCGTTGAATGCCGTGTGCAGTTGCCGTTCGCTGATTCCACAGGCCCGCGCGATGTCCTTCACCGTCAACGAACCGGCCAGGTGCGCATCGATGTACTCCTGGGCGGTGAACAAGTAGCCCCGGCCGGCGTCGTGTTCCTTGCCCAGGCTGCCGCGCAGGAAGGGGGAGACCCCCACGGCCAGGCTCGACAACAGGTGCGAGCCGAGCAGGGAACTCAAATGCTCCCCACGCACCCCGAGCTCGATCTCCTTGCACGCCTGGTCGAAGGCCGACTTCACCAGCTCCGGGGCCGCCAACAGCAGCGGGCCGAACTCCGAGGTGATCCGCAGCCGGTCGGTCAACGGACGGCCGGTCACCCGGCGCACACTCTCCTCGATCGCCTCGGCATCCACCGCAGCCACCAGCGCCCCGAAACCCGGGGCCGGCAGCAGCCGCGTCCCGTGCTCGGTGCCCATCACGAACGGTGCCGAAGTACGCCACCGATGGTCACCGTTCTCCACCGTCATCGCCGAACGCGGCAGCACCACCAGCACGCGCCGTCCGGTCGGGGTGGAATGCACCTGCAGGGGCACCGAATACCGAATCGATACCAGCCCGACACGTCCCAGGCGGACGCCGTTGACCTCGCCCTGCACCTTCTCGCTCACCGTCAGCATCCGGTGCTTGTTCCCGGTGACGTCACCGATCGCCATCCGCATCGCCAAGGGGTCGTCGCCGCTGAACAGTGGAAAGGACGGCAGGAACGAGGGATCGTCCCCGGAAAGCTGCTGCATCACACACCCCCGTCCGACTCGCGACAACACAACGCCCAGATCATGGGATAGGACAGGTTATGCAGTTGTCTATCCGATTTCTGCGTGCTGAGAACTTGGCTATTCCCACGGCCACGCATGCCTGCTTAGTGTCCTGCTCAACCTTGAACGGCTGAGTCTGACCGAGAGGCAAGGATGCCCCATATGAACGAGAATACTCCTGTCAATCCGAAGGAGCGCCTACGCGTCGTCCGTCACGACGAACGTGAAGAACTCTGGTTTCTCGGCGAATACACCGACTTCATCATCACCGGTGCGATGACCGAGGGGCGTCTGCTGGTCTACACCCACGACGCCCTGCCGAACTCTGCACCGCCGCTGCACGAGCACATCGGCGAGGACGAGATTCTGATCCTCATCGAGGGCTCGATCACCTTCTGGGCCGCCGATCAGGAGCACACCCTGTACGGCGGCGACGCCATCGTGCTGCCGAAGGATCTGCCGCACACTTTCCGGGTCGGCACCGAGGGTGCCCGCTACATGGTGCTCACCAGCCCCGCCAACTTCGAGAACTTCGTCCGCGACATGAGTGTGCCGGCCACCTTCCGCGGCCCCGAGCCCGGCTTCGAGTTCACCCCCGAGTACACCCAGCGCCTCAACGAGACCGCCGCCAAGCACGGCATCACGATCATGGCGCCCCCCGGCACCCTGCCCACCGACTTCCCCGGCGGAACGGAACCGGTGCGATGACCGACCTGAACACCAACCTGAGCAACGCCGACATCGTCGCGCGCTTCTGGGACGCGCAGATCGCCGGAGACCGCGACACCGCCCGCGCCCTGGTGCACCCGGAAATGACCTGGACCGTCATCGGCCGCACCCACCCGATCGCGCGCACCTTCCACGGCGCGGACGGCTTCTTCGGTGAACTGCTCGGCGAACTCGGACGCAACCTCGACCGCCCCACCATCAAGATCGAGGTCCAGCACATTCACGACGCCGGCGACGTCGTCGTCACCGAGTTCCACGAAACCGCCACCGCCAAGAACGGCCATGAGTTCGTCATCGACATCATCTGCGTGATGAACCTCGCCGACGGGCTGATCACGAACTGCCGCGAATACATGGACCTCGCCGAAGTGGGCGCGGCCTTCCCGGCCTGACGCCACCTTCCACCCAACCCGACCCAGGAAAGACCATCACATGACCGTTTCCCCCGAACTCGTCAACATCCCCACCACCGACTGGATCAGCTACGACAACCCGGTGACCGCCGAGATCGTCGCCAAGATCCACGAGATCGGGCCGATGCTGCGCGAACAGTCGGTCACCGCCGACGAGAACCGCGTCCTGTCCGACGAGGCCATCCAGGCCATCAAGGACACCGGCGCCTGGAAGATCTCGACCATGTCGCGCTACGGCGGCCACGAAGGCGGCGCGCGGATGCTCTTCGACGTGGCCCGCACCCTCGGCTACTACTGCCCGTCCGCCGGCTGGGTCACCGTCATCACCAACGGTTCGGTGATGCTGGCCAACCGCTTCGACGACGAGGTCCTGGACGACATCTTCCAGGGCAACGACCCCTCGCTCGGCATGGCCTCGGTGTTCGCCAGCCCGTCGGGCAAGGCCGTCCGTGACGGCGACGGTTACCGGTTGAGCGGTTCGTGGCCCTTCGCCTCGAACATCATGCACTCGGAGTGGGCGATCGGCATCACCAATGTCTACGAGAGCGAGGACGCCGAACCGACCGTCGGTTTCGCGATGATGCACCGCGACCAGTACACGATCAAGGACACCTGGCGGGTGCTCGGCATGCGCGGCACCGGTTCGCACACCATGGTCACCGAGAACCTCTGGATCCCGCAGAACCGGCTGATCTCCTTCGAGCGCATGATGGGCACCGACTTCGAGTCCGACCCCAACGCCCCCTTCGCGCGCCGGCAGACCCCGCACCTGTCGATGGCCACCACCATCGCCGCCCCGTCGGTGGGTGCCACCCAGGCCGCCCTCGACTTCGTCCGTTCCGAGGCCCCGAGCCGTGGCGTCACCTTCACCAACTACGCCACCCAGGCCTCCTCGGGGTCGTTCCGCGAGGGCATCGGTGCGGTGTCGGCCAAGATCGACACCGCCGTGCTGCTGCTGGAACGTTCCGCGGACTTCATCGACCAAGCCGCCCGCGGCACCGAGCCGATGCCCAAGGAACTGCGGGCCCGCTGCCGCGGTGGCCTCGGCCACAGCGTGCACTCCCTGGCCGATGCGATGAACGACCTGATGTGGCTGCACGGCACCGCCGCCTTCGCCGAGGCCAGCCCGCTGGGCAAGCTGTGGCGCGACGTCAACACCGGCGTGCGCCACGCCACCATCAGCGCCCCGGTGAACTACGAGCTGCACGGATGTGGCCTGCTCGGCACCGAATACATCTCCACGAAGCTGTGACCGATGCCGCTCTCCCACGTCCCTGACCCAGCAGTCGAGGCCCACCTCGGCCTACGTTTCGCGCGCGCGGATCGCTACTGCCCGTCGGAGTACGTGGAGGGCGGCACGCACGCAGCCACCCTCAGCGACGTCCCCGCCTTCCCCCAACTGCCCGGCCGGCTCGAGGCGGCGATGGGGTCGGCGCTGACCCGCAACCCGCAGTCCGAGGACGCCTTCTTCCTCAACGTCTGGACGCCCCGTGGTGCCGAACACCTGCCGGTGCTGGTGTTCATCCACGGTGGCGCCTGGACGACCGGGGCCGGAAGCGCCCAGTGGCACGACGGGACGGTGCTGGCCGGCACCGGGATGGTCGTGGTGACGCTCAACTACCGGCTCGGTGCCCTCGCCCACCTCGCCCCCGAGGAGGGCGTGGACCCGACCCCGCTGGCCCTGGGTGACATCCACCACGCACTGACCTGGGTGCACCGCAACATCGCCGACTTCGGCGGTGACCCCACCCGGGTGACCCTGGCCGGGCACTCGGCCGGTGGCTGGTACGCCCACGTGCTCAACCTGCTGCCGCAGGCCTCGGGATTGTTCCGGCGGCTCGCCCTGCTCAGCGCCAGCGCCCGCACCCTGTGGACCCCCGAGCACCTCACCGAGGTGAGCCACCTGGCCCGTGCCGGCCTGGTCGGCAGCGATCTGCGAACCGCCCCGGTGGACGAAGTGCTGGCGGCCGGCTTGGCGGCACTGAAGCAGTTTCCGCCACCGTTCGGACAACCCCCGTCGGCCTACCTGCCCACCTTCAGCCCGGCACTACCGGAAGATCTGAGCCGTGCTGCGGTGCCGTCCGGACACGCCACGGCGCTGTACCTGCGCACCACTGCTGCGGAGACCGCCGCGTTCTTCTATCAGGCGCCGGAGCGGCACATCACGGCCGACGAGGTGGGGGAGTTGTTCCCCGACTGCGCGGGCTCTGAGCCGTACGACTGCCTGGTGGAGCGAACCTCGCGTGAGTTGTTCGTCCGATTCGCCGATGAGGTCGCCGGGGAGGCCGCGCAGGCGGGGACACCGGTGCAACGTGCGGTGTTCGATCACGCGAGCACCCTGGACGGGTTCGGCGCCGCGCACACCTTCGATCTGCCGTACCAGTTCGGCAACTGGGAGGCGTGGACCGACGCCCCCATGCTGCAGGGCGAAAACCGCGAAGCCTTCGAGCGCAGATCGGCCCCACTCGTGCGGGAGCTGCACGACTTCGTCACCGCCGAGGCCACGGCCCGGTAGCGCCCCACACCGCAGTTTTCACCTTTTCCGACTCCCAGAAGGAGCCGTCATGAACCAGCGCCCCCATTTCGACCCTGCCGCCTTCCGTTCGGTGATGGGTCATTACCCCACCGGTGTCGCCATCGTCACCGGCATCGCCACCCACGGTGAGCCGCTCGCGCTCGTCGTCGGAACCTTCTCGTCGGTGTCACTGGAGCCGCCGCTGGTGTCCTTCATGCCGATGAAGACCTCGTCGACCTTCGCCAAACTCGCCGAATGCTCCTCGATCTGCATCAACGTGCTCGCCGCCGACCAGGAGCAGATCTGCCGCACGATCGCGCGCCGCAAGACCAACAAGCTCGAGGGCATCGACTGGAAACCCTCCCCGTCGGGGGACCCGATTCTCGAGGGTGTGATCTCGTGGGTCGACGCCCGAATCACCACCAACGTGGACGCCGGTGACCACTGGGTCACCCTGTGCAGCGTCGAAGCGCTCGCGGTCGAGAACCCGGTCGCGCCCCTGCTGTTCTTCCAGGGCGGCTACGGCTCCTTCGTGGTGCCCTCGCTGATCTCACGGATCGACGCCGACATCGCCGACGAGGTGCAGGCCGCCGTCGCGAGCCGCGACGATCTCGAGGCCCTCGCCCGGTCGATCGGCTGCCAGTGCACCCTGATGAAGGTGGTTAATCGCGACGAACTGGTGGCGGTGGCCGTCGCGGCCGCCCCCGGTGTGAGCGTGCAACCCGATCTGGGGCAACGCCTGCCGATCATTCCGCCGATCGCTGACAGTTGGGCCGCCCATCTGGACGAGGAGGGCCGGGCCTACTGGTTGGGCAAGGCCTCCGGGGCCGGCGAGACCCAACTCGAGATCTTCCACCGTCGCCTCGATTTCTACCGGGAACACGGCTTTCTGTACCGGCTTCGCGAGCAGGCACCCGACGACTCCCTGCAGTACCTGAGCGAAGCCACCACGGCGTACGGCTCCCAGCGCCTCACCCCGGCGCAGGAGCGTGAGATCCGCGACACCATCACCGGCGCGGTGAAGCCCGAAGCGTACGACGTGAAACCCCTCGATGACGACGCGAGGTACAACCTGTCCTCGCTGATCATCCAGGTTCCGGACGACGACGGTCCGTCCGACCTGACCTTGCGGATGACCTTCCTGCCTCAGGACGTCACCGGCGCCACCGTCCGCGAATGGGTCGACAAGGCCTACGCGTACGCCACCGAACTCGAGACCGCCCTCGTCTGAGTTCGGTCCTCCACCCGCAACACTCACCTGGTCGAAGCAACCTTCGACCGCCCATCCGAGAGAGAACCATGACCCAATCACCGCCGAATACCGAGACACCGGACGGCTCGCCCGTCGACACCCGCGACCAGAGCACCAGGCGCCGCGACGCACGCCGTGCTCAGGTCGCCAGCTTCCTGGGCACGATGGTGGAGTTCTACGACTTCATCCTCTACGCGGCTGCTGCCGGCATCGTGTTCCCCGCCGTGTTCTTCGCCGGACTCGATCCACAGCTCGCCACAACCTTGTCCTTCGTGGTGCTGCTGTCGGGCTACCTCGCCCGTCCACTCGGCGGCTTGGTCTTCGGTCACTTCGGTGACCGGTTCGGACGCAAGAACGTGCTCTTCGTGACCCTGCTGCTGATGGGCGTCGTCTCGGTCGGTATCGGTGTCCTGCCGAGCTACGGCGCCATCGGTGCCGCCGCCCCGATCACCCTGGTGATGCTGCGCATGCTGCAGGGTCTGGCGATGGGTGGCGAGTGGGGTGGCGCCACGCTGATGTCGATGGAACATGCCAGCAAGAAATCCCGCGGCGTCGGTGCGAGCATCGCCGCGATCGGCGGCCCGGCCGGCGCGATCCTCGCCACCATGGCGCTCGCGCTGTTCTCCCGGATGCCCGGTACGTCCTTCCTCGACTGGGGCTGGCGAATTCCCTTCCTGCTGTCGGCGGTGATCGTGCTGGTCGGTGTCTACCTGCGCCTGCGGGTGACCGAGAGCCCCGACTTCCAGCGCCGCCTGGCCGAGGTCGAGGACGCCCACGACCGCGCGCTGCCGCTGGCCACCGTGGTCACCAAGTTCCCGCTGCAGGTCATCATCGGCACCTTCGCCGGTGCCGGCTCGCTCGCGGTGCAGGGTCTGCTCGCCAGCTTCATGGTGCGCTACGTGACCACCCAGGGCCACGTCGGGCAGGAGGCCGCGCTGTACATGCTGTCGGGCTCCTACTTCCTGATGATTTTCGCGATTCCGTTCTTCGCCTGGCTGTCCGACCGGTACGGCCGCAAGCCGGTGATGATCACCGCCGGCATCGTCGGGGCGGCGCTGGTCTTCCCGATGTTCGCGCTGTTCAACTCCACCAGCCCGATGATCGTGCTGGCCGGCTTCCTGCTCGCGGGCAGCATCGTCCACGCCGCAATGTTCGGGCCCTTCGGTGCTTTCCTGAGTGAGAAGTACGCCCCCGAGGCGCGCTACACCGGCGCCTCGCTGAGCTACCAGCTCTCGTCGATTCTGGGTGCCGGCAGCATCCCGCTGATCGCCAATCTGGTGGTTTCGCCCGAGAACGGGGTCACCTACCTGGGTTGGTACGTGATCTTCCTGTTCGCGCTGTCGATCATCGCGGTGTTCGTCTCGAAGGAAACCGCCGGCCCGCGCGCCGTCCGCCTGAAGTGGGAGGACGACGCGCAGTAAGTCGCGATCGACCGAAAAGGCGTGGGGCTGTCACTGAGGTGGCGGCTCCACGCTTTCGTTCAGCGAACCATCGTCCAGGGTCCATGTTCGGTCGAAGGAGAAGGCCTCGGCGAGCGAGGAGCCTTCGCCGGGCTCTTGGTGCGTCACCACCAGGATCGCCGCACCTTGCTCGGCCACTGTGCGAAGGCATTTCATCACGCGCACGACCGACACCGGGTCGAGTGCCGAGGTGGGTTCGTCGAGCACCAGGACGTCCGGTTCGACGCTGAGCGCACGCAGAATCGAGAACCGCTGACGCTGGCCGCCCGACAATTGCGACGGCCGCCTGTCCATCAATTCCTCGCTCAGGCCGAGCTCGGCGAGGAAGGACCCCGGATCGCAGCTCGGGTTCGCGTCGGCCAGCGATGAGCGGATGGTTCGCCACGGGTTGAAGGCGTCGTGTGGACTCTGCGCGACCAGTTGGATCGCGCGACGCTGCTGGATCGTCCGGTCCCATAGTGTCGGCGCGAGCCGAGTGCCGTGCAGCGTCAGCGTGCCTGATCGCAGCGGCAAGAATCCCACCAGGGCGCGAGCGATGGAGGTTTTCCCGCCACCGCTGACACCGCGCAGAGCGGTGATGGTGTCGGGATGGAGTTCCAGATCGACCTGATCCAGGATCGTGCGACCCCTCGGATCCACGAAGTATCCGCCACGAACCGCGAGCGCGGGTTCCGCACTTCGGAAGGTGCTCAGGCCGTCGAGGGAAGGACGCGGAGGCTGATCGATTTCGGAGGTGGTGACAGATGTTTCCGCCAGATCGATGATCCGGCAACCGAGCGCCACGGCCGCGGCTCGATCGTGGGTGACCAACAGCAACGCGGAGCGCAGACCCTTCGACAGGTCCGCCAGCACACTCAGCATGTGCGCGCGGGTCTTCGGATCGAGGCCGGCGGTGGGCTCGTCCAGAATGAGCAGTGGTCGGTTCATGGCGAGCGCTCGGGCAAGTGCCACGCGGCGCTGCTGACCGCCCGAGAGCTGCCAGGTTCTGCGTCGCAGGAACGAGCGGTCGCTCGGCAGATCGACGGTGTGCAGCACATCCCCGATGACGTCAGCCGTCGCCGAGGCATCGAGGGCAGCCGCCTCGCGCAGAGTTGCTCCAACACGCATGGACGGCGTCAAGCTCTCGCCCGCGTCCTGAGGGACGTAGGCGACCGTGCGTTTCTGCCCATCCAGGACGAGAGACCCATCGGTGGTGAAACCGGACGGGAGTTCGCCGAGCACGGCGCGCAGGATCGTCGTCTTCCCGATCCCGGACGGACCCATGATGGCGATCCGCTCACCCTCGCCCAACGTCAGGTTGAAGTCCGAAATCAGGCACCGACCGTCCGGTGCCGAGATCGACAACTCCGTGCAGGTCAGCAGATGGCTCACAGGGTCTCCTCGACGTCCCTGAGCGGTCGTTCCAGCAGCAGGGCGATGACCGACAGTGAGAGCACGAGCGCAATCCCGGGTGCGAGCGTCGCCCAGGGGTTGAGGGAGAAGCCCACCACATTGTCGCGAATCGCGCGCGCCCAGCTGTTGCCGAGGCCGGAGGCGAATCCGAGAAAACTCAACGCGGCGACGAGTTGGATCGCTGCGAGAAAACGCAGCGCGCTCTCGGCGGTCACGATGCCGAGCAGCGACGGCAGCAGGTCCCTGAGCCCGATCCACAGCTTCGAATCCCCGAGTCCGGCGGCCGCCTCCACGTAGCCAGAGCGGGATACCTGCACCGTGGCCGCCGACACCACGCGCACAAAGATCACCACTCCCGACAGCACCACGCCCGCCACGATCGAGGTTGGACTCGCGCCGAAACCCAGGACAATCACAAGCGTCAGGACGGCGGGCGGAATGATCAACAGCACGTCCGCGAGTCGGATCACGACGTGGCGCGCCCGGGACGAGGCCAGCCCCAGGAACACGCCCAGCAGCGTGCCGACCACCGCGAGCGCGACCGCGGCAACAGCGGGCACGATGAAGGTCGCGGGCGCGTGGATCAACAACTGCGCCAGGACGTCGTTGCCCAGTGAGTCGGTGCCGAGCAGGTGCCCATCGCCCGGCCCGCTGAACGGTACGGTCCGAGCCGACGGCAGCAGCCGTGCCGGCAATGGTGCCAGCAACGCCAGAGCCACCGCGATGACCCCGACGGCGATAGGGCGGGCTGTTCTCATCGGGTCACCATCCGTGGGTCGAGCCGGGCCGCCAGCAGGTCGCAGAAGTAGATCGTCACCGCGACCACGGCTGCCAGCACGGTGACCACCGCCGTCGCGACCGGAAGATCGCGATCACCGACGGCTTCGATGAGAAGGGACCCGATACCGGGGAACTGGACGAGTTGCTCCACGATGACGGTGCTGCCGATCAGGATCGAAGCCATCCAGCCGAACAGTTGGATCATGGGGGCGAGCGCGACCGGCAGGATGTGGCGCGTGATCACCCGGAACTCGGGGATGCCCATCCGGCGGGCAGCCCGGACGTGCGGGGCGCCCGCGACGCGCGAGACGGCCGCCGAGGTGTAGCGGGCGACCCAGATCGTGACCGGGACACCCATCGCAAGCACGGGGATCACCAGAATCTGTGGGCGTGAGAACACGTGGCCGAACGGTGGAATGACCGACAGGGACGGAACCAGGCGCCACGAGACGGCCAGCAGCCCGACCGCGATGGCACCGATGACGAAATCGGGGACGGCGCTGGCTCCGAGCAGACCCGCGTTGGAGAAGGCTCGCCCGCGGCGTTGTCGCCCGATCAGTGTTCCGATCGTGATCCCGACCGTGAGCGCCAGCACCGCCACGATCCCGGCCAAGGCGGCGGAGTTGCCGAGGCGGGTCAGGACCAGACCGGTCACTGATTCGCCGGAGATGGCGCTCGTGCCGAGGTTGCCGGTGAACAGGCCGGTGAGCCAGTCGAGGTATTGATCGAGGATCGGACGGTCGAGCCCGAGGCGGATGCGCAAGTCGTGCAGCCGTTCGGGGGTGACGTGGGGCCCGAGGATCCGAGTGGCGGCATCCCCCGGTAGGAAGGTGACAGTCACCCACGTCAGGGTGCCGGCGAGGATCACACTCACCGGCACCCACACGCTTCGCGCGAGAGCCGCCGCAACAGGGTGAAGAGGCCGACCCGTGCGGCTCTTCGCGTCTCGAAAACCGCGTTGGGTCACCGTTCGATGGTCGCCCCGGTGAAGACGGGCACACCCTGCGAGAGGTACACCCCGTCCAGGCCGGGGATACCGGCATTGAGCACGGCCTGATACCCCCACAGGATCGTGCCGCCCTCCTGCCAGCTCTTCTGCTGCGCCCGACCGAAGATCTCTTCTCGTTCCTTGTCATCAACAGTGGCCTGTGCCTTGGCCAGGAGCGCGTCGAACTCCGCGGGCGCATAGCCCGAGATGTTGAAGAATCCCTTCGAGCCCGAGAATGACCCGAGGTAGGCGCCGGCATCACGGTTGATGTAGTACGTCACCTGAAGCGGGGTGGACATCAGGACGTCCATGTCGGCGTAGAAGCTCGCTGGTTCCACCGACTCGACCTTGGCTTTCACTCCGACTGCTGCCAGTTGCTCGGCAAAAAGCTCCGCCGCACGCGTGAGCCCCGGGGTCACCTCGGAGGCGCGAATGGTCACCTCGGTGACGCCCGCTTCCCGGAAGAGTTCCCGTGCCCGGTCCTGATCGAACTTTCGCTGGGGGACGCCGTCGTTGTAGCCCTCGAGCCCGAGCCCGACGAGGTCATTTCCGACCGAACCCTGCCCGAGGAAGATCGTGTCCACGAGTTCCTGACGGTTGATCGCAAGCTTCATGGCTTCGCGAACCTTCGGGTTGTCGAAGGGCGGCTGCTTGACGTTCATTTCGAAGCCGAGGGTCTGCGAATCGCCGTCGCCGCCACGATGGATCTTGACCTCGGGGTTGGACTCTTCGGCCTTGGCGATGACCGGGTCAACGCGTGTGGCGAAGTCGATCTCGCCGCTCTTGAGAGCGTTCATGCGTGTTTGCGGGTCGTCGATCACGGAGATCTCGAGGTTCTCGATCGCGGGCTTGCCGAGGTAGTGGTCGTCGCGCGCCTTCAACACGATGCGTTCGCCCGCGACATAGCTGACGAGGGTGTACGGGCCGGAGCTGATCGGCTTCTGCCACTCTGTGAAGCCCTCGGGGAAGACGGGTGAGGCGAAGGCGAGCACCGTGGTGACGAAGTCGCCACGCGGTCTCTTGAGCGCGACTTTCAGGGTGTGGTCATCGACGACGGTGGTGGCATTCAGGTCGAGGTCTTGAAAGAAGGTGGCATAGGACGGGCTCGCGGCGGGATCGGCCAGCAGTGACAGCGAGTACTTGACGTCGGCAGCAGTGACGGGGCGCTGGTCCGAGAAGGTGGCTCCGTCGGTAAGGGTGATGGTCCATTCGGTGGCGTCCTTGTTCGGCGTGACGGACTTGGCCAGCGCGAGGTGGGTGACACCGTCGCGCAGCTCGACGAGGCGGTCGTACAGGTGGGCCACCGCGATGTAGTCGGCGAACCCGTTGGTGGTGAGCGGGTTCAGCGTGTCCGTCGTATTGCCGAGGGCGCCGATCTTCAGGGTCTTGTTGGCGTGGTTCTCGGGGTCTGTGCCGTTCTCCGGAGCACCCGCTCCCGCGCAGCCGACGAGGGCGAGTGCGGTGATGAGTACGGCGCTCAGGAGAGCGAGTTTGCGTCTTTTCACGTCTGTCTTTCGTGGGTCAAGGGGGTGAATCGTGGGTGGCGCCCTACCGTTGTGCGCGCACGCGAGGCCACCTTCAGGGAACGATAATCATTCTCAGTTATTTGTGGCAAAGGTGTGTCCACCCCTTGGCGCGGTGAGACCTCGACGCGATCGCGCAATGGCCGCGGAGACCTACGCGGCGCGGCTGCTGAAACTCAGCCCGCCCGCCGCAGCCGTCGCTGCCGGCGCACCGCCAGCAGACTGTCGATACTGACGATCACCAGCGCCACCCAGACCACCGCGAAGCCCATCAGCCGGCTCGGCGACATCGGCTCACCCAGGTAGTAGATGCCGATCAGCATCTGCGCGGTCGGGGCGATGTACTGCAGCATGCCGATGGCGAACAGCGAGATCTTCTGCGCCGCGATCGCGAACAACAACAGCGGCGTCAGCGACATCGCGCCGGTGGCCACGAACAGCAGGCTGTAGCCGAGCCCCTTGGTGGCGAAGCCCCCTTGGCCGATCACCGCCAACCAGATCAGAAAGGCCAGCGCGAAGGGTGTGATCAGCAGCGATTCGATGGTCATCGTGGCGATCGGCTCGACCCGGATCCGCTTCTTGATCACCCCGTAGATCGCGAAACTCGTGGCCAGCACCAACGCCACCCACGGCACCTGGCCGAGTTGGATCGTCATCCAGGTCACCCCGACCAGGGCGACCCCGACCGCCAGCCATCGCAACGGTGAGAGCCGTTCGCGCAGCAGCACCACACCGGCCACCACCGACAACAACGGGTTGATGTAGTAGCCGAGTGCGGCGTCCAGGGCGTGTTGGTTGTTCACCGCCCAGATGTAGGTGCCCCAGTTGACGCTGATCAGCAGGGCGGCGACCGACAGCACGATCATCGTGCGCCGGCGTCGCAGCACCTGCCACCAACGCACCCCGAGAATCAGGCCCAGCCCGAGCGCCATCACCGACGACCAGATGTAGCGGTGGGCGAGCACCTCGACGGCCGATGAATCCCCCAGCAGGGGCCAGAAGAGCGGGGTCAGCCCCCACAGCACATACGCTGCGAGGGCTGCCAGTACTCCGCGTCGGCCGTCGGCCGGGTGGGGGGTCAGTTCAGTGACCACGTGTCGTGGCCATTCACCAGTTCCTGGAGTTCGTCGGCATCCGGTGCCGAGCCGCCGACGGCCGAGTTGACCTGGTCGCGGATCAGGTCGTCGTAGGTCGGACGTTCGACCTGACGGAAGACCCCGATCGGCGCCCGCTGCATCACCCCGGCGTCGGTCAACCGCGACAACGAGAAAGCCATCGCCGGGTCGTCGGCGTGCGCATCGTGAATCAGCACCGCGTCCTCACCGACCTCGGCCACCTCGGCGACCTTCACGCCACCGGTTTCGGTGTCGCGCACCACGCAGAGCTGTCCGTCCTTGCCGAACCGGATCGGTTCGCCGTGCACCAACGGAATCAGGGCATTGGACGAGGTCTCCTGGTCCTTCAGCGCCTCGAAGGAGTCGTCGTTGAAGATCGGGCAGTTCTGCAAGATCTCCACCAGCGCGGTGCCGCGGTGCTGGGCGGCGGCCTTCAGCACCGAGCTGAGGTGCTTGCGGTCGGTGTCGATCGAGCGGGCCACGAAGGTGGCCTCCGAACCCAGTGCCATCGACACCGGGTTGAGTGGGGCGTCCACCGAACCCATCGGCGTCGACTTGGTGACCTTGCCGAACTCGGACGTGGGGGAGTACTGGCCCTTGGTCAGCCCGTAGATCCGGTTGTTGAACAGCAGGATCGTGATGTTGACGTTGCGGCGCAGCGCATGCATCAGGTGGTTGCCACCGATCGACAGCGCATCACCGTCACCGGTGACCACGAACACCGCGAGGTCTTCGCGGGCGGTGGCGACCCCGGTCGCGATCGCCGGGGCGCGACCGTGAATCGAGTGCATGCCGTAGGAGTCGACGTAGTAGGGGAACCTCGAGGAACAGCCGATGCCGGAGATGATCACGGTGTTCTCGCGCTTGATGCCCAGTTCCGGCATCAGCCCCTGGAAGGTCGACAGGATCGCGTAGTCACCACAGCCGGGGCACCAACGCACCTCCTGGTCGGAGACGAATTGCTTGCGGTTCAGCGGCTCGATGGACAGCGGGACGCCGGCCAGTCCGGTATCGAGGGCGTTCACTTGTACTCCTTCAGCATCTGCATCAGGTCGTCGGCCAGTTCGGCCAGGGAGATCGGTAGACCGAAGACGCGCGAGTAGCACTCCACGTCCACCAGGTACTTCGAGCGCAGCAGCATGGTCAACTGGCCCAGGTTCATTTCCGGCACGATCACCTTGTCGTAGCCGCGCAGCACCTCACCGAGGTTCGCCGGGAACGGGTTCAGGTGGCGCAGGTGGGCGCGGGCCACATTGCCCCCGGCCGCCCGGACGCGACGCACCGCCGCCCCGATCGGGCCGTAGGTCGAACCCCAGCCGAGCACCAGCACCTTCGCGCCGTCCGGGTCGTCGACCACCAGATCGGGCACATCGGCCACGATCGCGTCGATCTTGGCCTGGCGCAGCCGCACCATCTTGTCGTGGTTGGCCGGGTCGGCCGAGATGGTGCCCGCCCCGTCGGCCTTCTCCAATCCGCCGAGGCGGTGTTCCAGGCCGGCGGTGCCGGGGATGGCCCATGGACGGGCCAGGGTTTCGGCGTCACGCACGTACGGGTGGAACTTGCCGTTCTCGCCGTTCGGCTCGGTGGCGAAGTTGGTGTCGATCGGTTCGATCGCCGACACATCGGGCAACTGCCAGGGCTCGGCGCCGTTGGCCACGTAACCGTCCGAGAGCAGGAAGACCGGGGTGCGGTACTTGACCGCGATCCGGACGGCCTCGATCGCGGCGTCGAAGCAGTCGGCCGGCGACTGGGGTGCGATCACCGCCACCGGCGCCTCACCGTTGCGTCCGAAGAGCACCTGCAGCAGGTCGGCCTGCTCGGTCTTGGTGGGCATACCGGTGGACGGGCCGGCGCGCTGCACGTCGACGATCACCAGCGGCAGCTCGGTCATCACCGCCAGTCCGACGGTTTCCATCTTCAACGCGATGCCGGGGCCCGAACTGGCCGTGACCCCCAGGTGTCCGGCGAAGCTGGCGCCCAGGGCGGCACCGACCGCGGCGATCTCGTCCTCGGCCTGGAAGGTGGTCACCCCGAACCGCTTGTGCTTCGACAACTCGTGCAGCACATCGGAGGCCGGGGTGATCGGGTAGGCGCCGAAGAACATCGGTAGCCCGGCCTTCTGGGCGGCCACCACCAGGCCCAGGGCCAGAGCCGGGTTACCGGCGATCTGACGGTAGGTGCCGTGCGGCAGCTTCGCGGGGGAGACCTCGTAGCGCACCGCGAAGTCCTCGGTGGTCTCGCCGTAGGCGTACCCGGTCTTGAAGGCGGTGATGTTCGCGTCGCGGATCTCGGGCTTCTTGGCGAACTTGTCGGCCAGGAAGGCCAAGGTGCCCTCCACCGGACGGTTGTACATCCATGACAGCAGGCCCAGGGCGAACATGTTCTTGGCGCGCGAGGCCAGCTTGCGGGTGAGGCCGAAATCCTCGACCGCCTGCACCGTCATCGAGGTGAGGTCGACCGCGTGCAGGTGATAGTCGTCCAGGGAGCCGTCCTCGAGCGGGTTGGTGGTGTAGCCCACCTTGCTGAGGTTGCGCTTGGAGAAGTCGTGGGTGTCGGCGATGATCACCCCACCGCGCTGCAGGTCGCCGATGTTGGCCTTCAGGGCGGCCGGGTTCATCGCCACCAGCACGTCGGGCTTGTCGCCCGGGGTCATGATGTCGAAGTCGGCGAAGTGCAGCTGGAAGCTGGAAACCCCGGCCAGGGTGCCGGCTGGGGCCCGGATTTCGGCAGGGAAATTCGGCAGGGTGGAGATGTCGTTGCCGAAGGTGGCCGAATCGGCGGTGAATCGGTCACCGGTGAGCTGCATTCCGTCGCCGGAGTCGCCTGCGAAGCGAATCACGACTTTGTTGACGGACTGGACGGTGGTTGACGACACTGGGCGACCTCTCTGACGGCGCAGTCTCTTCAGTCTCTCTGATGACTCAGTGAATATTATATTCAAATGCTCGTTGTCTGCCAAGCATGATCATCACCGTACTCTGGTGGCATGGCAGTATTTCCGGGTTCAGCCACCAGACCATACCCGCCCGCTCGGACGGGTCGCTGGGATTGGTTCGCTGACCGGTCTCTGGTGGTCACCGACGTGGCCCTGGCCTGCTGTGCCATGGAGTTCGAAGCCGCCTGCGCCACCCCGATCGACGCCGACGCCGACGTCGACCATCTGCCTCATGCCGTGGTGGTCTCCGGCACCGTCACCGACACCCTCGCCCCCGCGGTGGTGGCGATGATCGAGCAACTGCGCACCCGGGTCGAAACGGTTCACGTCGTCTCCTTCGGTGCCTGCACCGCCACCGGTGGGCCGTACTGGGATTCGCCGGTGGTCACCAAGGGGCTCGACCAACTCGTCGAGGTCGACCGCTTCGTCGCCGGCTGCCCACCGCCGCCCGGTGCCCTGACCGCCGCCCTGGCCGATCTGCGCACGGGGGCGACATGTTGACGCCCACCGAGACCCCGCCCGAGCAATGGGCCGAGGCCGCCGCCGACCTGCACGCCGAGTACCCGATCTTCGACTGGCTCGGGGCGGTGGACGATGTCGGACGCTCCGGCGGACTGCGGGTGGTACTGCAGGCGATGAACCCCGACGGCGACACCGCGGCGATCGCCACCACGTTGCCCCGCGAGAATGCCGAGCTGCCCGGCGTGGCCAAGCTCTGGCCCGGCGCGGCCTGGTGTGAACGCGAGGGCGCCGAGGCCTTCGGAATCGTCTTCACCGCGAGCGACGCCCGTCCGCTGCTGTTGCGCGACACCTCCCCGGCCACCCCGCTGCGCAAGGACGTCGTGCTGGCCGCGCGCACCGCCCGTCCCTGGCCCGGGGCCGGCGAACCCGGCGGCTTGGCCGGCAGCCGACGCACCGCGCCGGCCGGGGTGCCCGATCCCGCGGTCTGGGGCAACCGCAACCCCGACGATCCGGCCGACCCGGCCGAGATCGCCGCCTCGCTGGCGGGCGGCCGACGGAGGCGACGATGAACGCCCGGGTCGATCCGGTGATCGGCCACGGCTCGATTCACCTGATCGCCGAGAACTGCACCTCGTGCATGATCTGCGTGCGCGAATGCCCTGCGTGGTGCATCGACCTGGAAGCCCACAGCGAGGTCGACCCCGACTCCCCGCCGGGACGCAGGCCCCGTACCCGTAATGTGCTCGACAGTTTCACCATCGACTGGGGCCTGTGCATGTACTGCGGAATCTGCGTCGAGGAGTGCCCCTTCGGTGCCCTCGAATGGGCCGGCGACCACGTCGGCGATGTCACCGACCTCGCCGGGCTGCGGCACGGCATCGACGAACTGGGGCCGACCGCTTCGTGAATCTCCGGCGAACCACCCCCCACCTCATCAGGCGCAACCGTGGCACGGTCGCGCGGCTGTGGCGCGCAGCCATGCTCGCCACCGGTGCGGCGTGGTCGATCCGGGCGGTGCGGCGAGGCTTCCTCGGTGTCGCTCTGGCCACCCTCGGTGGGCTGAGCCCCGCCTACCTGCCCCCGGACAGCCCCTGGTGGATCGTGCTCGAACCGATCGGAGCGAACACCGAACTCGGCCGGGGTGTGGCCACCATCCTGGTGATGGTCGGCCTGGCCCTGCTCGTGGACGCCTGGTTCCGGCTGCGCCCCGAGGGACGGATGCCGGTCAGTTACTCCGCGGTGCTGGCCCTGTGGAGCGCACCGATGGTGCTCGCCCCACCGATCTACAGCCGCGACGCCTACTCCTATGCCGCCCAGGGCTGGATGGTGCACAACGATGTCAGCCCCTACCAGGTCGGCCCCGGGGCACTCCCCGGACCCTTCGCCGACCCGGTCGAGCGGGTCTGGCTGCACACCCCGGCACCCTACGGACCCCTCAGCCTCCAGATTCAGCACTTCCTGGTCGACCTCACCGGGCACAACGCCTACTGGGCCGCGGTCGCGATGCGATTGCCGGCGCTGCTCGGGGTGGCACTGTTGGCGGCCTTCTTCCCGCTGTTGATGCGGCAACTGCGGCTACCGGTCGCGCCGGCGTCCTGGTTCGTGCTGCTCAACCCGCTGGTGCTGCTGCACTTCGTCGGCGGCGCGCACAACGACGCCCTGATGCTCGGCCTGGTCGTGGCCGGACTGTGGTGCGGCACCGGACGGCACTACTGGTGGGGCCTGATGTTGGTCGGGGTGGCGAGCGCGATCAAACAGCCTGCGGCGCTGGCCGCGGTGGCGATCGTGCTGCTGTCAATACCCGGGCTGCGGCGGAATTGGTCGAACTGGGGGCTGATCCTGCGCGAGATGCTGATCGGCGCCCTGGTTGCCGGGGGAACCTTCGCCGGGGTGTCCCTGCTCACCGGGTTGGGTTTCGGGTGGTTCAACGCCGTCAACGTGCCCGGCATGGTGCCCACCATCGCGCCCACCACGATGGCCGCCGAAGGCGTCAAGAACATTCTGATCGGCTTCGGCCTGTACGAGTACACCGGCCGGATCACCCTGATCTTCCGGGTCGTCGGCATGGTGTTCACCGTCGGCCTGATCGGCTGGTTCGGGATCCGCATCGCGCTGCGCCGACCGCTTCGTTTCCTGAGCTGGTCGTACCTCGCCTTCGCCCTGGGCGGGCCGGCCCTGCACGTCTGGTACCTGATGTGGGGCGGGCTACTGCTGCCGATGTCGGAGCCGTCCAGCAAACTCGTGCGACTGTCGGTGTGGGTCACCGTCGGGCTGGTCGTCTACACCGGCGGCAACGTCGCCCTGCGCAACGATTCGCTGGCCGTCGGCCTGGTCGCGGTGATCGGCATCGCCGCAGTCGCCCTCTGGCACGACCGTCGGCTGATGCGCAGCGGCATGCTGCCCAGCAGCGGTTAGCCGACGACCGCGGCGACCTGCTCGGCGTCGACCGCGGCCAAGGACGCATCGGCCCACCGCGGATTGCGATCCTTGTCGACCAACTGGGCGCGCACCCCTTCGGCGAAGTCGGGGTGGGCGGTCATCGCGTGCGCGATCTTCAAATCATCGGTGAGCACCTCGTCCAGGCTCTCGGCCCGCTCGGCCTTGCGCAGTGCGGCCAGTGACACCGCCACCGCGAACGGGGAGCGGGCCCGAAGCGTCCGGGCGGTCTCCCGGGCGGCCGGGTCGTCGTGTGCCTCGAGCCGGGCGCAGATCTGTTCGGGGTCGTCGCCGGCGAAACATTCGTCGATCCAACCGCGATGGTTCCGCAGGCCCGCGCGGGGGGCCGGGTTGCCGACGTCGTCACCGACCGGGGTCTCATTGGCCAGGCCGTCCACGATCTCGTTGAGGGTATCCTCGCGCACCAGGGTGTCGGCCAGGCCCAGCGCGATCGCGTCCGCACCGTCGATCGCGTTACCGGTCAATGCCAGCCAGGTGCCGAACTCGCCGGGGGCCCGGCTGAGCAGCCAGCGGGCACCGACATCGGGGAAGAAGCCGATCACGGTTTCGGGCATCGCCAACTGCGAGGTTTCGGTGACCAGCCGCAGCTCGGCATGCCCGCCAACCCCGATCCCGCCACCCATCGTGATGCCGTGCATCGCCGACACGATCGGCTTCGGGTAACTGCTGATCAGCAGGTTCATCCGGTACTCGGTTTCGAAGAACGGGCCCGGCGCACCGGTGCTGAGCACCTCTTCGCGCACCGCGCGCACGTCCCCACCGGCACACAGGCCACGTTCACCGGCACCGTCGATGTACACCGACCGCACCTGATCGTCGTCGGTCCACGCCAGCAGCTGCTGCTCGATCGCCTCAACCATCGCCAACGACAGCGAGTTGATCGCCTTGGGACGGTTCAGCCGGATCTGACCCACCGCGCCCAAACGTCGGAACAACACCTCGTCGGTTCCGGTGGCACCGGGGCTGAAGCTGGGCATGGCGTTTCCTTCGCGTTTCGGGGGCTCGGAAAAATCAGGGCTCAGAAGTCGTAGTCAACCACGACTGCGGCGTGATCGCTCACCCGTGCTTCGTAGCTTTCCGGACGGTCGGTGCCGCCGGTGATCGCGGTGCGGGCCAGGGCGGGTGAGGCGAGGTGGTAGTCGATCCGCCAGCCGGCGTCATTGGTGAACGCCTGGCCGCGCCAACTCCACCAGGAGTAGGGGCCCGGCTGGTCGGGGTGCAGCCGGCGCACCACATCGTGCAGGGTGCGGCTGCCCAGGATCGTGCCGAACCACTCGCGCTCCTCGGGCAGGAAGCCCTCGCTCTTGCGGTTGGTCTTGAAGTTCTTCAGGTCGATCTCCTGGTGGGCGATGTTGAAATCACCCAGCACGATGAACTCCCGCCCCGCCTTGGCAGCTTCGCGGCGCGATTCGGTGAGCTTGCGTGCGAAGCGGCGCAGAAACCGGAACTTGCGTTCCATCTTGGCCAGCGACGCCTCGTCCTCGAAGGGGGTGCCGCCCTTGGGCACGTACACCGAGGCCACCGTCAATCCCGGCAGGCCCGGACGTTCGATGTCGACCTCGATGTAGCGGCCCTCGCCGTCGAACTCCTTAGCGCCGATGCCGGCCCGCACCGAGGTGGGGGCTTCCCGGGTGAGTACCGCGACCCCGTTGCGGCCGGCCAACGTCCCGGCGTCGTAGCTGCCGTGCAGGTGACCCCACGGCCCGTCCGGCAGCATGGCCTCGGCGGCCCGCACCTCCTGCAGCGCGACCACATCGGGTTGGCGCTCGGTCAGCCAGTCGAGAAAGCCGCGCCGGTGGGCGGCCCGGATGCCGTTGACGTTGAAGGTGGCGATGCGTAACACGGGGCACACCATACTCAGCGGACGCCGGATCCGCCGGTCGGTTCAGCCGATGCAGGTCAGCCGGTGAAACCCAGCACCTTGTCGATCTGCATCACCAGGATCACCCGGTCGGGGGAGTCGTCCGGCGCCGGGGCACCCGGGTTGCCGTAGCGCGCGGCTAGATGCACCCAGAACGAACCGGTCGGGTCCTCGATGACCTCCTTCAACGAACCGCGCAGTTCGGCGTAGTTGAACGGGTCGTCGGGGTCGAGCACCATCAGGCACATCGACGGGTTCTGCTGCAGGTTGCGGTACTTGCCGCGGGTCGAGGTGTGGGTGAACTTCACCACCTCGCCGTCGAACTCGAACCACATCGGGTTGACCGTGACGGTGTTGTCGGGCCGGATGGTGCCCAGTGAGGCGTAGATGGGACGCGCCAGCAGGGCCTTCTGGGAGTCGGTGAGAGTGACCATGGGCAAAGACTAACGGCCCGAATCCGGTGGACTCGGGCCGCTCGTGGGTGGCAGCTGTTGGATTCGAACCAACGAAGGCGAAGCCGACGGTTTTACAGACCGCTCCCTTTGGCCGCTCGGGCAAGCTGCCGTGTCGCCGGGCTCGGCGACGAAGAAGAACTTTAGCGAATCGCGGCTCCGAGAGCCAATCGAAAAGGTGCGATCTGCTGGCATGATGGGCCGACAGCGACTTCAGGAGGGGACAGATGGCGGACAGCTCATTCGACGTGGTCAGCAAGGTGGATCGGCAGGAAGTCGACAACGCCCTGAATCAGGCGGCCAAGGAGGTCCGGCAGCGGTTCGACTTCAAGGGCACCGACGCGGGCATCGAATGGTCGGGCGACCTGATCGAAATGCAGGCCGACTCCGAGGACAAGGTCAAGGCCGTGCTCGATGTCTTCCAGTCGAAGTTGGTGCGCCGCGGGGTGAGCCTGAAGGCTCTGGACGCCGGCGACCCGCGCTCGTCGGGCAAGTTGTGGAAGATCACCGCCTCCACCAAGGAAGGCATCTCCACCGAGAACGCGAAGAAGATCTCCAAGCTGATCCGCGACGAGGGGCCCAAGGGCGTCAAGGCCCAGATCCAGGGCGACGAGCTGCGGGTCAGCTCGAAGTCGCGCGACGCCCTGCAGGCCGTGCAGAAGCTGATCAACGATCAGGACTACGACTTCGCGGTGCAGTACACGAACTATCGCTAGCCGTGCCGCCACGCTCATCAGAACTTCACATCGGCTGAAACTCAGCGGTTGAGTGGGCCGGTCTCTTGGGACGCCCTTTTGCGGGGCCGCCCCAGCGCGGGTGGTCCGCCGAGCGCATCTGAAACGGCGACGACAAAGGAGTCGGACAGGCTCAGCGCCAAGTTGCACTGCTTGACTACCGTGGTCACGGTTCGCGAGTAGCGGGGCCCCCAGGTCTCGTCTCCGGGATCCTTGATATCGAGGTCATGCGCAACTTGATTTCGGGCTGTGAGGAATGGGCGCAGCTCTGCAATCCGGTCGTCCGGAATCACGGTATCGGTGATTCCGAGTGCTTGGCGTATCCGTTTGAGGTCCTTCTCGGACTGGAGACTGCCTTGAGTCCGCTCTCTGACGTAGACATCGATCATGGCCTGTCTCGGGTCATCAGCAAGGATGGCTCGCGTCCATGAATCCGAGGGGGACTTGTCTCGGACTTCGCCTCTAATCTGCTCTTTGAATGCTCGGTGGGCGGCCGTCTGGGGCGATCCCACGGCAAGCAAATTCGGCAAAGCATCACGGGCGAGCCTCCTTATGACAGCGTCAAGACCAGCGCCTGCCAGAATCAGGGCCGATCGAAGGAGATCAACCTCTGGATCACGGAGCCGGCCGCGCGCGTCCTTGTCGGCCGCCGCTTGACGAACCACATGAAGGCTCTCGAAAACCCCGGAAAGAGTCGCGTGAGCAACTTGAAGGTGTTGGTGCCCCGGCGCCGCTCGTGGGTGAACTCTCCGTTCAGGAAGATCATGCACGGTGTATCTCTTGATCGGCATGAATCAGATTCTGCCTTGTCACGCGCCGTGTGAATTGCCAAGCCCCACCTCGACTGACCGCACGTGGACTGAGCATTTGTCGTGGGTTCCTACTTCCATCTGATCAGCCTGCGTGGTCGGACACCGGTTTTCGATAGGCCAGCCAATAGCGGCCCAACCACAGTTTGCGGAACCGCCGACCGGGGAGCACCGCTTGCGACAGCCTGCGCATCTCGCCGTAGGTCAGCGGTAGTTCGGTAACCATGGGAGCGGTGTGGGTCCACTGCCCCCGCACCCGGTTGATGATCGCCATGCCCAGCGCGCCGACCAGCGACCTCGGCCAGTCGAGCAGCCCATTGCGGGCGAAGCCGACCACCCCGATCCGTCCACCCGGTCGCGTCAGTCGCTTCATCCGGCGCAGGCCTTCGGCGGTATCGGGTAGGTGATGCAGGGTCGCGTTGGACAGCACGGCATCGAAGCTCTCGTCCGTGAGGTCGCAGGTCAGCAGGTCGCCGTGCACCCATGCGATGTCGTGGCTGCCGAAGCGTTGCCGGGCGCGATCCAACACGTCGGCATCGCTGTCCAGCCCGACCACCCGGCAGCCTGACTCGGCCAACCGGGCGCTCAGGAATCCATCGCCGCAGCCGACATCGAGAACCCGGCTGCCCGGGTCAACGAGATCACTCAGCAACCGGTCGAAGTGGATGTTCAGATTCCACGGCCGGTCTGCTGTTTCCATGCGCCTACGGTACGGCGAGCTCCAGCAACGACCGATACGTCGCCGCCGCGGCATCCTCGGGAGCCATCGCGTCCAGATCGGCGCTGAACACCTCGGCACCCCACGGAAGTTCGGGACGGTGGGTGGCGAACCAGGCGCACACCTCGGTCAGCGGCAACACCCCGTCGCCCGGCAACAGCCGTCCGGTCATCGGCCGGTACATCCGGGCATTGCGTTCGGCGGCTTCCGGGTCATCGGCACGGAAGGTGTCGACGCGGTCGGCCGGCATGTCGGCAAGCTGGCAGGCCCCGATCAGGGACGGGTCGAGTGCTTCGAGATCGGCCAACCGACCCCCGGAGCGCCAGTGGTGCCAGGTGTCGAACAGCAGACTGAGGTTGGCGGCACCGACCTGCTGCACGAGCCGCACACCGCTGGCCAGGTCCGGCACGCCGGTGCCGGGGATGAACTCGAAGACGATCGAGATGCCCTCGGTCGCGGCGCGCGCCGTCATCTCACCGACCGCATCTGCCAGCCGGTTCCGGTCGACATCGACCGCACCTCCGAAGTGCGTGACGTTGAAGGTGCGGATCCCGAAGTCCTCGGCGAGCCGGAAGGCCTCCTCGAGGCTCGATTTCAGGGCGCCTTCCTCGTCCGCCATGCCCGGTAACCCGCGGACCGCACCATCGAGATATCCGATCGCCACCCCGGACGCCCGATGCCGGGCGATCAGTTCGTCACGGCTTGTGCCGGCGGCCAGGGCCTCGCGGTACTTCCATGCGGTGATGGTGACCGACTCGAAGCCGGTACCGGCGGCGATGTCGAACAGGTCGGCGACACCCGCCGATCTGATCGTGCCCCAGTTCAGTTCCAGTACCGGCTGTTCGGCCACCGGGTCAGCCACCCATGCGGGTGAAGTCCCAGCTGGTGATCTTGCTGGGAGTGATCTTCAGCCAGCCGTGCCGGCCGTCGTGGCCGACCTGGCCGCCGGAGTACTTGTCGGCGAAGGCCTGCTCCAACCCGGCCAGCTCGGGCAGTTCGGCATCCCGGGGACGGGGGCTGGGGCCGACCGCTTCGGCGGTGCCGCGAATCTCCACCCCGCGCAGTTCGGTGTAGGCCTCACCGTCGTCGACCACGATCGCCACCCGCGGATCGCGCATCAGGTTCGTCCACCGCTGGCTGCGGGTCAGCGAATACAGCCACAGGGCGTCGTCGAACCACAGGAACCACAGCGGCGAAACGTTCGGATGACCGTCCTTGTCCACGCTGGCGACCCGGCAGGTGCGCTGGGTGGTCAGGTATTCGTTGAGCGCCTCGGGCGGCATCGCGATGCGCTGGCCGCGCCGTTGCGGAGACAGGTTGCTGGACGAATCGGTGTGCTGTGACATGCCTCTCAGTCTTGCTGAGGAAGCATCGCGATGGGGCAAGGAGTCTCATACAGCGCGTGCTGGGCGGTCGAACCCATGTGGAACCCGGTGAAGCCCTCGTTGCCGCGCCGACCCATCACCAACAGGTCGGCATTCTTCGCCAGCGAGGTCAGCACATCGACCGGATGACCGGCCAGGGCCTCCTTGGTGATGGTCACGCCTTCGGGTTCGTCGAGTTCCACCCGGTCCAGGATTTCCTGGGCCGCCGGGGGGATCTGCTCGGCGGTGGCCGCGGTCGGCCAGGCCATCACCACCCGCACCTCGGCACCATTGGGTGCGATCTCCACGGCGAAGCGGGCAGCGGCGACGCTGGTGGCCGAACCGTCCACGCCGACCAACAGTCTCATCGGGGGCGATACGACCGTGTCGCGCTTGTGAATGATCACCACCGGGCAATGGGCATGCATCGCCACCGACAGCGACACCGTGCCCAACAGGGCGGCCTGCCAGCGACTGCGGCCCCGGTTGCCCAACACCACGCAGGCAGCCGTGTCGGCCGCGTGCACCAAGTGATAGCGCGCATTGCCGACCGGCGCCGATGCCGAGACGTTGATCTCCGGATGTGCCTCACGCACCGTGGCCAGGGCCTCGGGGGTTCGATCGGGGGCGTTGCGGGATTCACGGACGGCCATGATGTGCAGTTCCCGCTGCTGATGGACGGCCATCGCGGCGGCCCACTCCAGTGCGAGTTCGGCGGTCGGGGAGCCGTCGTATCCGACGATCAGAGCATCGGCTGGTGTGGGCTGTACTGGCATGTCAACCACCTTAGCCAGCCGCTTTGGCAATCGGGCACAAGGTCGTGTACCTTTATGCGTCGGCACGCCCCTATAGCTCAGTAGGCAGAGCGTCTCCATGGTAAGGAGAAGGTCTGCGGTTCGATTCCGCATGGGGGCTCTGAGTTCGATCCCCGGGCCACCGCGCCCGGGATCCGAGCCAGTTGGATTACTGGTGGTCGAACCAAGGCGGGATAGCTCAGGCGGTAGAGCAAACGGCTCATAATCGTTGTGTCACGGGTTCGAGTCCCGTTCCCGCTACCAACACCCACCAAGAGCTCGACGGATGAAGGACGGAAAATGGCCAAGCAATCTGACGTGCGGCCCAAGATCACGATGGCTTGCACCGAGTGCAAGGAGCGGAACTACATCACCCGCAAGAACCGGCGCAACAACCCGGATCGGCTGGAGATGAAGAAGTTCTGCCCGCGCTGCCATTCGCACACCGCGCACCGCGAGACCCGCTGACTGAGCTTTCTCACCGCCGAGGCCGTCCACTGAAAACAGTGGGCGGCCTTTTGCGGCTAACCTGACCACCATGCCGATTACCGCCGAGCACGTGGGGCGCAGCTACCCGCCCACCCCTGCTTACCCCGTCGGACAGGCCAAGATCGAGGAGTTCGCCACCGCCCTGGGCGAGCGAGACTCCGCCTACCACGGCCCGGACGCGGTGGCCCCGCCCACCTTCGCCTTCGTGATCAGCTCCGCCGCCTGGCAGGCCCTCTTCGACGACGCCGAACTCGGCCTGGCGCTGCACCGCATCCTGCACGCCGATCAGAAGTTCAGCTTCGTCCGGCCGATCCGGGTGGGCGACGAGATCACCGCGACCCTGACCATCACCAGCGTCCGCAACCGCGGTGGCGCCGACATGATCGGCACCGAGGTGTTGTTGCGCGACCACGCCGGTGAGGCCGTGGCAACCGTCAACGCCACCCTGCTGCATTCGGGGGAGGAGAACGCATGACCGCCGTCGGCGACGAACTGCCCGCCCTGACCGTCACCCTCACCCGCGCCGACCTGGTGCGCTACGCCGGGGCCTCCGGCGACTTCAACCCGATCCACTGGTCCGACCGCTTCGCCACCGCCCTGGGTATGCCCGGGGTGCTCGCCCACGGCATGTTGACCATGGGCCTGGCCCTGCGCGTGGTCACCGACTGGGCCGGCGACCCGGCCCGGGTGCGCAGCTACCAGACCCGCTTCGCCCGTCCGGTCGTGGTGCCCGACACCGACGAAGGGGTCGAACTGACCATCACCGGCAAGGTCACCGCGGTCGACGACGATGCGATCACCGTCGGCCTGGAAGTGATCAGTGCCGGGGAGAAGATCCTCACCGCCGCACGTGCGGAGTTGTCCCATGGCTGACGGCCCCGCTCTGGCCGACCTGACCACCCTGCGGGTCGGGGGCACCGCCACCGAGTTCGTCACCGCCACCACCGAGGACGAGTTGATCACCGCGGTACGCGAGGCCGACGAGGCCGGCACCCCGGTGCTGCTGATCGGCGGCGGATCGAACCTGCTGATCGGCGACGACGGATTCGACGGACGCGTGGTGCGGATCGCCACCCGCGGCATCAACTCCAACGTGCCCCCGCGTGGGGACGCCGCCTGCGGGGGAGCGCTGCTCACCGTCGCCGCCGGCGAACCCTGGGACGCCTTCGTCGCCCACACCGTCGAATCGGAATGGAGCGGGCTGGAAACCCTGTCCGGCATCCCCGGCCTGGTCGGGGCCACCCCAATCCAGAACGTCGGCGCTTACGGGGCAGAGGTGTCCCAGACCATCACCCAGGTACGCACCTGGGACCGCAAGACCGGGCAGATCCACACCTTCGCCAACGCCGACTGCCGGTTCGGGTACCGCGACTCGCTGTTCAAGCGCGAACCGAACCGCTGGGTGGTGCTCACCGTCGGCTTCCAACTGCGGATCGGTGACCTCGGCGGCCCGATCCGCTACGCCGAACTGGCCCGCACCCTGGGCGTCAACCCCGGCGACCGGGTACCGATCGGCCCGGTGCGCGAGGCCGTGCTGGGTCTGCGGCGCGGCAAGGGCATGGTGCTGGACGCGGCCGACCACGACACCTGGAGCGCCGGCTCCTTCTTCACCAACCCGATCATCTCCGCCGAGCAGGCCGCCGACCTGCCCGAAGGGGCACCCCGGTTCGCGCAACCGGACGGCCGGGTCAAGACCAGCGCGGCGTGGCTGATCGACCACGCCGGCTTCCACAAAGGTTTCCGCGTCACCGACGACGCGGCCGCCGGACTGTCCACCAAACATGTCCTGGCCCTGACCAACCGCGGCAATGCCCGCGCCCGTGACCTTCTCGACCTGGCCCGTACCGTGCGGGCCGGGGTCGCCGAACGGTACGGCATCACCCTGGTACCCGAACCGGTGCTGATCGGATGCGAACTGTGAGTGACAACCCCCGCCCCAACGACTTCCGCGTCTGGGCTCCCAATCCCCAGCGCGTCACCCTGCTCGCCGAGGGCGAGCGGTACCCGATGGAGCTGCGCGACGACGGGCTGTGGCACCCGGCCGACGACCTGCCCGAGCAGATCCGCTTCGGCGAGGTCGACTACGGCTACCTGCTCGACGACGACGAGAACCCGCTGCCCGACCCGCGCTCGCGCCGGCAACCGCACGGGGTGCATGGGCTGACCCGCACCTTCGACCACACCCACTACCAATGGGGTGACGACGACTGGACCGGCCGGCAGCTCGCCGGTGGCGTGATCTACGAAATGCACGTCGGCACCTTCACCGCCGAAGGCACCCTGGACGCCGCCATCGAACACCTCGACCACCTGGCCGAACTCGGTATCGACTTCGTCGAACTGATGCCGGTGAACGCCTTCAACGGCCACCACGGTTGGGGCTACGACGGGGTCGACTGGTTCGCGGTGCACGAACCCTACGGTGGGCCCGCGGCCTACCAACGGTTCGTCGACGCCTGTCACCAGCGCGGTCTGGCCGTGCTGCAGGACGTGGTCTACAACCACCTCGGCCCGTCCGGCAACTATCTGCCGCGCTTCGGCCCGTACCTCAAAGAGGGTATGGACACCCCCTGGGGGACCCCGATCAACCTCGACGGCCCCGATTCGGACGAGGTGCGCCGCTATGTGATCGACAACGCCCTGATGTGGCTGCGCGACTACCACGTGGACGGGCTGCGGCTGGACGCGGTGCACGCCTTCGTCGACTCGACCGCGATCGACATCCTGGAGGAACTGGCCATCGAGGTGGACGCCCTCAGCGTGCACCTGGGCCGCCCGCTCACCCTGATCGCCGAATCCGATCTGAACAACCCCCGGCTGATCACCCCGCGCGAGGCCGGCGGCTACGGCCTGGCGGCCCAGTGGAGCGACGACTTCCATCACGCGCTGGTGGCGAACCTGACCCGGTCCAACACCGGCTACTACGCCGACTTCGCCTCCCTCGACGCGCTGGGCAAGGTGCTGGAGAACGGCTACTTCCACGACGGCACGGTGTCGACCTTCCGGGGTCGACGGCACGGCCGCCGACTCGACACCCCGCGCACCCCGACCTGGCGGCTGGTGGTGTGTTCGGACAACCACGACCAGATCGGCAACCGGGCCGACGGGGCCCGGCTGGGCTCGATGCTGACCACCCGGCAGCTCGCCCTGGCCGCGGTGCTCACCCTGCTCAACCCGGGCACCCCGATGATCTTCATGGGCGAGGAATGGGGTGCCACCACCCCGTGGATGTTCTTCACCTCGCACCCGGAGGAGGAACTCGCCGCCTCGGTCAGCCAGGGCCGGTTCGCCGAGTTCGCCAAGATGGATTGGGACCCCGCCAGCGTGCCCGACCCGCAGGATCCGGCCACCTTCACCGGTTCGATCCTGAACTGGGACGAGGCCGAGGAGGAACCGCACCGCTGGCTGTTGGACCTGAACCGCAAGCTGCTCGACCTGCGCCGCAGCCATGCCGACCTGACCGACCCCCGTTTCGACGGGGTGGCGGTGCGGCACGGGTCGGGGGAGCCCGGTGACGAATGGCTGGTCGTCGAACGCGGTGAGGCGATCTCGATCGCGGTCAACTTCGGCGCCGACCCCACCGACATGGAACTCGAGGCGGCCGGTGATGTGCTGCTCAGCACCGGCGAAGCGGTGGTCACCGACACCCACGTCCACCTCGGGCCGTACTCGTCGCTGGTGGTGCACCTGCACGACACGCACTACCCGAGCTGAGCGGTCGCGTCCGGGCTCGGTTCGACAAGCGACGGGCCCGCGACATAGAATCCCTGTCTTGGTGAGTTCACCAGTGTGCCGACGTGCCTGTTTGGCGCCGACGAGGATACTGGGGCCCATCGCCCAACGGCAATAGCTCAACTGGCAGAGCATCGGTCTCCAAAACCGAAGGTTGGGGGTTCGAGTCCCTCTTGCCGTGCGAAGAGTGTGTGTCAAACCGCGCCGCAGTGAGCGCCGACCGGAGGAACCTGAGTGGCTGACGACAAGCGCGACCCGAGCCGGGACGACGACCTGTCCAATGAAGCTGCCGAGACCCCCGAGGGACGCGACCTGGCGGCCGACCTGCCCGACCCCGAGGTTGACGCAGCCGGTGAGATCGACGCCGACTACGACGGTGTTCCCGATGTGGAACAGCCCGACGAGGGTTACGACGCTTCCGAGGACAACGAGGTGCTGGCCGAGGCAACCGCCGCGGCCGCCGAAAGTCGCCGCCCCTCGGCACCGCGCAAGAAGTCGGCACCGACTCCGCGGCAGAAGCACCGCCCGGCGGAGGAGGACAAGCGCACCGGACCGGTCGAGTTCGTCGGCCAGTCGGTGGACGAACTGAAGAAGGTCGTCTGGCCGACCGGCGAGCAGGTGCGCGGCTACTTCGTGGTCGTGCTGGTGTTCGTCGCCTTCATCATTGCGGTGGTGACCGTGCTCGACCTGTTGTTCGGGATGGGTGTCACCCGTCTGTTCGGCTGAAGCGAAACAAGTCCCACGAGAGGAAAACGTGTCAGATAACGACTCCAACCAGGCGATGGACGCCGGTGACGACATCGAGATCGATCTCGGTGCCGTCGAGTCGTCGTCCGATGACGAGACCGGTATCGACCTCGGTGACTGGACCCCCGAGGAGGGCTCCGGCGAGGACGAGGTGTCGATCGACCTGGGGGCGCTCGGTGACGACGCACCGGCCGAACCGGAGATCGATCTGGGCATGCCCGCCGATGAGGCCGACGAAGAGCCCGCCGAGTCCGACGATGAGGATGAGGCCGGTGAAACCGACGTCGAGGCCGCCGCGCTGGAAGCCTTGCGCGAGGAGTTGCGCAGCAAGTTCGGCGACTGGTTCGTGATCCACACCCATTCGGGGATGGAGAACAAGGTGCGTCAGAACCTGATGCAGCGCGCCACCTCGATGAACATGGAGGACTACATCTTCGAGTGTGTCGTACCCACCGAGGATGTCATCGAGATCCGCAAGGACTCGTCCAAGAAGCTCGTGACCCGCACCTACCTGCCCGGCTACGTGCTGGTGCGCATGGACCTGACCGACGAGTCGTGGTCGACGGTGCGGCACACCCCCTCGGTGACCGG
The DNA here is from genome assembly GCF_051133435.1 of Pseudenemella bisphenolivorans. Taxonomy (NCBI): domain Bacteria; kingdom Bacillati; phylum Actinomycetota; class Actinomycetes; order Propionibacteriales; family Propionibacteriaceae; genus Pseudenemella; species Pseudenemella bisphenolivorans. The sequence goes on along the minus strand of NZ_JBPGNY010000001.1, from coordinate 635,402 downwards.
GTTCGTCGGCAACGCCACCGATCCGGTGCCGCTGACCCTGGACGAGGTGGAGAACATGCTTGCGCCGTCGGTGATCGCAGCAGCGACCAAGGCCGAAGGCGGTAAGAAGAAGCCCAAGAAGGTGGAAGTCGCCGACTACGCCGTGGGCGACTCGGTCATGGTGGTGGACGGCCCGTTCGCCGGGGTGCACGCCACGATCACCGAGATCAATGTGAACAACCAGCGACTCAAGGCGCTGGTCGAAATCCTCGGCCGTGAAACGCCGGTGGATCTCACCTTCCCACAGATCCAAAAGGTCGTCTGAGGGAAAACCCGATCCGGCCCGGTCGATCAGACCCGGGCCCCGTAACCAGCAAGGACCCGAATCCATGCCTCCCAAGAAGAAGGTGGCAGCCCTCGTCAAGGTTGCCCTGCAAGCTGCGTCCGCGACGCCGGCCCCGCCGGTGGGTACCGCCCTCGGCCCGCACGGCGTCAACATCATGGAATTCTGCAAGGCCTACAACGCGGCCACCGAATCCATGCGCGGCAACGTGATTCCGGTGGAGATCACGATCTACGAAGATCGCACCTTCACCTTCATCACCAAGACCCCGCCCGCAGCCGAACTGATCAAGAAGGCCGCCGGCCTGAAGAAGGGCTCCGGCGCGCCGAACAAGGACAAGGTCGGCAAGATCACCTCCGAGCAGGTGCGTGAGATCGCCACCACCAAGATGCCCGACCTGAACGCCAACGACGTCGAGTCCGCGATGCAGATCGTGGCCGGCACCGCGCGTTCGATGGGTGTCACCGTCGAGGGCTGACCTCGACGCCGGGGAATCATCCCCGTAACCGTGGGAGGGCCGGCGCGGCCCGCACCACACCTGGTCAACAACGAAGAAGGAAACCAGTCATGAAGCGCAGCAAAGCCTGGAACGCGGCCAACGAGAAGCGGGACGCCGACCACCTGTACAACCCGTCCGAAGCGATCAAGCTGATCAAGGACGGCTCCTCGGCCAAGTTCGACGAAACCGTCGACGTGGCGATGCGGTTGGGCGTCGACCCCCGCAAGGCCGATCAGATGGTGCGTGGCACCGTCAACCTTCCGCACGGTACCGGCAAGACGGCACGGGTCCTCGTCTTCGCCACCGGTGAGAAGGCCGAGGCGGCCAAGGCCGCCGGCGCCGACGAGGTGGGCGCCGACGATCTGATCGAGAAGGTCTCCGGTGGCTACCTGGACTTCGACGCCGTCGTCGCCACCCCCGACCTGATGGGCAAGGTCGGCCGGCTGGGCCGGGTGCTCGGCCCCCGCGGCCTGATGCCCAACCCGAAGACCGGCACCGTCACCCCGGACGTGGCCAAGGCCGTGTCCGACATCAAGGGCGGCAAGATCGAGTTCCGCGTCGACCGGCACTCCAACCTGCACTTCATCATCGGCAAGGCCTCGTTCACCGGCGAGCAGCTCGCCGAGAACTACTACGCCGCCCTCGATGAAGTCATGCGGTTGAAGCCGGCCTCGGCCAAGGGCAAGTACATCCGCAAGATCACCGTGTCCTCGACCATGGGCGTCGGTGTGGGTGTCGATCCCGCCAAGCAGAAGAAGGAAGACGAGGCCTGAGCCTCCCGCCGTTGTCCCGCGCCGGGCGCCGATTTGGTGCCGGCGCGGGAGATGGCCTAATGTTGTCGCTTGCCGAAGACCGCCGGTGACGAAATCCACGGATCTCGTCTTAAGGCCCGAGAGGGCGCCTGCGCAGGTGTGTAACACGGACGAGGGGACGAAAGCCCCCACAAGCCCTGTGCGCTCCTGCGCCGGGGCTTTTTTCGTGTCGGGTGATCTCGGTGCAACCCGAAGGAAGGAGAACCATGGCGAGGCCGGACAAGGCAGCAACCGTCGCCGAGTTGAAGGAGCAATTCATCAACTCGGACGCGGCCGTGCTGACCGAGTACCGCGGACTCACCGTGGCGGAGCTCATGGAGCTGCGCCGCACTCTCGGTGAGGACGCCACCTACGCCGTGGCAAAGAACACGCTGACCAAGCTTGCCGCCGCCGAGGCGGGAATCGAGGGTCTCGACGAGATGTTCGTCGGCCCGACGGCCATTGCCTTCATCAAGGGCGATGTGGCCGCCGTTGCCAAGAGCATGCGTAACTTTGCCAAGGCCAACCCATTCCTGGTGCTCAAGGGCGGTGTCATGGAGGGTCGGACCCTCGACGCCGATGCGGTCAAGAAGTTGGCCGATCTCGAGTCTCGTGAGGTTCTGCTCGCGAAGCTCGCCGGTGGCATGCAGTCTGCACTGCAGGGCGCCGTTTCGCTGTTCGCCGCTCCGCTCGCACAGGCCGCCCGTGGCCTGGGTGCGCTGGAGTCCGCGGCCAACGAGAACCCCTCGCTCATCGCCGGGGCCGGTGCCCCTGCCGCGGAGCAGGCCCAGGAACCGACCCCCGAGGCCGAAGAGTCGGCCCCCGAGGCAGCCGACGCTGCCGCGGACACCGAGTAAGAACGTAAGAAAGGACGCCTGACATGGCGAAGCTGAGCACTGACGAGTTGCTGGACGCTTTCAAGGAAATGACCCTCATCGAGCTCTCCGAGTTCGTGAAGCAGTTCGAGGAGACCTTCGGTGTTTCCGCTGCTGCTCCGGTGGCCGTGGCCGCTGCTCCGGGCGCTGCCCCGGCCGCTGGTGGCGACGACGCCGACGGTGGCGACACCGGTTCGGACGAGGTCGACGTGATCCTCGAGTCGGCCGGCGACAAGAAGATCCAGGTCATCAAGGAGGTGCGCGCTCTCACCAGCCTCGGCCTCAAGGAGGCCAAGGAGCTCGTCGAGAACGCCCCGAAGCCGGTCCTGGAGAAGGTCAAGAAGGAAGACGCCGAGAAGGCCAAGGAAGCCCTCGAGGGCGCCGGTGGCACCGTCACCCTGAAGTGATCACCGCGGCCGAGCCGCCTCGGCTCGAGCCGTACCCCGCGATGGCGGGTCCGATACAGTCGGACCCGCCATCGTTCGTTCCCAACTTGCACGCCGCTGCGCTCGCGGCTAATGTGTATTGTTGCCTCAACATGCAATCAGTGGCCCGTTTTGACACGGGTCGTTCATGCTGCACAAAAGATTGCGAGCCCCGGAAGGACCAAACTGTTGGCCGCCTCGCGCACTGCCTCGAACAATAACGTCGTTTCCCCCACGGGTCGGATCTCGTTCGCGAAGATCAACGAGCCCATGGAAGTACCCCACCTGCTCGATTTGCAAGTCAACTCCTTCGACTGGCTGATCGGCAGCGAGTCCTGGCAGGCGCGCGTCGCCGAAGCCCAGGAACAGGGGCGGACCGATGTGAACTTCAAGTCCGGTCTGGAGGAGATCTTCGACGAGATCTCCCCGATCGAGGATTTCTCCGAAACCATGTCGCTCTCGTTGCGCGACCACCGCTTCGAAGCGCCGAAATACACCGTCGACGAGTGCAAGGACCGTGACGCCACCTACTCGGCGCCGCTGTTCGTCACCGCGGAGTTCATGAACAACGACACCGGCGAGATCAAGTCGCAGACGGTGTTCATGGGCGACTTCCCGCTGATGACCCCCAAGGGCACCTTCATCATCAATGGCACCGAACGAGTCGTGGTGTCGCAGTTGGTGCGTTCCCCGGGTGTCTACTTCGAGGAAACCCCCGACAAGACCTCCGACAAGGACATCTACACCTGCAAGATCATCCCCTCGCGGGGTGCCTGGCTGGAGTTCGAGGTCGACAAGCGCGACCAGGTCGGCGTCCGCCTCGACCGCAAGCGCAAGCAGAGCGTCACCGTGCTGCTGAAGGCCCTGGGCTGGACCGAGGAGCAGATCCTCGAGGAGTTCGGCGAGTACGAGTCGATCCGCCAGACCCTGGAGAAGGACGGCCCGCAGAACCAGGACGAGGCGCTGCTGGACATCTACCGCAAGCTGCGCCCGGGTGAGCCGCCGACCCGTGAGGCCGCGCAGACCCTGTTGAACAACTACTACTTCAACGAGAAGCGCTACGACCTGGCCAAGGTCGGCCGCTACAAGATCAACAAGAAGCTCGGTCTGGACCTGCCCTTCGATCAGCAGGTGCTCACCGTCGACGACATCGCCGCGGCGATCAAGTACGTGGTGGCTCTGCACGCCGGCCAGGAAGAGCTTCCGGGCGACGTGCTGGTCGAAGAGGACGACATCGACCACTTCGGCAACCGCCGCCTGCGCACCGTGGGCGAGCTGATCCAGAACCAGTTGCGCACCGGCCTGGGCCGGATGGAGCGCGTGGTGCGCGACCGGATGACCACCCAGGACATCGAGGCGATCACCCCGCAGACCCTGATCAACATCCGTCCGGTCGTGGCGGCGTTGAAGGAGTTCTTCGGCACCTCGCAGTTGTCGCAGTTCATGGACCAGAACAACCCGCTCGCGGGTCTGACCCACAAGCGCCGCCTGTCGGCCCTGGGCCCGGGCGGTCTGTCCCGCGATCGCGCGGGCATGGAAGTCCGTGACGTGCACCCCTCGCACTACGGCCGGATGTGCCCGATCGAAACCCCGGAAGGTCCCAACATCGGCCTGATCGGCTCGTTGGCGTCCTTCGCCCGGGTGAACGCCTTCGGTTTCATCGAGACCCCGTACCGCAAGGTCATCGACGGTGTGGTCACCGACCAGGTCGACTACCTCACCGCCGATGTGGAGGACCGCTACGTCACCGCGCAGGCCAACGCGCTGCTGAACGAGGACGGCTCGTTCGCCGAGGAACGTGTCCTGGTGCGCAAGCGCTACGGCGAGGTCGACACCATTCCCGCCTCCGAGGTGGACTACATGGACGTGTCGCCGCGCCAGATGGTGTCGGTGGCCACCGCGCTGATTCCGTTCCTGGAGCACGACGACGCCTCGCGTGCGTTGATGGGTTCGAACATGCAGCGCCAGGCCGTGCCGTTGATCCGCAGCGAGGCCCCCTACGTCGGCACCGGCATGGAGTTCCGCTCCGCGGTCGACGCCGGTGACGTGATGGTGGCCAGCCGCAGCGGTGTGATCACCTCGGTGAGCGCCGACATGATCGACGTCACCAACGACGACGGCACCTACCAGAGCTACCGCCTGGAGAAGTTCCGCCGCTCCAACGCCGGCACCTGCATCAACCAGCGTCCGCTGGTCAGCGTCGGCGACCGGGTCGAGCCGGGCACCCCGCTGGCCGACGGCCCCTGCACCGACGGTGCCGAGATGGCGCTGGGCCGCAACCTGCTGGTGGCGTTCATGCCCTGGGAAGGCCACAACTACGAGGACGCGATCATCCTCAGCCAGCGCCTGGTGCAGGACGACGTCCTCACCTCGATCCACATCGAGGAGCACGAGGTCGACGCCCGCGACACCAAGCTGGGTGCCGAGGAAATCACCCGCGACATCCCCAACGTCTCCGACGAGATGCTGGCCAACCTCGACGAGCGCGGCATCATCCGGATCGGCGCCGAGGTGACCACCGGCGACATCCTGGTCGGCAAGGTGACCCCGAAGGGTGAAACCGAGCTGACCCCCGAGGAGCGCCTGCTGCGCGCCATCTTCGGTGAGAAGGCCCGCGAGGTGCGCGACACCTCGATGAAGGTGCCGCACGGCGAATCGGGCACCGTGATCGGCGTCCGGCTGTTCGACCGCGACGAGGGCGACGAACTGCCCCCGGGCGTGAATCAGCTGGTGCGGGTCTACGTCGCCCAGAAGCGCAAGATCTCCGACGGCGACAAGCTCGCCGGCCGGCACGGCAACAAGGGCGTCATCGCCAAGGTGCTGCCGGTGGAGGACATGCCCTTCCTGGAGGACGGCACCCCGGTCGACATCGTGCTGAACCCGCTCGGTGTGCCGAGCCGGATGAACGTCGGACAGGTGTTGGAGTTGCATCTGGGCTGGGTCGCCAAGACCGGCTGGGACATCACCAATGTCACCGAGAACTGGGCCGACCGGCTCCGCGAGGTCGGGCTGGAACAGGTGCCCGGTGACTCCCGGGTCGCCAGCCCGGTGTTCGACGGTGCCACCGAGGAGGAGCTCAGCGGTCTGCTGAACCACACCCTGCCGAACCGTGACGGTCTGCAGATGGTGGACCAGACCGGCAAGGCGCGGCTGTTCGACGGCCGCTCCGGTGAGCCCTACCCGCAGCCGATCGGCGTGGGCTACATGTACATGCTGAAGCTGCACCACCTGGTCGACGACAAGATCCACGCCCGGTCCACCGGCCCGTACTCGATGATCACCCAGCAGCCGCTGGGCGGTAAGGCCCAGTTCGGTGGCCAGCGGTTCGGTGAGATGGAGGTGTGGGCACTGGAGGCCTACGGCGCGGCCTGGGCCCTGCAGGAGCTGCTCACCATCAAGTCGGACGATGTGTCGGGTCGCGTCAAGGTGTACGAGGCGGTCGTCAAGGGCGAGAACATCCCCGAGCCGGGAATTCCCGAATCGTTCAAGGTTCTCGTCAAGGAAATGAAGTCCCTGTGTCTGAACGTCGAGGTGCTGTCTTCGGACGGCACGTTGCTGGAGTTGAAGGACTCCGAGGAGGACAACTACCGGGCTGCCGATGAATTCGGCATCGAACTCTCTCGCCGTCCCGGTGAGGGATTGGCCGGAGTGGAAGAAGTCTGAGTACTTCGCCCAGCAACGACGACATCACAGCGCCCCTGGCGGGGCGGGGAGAGAGATAAAACAACGTGCTCGACGTCAACTACTTCGACGAACTGCGGATCGGCCTGGCCACTGCCAACGAGATCCGCGAGTGGTCCTTCGGTGAGGTCAAGAAGCCGGAGACGATCAACTACCGCACCCTGAAGCCCGAACGCGACGGCCTGTTCTGCGAGAAGATCTTCGGCCCGACCCGGGACTGGGAGTGCTACTGCGGTAAGTACAAGCGGGTGCGCTTCAAGGGCATCATCTGTGAGCGCTGTGGCGTGGAGGTCACCCGCTCCAACGTGCGCCGCGAGCGGATGGGGCACATCGAGTTGGCCGCCCCGGTCACCCACATCTGGTACTTCAAGGGTGTCCCCAGCCGGCTCGGTTACCTGCTCGACATCGCCCCGAAGGACCTCGAGAAGGTCATTTACTTCGCCGCGTACATGATCACCGATGTGGACGAGGACGCCCGCCACCGCGACCTGTCGTCGCTGGAGGGCAAGGTTCAGGTCGAGAAGCAGCAGCTCGAGGCCCGCCGCGATGCCGATGTCGAGACCCGGCTGAAGAAGCTCGAGGAAGATCTGGCCCGGCTCGAGGAAGAGGGCGCCAAGGCCGACGCGCGCAAGAAGGTGCGCGACAGCGGTGAGCGGGAGGCCCAGCAGATCCGCAACCGCGCCAACCGCGAGATCGACCGTCTCGACCTGGTGTGGAACCGCTTCAAGTCGCTCAAGGTGCAGGACCTCGAGGGCGACGAGGTGCTCTACCGCGCCATGAAGGACCGCTTCGGCAAGTACTTCTCGGGCTCGATGGGTGCCGCCGCGATTCAGCGCCGGCTGGAGACCTTCGACCTGCAGGCCGAGGCCGAGAGCCTGCGCCACACCATCCAGACCGGCAAGGGCCAGCGCAAGACCCGCGCCCTGAAGCGGCTGAACGTGGTGTCGGCCTTCCTCGAGACCGGCAACTCGCCGACCGGCATGGTGCTCGACTGCGTCCCGGTGATCCCGCCGGACCTGCGTCCGATGGTGCAGTTGGACGGTGGCCGCTTCGCGACCTCCGACCTGAACGACCTGTACCGCCGGGTGATCAACCGCAACAACCGGTTGAAGCGTCTGCTCGACCTCGGTGCGCCCGAGATCATCGTGAACAACGAGAAGCGGATGCTGCAGGAAGCCGTCGACTCGCTGTTCGACAACGGCCGCCGCGGCCGTCCGGTGACCGGCCCGGGCAACCGTCCGCTGAAGTCGATCTCCGACATGCTGAAGGGCAAGCAGGGCCGCTTCCGGCAGAACCTGCTGGGTAAGCGCGTCGACTACTCGGGCCGTTCGGTCATCGTGGTCGGCCCGCAGTTGAAGCTGCACCAGTGTGGCCTGCCCAAGGCGATGGCCCTGGAGTTGTTCAAGCCGTTCGTGATGAAGCGGCTGGACGACCTCAATCACGCCCAGAACATCAAGTCGGCCAAGCGGATGGTGGAGCGCCAGCGTCCGGTGGTGTGGGACGTGCTCGAAGAGGTCATCTCCGAACACCCCGTGCTGCTGAACCGTGCCCCCACCCTGCACCGACTCGGTATTCAGGCCTTCGAACCGCAGCTGATCGAGGGTAAGGCGATCCAGTTGCACCCGCTGGTCTGCACCGCGTTCAACGCCGACTTCGACGGTGACCAGATGGCGGTGCACCTGCCGCTGAGCGCCGAGGCACAGGCCGAGGCCCGGATCCTGATGTTGTCGACCAACAACATCCTCAAGCCCGCCGACGGGCGTCCGGTCACCCTGCCGACCCAGGACATGATCATCGGGCACTACTTCCTGACGATGATCCGCGAGGGCGCCAAGGGTGAGGGACGGGTCTTCCGGGACGCCGCCGAAGCCCAGATGGCCTTCGACCTGGGCGAGATCGCGATCAACGCCAAGATCAAGATCCGGTTCACCGACATCGTTCCGCCGGCCGAGGTCGAACTGCGCCCCGACGGCACCGTGATGCTGGAGACCACCCTGGGTCGGGCGCTGTTCAACGAGACCCTGCCGGCCGACTTCGCCTACGTGAACAACGAGGTCGGCAAGAAGCAGCTCGGCGCCCTGATCAACGACCTGGCCGAGCGGTACCGCAAGGTCGAGGTCGCCGCCACCCTGGACAACCTGAAGGACATCGGCTTCACCTGGGCCACCCGCTCCGGTGTCACCGTGTCCATCTCGGACGTCTCCACCCCGCCGGACAAGCCGGAGATCCTGGCCGGCTACGAGAACCGGGCCACCAAGATCGACAAGCAGTACGAGCGTGGTCTGATCACCGAGGAAGAGCGTCGCCAGGAACTGATCGAGATCTGGACCGCCGCGACCAGCGAGCTGGGTCATGCGATGGAGCGCAACTTCGAGCGCACCAACCCGATCTTCATGATGGTGAACTCGGGTGCCCGAGGAAACATGGTGCAGATGCGCCAGATCGCCGCCATGCGAGGCCTGGTGGTGAACCCGAAGGGCGAGATCATCGCGCGTCCGATCAAGGCCAACTTCCGTGAGGGCCTGTCGGTGCTCGAGTACTTCATCTCGACCCACGGTGGCCGTAAGGGCCAGGCCGACACCGCGCTGCGTACCGCCGACTCGGGTTACCTGACCCGTCGTCTGGTGGACGTGTCGCAGGACGTGATCATCCGCGAGGAGGATTGCGGTACCGAGCGCGGCCTGACCAAGCCGATCGCGATCGAGGAGAACGGCACCCTGGTGCCGGACGAGAAGATCGAGACCGCGGTCTACGCCCGCACCCTGGCCACCGATGCGGTGGACGCCAATGGCGAGGTGCTGGTGCCGGCCGGTGTCGACCTGGGTGATGTGAACATCGCGATGCTGATCGCCGCCGGGGTCACCTCGGTGAAGGTGCGCAGCGTGTTGACCTGTGAGTCGACGATGGGCACCTGCGCGATGTGCTACGGCCGTTCGCTGGCCAGCGGCAAGCTGGTCGACGTCGGTGAGGCCGTCGGTATCGTCGCCGCGCAGTCGATCGGTGAGCCCGGTACCCAGCTGACGATGCGTACCTTCCACACCGGTGGTGTGGCCGGTGACGACATCACGCAGGGTCTGCCGCGTGTGGTCGAGCTGTTCGAGGCCCGCCAGCCCAAGGGCAAGGCCCCGATCGCCGAGATCGCCGGCCGGATCACCGTCCACGAGGCCGATCGCACCCGCAAGGTCGTGATCACCCCGAACGACGGCTCGGACGACATCGAGATCCCGGTGGGCCGCCGCGCCCGCCTGCTGGTCGAGGACGGCGACTCGGTCGACGTCGGTCAGCAGCTCGCGGTCGGTACCCCCGACCCGCAGGATGTGCTGCGGGTGCTCGGTCTGCGTGCGGTGCAGCAGCACCTGGTGGACGAGGTGCAGGCGGTGTACGGCACCCAGGGCGCCCCGATCCACGACAAGCACCTGGAGATCATCATTCGCCAGATGCTGCGCCGGATCACCGTGATCGAGTCGGGTGACACCACCATGCTGCCCGGTGACCTGGTCGACCGGGCGACCTACGAGGCGCAGAACCGTGAGGCGCTCGCCGAGGGTCGTCAGCCGGCCGCCGGTCGTCCGGTGTTGATGGGTATCACCAAGGCATCGCTGGCCACCGATTCGTGGCTCTCGGCGGCCTCCTTCCAGGAGACCACCAAGGTGCTCACCGATGCCGCGATCCACGGCAAGTCCGACAAGCTGGTCGGCCTGAAGGAGAACGTGATCCTGGGCAAGCTGATCCCGGCCGGTACCGGTCTGGACCGCTACCGCAACATCCGGGTGGAGCCGACGGCTGAGGCCAAGGCTCAGGCGTACTCGATGACCTACGACCCCTTCGACTACGACTTCGGCACCGGTTCGGGTGCTGCGGTGCCGTTGGAGGACTTCGATCTGGGCAGCGACTACCGCTGATCAGCCGAGAACACGAAGGGGGCCCGTCCGATCCGGACGGGCCCCCTTCGTATTTCACCGACCCTGTGTTGGTGGCAACACCCCGGTCAGGGCGTTCCCAGTCCGGCCATCGTCCGGTTCTGCTGGTCGAGCAGCAGCAGGTGGCGTCCCACCTGGGTGGCTTCGTAGGTGGCCGGGAACGTCGCGGTCCACAGGGAGCCGGGCTTGTTCACCGGCTGTGCGATCAGGGTGAGTTCCGAACCCGTGTCGGGCCGGGTGGCCACGTACAGCCGGTCGGAGCCCACGAAGAACTGATTGTTGTACGTGGGCGGGAAGTCCAACTGGTGCCCGAGGGACCCGTTGCCGGGATTCACGGTGACGGCCTGCGGATTCTCCGAGGAGGTCAGCGCGACGACCTTGTTGCCCACCATCGTCAGGGCGGTGCCGACCGGCAGCCGGGCCGGGGTGTCCCACATTGGCTCGCCCTTCTTCGGGTCGTAGCGGGTGATCGCGGTGTGATCATCGCGGTGGTCGATCACGAACAACATGTCGTTGAGCGGCATCACCACACCGCGGAAGTTGTCCAGGTGCCACAGTTCCTCACCATTGCGGTCCAACCCGACCGCGGTGGTGGTGTCGGCCTGGGTCATCCGCACCACCACGTCGTCGAGCAGGATGTAGCTGCTCGGCTGGTCGGTGTCGCCGAGAATCCAGCCCGGGGTTTCCCCGTCCTCGGTGCCGGCGGCGGCGAAGTACAACGGCCAGTCGTAGCCGGCCACGCCGCCCAGGCCGCGAATCCGTCCGTAGAGGGAGTAGCCGTCCCGCTCCTCGATGCCGATGGTGAAATCGCCGCCCTCGAAGGACGGGATGTCGGTGGTCCACAGCACGTTGTCGATGTCGTCCAGCCCGGCGACCCGGTTGATCTGGTTGTGCATCCAGTTGGCCCGGTAGACATTGCCCGATGCGGCGGTCATGATCCCCTCGCCGATCTCCAACTGGTGGGAGCTGTCAACCTCGCCGGTTTCCCGGTTCACCAGAATGAAGGTGCTGGGCGAGGATCCGTCCCCGGTGTACAGGCTCACCGAGACGAAGTCGGTGCCGGGCAGATCCTGACCCACGACCCACTCGGCGTCCAACGCGCCATCGGTCGCCTTGTTCAGGTCGAGCTCCCACTTCGTGCTGCCGTCGGTCACGTCGATCAGATACACCGGCACCGGATCGGCCGCATCGACCGAGGACGAGTACACCAGCGCCAGATCATCGCCGGCCGGGGCCCATTGCAGGTCTTCGGCCTTCTCGGGCAACCGGAAGGTCCAGGCGATCTCGGGGGCCTGATCGATATCGGGCACCGTGGGCGAGTCGGAGTCGCCACCGCGGAACATCGTCCACCACACCACCCCGCCGATCGCGGCCAACACCACCAGCACCCCCACCAGGGCGATGATCAGTGGGGCTCGACGACGGGCCCCGGGGACGGCCGTGGCCGGGGCGGGGGCCTCGGGTGTCGGCTCCGCAGCGCCGGCCGGGGCGGTCTCAGGGTCGGTCTCGGGAGTGGGTTGAGCCTCGGCCGGAGACACGATGGGCTCGGGGTCGTCGGTGGGGGAGGGCGCCGAACCAGGGGGTACGAAATCGGGCCGGTTGGCGTCGTCCATCATGTCCTCGTGATTCGTCGCAGGCGGATGCTGCCTTGATCTTCCAATCCGTCCGCCGGGGGCGCAACTCAGATCACACTCTGGCCCGTTCCAGGTGCTCCAGAATGTCGCCCACCGTCTCCTCGGGGGTCTGGGCCGAGGAATCCAGCCAGTACCCGAGCCGAGTGGTCTCGTTGCGCAGGGTGTTGTCCATCGCCCCGACCGACATGTAGGTCTCGGATCGCTTGTCCCGTTGACGTTCGCGCCATTCCAGGGCCGACACGCTGGGGGAGAGCACCACCAGGAAACGGTCCACCCCGGTCAGGCGCTCGATGAAGGCCGGCAGGTCGTCGCCGATGATCACGTCCTGGACGATCGCGTCGAATCCGTGCCCCGCCCAGGCCAGTGCGACATGGGCGGCGAGGTCGTAGCGCAGGTCCAACTGGGCCCGCGCCTCGGCGGTGGGGTGCAAGGTCATCTCGGCCCGACCGTTGACGATCATCCGGCGGAAGGAATCCCCCCGGATGTGCACCGAGCGCGGCAGATGATGGGCCAGCATCTCGGCCACGGTCGACTTGCCGGCCGCCATCGCTCCGGTGATGACGATGACACGACCGGTGGAAGGGACTGGCTGTGGCTGGGACACACGCATATTGTCTCCGGTAGTTGGCGGTTGGGTGTCGGCGACTCGCGGAGTGGGCCGGTATCATCGCTGTTCGCGTTTTGACCCGGTGGGATACAGCAAGTAATCTATCTCCTTGTGTTCGGCTTGTCCGGACTCTTGTGCGTGCCTCGACATGGATCGGGCGGTGGTCCGGCCCCGACTGGGAAGCGCGTACTTACTGTTTCGGTGCCCCCGCGCCAGCGTGGTCGGGCCCAGCAGTGTCGCCAGGTCGTGTTGAAAGTTCAATACGCCCCAGCAACGAGGCAAGACATTCGAGCAAGACCACAACGGAAAGAGACATCAGCCGGTGCCCACAATCCAGCAGTTGGTCCGCAAGGGCCGCTCCACCAAGGTGAACAAGAACAAGACCCCCGCGCTCAAGGGCGGCCCCCAGCGTCGTGGCGTTTGCACACGCGTGTACACCACCACGCCCAAGAAGCCGAACTCCGCACTGCGCAAGGTTGCTCGTGTTCGGTTGTCCACCGGTATTGAGGTCACCGCCTACATTCCCGGTGTCGGCCACAACCTGCAGGAGCACTCGATGGTGCTCGTGCGCGGCGGCCGTGTGAAGGACCTGCCGGGTGTTCGCTACAAGATCGTCCGCGGCTCCCTCGACACCCAGGGTGTCAAGGGACGCAAGCAGGCTCGCAGCCGCTACGGCGCGAAGAAGGAGAAGTAATGCCGCGCAAGGGACCCGCCCAGAAGCGCCCGATCAACGTCGACCCGGTTTACGGTTCTCCGCTGGTCAGCCAGCTGGTTTCCAAGATCCTCAAGGACGGCAAGAAGACCGTCGCCCAGAACATCGTCTACACCGCTCTGGAAGGCACCCGGGCCAAGACCGGTGTCGACCCGGTGCAGACCCTGAAGCGTGCGCTGGACAACGTGAAGCCCTCGCTGGAGGTTCGCTCCCGCCGCGTCGGTGGCGCCACCTACCAGGTGCCCGTCGACGTGAAGCCGGGTCGCTCGACCACCCTGGCGATGCGTTGGCTGGTCGGCTTCGCCCAGCAGCGCCGCGAGAAGTCGATGGCCGAGCGTTTGATGAACGAGATCCTGGACGCCTCCAACGGCCTCGGTGCCGCGGTGAAGCGTCGCGAGGACACCCACAAGATGGCCGAGGCCAACAAGGCCTTCGCTCACTACCGCTGGTGATCCCAGCCCACCCCGCACGTCCTCACATCAGTTAGGAAGACCTCCGTGGCCGTCCAGACCAAAATCGACCTGGCTAAGGTTCGCAACATCGGCATCATGGCTCACATCGATGCCGGCAAGACCACCAGCACCGAGCGCATCCTGTACTACACGGGTATCAACCACAAGGTGGGCGAAACCCACGACGGTGGTGCCACGACCGACTGGATGGAGCAGGAGAAGGAGCGGGGGATCACCATCACCTCCGCGGCCGTGACCTGCTTCTGGGAAGGTCACCGAATCAACATCATCGACACCCCGGGCCACGTGGACTTCACCGTCGAGGTGGAGCGTTCGCTGCGGGTGCTCGACGGTGGTGTGACCGTGTTCGACGGCGTTGCCGGGGTGGAGCCCCAGTCGATGACGGTGTGGCGTCAGGCCGACAAGTACCGCGTTCCGCGGATCTGCTTCGTCAACAAGATGGACCGCACCGGTGCCGACTTCTTCCACGTGATCGACACGATCCACAACCGGTTGAAGGCCACCACCGCGATCCTGCAGCTGCCGATCGGTGCCGAGGCGAACTTCGAGGGCGTCATCGACCTGGTCTACATGCGTGCGCTGACCTGGCGCGGCGAGACCAAGCTCGGTGAGGACTACGCCATCGAGGAGATCCCCGCCGACCTGGCCGACAAGGCCGAGGAGTACCGCTCCCTGCTGCTGGAGACCATCGCCGAGAACGACGACGAGTTCATGGAGGTCTACCTCGGTGGCGAGGAGTTCACCCCCGAGGACCTGAAGGCCGCGATCCGTCGCTGCGTGCTGTCCAGCTCGCTGACCGCCGTGCTGTGCGGCACCGCCTTCAAGAACAAGGGTGTGCAGCCGCTGCTGGACGCCGTGGTCGACTACCTGCCGTCGCCGCTGGACGTCGAGGCGATCGAGGGCTTCAAGCCGGGCAACGAGGAGGACCGTGTCGAGCGTCACCCCTCCGAATCCGACCCGCTGTCGATGCTGGCCTTCAAGATTGCCGCCGACCCGCACCTGGGTCGTCTGACCTTCATCCGGGTCTACTCCGGCAAGCTGGAGACCGGTTCGCAGGTGCTCAACTCCACCAAGGGCAAGCGCGAGCGGATCGGCAAGATCTACCAGATGCACGCCAACAAGCGTGAGGAGATCACCTCGCTCGGGGCCGGCCAGATCGGTGCGGTGATGGGCCTGAAGGACACCGGCACCGGTGACACCCTCTGTGACATCAACGACCCGGTCGTGCTCGAGTCGATGACCTTCCCCGCCCCCGTGATCGAGCAGGCCATCGAGCCGAAGACCAAGGGCGACCAGGAGAAGCTCAGCACCGCGATTCAGCGCCTCGCCGAAGAGGACCCCACCTTCCAGGTGCACACCGACGAGGAAACCGGCCAGACCATCATCGCCGGCATGGGCGAGCTGCACCTCGAGGTGCTGATCGACCGGATGAAGCGCGAGTTCAGCGTCGAGGCCAACATCGGCAAGCCGCAGGTGGCCTACCGCGAAACCCTGCGTCGTCCGGTGCAGAAGGTCGAGTACACCCACAAGAAGCAGTCGGGTGGCTCGGGCCAGTACGCGAAGGTGATCATCGACCTGGAGCCGACCGAGGCCGGCAGCGGCTACGAGTTCGTCAACGCCGTCACCGGTGGCCGCATCCCCAAGGAGTACATCCCCTCGGTGGACGCCGGCATCCAGGAGGCCATGCAGTTCGGTGTGCTCGCCGGCTACCCGGTCGAGGACATCAAGGTGACCCTGACCGACGGCGCCTACCACGACGTCGACTCCTCCGAGCTCGCCTTCAAGATCGCCGGTTCGATGATCTTCAAGGAAGCCGCCCGCAAGGCCGACCCGGCCCTGCTGGAGCCGATGATGGCGGTCGAGGTGACCACCCCGTCCGACTACCTCGGTACCGTGATCGGTGACCTGAACTCCCGTCGCGGTCTGGTGCAGGGCACCACCGAGCAGCACGGCAACCAGGTGATCAACGCGCTGGTGCCGCTGTCGGAGATGTTCGGCTACGTGGGCGACCTGCGTTCGAAGACCTCCGGTCAGGCCAGCTACTCGATGGAGTTCGACTCCTACGCCGAGTGCCCGAAGTCGGTGGCCGACGAAATCGTGCAGAAGGCGCGCGGGGAGTAAGGTAAGAAGGCCCGTATCGGTTTGACGTTCGGGCCATAGTCGAGAAAACTTGATTCGGTTCCCCCGAACCCGGGGGGACGGGTCGTAAAAACCAGTACAAGTACAAGCCTCGCAACCGCGTGGCGGACATCCAGAAGGAGCCCCAGTGGCAAAGGCCAAGTTCGAGCGGAACAAGCCGCACGTCAACATCGGCACCATCGGACACATCGACCACGGCAAGACCACGCTGTCCGCCGCGATTTCCAAGGTGCTGCATGACAAGTACCCGGAACTCAACGAGGCGTCGCCGTTCGACATGATCGACAAGGCCCCCGAGGAGCGTCAGCGCGGTATCACCATCTCGATTTCGCACATCGAGTACCAGACCGAGAACCGTCACTACGCTCACGTTGACTGCCCCGGTCACGCCGACTACGTGAAGAACATGATCACCGGCGCTGCCCAGATGGACGGCGCGATCCTCGTGGTCGCCGCCACCGACGGCCCGATGCCGCAGACCCGCGAGCACGTGCTGCTGGCCCGCCAGGTCGGCGTGCCCGCCATGGTCGTCGCCCTCAACAAGTGCGACA
Source organism: Pseudenemella bisphenolivorans (assembly GCF_051133435.1). Taxonomy (NCBI): domain Bacteria; kingdom Bacillati; phylum Actinomycetota; class Actinomycetes; order Propionibacteriales; family Propionibacteriaceae; genus Pseudenemella; species Pseudenemella bisphenolivorans. The sequence goes on along the minus strand of NZ_JBPGNY010000001.1, from coordinate 618,773 downwards.
TGATCGACGATGAGGACGAAGAGCTCATCGAGCTCGTCGAGATGGAGGTCCGCGAGCTGCTGTCGTCGCAGGACTTCGATGGCGACGACTGCCCGGTGGTTCGCGTTGCCGCCTTCCCGGCCCTGCAGGGCGAGGAGAAGTGGGTCAACTCGATCCTCGAGCTGATGAACGCTGTGGACGAGTACATCCCGACCCCGGAGCGCGAGGTCGACAAGCCGTTCCTGATGCCGGTTGAGGACGTGTTCACCATCACCGGTCGTGGCACCGTGGTGACCGGCCGTATCGAGCGCGGCATCGTCAAGGTCAACGAGACCGTCGACATCGTCGGTATCCGCGACGACAAGCAGACCACCACCGTCACCGGTGTGGAAATGTTCCGCAAGCTGCTCGACGAGGGCCAGGCCGGCGAGAACGTGGGCCTGCTGCTGCGTGGCACCAAGAAGGAAGACGTCCAGCGCGGCATGTGTGTCATCAAGCCGGGCTCGACCACTCCGCACACCGAGTTCGAGGCCAACGTCTACGTGCTGAACAAGGACGAAGGCGGCCGTCACAAGCCGTTCTTCAGCGACTACGCGCCGCAGTTCTACTTCCGCACCACCGACGTGACCGGCACCGTGACCCTGCCCGAGGGCACCGACATGGTGATGCCCGGTGACAACACCGACATGACCGTGAAGCTGATCCACCCGATCGCGATGGAGGAGCAGCTCAAGTTCGCCATCCGTGAAGGTGGCCGCACCGTCGGCGCCGGCCGTGTCACCAAGATCCTCAAGTGATCTGACCCAGCCGTAACACCAGGGCCGCATCCCACTCGGGGTGCGGCCCTGGTGCTTTTCTTGGGGTGGCTGTCTGCTGACCGGGAGTGTGATGGTGCCCGGGGGCTATTGGTCGAGAAGCTGTCGCCATGTCCGCAACAGAGACCTTTGACGTAGTCGTCCTCGGCAGCGGTGCTGCCGGTGCGGCCGCCGCGATCAGCGCCTACGACGCCGGCGCCTCGGTGGTGATCCTGGAGAAGTGCGCACCCGACCAGGCCGGTGGCAACACCCGGGTCTCCGGCTCGAGTATCTTCCACAGCCTGGACGCCGAACGCGGGGCGGACTACCTCAGGGCCTTGGCCGACCGCTTCCCGCTGCCCGAGGACGTGGTACGGACCTGGGCGGACGAAACCGTGGCCAATGCCGAATGGCTCACCTCGATCGGCGCGAACCTGCAGAAGGTGCCCGGCTACGGTGAGCAGCCCGAATACCCCGAACTGGACGGCTCGGACGCCTACGGCGGCTACCTGGCCATCGACGGGGTGCTGGGCCATCAGGTGCTGTGGCAGTTCCTGATGCAGGCGCTGGCCGACCGCGGCATCGAGATCCATTACGAGACCCCGGGCCGGCGGCTGCGCACCGACGGGCAGGGCACCGTCACCGGCGTGATCGCCGAACACGACGGCACCGAGGTCGAGTTCGGCGCCCGGCGTGGGGTGGTCTTGGCCACCGGCGGTTTCCAGGCCAATGCCGAACTCGTCCAGCAGTACCTGCCGCTGTCGGAACCCAAGCTGTGGGGTACCCCGCACGCCACCGGCGACGGGCTGAAGATGGCGATGGCCGTCGGCGCCGACCTGTGGCACATGGACAACATGATGTCGATCTCGGGGGTGCCCGACCCGGAAACCCAGCAGGCCTGGTACCAGGCCTTCGTCTTCCGGCCCGGATTCATTTGGGTGGCCCCCGACGGGCGCCGCTTCATCAACGAGCGCGCCAAGTCCGGTCACGGGGTGGCGCTGCTCAACGACGTCTACGAGGTCTTCCCGACCCGGCGCATGCACGTGGTCTTCGACGAGGCCACCCGGGCGGCCGGCCCGATCAGCCTGGGCAAGGACCTGATGGCGGTCGGTTGGAACGTGCTGATCAACGACCGGCACTGGAGCGCCGACAACCTGGCCGAGGTCGAGGCGGGCATCCTGGTCAAGGGCGACACCATCGCCGAACTGGCCGACCAACTCGGCGTCGAGGCAGAAGTGCTCACCGAAACCATCACCAGGTACAACGCGGCCTGCGCCGCGGGGGAGGACCCCTACTTCGGCCGCGACCCCGACAGTCTGGTGCCGCTGGAAACCGGCCCCTATTACGCCTACACCGCCGAGCCGATGCTGGCCTGGACCAACGGCGGGCCGCGGCGTAACGGCAAGGCCAGGGTGCTGAACGTGTGGGGTGAGCCGATCGGCGGCCTCTACGCGGCCGGGGAGATCAGCTCCACCTACTCCCTGGGCAAGGACGGCGGCTTCCACATGGCCGACGCCCTGGCCTTCGGCCGGGTTGCCGGACGGGAAGCCGCCGCACGCGAGCTGTCCTAGGCGTTGGCCGGCAGATCGGTGCCGGCTCCGCGCTTGCGGATCGCCACCTCGGGGGCGGTGTGGGTTTCGGGCTCGGGTTGGGGTTCGGTGTCCTTGACCTTGCCGAGGATCTCGAAGCCGGCGTCGGCGATCATCTTCAGGTCGTCCTCGCCGGTCTGCCCCTCCGAGGTGAGGTAGTCACCGAGGAAGATCGAGTTGCAGATCTCCAGGGCCAGCGGCTGCAGCGAGCGCAGGTGGTACTCCCGGCCGGCGGCGGCCCGCACCTCGGCGTCCGGGTTCACGAACCGCACCATCGCCAGAATCTTCAGGCAACGCTGCGGGGTGAGCTCGGTGTGGGTGGCCAGCGGGGTGCCCTCGAAGGGCAGCAGGAAGTTCACCGGCACCGAATCGGCACTCAGTTCGCGCAGCCCGAAGGCCACGTCCACCAACTGCTCGTCGCTCTCGCCCATCCCGGCGATCAGGCCGGAACACGGCGACAGGCCGCCGGCCCGGGAAGCCTCGACGGTGCGGGCCCGGTCGTCGTAGGTGTGGGTGGAGCAGATGTCGGCGTAGCTCGACTCGCTGGTGTTCAGGTTGTGGTTGTACCGGGCGGCACCGGCCTCGGCCAGGGTGGAGGCCTTTTCCTCGTCGACGAAGCCCAGGCAGGCGCAGATCTTCACCTGCGGGTGCTCCTTGTGGATGTCCTCGATGTAGCCGGCGACCTTGTCGGTCTCGCGCTGGGACGGGCCGCGTCCCGACGCCACCAGGCACACCGTCGAGGCACCCCGGTCGACCCCGGCGCGCACCGCCTCACCGACCTGCTCGGAGGTCAGCCAGGTGTATTTGAGGATCTCGGCCTTCGACCCCAGAGCCTGCGAACAGTAGGAGCAGTCCTCGGGGCACATGCCCGACTTGAGGTTCACCAGGTAGTTCAGCAGCACGGTGTTGCCGTAGAAGTGTCGGCGCACCCGCCCGGCGGCGGCGACGATGCTGAGCACATCGGCGTCGTCGGCGGCCAGCAGGGCCAGCGCGTCCTCACGGTCGATCGAGGCCCCGGTCAAGGCGGTGGTGACCATGCGGTCGAGATTGAGGGAGGTCATGTCAGTTCCTTGTCTGGCAGTTGGGCAGGGGATGAGGGTTTGATCCGCGACCACAGCAGGTGGCCGGCGATACCGAGGACGAGCCAACTCAGGCCCACGGTGATCGTGATCTGGGTGCTGCGGGACAGCGCCAGCAGCAGGGTGGCGATACCGGCGACCGGCACCACCAGGTGGGTGAGCCAGCGGGTCGAGCGTTCGGTGCCCAGGCAGCGGGCCAACACGGCCAGGTGCAGCAACACGTAGGACGACAGCGCCCCGAAGGTGACCAGGGAGGTCATCAACTCGGCCTGTTCGGCGAACACCACCGATACCACCAGGGCGATCGCGCCGATGGTCAACACGGCAACGTGCGGCACCCCGCGGGAACTGGTGCGGGCCAGTTGACGGGGCAGCACGCCGTCGCGGGCCATCGCGAACAGCAGCCGACTGGAGGCGGCGTGCGCGACCACCAGGCAGGCGAAGATCGCGACGAAGGCGTTGGTCAGGGTGAACACCGGCACATACCAGCCAGGGGCGACCGCATCGACCGCGCCGTAGAAGGCCCGGTTGGTGGCGGCCCCCGGTGCGAATCCGGTCGCATCGCTGACCACCGCCGCGGCCCACAGTTGCAGGCAGAACAGCACGGTGATCAGGCCGAGCAGCATGGTGGTCGCCCGGGACACCGCCTTTCCGCCGCCGCGGGCCTCTTCGTTCAGGGTGTTGACCGCATCGAAGCCCAGGAAGCTCAGGGCGGCGATCGAGACCGCCGACAGCACTGCGGCCCAGGAAACCTCCGGACGCCACAGGCTGTGCAGGGTGAGGGTGATCTGCCCGGCCGCGGCCGCCTGCAGGACGAAGCCGACGAAGAGTGCGATCACGACCAGTTGGATGGCCAGCAGCACCAGGCCGACCCGGGTGGTGATCTTCATTCCGCGCAGGTTCATCAGCACCGAGGCACCGACGAAGACCGCAGCGTAGACCGCGGGCGGAATCGGCCAGATGTGGCCCAGCGCGACTGCCGACAGGATCGTCAGCAGGGCCGGCATCAAGATGTAGTCGAGCAGGATCAGCCAGCCCGCGACGAAACCCAGGAAGCGGTTGGTGGACAGCCGGGTGTAGCCGTAGACCGAGCCGGCCACCGGAAACCGGCGGGCCATCTGGGCGTAGCTGATCGCCGACAGGGCCATGATCGCCGCCGCGACCAGGTACACCAGCACCGGCACCCCGCCGGAGCGGTTCACCACGATGCCGAAGACCGCCACCGGAGCCATCGGGACGAAGAACAGCAGTCCGTAGACCAGCAGATGGCCCATGCCCAGGTTGCGGCGCAGGGCGGGGGTGTAGCCGAGTTTCAGCAACTCGGCATTCGCCGTACCGACTTCGGTCGGCGGTGGACTGTGGGTGGTCACGTCAGGTGCTCCTTGTCGAGGGGGCCGGGTCGGCTGCCGAGCCCGGCCGGTAGGGCCGCCAGCAGGTCGCAACCGGCTGCGGCGGGTAGATCGGTGAGATTGCATTGCTCGGCCAGATCGGGATGGTCGGGCATCGAGCCGATGATCAGGCCGGTCACCGTGTGCTGCCGGGCCCGGATCGCAGCACAGGTCAGCCCGGTGTGGTTCAGGGTGCCCAAGCCGGCTCGGGCGACCACCACGAAACCCGGTGGCATCCCGAGCTCGACCAGTTCGTCGGCCAGGTCGAGCACAGTGGCGCCGGCGTCGTCCAGGCCGACCAGCACCCCACCGGCACCCTCGACCAGGACATGCTCGTAGTCGTCGGCGAGCCTGCGGAGGCGGTCGGCATGTTCGGCCACCGAGGGCAGGGCTACGCCCGCGCGCCGTCCGGCGGTGGTTGGGGCCAGGGGCTCCGGTACCCGGATGCCCTCGACGGTGTGTTCGGGGAGCAGCCCCGAGAGGCGACAGACCTCGGCCAGGTCACCCGGTTCGTCGGCGCTGACCCCGGTCTGGGCGGGCTTGCAGACCAGCACCGTGCGGCCCCGCTGCAACAGCGCGCGGGTGAGTGCGGCGGTTGCCACGGTCTTGCCGACGTCGGTGTCGGTGCCGGTGACGATGGTGATGCCGGGCGGTACCGAGAGCGACTCAGCCATGCTGCCCCGCTGCCTGTTCCGAGCCGCGGACGGCTGCGGTCACCGCGGCGCGGATGCCACCGGCGATGGTGCGCACCTCGTCGTCGGTCGCGACATAGGGCGGCATCGCGTAGATGAGCTTGCCGAAGGGACGCAGCCACACCCCGTGGGCGACCGCGGCCTCGGTCGCGATTCTCAGGTCGGCGGCGCTGCGCAGTTCGACCGCGGCGGTGGCGCCCAGCACCCGCACATCGGCCACCCCCGGATGGGTCCGCAGATCGTCCAGCTCCGCAGTCAGCACCGCCTCGATCCGCGGTACATCGCGTTGCCAGCCGCCGGCGGCGATCAAGCCCAGGGAGGCATTGCTGACCGCGCTGGCCAGCGGGTTGGCCATGAAGGTCGGCCCGTGCATCAGCACCCCGGCCGGGCCATCGGTCAGGGCGCGAGCCACCCGTTCGGTGGTCAACACGGCGGCCTGGGTGAGGTAGCCGCCGGTCAGGGCCTTGCCGACCGCCAACACATCGGGACGAATCCCGGCCCAATCGCAGCCCCACAGCCGTCCGGTGCGCCCGAAACCGGTGGCGATCTCATCGGCCACCAACAGCAGGTCGTACTCATCGGCCAGTTCGCGCAGACGGCGCAGCGCAGCAGGCGCCCAGGCCCACATTCCGCCGGCGCCCTGCAGTACCGGTTCCAGCACGATTCCGGCCAACTCGTCGCGGTGCTGCCGGATCAGGGCACTGGCCTTGTCGTCCCAGGCAGCCAGCTCGGCCTCGTCGGCGTCGAAGGCCGGTGGCCGGGGCAGGAAGACGTGGGATTGCACCTGCCCGGCGTAGAGCGCGTGCATGCCGCCATCGGGGTCGCACACCGACATCGCACCCCAGGTGTCACCGTGGTAGCCGCCGTGCAGGGCGGCGAAGCGGGTGCGCGGACGGGCTCCGGCGATGCCGGCCTGTCGGACGATCTTCAGCGCCACCTCCATGGCCACCGAACCCGAATCGACCGGGAAGACCCGGGCCATGCCGGGGGCCAACTCGAGCAGCCGCTCGGCCAACTCCACCGCCGGGGCATGGGTCAGACCACCGAACATCACATGGGCGAAGCGGGCGGTCTGTTCGGTGACCGCGGCGTCCAGCACCGGGTGGCGGTAGCCGTGGATGGCACTCCACCAACTCGCCATTCCGTCGACCACCTCGTGACGGTGGGTGCCGTCGTCGAGTACCAGCCGGCAGCCCTCTGCCTCGATCACCGCGTAGAGCGGGTCGTGGCGGTAGGGATTGGCGTAGGGGTGCCACAGCTTTTCGCGGTCGCTGGTGATCAGCTCGGCCCCGGTTCGCATGCGGTCACGTTAGCAAAAATCCGAACAGTGTTCAGATCAGGCTGCGTGACGTTCACGATAGGGTGAATATGTGCTGACCCGTGCCGATGTCTTGCAGGCCGCGGCCGACATTCTCGACGAATTCGGTCTGGCCGACCTCAGTATGCGCCGGGTGGCCGGCTCCCTCGGGGTGCAACCGTCGGCGCTCTACACCCACCTGCCCGACAAGCAGACCCTGCTGGCGGGGGTGGCCGACCTGATCCTGGCCGAGGTCGCCGAGCCGCTCGGCCGGTGGCGTCCGGCGGTGGAGGAGTGGGCCGCCGACCTGCGCCGGGTGCTGCTGGAGCACCGCGATGCGGCCGAGTTGGTGATCACCGCCCGCGGTTTCGGGCTGAGCCGGCACGACACCACCAGGCATCCGACCACCCTGCTGGCCGCCGCCGGGCTGACACCGGACGAAGCCCGGATCGCGGCCACCACCCTGCTGCATCTGGTACTGGGCCAAGTGGCCGAGGAACAGGCCCGCCAGGACTGGGAACGTTTCGCCGGGCCCCAGCCCGACACCGAACCCGGCGCCGACCGCAGTTTCGAGATCGGCGTCGGCCTACTGCTGGACGGGGTCGAAGCCCGGTTGTGAGGCTCAAGCCCAGATCGTCGCCGGGTCGCAGGCCTCGGTGGCCGGGGGAGTGGGCATCGTGGCCTCGGTGCGCGAGAAGCGCGGGGCCGGCGCCGGTTGCACCACGCCGTCCACCTCGACCAGCGAACCGCGCGCGGCGATGTGGGTGTCCTCGGCCGCCTCGGCGAAGGTCAGCACCCCGGTGACACAGGCGTCGGTGCCGTCGAAGATCTCTTCCCATTCGGCCCGGGTCCTGGTGGCGATCCGCTCGGCGAAACGCTCCTTCATCGCCGGCCAGGTCGAACGGTCGTGCTGGTTGGGCACCTCATCGGCGTCGAAGCCCAGCCCCTCGAGCAGCATCGCGTAGAACTGGGGCTCGATCGCACCGACGGCCAGGAACTTGTCATCGGCGGTGCGGTACACCTCGTAGAAATGGGCACCGGAATCGACGTAATTCGAGCCGCGCTCGTCATTCCATACCCCCATCCCGCGGAAGGCCCACACGATCGTCGACAGCGACAGGGCACCGTCCACCATCGCCGCATCGATCACCTGACCTTGACCGGAGGTGCCGCGCTCCAGCAGGGCGGCGAGTACCCCCACCACCAAGTACATCGAACCGCCGCCGAAATCACCGAAGAGGTTCAACGGCGGCACCGGAACCTCATCGGGGCGGCCCACCGCATGCAACAACCCGGTGCGCGAGATGTAGTTCAGGTCGTGGCCGGCCTGCTGGGCTCGCGGGCCGTGCTGACCCCAGCCGGTCATCCGGCCGTACACCAGCCCCGGGTTGCGGGGGAGCAGATCATCGGGCCCCAGCCCCAGACGTTCGGTCACCCCGGGGCGGAATCCCTCCAGCACCACGTCGGCCTTGTCCAACAGACTCAGGGCGACTTCGCGGCCCGCATCGCTGCGCAGATCGGCCTCCACCACCCGGCGGCCACGCAGTTCGGCATCGGGGGTGCCCTTCGGCAGCATGCCGGGGCGCTGGATGCGCACCACATCGGCTCCCAGGTCGGCCAACAGCATCGCCGCGTGCGGCACCGGGCCGATCGTGGCCAGTTCAACAACGCGTACGCCCCGCAACGGTCCAGTGCTCATGTGGTCAGGCTAGGAACGCGGTCGGAAACGCCTTGAGACGTTCTCCCATCCAATGGGATCGCCGTCGGAACTCGCCGCGCCAGGTCCGAACATGGACAAGGTTTACCGCAGTCACCGAAGGGGAACACAACGTGTCGATCGAAGAACTGGACGCCACCGCCCTGGCGGCCGAAATCCGCGCCGGACGCATCAGTGCGCGCGAGGCGGTCGAGGGTGCGATCGAACGGATCGAAGGCGCCCGGGAGTTGAATGCGGTCGTCCACGAACGTTTCGACCAGGCCCTGGCCGAGGTCGACGACCTGCCCGAAGGCCCGCTGACGGGGGTGCCGACCCTGGTCAAGGATCTCGGTATCCAGGTCGCCGGGCTACCGCTGACCAATGGCAGCCGGTTGTTCGCCGAACAGGTCAGCGAGGTCGACTCCCACCTGGTGACCCTGTTCCGCCGGGCCGGTCTGGTGATTCTCGGATCGACCAACACCCCCGAACTCGGCCGCAACGGCAGCACCGAACCGCTGCTGTACGGGCCCACCCGCAACCCCTGGAACCAGAACTACTCCACCGGTGGCTCCAGCGGCGGGTCGGCCGCCGCGGTGGCCGCCGGTCTGGTGCCGGTCGCCCACGCCAACGACGGGGGCGGCTCGATCCGGCTCCCCGCCTCGATGTGCGGCCTGGTCGGCCTGAAGCCGAGCCGGGGTCGGGTGTCGTCGTGGCCCAGCCCGTCGGTCTTCTCGTCCCCGCATTCGATCGGCCTGGCCGTGACCCGCACCGTCCGCGACAGTGCCCTGCTGCTCAACATCGCCTCGCAGCGCCGGCCCGGGGACGGGTTGGGTGGTGGCCCGGAGGACTTCCTGGCGGCCGCCAGCACCCCGCCGGGCAAGCTGCGGATCGGCTGGTCGACCACCATGGTCGACGGTTCGGGCACCGACCCCGAGGTCGCGGCCGCGGTCGAGCAGGCCGCGCAGTTGCTCACCGAGCTCGGCCACGAGGTGACCGAGGCCCGTCCGAAGGTCGATGTCGCGATGTGGCAGCGCACCTTCGTGGCGATGATGCGCGCCGACCTGCAGGGCAATATCCGGCGCCGACTCGACGCACTCGGCCGCGAACTGCGTGAGGACGACCTCGAACCCTTCACCCACCAGATGTACCGGGGCAAGGTCACCATGGAGCAGTACCAGGACGCCCTGCGCGACAGTGCCGAGATCGGATGGCAGGCCGGGGAGTACTTCAACGACTACGACCTCTGGCTCAGCCCCACCGTCGGTGCGCGCGTACCCGAACTGGGAGTACTGGACACCCGCGACCCCGAGGCGATGATGGCCCACGCCCCGGCGATCTCACGGTTCACCAGCCTGTTCAACATGACCGGGCAGCCCGGAATCTCGGTGCCCTTCGGCTTCGACGACAACGGTCTGCCGATCGGAATTCAGCTCGTCGCCGACACCGGTGGCGAGGGCCGTTTGCTGTCGGTTGCCGCCCAGATCGAACAGGCGCGGCCGTGGCCGCAGATTGTTACCGATCGGAGTTTCCGGTGAACGGGATACCCGTGCCGAGCCCCCCTCGGCTACTGGTTGTCTCGCCCGGTAGCCGGACCTCATTGAAGGAGACCCGCTGATGTCACACACGAAGGAGAGGAGGAGCCTTGCGTAAGTTTCTGCGCACAGTTCTCGAACTGCTGGCGGTGCTGTTGCTGGTGAGTTTCGGAACGTTCATGCTGGTATCACTCCTCCCCAATGACCCCGCGGTCATCATTCTGGGTGAAGGACACCCGCCGGAAGCCTATGAGCAACTGCGGCAGGAACTGGGCCTGAACGACCCGATCCTCCAGCGTTACGCCGACTGGCTCGGCAGCGCCCTGCAAGGTGACCTCGGCAAGTCGATCGTGCCGCCCTACAGCGTGGTGTCCGATCGGATCGCCGCCGCCCTGCCGGTCTCGGTGCAGTTGGCCGTGATGGGCATGGTGCTCGCCCTGCTGGTCTCGGTGCCGCTGGCGATGTGGTCGGCCTACAACCAGGGCGGACGCGTCGACCGGGTGGTCAGCGCCGGCACCTTCGCGGTGCTCTCGGTGCCCAGCTTCCTGGCCGGTCTGCTGCTGATCATGGTCTTCGTCAACTACCTCGGCTGGTTCCCCCGTGCCGAGTGGTCACGGCTGTCCGAAGGCATCGGCAAGAACCTCTTCCACGCCGCCCTGCCGGCGGTGACCATCTCGCTGATGGAAGCGGCCACCTTCACCCGAATCCTGCGCAACGACCTGATCACCACCTTGCAGGAGGACTACATCCTGGCCGCGAAGGCCAAGGGCATGTCCCCGGTGCACGTGCTGGTCAGTGACGCTCTGCGCCCCTCGTCCTTCTCGCTGATCACGGTGATGGGTATTTCCCTGGGCCGCTTGATCGGCTCGACGGTGATCGTCGAATACCTCTTCGCCCTCCCCGGTATGGGGTCGCTGGTGATCGGTGCCGCCGACACCGGTGACTACACGATGGTGCAGGGCACGGTACTGGTCATCGCGGTGATCTACGTGTTGATCAACGCCCTGGTCGACCTGTCGTACGGCTTCCTCGATCCACGCACCAGGAGGGCATGATGAGCCAGAACACTCCTACGCCCGAATCCGAGACCGTGGACGCCGCCGCGGCCGATCCGATCACCCCGCCGCCCGGGGATGTGCCCAAGTTCAAGCGCAAGGGCAGTCTGTGGGTCGGTATCGCCGTCGCCGTGATCGGCCTGCTGATCATTCTCGGTGCCCTGATCTCGATGCCGATCGGCTGGTTGCAGCTTTTGGTCTTCGTGGTCGGCTGTGCGGTGATGTGGTGGGGCGTCGACCGGGCCCTGAAGTGGGTCTTCGGCCCGTCCTTCGACCTGCTCACCTGGGCCTGTGTGGCCTGGCTCGGCATCCTGATCCTGGCCGCGATCCTGGCCCCGGTGCTGCCCCTGCAGGAGCACGCCGACCTGGCCCGGGCGCTGCAGGACGGCACCAAGCCGATGCGCCGCCCCGATGTGCTGTCGCCGAACCTGTTGGGTACCAACAACTTCGGTCTGGACCTGCTGGCCCGTGTCATCTACGGTGCCCGCGCCTCGCTGGTGGTCGCCCTGCTGGCGGTGCTGATCGGCATCGTCTTCGGTGGTGCGATCGGCATGCTGGCCGGCTTCTTCCGCAAGGCCACCGACACCGTGGTCGGCATCTTGACCAACGCCCTGTTGGCCATCCCGCCGCTGATTCTGCTGATCGCCCTGGCCACCGTGCTGGAGCCGAACATGCGCAACCTGTCCTTCGCCCTGTCCCTGCTGGCGCTGCCCAGCATGGTGCGAATGGCCCGGGCCAACACCCTGACCTTCGCCCAGCGCGAGTTCGTCCTGGCGGCCCGTTCGATGGGTGCCACCAACGGCCGGCTGATGTTCAAGGAGATCATGCCGAATGTGCTGTTGCCGCTGCTGTCGTACTCGATGGTCGTGGTCTCGGCACTGATCGTGGCCGAATCCTCGCTGAGCTTCCTGGGTCTGGGTATCCAGCCCCCGCAGCCCTCCTGGGGCAACATGATCTCCGAGGGTGAGGGCACCACCTTCCGGGAGCACCCGCACATCGTGCTGGTGCCGGGTGCGGTGCTGTTCTTGACCGTGTTCTCGTTCAACATGCTCGGCGAGCGCGCACGCAAGCTGTGGGATCCGCGCCAGGCGAAGCTGTGAGGAGCTGTTAGATGACGACGACAACGACCGAACCAGCCGTGTTGGACCCGCGCGACGGCGACCCGTTGCTGGTGGTGGATGCCCTGCACACCGAGATCATGACCCCGCGGGGGGCCCTGAAGGCGGTGGACGGGGTCACCTTCAGCCTCCGCCAGGGCGAAACCCTGGGCGTGGTGGGGGAATCCGGCTCCGGTAAGTCGGTGATGGGCCGTACCGTGATGGGCCTGTACCGCTCCGGCGGCAACATGAACGTCAGCGGTCAGGTGCTGCTCGACGGTGAGGACATCCAGTCGATGACCCCCCGCGAACTGCGCCGGATCTGGGGTTCCAAGGTCGGCATGGTCTTCCAGGACCCGATGACCGCCCTGAACCCGGTCAAGAAGATCGGCGCCCACCTCACCGAGACGCTCAAGGAACACTCCAAGCTCGACGGCAAGGCGGCCCGCAACCGGGCCGAAGAACTGCTCAACCTGGTCGGCATTCCCGAACCTCGGCGTCGACTCGACCAGTTCCCGCACGAGATGTCGGGCGGTATGCGTCAGCGCGTGGTGATCGCCATCGCCCTGGCCAACAACCCGCGGCTGTTGATCGCCGACGAGCCGACCACCGCCCTGGACGTGACGGTGCAGAAGCAGATCCTCGACCTGCTGCAGCGGCTGCAGGCCGAACTGGGCATGGCGGTGATCCTGATCAGCCACAACCTGGGTGTGGTTGCCGGTCGCGCCGACCGGGTCGGGGTGATGTACGCCGGCCGGTTCGCCGAACTGGCTCCGGCCAAGTCGCTCTTCGGTCAGCCCCAGCACCCGTACACCCATGCGTTGTTGGCGGCGATCCCGAAGCTGGAGCAGCCGCCGCATGTGCGCCTGGACGCGATCGAGGGCGCCCCGCCCAACATGATCAACCCGCCGCACGGCTGCCGCTTCGCACCCCGGTGCAAGTTCGCCCAGGACGATTGCACCCAGGTGCCGCCGCGCCTGGTGCCCACCGATCAGAGCAACCGGATGGGGCATCTGCGGCATTGGTACGCCTGCTACCACCCCGTTTCGCACGACACCCGTGGAGGTGAATGATGGCCGGAAGTGGTTCCGACCACCTGCGCGCCGATCAGGACCAGGTGCTCACCGTCACCGACCTCGTGGTCGAGTTCCCGACCAAGGGTGGCGGCAAGGTGCACGCCGTCTCCGGCATCAGCTTCGACCTTCTGCGTGGTGAGACCCTGGGCATCCTGGGCGAATCCGGCTGTGGCAAGTCCAGTGCCGGACGCGCGGTGATGCAGTTGCCGCCGCCGACCTCGGGTTCGGTGCGGCTGGAGGAAACCGAGCTGACCGGGCTGAGCAAGACCGCGGTGCGCAGCAAGCGACGCCCGATGCAGATGATCCTGCAGGACCCGGTCTCGGCGCTGAACCCGCGTCGCCGGGTCAAGGATCTGGTGGCCGAAGGGCCCCGGATCTGGGGCAAGAAGGTCACCACCGAACAGATCCGCGCCGTGCTCACCGAGGTCGGCCTGGATCCCGATGTGGTGATGGATCGCCGCCCCTACGAGATGTCGGGTGGTCAGTGCCAGCGGGTGTGTATCGCCCGGGCGCTGATGCTGGAACCGACGGTGATGATCTGTGACGAGCCGGTGTCCAGCCTGGACGTGTCGGTGCAGGCCCAGATCCTGAACCTGTTGGAGCGCACCAAGGAGACCCACAACATCTCGATGGTCTTTATCGCCCACGACCTGGCGGTGGTGAAGAACATCTCCGACCGGGTGATGGTGATGTACCTGGGCAAGGTCTGTGAGATCACCCCCAGTGACGGCCTGGCGAGCAGGGCTCTGCACCCCTACACCAAGCTGCTGCTGGACTCGGTGCCCGAGGCCGAACTGCTGGACGACGGTGAGGTGGCCCGCGGTGGCCAGACCAGCACCGAACTGCCGTCGCCGCTGAACCCGCCGAGCGGTTGCCGATTCCGCACCCGCTGCCCGCTGGCCAGCGAGATCTGCACCGATGAGGAACCGACCCTGCGGGAACTGGCTCCCGGTCAGTGGGTGGCCTGCCACCACGCCGACGACGGAGCCGCGCCGACCCGCGCGGTGATCGGCGAGGAGGGCAACCCCGAGACCGGTCTGGTGGCCGAGGAGGACTGACCTCGAACAACCCCGGCAGCGGCATACCCTAATCTCGGGGTATGCCGCTGCCTGTTGTGTCGATCATTCTGTCCCCGCACACCGCCCCCGAACGGTACGTGCCCCTGGCCCGCCGGGCCGAGGAGGCCGGTGTCACCGAGATCTGGGTGTGGGAGGACTGCTTCTACGAATCCGGCATCGCCGCGGCTGCGGCGATCCTGGGCGCCACCGAACGCACCAAGGTCGGCATCGGCCTGCTGCCGGTGCCGCTGCGGGCGGTGTCGCTGACCGCGATGGAGATTTCCACCATCGCCCGGATGTTCCCGGGCCGGCTGATGCCGGGCATCGGCCACGGCGTCCTCGATTGGATGGCCCAGGCCGGGGTGCGGGTGCGCTCGCCACTGACCTTGTTGCGGGAGTACGCGACCGCCCTGCGCAGCCTGCTGGCCGGCGAGGAGGTCAGCACCGAGGGCCGGTATGTGAACCTCGACCGGGTGCGGTTGAACTGGCCGGCCGACCCGACCCCGCCGATCCTGATGGGTGCCGAGGGGCCGAAAACCCTGGCTCTGGCCGGCGAACTGGGCGACGGGATCCTGCTGGTGGGCAGCCTGGATGCCGAACAGACCGGTGCGAAGCTGCGCACCGCGCTGGACGCCCGGTCAGCGGCCGGGGTGACTGGTGACTACACCGTGGTGAAGTTCGACGAGATCGCCTTCGACGCCTCGGCCGATCAGGTGCGTGCGAAGGCATCGGCCCTGGCCGAGGTCGGGGTGCAGCGGATGCCGCTGCTGACCTTGGACGCCGAGGGCAGGCCCGACCCCGGCGACGGCATCGAACGGTTGATCGACACCGTTGCCGAGGTGATGGGCCGGTAGGTGCGGCCGGCGGTTCAGGTCAGCGGCGGACGGAGCAGGAAGGACAGCACCGCGGCCTCCCAGCGCTCCTTCTGCTCGATCATCGCCCAGTGGCCGCACTTGGGCAGCACGTGCAACTCGGCGTTCGGGATCATCCGCATCGGCAGGGTGGCCATGTCCACCGGGGAGACCCGGTCATCGCGACCCCAGGTGAGCAGCACCTCGGCCTTGATGGTGTGCAGCATCGACCAGTAGGGCGGCCGGTCGGCGGCCGGCGGGGCGCTCATCGCGGCCTTGTTGTACATCCGCTTGGAGAACTCCAGGGTGGCCGGCTCGGTGGCCAGGGCCCAGCGTTCCTCGATCAGTTCCTCGGTGATCATCGACTGGTCGTAGACCATCGACTGCAGCCACCGGATCAGGCCGTCGCGGGTCGGGTTGGCGGTGAAATCCACCAACAGGTTGATGCCCTCGGCCGGCGACGGCACATTCATCGCCACGCCCATGCCGCCGATGGTCACCAGCTTGCCCAGCCGGTCGGGGCTCTGCATCGCGAAGTTGGTACCGACGATGCCGCCCATCGAGTTGCCGATGATGTCGACCTTGTCGATGCCCAGCCCGTCCAGGAAGTCGGTGACCGCCGGTAGGGCGGCCATCATCGGGTGCAGGTCGGTGTCGTCGGACACCCCGAAGCCGGGGAATTCCAGGATGTAGGTGTGGAAATGCTCGGCGAAGACCCCCAGGTTGCCCTTGAAGTTGCGCCACCCGGTCACACCCGGGCCCGAACCATGCAGCAACAACAACGGCGGGCCTTCACCGGCCTCGTGGTACCGCAGTACCCCGTTGTCGGTGGCGAGTTCGCGCTGCGTGGATTCATGGGTCAGTTCGGTCATGGGATTCCTCGTGATCGTGGGCTACGGGGCCACGCTAGGAAGGCCGCCCGTCGGCACCCGACCCGATCCCGTTGATCGGGATCTTCCGATGGGTTCGGCGGGGGTGCGGCGGTTCGATGAGCGTTGCACTGATCTACGAGGAGAAAACATGCCCGTGTCCGACCCGTTGCACCGTCCCGCATATCAGGGGGATCTGTTGATCACTGCGTTGCGCAGGCAGCGCAATGTCCCGGTTCTGCAGGTCGGGGACGAGACCATCACCGGTCAGCAGTTCGCCGACTGGATCTCCACCGTTCGACAGGCCCTCATTTCGGTCGGCCTGGGGCCGGGTTCGACCACCGCGATGCTCAGCCCGAACCGTCCCGAGGTGCTGGTGCAGCTCGGCGTCGGCATGGTGCTGGGGCTGCGCAACACCCCGGTGGGCACGATGGCCTCGTTGGACGACCAGGCCTCGATGCTCACCGACGGTGAGGTCGAAACGCTGATCTTCGACCCGATGTACGCCGAGCGGGCCGCCGAGCTGGCCGAACGTGTGCCCACGCTGACCAACCTGTTCTCCTTCGGCCCGGCCGAGGTGGGTACCGACCTGCTGGCCCTGGCCGAGCAGTTCGAGCCCGAACCCCTGGTGATCTCGGAGCTGGAACCGTGGGACTACTCCTCGCTGGTCTACACCGGTGGCACCACCGGTCGTCCCAAGGCTGTGATCGGTACCTACGGCATCGGCAACGCGCTGAACTACATCCAGATGAGCGAATGGCAGATGCCGGATCGGCCCCGATTCCTTTTCTGCACCCCGCTGACCCATGCCGGGGCGGCCTTCTTCCTGCCCGTGCTGCTGCGTGGCGGCACCCTCATCGTGTTGCCGGCCTTCGAACCGGGCGCGGTACTGGAGGCGATCGAGAAGTACCGGATCACCGCCCTGATGTTGGTGCCCACGATGATTTACAAGGTGCTGGATCACCCCGACCTGGCCACCCGCGACCATTCCAGCCTGGAACGGATCTACTACGGCGCCGCGGCGATGTCGCCGACTCGGCTCGCCGAGGGCCTGAAGGTCTTCGGGCAGGTGTTCTTCCAGTTCTACGGTCAAACCGAATGCGGCATGACCATCTGTGTGCTCAAGGTCGACGAGCACCTGGCCGACAACCCCGACCGGCTCGCCAGCGCGGGACGTCCGGTGCCGTGGCTGCACGTCAAACTGCTCGACGACCAGATGAACGAGGTGCCCACCGGTGAGGTGGGGGAGATCTGCGTGCGCGGCCCGCTGGTGATGTCGGGGTACTGGAACCGGGTGGAGGAAACCGAGGAGGCCCTGCGCGGCAACTGGCTGCACACCGGCGACATGGCCAAGGCCGACGAGGACGGCTTCCTGACCATCGTCGACCGGCGCAAGGACATGATCGTCAGCGGCGGCTTCAACGTCTTCCCCCGCGAGGTCGAGGACGTGATCGCCACCCATCCCGCGGTGTCGCAGGTGGCGGTGATCGGTGTTCCGCACCCGACCTGGGGTGAAGCGGTGACCGCCTGCGTGGTGCTCCGGGAAGGAGCCCAGGTCGACCCCGACGAGCTGGTGGCGATGGTGCGCGCGGCCAAGGGGCCGGTACATGCCCCCAAGACCATCGAGATCGTCGACACCCTGCCGGTCACCCCGTTGGGCAAGCTGGACAAGAAGCGGATGCGTGCCGAGCGTTGGGAGGGGCACGACCGACAGGTCTGATGCCCACCTTCCACGCCGTGGCTGCTGCCCACTTTCCACGCCGTGGCTGCTACCCATTTCCACGAAGTGGAAGTGAACATTCCACCCGGCACCGCGCCCGGGACACAGTGGTTGCTCCGATCGTCCAGGAGGAACCATGGGTGCTCAGCGTTTGGTGCCGGGTGAGGCACGCTTCCCGAAGAATGCCTGGTATGTCGCCGCCTTCGCCGAGGAGGTGACCACCCGGCCGATGCACCGGCTGCTGGTGGACGCCGATGTGGTGCTCTACCGCACCGCCGACGGCACGCCGGTGGCCCTGATGGACCGCTGCCCGCACCGTGGCTACCCCTTGTCCGAAGGTGGGGTGACCGTCGGTGACAACATCCAATGCCAGTACCACGGTCTCCAATTCGGCCCCGACGGGCACTGCCGGGTGGTGCCGTCGGGTGATCGTCGTCCCGAACGCATTCGGGTGCGCAGTTACCCGCTCGTGGAGCGTTACGAACTGCTGTGGATCTGGGTCGGTGACCCCGAGGCGTGTGACCCCGACCTGATTCCCGACTACGGGGTCTACGGCTACGGCGCCGAGGGGATGCATTACAAGACCGGCATCAAACTCGAGATCGAGGCCAACTACCTGCTGCAGATCGACAACCTGCTGGACGCCACCCACATCACCTACCTGCACGAGGGCCAGATCGACACCGGGGATGTGGCCGGCGAGCCTCTGGAATTGTTCGAACGCGACGGACGGGTTTTCGTCCGCCGCACCATGCGCAATGAGGAACAGGCCCCGCTGACCATGAAGTCCTTCGGCTTCGCCGGGGGCCGGGCCCACCGCACCGTCACCACCGAGGCTTGGCCACCGTCGCTGTGCGGGGTGTTGATCGAGTTCGAGGAGGCCGAGGTCGACAACCCCAAGAAGCAGACCATCCAGTTGATCGCCGCAATCACCCCGCAGGACCGCACCCACACCCTGGTCTTCACCACCGGCGTCAAATCCTTCCCGCCGGTCAATCCGAACGAGAATGCCGACAGCCGCGCACTGCTGGGTGAGGACGCCGCCGCCCTGGAGGCGATCCAGCGCCGGCACGACAAGCTCGGCCCCGACGAATGGGTCGAGTTCGGCCTGCCCGCCGATCAGGCCCAGTACCGGGCCCGGCAGATCATCCAGCGGATGCTGCAGATCGAGGACGGGGAGATCACCGCCGCCGAGGCCGCCGGTGACAAGACCCTGCAGGCCACCGTGGACCTGACCAACTGAGGAGGCACCCGGATGACCGCATCAACCTTGGACCCGAACGGACCCCAGCCCTACTCGGTGGAGATTCCCGAGGCCGAAGAGCTGATCGAACGGGCCAATGTCCTGACCGAACCGATCGCCCGCTTCGCCGATTACCACCAGGAACACCGCACGGTGCACCCGGACGTGATCGAGATGATTCAGCAGGCGGGCCTGTTCCGGGTGCTGCGCCCGAAACGCTGGGGCGGCTACGAGATGTGCCCCACGGTGGCGGCCGAGGTGCAGTTCGCCCTGGCCAAGGCCGACCACTCGGTGGGGTGGGTCTTCGGGGTGCTCAGCGTGCACGCCTTCGAGATGGCACTGTTTCCCGACCAGGCCTGCGCCGATGTGTACGGGCACAACGACGAGGCGCTGATCTGTTCGTCCTTCCAGCCGGGCGGCAATGCCGTGGCCACCGAGGGCGGCTTCCTGTTCAACGGGCGGTGGCGCTTCGCCAGCGGCTCGAACCACGCCGACTGGTGCTTCCTGGGTGGCCACCGCGAGGACGGTTTCATCACCTGTCTGATTCCGCGGGAGGAATACGAACTGGTCGACACCTGGTTCACCCCCGGCCTGCGCGGTACCGGATCCCAGGACATGATCGTGGCCAACCGGGTGATCCCCGAACACCGGATCCACGCCGCCATCGACGGCTTCCACTGCGACTCCCCGGGCAATGCGGTGAACACCGGGTTGCTCTACCGGCTGCCCTTCCACCAGGTGTTCATCCGGGGCATCACCAACTCCTCGATCGGTGCCCTGGACGGGATGATCGACGCCTACATCGACTACATCACCCAGCGGGTCACGGTGTACGGCACCAAGGCCGGCGAGGACCCCGACGTCCAACAGGCCCTGGGCGAGGCGATGCTGACCTCACGCCAACTCAAGGCCGAACTGCGGGCCAACTACGCCGAACTGTCCGAGTACGCCCGGCGTGGCGAGGCACCGCCCTTCGACCTGCGGTTGCTCACCAAACTCGGTGCCGCCTCGGTGGCCGACCGCTGCCGGGAGGCCGCCCAGCGACTCTTCGAATGCACCGGTGGGCACGGCCTCTTTGAACGCAACACCCCGTTCGGACGCCAGTACATCGACATGATCTCGGCCAAACAGCACATCGCCGCCCAGAACCACACCACTGCCCGCAATACCGGGGCGCTCGCGCTGGGGCTGGATTCGGGGGAGTTCTACCTCTGAGCAGGACGGGCTACGAATCGGGCACCCGGACCCTCGTTCCCGTCCCGCGCACGGACCTTCGAGTTCGCTCCTGCTGTAACCGGCCTGATTTTGGCTCGGCGCGCTGTCCACGTGGATGGTGGCGCGGAATCGGGCTGGTTGCAGCAGGGGAGCGGTGGGAGTTGGGTGGTTCGGGTTCGAACCGGGAGCGCCGCGTCGTCAGCTCGCCCGGGCCCGCGGACTCTCGCCGCGCCGTCAACTCACGTAAGCCGTCAACTCGCGTACGCCCGGTGCACCTGACGGCCGGCCGCGGTTTCGATCGCATGGCAGGTGCTGCGCAGCGCGCTCTCCAGGGCCCGGGCCGAGGCCTGGATCCGCTCCCGCGGGCCGCTGATCGAGATCGCCGCGATCATCGGGGTGCCCACGGTGGTGTGCCCGTCCGGCTTGGCCACCACCGCCCGGGCGATGCAGCCGACCTCCGGCCACGATTCGCCCCGATCATGGGCCAGGCCCTCCCGGCGCACACGGGCGATCTCGGCGGTCAGATCCTCGAAGGTGGTGATGCTGTTCGGGGTGGCCTGGGTCAGTCGGTGGCGGCTGAAGTCGGCCAGCAGTTCCGGGTCGCCGGCGGCCAGGATGGCTTTGCCCGAGGCGGTCAGGTGCGCGGGTCGGCGGCCACCGAAGCGGGTGGGAATGATCGCGCCCTCCCGCCCGGACAGCTTCTTCCAGAAGACCACGTCCGGTCCGTCCAGAAAGGTCAGGTGCACGGTCTGGCGGGTGCGCAGATGCAGTTCCATCAACTCGGGCTGGGCCAACCGGAAGAACCAGTGTTCCTCCCCGGCGCCCATCTCCAGCATCCGCACCCCGAACTCGTACTGGTTGCCGACTCGGCTGAGCCAGCGCATCTCGACCAGGCTGTCCAGGAACCGGTGCACCGTGGTGCGGGGCAGACCGGTGCGCTGGCAGACCTCGGTGAGGGTTTGTCCCCGCTGCTCCTGGATGGCACTCATCACTTGGTCCATCCGGTGCAGTACCGACTTGGATGATTCAGCTGACATGACTCACTGCGCATTCTGTGGGGTGGAGCTCAGGTCCGTTGCCGCAGTGTAGGACCCGATGGAAAGCGTTATCTAGAAGTTTTCCGGATACCGGGACTGTTGGTCGCCACTGTTCGGTTGTGCTGTTTGGCTCAGGCCCACACGATGAAGGGACGAATTGATGGCTCAACAACGGTTCGGCTGGGCCCGCCGAGTGGCGGCCCTGGCGATGGTGTCGGTCCTGGTGGCCGCTGGATGTACCCGGGGCACCGATGGCCCCGAGGGTGAGGAAACGGCACCGGCACAGAAGTCCAAGTGGACACCCGGCATGCTCCATATCAAGGAGGACGGCACCCCGTCCCCCGGCGGCGAACTGACCTTCGGAGGATTGTCCGAGCCGCGCAGCCTGGATCCGGCCATGAACATCATGTCGGGTCTGACCGGCGGTATGGAGATGGCCGCGATCTTCGATGTGCTGATGCGCTGGGATGTCGAGAGCGGTGAACTCGTGCCGCAGTTGGCCGAGGGGCTGGAGCACAACGACGACCACACCGAATGGACGCTGAAGCTGCGCGAGGATGTGAAGTTCAGCAACGGCAAGCCGCTGAACGCCGAGGCCGTGATCTGGAGCCTCGAGCGCTACATGAAGATGCCCACCGACGAAGCGCGGATGTGGCAGGGCAAGGTCGCCTCGACCGAAGCCGTGGACGAGCGCACGGTCAAGTTCACCCTGAACGACCCGTGGCCGACCTTCGGCTACATGCTGACCACCGCCCCCGGCATGATCGTCGCCGAGGGCTCCGACGGTGCCACCCCCGAGGAGTTCAAGCCGATCGGGGCCGGCCCCTACGTCCTGGAGCGCCACGCCCCGGGCGAGGAGATCGTGCTGACCGCCCGCGACGACTACTGGCGCGGTGAGGTGAACATCAAGAAGCTGCGCGCGGTCTTCCTGGGTGCTCCCGAGGCCACCTCCGAGAGCTTCGAGGGCGGCAATATCAAGCTGGCCGCGCTGAACGACCCGGTGCTGGCCGACAAGTACATCGACAGTGACACCCAGATGTTCCTGAACATGGTGCCGTTGGGCCGGGTCGCGATCATCAACGCGACCGAGGGACGTCCGGGTGAGGACGTGCGGGTGCGCAGGGCGATGGCGCTGGCCGTCGACCCGACGGTGATCCAGGACCGGGCCTTCGGCGGGTCGGGCTATGCCAGCGATCAGATCTTCCCGGAGATCTCGGGTTGGCACTCCGGTGTGGAGGGTTACGGCCACGATCCGGAGGAGGCCAAGAAACTCCTCGAGGAGGCCAAGGCCGACGGTTTCGACGGCAAGGTCTCCTACACCTTCCCGAACACCCCCAGTGCCCGGGAGCAGGCCATGGCGATCAAGGCCCAGCTCGACGCGGTGGGCTTCGAGACCGAACTCGACCCCCTGCGCGGCACCCCGGAACTGATCAAGAAGGTGCTGATCGACCGCGATTACGATCTCGGTCAGTCGGGTATGTCGTGGCGTGAGGCCGAGCCGTGGGCCCGGATGGCCGCGGTCGGGCACAGCACCGGCAACCCCAGCGGTACCTACACCAGCCCCGAGATGGATGGGCTGATCGACGAGTTCGGGCGCGAGGCCGATCACGACAAGAAGGTCGAGATCGCCGGCAAGATCCAGGAACAGTGGAACCAGGACGTGCCGGCGCTGATCTTCGCCCCGGCCGCCGACTACGTCATCTGGTCCGACGACGTGCGCGGTATCAAGAGCCACATCAATGTGATGGTGCTCTTCGACGAGGCCTGGATCGAGAAGGGCTGATCCCGTTGCCGGGGGCCCGGTCGAGGATCAGGCCCCCGGCACGTACCGGGTCGCGCCCAGCGCATCGGCGAACAGGGCGCGCGACTCCTCCCGGCCGTCCAGCAGTCGGTTGGTGCGCCGGGAGATCTTCCACCCCTCATCGGTGCGGACGAACTCCCAGACACTGGCGGTGGCGCGGCGCGGGTAGAACCGGAACTCGCCCTCGTCCTTGATCACCATCAGGGTGTGGCCGACCGCGGTGGCGGTGTCCCCGTCCACCTCGATGGTGAGCGGGCCGGTGAAGTGCGCCGCCCCACCGGTGATCCACCCCTGATGCCCTTCACTTTTCACCATCGCGCGGATTTCCTCGCGGTTGTTCATGCAGATCTCGTCCACGTCGTAGACGCCGTCGGCGATGTACAGGTCGGCCACCGCATCCGGGGCCCCACTGTCGACCAGGGGCCCGTAACTCATCGCCAGGTTGGTGATCTCGGCGATATCGCGCAGGTGGCGCACCTCGGTCTCCAGGGCCGCCAGTCGTTCTTCGATGGTCATCTCATGCTCCTCGGTTGGTGCCGGACAGGTCGGTCAGGTCGGCCAACGTGGCCAGTTGTTCGCAGTAGTGGTCGGCCGAGTCGGCGCGCATCTGCACCGCGACGACCGTCGCCCCGGCGGCCACCGTGCGGTCGATCCGGCGCCGGGCGCCGTCCGGGTCTCCGATCGGGTCGAGCGGGCCGGTGGACAGCACGACCTCGAAACCTTCCGGCAGGTCGAACTTGGCCAACAGTTGCTGGAGCTGCTCGAAGCCCAGCCCGAAGGGCAACCAACCGTCGCCCAGGGTGACCGCCCGACGCAGTGAGCGCTGGCTGCGGCCCCCCACCCACATCGGGACGTGGTCCTGCACCGCGTGCGGCTGCACCACCATCCCGGAGTAGTCGTAGTAGTCGCCGTGGAACTCCGGCTCGGCCACCGACAGGCTCGCGCGCAGGGCGGCCATCGCCTCATCGGCCCGGGCCCCGCGATCGGTGAAGGGCGCGTCCAACAGCTCGAATTCCTCCTCCAGGCTGCCGACGCCCAGGCCCAACACCAGTCGACCGTTGCTGACCAGGTCGAGGGTGCCGTACCGCTTGGCGATCTCGAGCGGGTGGTGGTAGCCGAGTACCAGCACCTGGGTGACCAGGCGCAGCTTCTCGGTGCGGGCGGCCAGGTAGCCGAAGGTGGCCAACGGGTCCCAGTAGGTCAGCCCGCGGGACTCCGCCGAGCGGGGGAGTGCCACGTGTTCACTGCAGGACATGTGGTGGTAGCCGAGCCGGTCGGCGGCCTCGGCGATGGTGGCGAGTTCGCCGATGCCGGCGTCGGCCTCCCACTCCGAAGCGATGCCGGGCTGTTGGATCACAATCGGGCTCGAAATACCGATCCGCATAACGGGTTCTCCTTCTCAGGGCACAAGTCTTTTCATCCTCACGGCGCACCCGGCCTCGGGTGCGGCTCGATCCCGCCCAATGGAAGCCCGGAAATCCGGGATATCTTGAAACCAAGTGAGCGCTTGGTTGAGAAATTGGCCGAAAAGTCTTCCATCCCGGCCCCCGGGCTGATAGAGATAACGGGTAGAATCGATTTCAGTCCATCGGTTCTTCCCCATCGCAGGAGGAGAGAAACGCATGTCCCTGGCCGTCAGTGTTGATGAGCAGGTACCGGCGCGGCGCGAGCTGCCCCCGTCCATGGTCGAACGAATGACTTTGATTCTGGATGCCTTCGACCGGCCGCACGCGCGGCTGACGCTGGAGGACGTGGCCCACCGAACTCATCTGCCGCGGTCCACCGCGCACCGCATCCTCGATCAGTTGGTGCGACTCGACTGGCTGGAACACACCTCCTTCGGGTACGTCCTCGGTAGCCGCTCGCTCGGTCTGGGTGGCGGCCAGAACAACCACGCCCCGATCCGCGAAGCCTCCGCGATGCGCCTGCAGGAACTGCATCTGCGCACCGGCATGGTGGCCCATCTGGGCATTCTCGAGGGCGGCGACGTCTACTACCTCGACAAGGTCGGTGGGCGACTGGCGCTGAGTGTTCCCTCCCGGGTCGGCGGCCGTCTGCCGGCGCACACCACCGCACTGGGCAAGGCGATGCTGGCCTGGCTGGAACCCGAGCAGGTCGAGCGTCTCGCCGGTGTTGCGGTCTGCCGCGACGAAGAACGTCCCAGCGGCATGCTGCACCAGGAACTCGCCCGGGTGCGCTCCCGCGGCGGCCTGGCCTTCGAGCGCGGCGAGGCCTACCCCGGTATCGCCTGTGTCGCGGCCGCGGTGCGCGGCCCGCAGGGCCCGGTGGCCGCCCTGTCCCTGGTCGGTGGCATGCAGACCCCGCTGAATCGGGTCGCCCCGCTGGTCGCCGATGCCGCCCGACAGATCTCGAAGGAGTTGTGGCCCGATCTGCGCCTGACACCCCGCTCGCGACGTCTGGGTCTGGTGGGACAATCCTGAAATGAGCGATGTCCTGAAGGTCCGGGTACTGGAGGTCGTCCAGGAAACCCCGGACGCGAAGTCCTTCGCGGTCGAACCGGTCGATCACCCCGAGATGTTCAAGTACAAGGCCGGGCAGTTCCTGACCTTCCGCATCCCCACCGACTGGCCCGAAGGTGCTGCCCGCAGCTACTCGCTGTGCAGCTCACCCTCCCGGGACGAACCGATGCGGGTGGCGGTCAAGCGAACCCTGGGCGGATACGCGTCCAACTGGTTCTGTGACACCGTGCGGGTCGGTGACGAGTTGGACGTGCTGCGTCCGGCCGGCGCCTTCACCCCGCGTTCGTTCGACGGCGATTTCCTGTTGCTGGGCGCCGGGTCGGGCATCACCCCGATGCTGTCCATCCTGAAGGCCGTGCTGGACGAGTCGGACGGGCACGTCACCCTGATCTACGCCAACCGCGACGAGCGCTCGGTGATCTTCTCCCAGCAGATCAAGAACGAGGCCGACAAGTACGGCAGTCGACTCACCGTCGTGCACTGGCTGGAAGTCCTCCAGGGGGTGCCGACCGATGACACCTGGCGCTCGCTGTTGGCCCCCTATGCCGACCGGCAGGTCTTCATCTGCGGGCCCGAACCGTTCATGAACCTGTGCGAGAAGGTGCTGCCCGAGGTGGGCACACCGAGCGAGAACATTCACATCGAACGTTTCACCTCGCTGACCAACGACCCCTTCGCCGAGTCGCACGTCGAACTCGACAGCTCCGGGCCGATGAGCACCGTGGAGGCCACCCTCGACGGGGAGACCAGGACGGTCGACTGGCCGCGCAGCAACAACCTGCTCGACGTGCTGCGCGAGGCCGGGATGGACGCCCCGTTCTCCTGCCGGGAGGGGGCCTGCAGTGCCTGTGCCTGCTTCGTCCTGGAGGGCGAGGTCGAACTGGCCAACAACGAGGTCCTGGACAAGGACGACCTGGCCGAAGGGCTCATCCTGGCCTGTCAGGCCACGCCGCTGACCGACTTCGTGAAGGTCAGCTACGACGAATGACCCGTTCAGCGGGACTGGCGGAGCCCGGTTCTCCAACCGGTGCCACCGTGAGTCCTGGGAACTACGGGCCCCAATATCAGCACCAATCGTCCCGCCCATGGGTGTGGACGACGGTCCCAACGACCGGAGAAGAGGAGTCATGACCAATCCCGTGATGCAGGCCATCGAGGAACGGGCCGAACTGTTCCGAGACTGCGCCGCCAGCAACGAGAAGCTCACCAAGCTGGACGACCGCGCCGCGCAGGGCCTGCGCGAGACCGGTGTCATGCGGATGCTGCAGCCGGCCACCTTCGGCGGCCAGGAAGCGCACCCGGTGGAATTCGCCGAGGCCGCGATGGAGATCGGCAAACATGATGCCTCGACCGGCTGGGTGGCCGGCATCGTGGGCCTGCACTCCTGGGAGGTCGCCCTGGCCGACCCCAAGGTGCAGCACGAGATCTGGGGTGAGGACCCCGAGGTCTGGATCGCTTCGCCCTACGCTCCGCTGGGTGTGTTGAAGCCGGTTGACGGTGGCTACATCTTCAACGGCCACTGGCAGTTCTCCTCGGGCACCGACCACTGTGACTGGATCTTCCTGGGCGCCTTCATGGGCGACGAGAACGGCCAGCCGCTGATGCCCCCGCAGTCGTACCACGTGATCATGCCGCGCTCCGACTACGAGATCGTCGAGGACTCCTGGGACACCGTCGGTCTGCGCGGCACCGGCTCGCGCGACATCATCGTGCGCGACGCCTTCGTGCCCGACTACCGGGTGATCGACGGCGGCAAGGTGATGGACGGCACCCTGCCCAAGGAAATGGGCGTCACCGCCACCACCTACAACGTGCCCTTCACCTCGGTCTTCCCGCTCGGCATCACCTCCGCGGTGATCGGCGCCTGCGAGGGTGCCCTGGCCGCCGCGCTGGCCTACCAGCAGGGCCGGATCCAGATCACCGGCACCAAGATCAAGGACGACCCGCACACCCTCTTCACGATCAGCGAGGCCGCTGCCGATATTCAGGCCTCCCGCACCGCGATGCTGGACAACATCAACCGGATGTACGACCGGGTCGAGGCCGGCAAGGAGATCACCTTCGAGGAGCGCGCCGAGAACCGCCGCACCCAGGTGTCCGCCTGCTGGCGTGCGGTGCGCGCGATGAACGAGGTCGTGGTGCGCTCCGGCGGTAACGGGATGCGCGTCGACAGCCCGATCCAGCGCTTCTGGCGCGACGCCAACATGGGGCTGGTGCACGCGATCCACGTGCAGGGCTCGGTGTACCACGTCGCGGCGCTCACCTCCATGGATATCGAGCCGCCGATGGGCCCGATCCGCTCGATGATCTGAGGGGAGACCGCGTGAACAACAAGGTGAATGACGTCCGGCCCCTGCAGGTCGGTGAGGTTTCCGGCTTCGACCACGAAACCGATGTGTTGGTGGTCGGCTACGGCATCGCCGGCGGTTCGGCCGCCTACGAGGCCGCCAAGGCCGGTGCCGAGGTGATCGTCCTGGAACGATCCAGCGGCCCCGGCGGGTCGTCGGCCCAATCCGGCGGTGAGCTGTACCTCGGTGCCGGCACCGAAGTGCAGCAGGCCCACGGCTACGGTGACGACAACGCCGACGCGATGTTCGAGTACCTGCGTCTGGCGCTCGGCCCGCACGCCGACGAGGAGAAGCTGCGGCTCTACTGCGACGGTTCCAAGGAACACTTCGAGTGGTTCCGCGACGAGATCGGACTCGAGTTCGGCGAGGGTTTCTACGACCGGCCCACCTGGATGCCGTTCACCAAGGACGGCCTGATGTGGCTGGGTGAGAACGCCTGGCCCTACAACGAGGCGGCGACTCCCGCACCCCGCGGGCACCGGCCGAGCACCGAGGGTTTCGCCGGCTGGCTGTTGATGGAGAAGATGGCCAAGGCCGTCGAGAATGCCGGCGGCGTCACCCACACCGACACCCGGGCCGTGCGGTTGATCCTGGACGGTGACCGCGTGGTGGGCCTGCAGGCCCGCAAGTTCGGTGCCGATGTCACCTACCGGGCCCGCAAGGGTGTGGTGTTGACCACCGGCGGGTTCGTCGACAACGACGAGATGTTGGCCGACCACGCCCCGGCGCTGATCGGTCACGGCAAGGTCTCCGACGGCATGAGCGACGGATCGGGTATCCGGATCGCCCAGGCGGCCGGCGCCGCCACCCGCCGGATGGGCGTGGTCGAGGTCGCCTACACCGCGATTCCGGCGATGGTCTGCCGCGGCATGCTCGTCAACGAGCGCGGCGAGCGGTTCTACAACGAGGATGTCTACCCGGGTCTGTGGAGCCACGCCGCCCTGCACGAACAGGGCAAGGTCTGGGTGATCATGGACGAGAAGGGCTTCGAGGACGTCCCGCCGATGGATGCGATGGGTCTGCAGCCGGCTTTCGCCGCCGAGACCATCGAGGAACTCGCCGAGGAGATCGGAGTGTCGGTCGACGGGCTGACCCGCACCCTGGATGCGTACAACGCCGGTGCGCGGGCCGGTCAGGACCTGTTCCACAAGGATCCCAAGTGGCTGCGCGAACTCGAAGGACCGTTCGCGGCCTTCGACCCCGCCAAGGGCCTGTCGCCCCTGCAGGAGGTCGCCCCCGACTTCACCGGGTTCAACGGCTTCACCCTCGGTGGCCTGCACACCGACGTCGACGGGCAGGTGATGAACATCTCCGGTACGCCGATTCCGGGTCTGTTCGCCGCCGGCCGGGCCAGCTCCGGAATGCACGGTGAGGGCTACATCTCCGGCACCTCGCTCGGTGACGGTTCCTTCTTCGGCCGTCGGGCCGGACGCAAGGTGGCGGCCGGCTGATGGGACGCTTCGAGAACAAGAACGTCGTACTGACCGGAGCCGCCTCCGGGATCGGCCGGGCGACCGCGCTGCGCTTCGCCGCCGAGGGGGCGAAAGTCTTCGCGATCGACCGCAATGCCGAGGGCCTGGCCGAAACGGTCGCCGGGGCCGAAGGTGATGCGATCATCACCCACGTGGCCGACCTGTCGGACGAACAGGCCCTCGTCGATGCCGCCGCAGCCGCGGTGCAGGAGTTCGGCACCGTCGACGTGCTGGCCAATGTGGCCGGATTCTTGCGGGTCACCCCGCTCGACACGGTCACCTCGGCCGACTACGAGGACATGTGGCGGGTCAACTTCCTGGCGCCCGCGCTGATGTGCCGCGAACTGGTGCCGGCCCTACCCGACAACACCGGCGTGATCGTCAATGTCTGCTCGGTCTCGGCCACCAAGGCCCACCCGTACATGACCTCCTATGCGGCGTCCAAGGGTGCCCTGCTGGCCTACTCGCTCAGCCTGGCGGCCGAACTCGGCGGCCGGCGGATCCGGGTCGTGCCGGTCTCGCCCGGCGGGGTGATCACCCCGTTGACCCAGAGCAGCGAGGGGCTGGCCGGCCTGGACACCTCGCACTACGCCCGCACCTTCCCGCTGTGGGGAGAGATGGGAACACCGGAGGAGATCGCCGCCGGCATCACCTTCGCCGCCAGCCCCGAAGCCAGTTACCTCAACGGCTTCGAGGTGCGCCTCGACGGCGGCTCCCACGTCTGAGATCCGAAACGCTTGAAGGCGCGTCCCCCGCGGGGACGCGCCTTCAAACTTCTTCCGGGCTTTACTCCGACTGCGGGGGCAGCAACTTCTTGGACGCCTCGTGGGCGGCCAGCAGGATCTGCTCCCGATTCGGTCCCTGACGGGCCTCGACACCCTTCTCGTTGCCCTCGGCAATCTTGGTCGGGGTCTTGCCGAGGTTCTCCAGGCCCTGGCGGGCGACATCGGCCGGTTCGGAGACGTGCATCCCGGGGATGTCCATGTTCAGCCCGGCCCGAGCCATCGCCGGGGTGCGGGTCACCCCGAGGATCAGGTCCAGCACGTCCACGTTCTTCTCCCGCAGCTCGACCCAGAGGCCCTCGGCGAAGATCCGGGCGAACGCCTTTGCCGCGGCGTACACACTGATCTGCGCCGAGCCGCTGAAGCCGGCCATCGAGCCCACCAGAATCATCCCGCCCCGGCCACGGTCGGCGAGGACCTTGCCGAAGTGCTGGGTCAGTTCCAACTGGGCGGTGATGTTGAGGTCGACGACCTCACGGAACCTGGTCAGGTCACCGGTGATGAAGTCGTGCCCGTAGGTGTTGGCACCGGCGTTGTAGATGAACAAGCCGACGTCCAGGTCCTGGGTCTGCTCGATGATGGTCTGCCGTGCCTCGGCCTGGGTCAGGTCCAGGGCCAGGGTGCGCACTTCGACGCCCTTCGCCCGAACCGTCTCGGCGGTCTCCTCCAACGGGCCGGGCTTGCGGGCGATCAACACCGAGTTGATACCCGCATCGGCCAGTTGGAGGGCGAACTCCGAGCCCACCCCTTCCGAACCACCGGCGATCACGGCCCAGGGGCCGTACTTGCTCGCATCGATCACAGTTTGCCGTCCTTCAGATCGAGTAGTTCCGACACGATGTGCAGTTGCCCCAACACCGCGGCCTTGCGCACCGATTCACGCAATGCCGAGCAACCGGGAAAACGACCGTCGGCCGAGTTGCTCGCCCGGCGCTCGACGCACGCTTCCATGGCCTCGCTGTGCCACTGGATGCTGGTCTGGTCCCACGTGCTCTTGCGCACCTCCACCTGTTGGCGGCAGGTCTCGCAGGTGACCGGCTCCATCGGGGCGTCGTCGAGACGCACATCCGGACGGGGGTTGGGTTTCGCCATCGCTCAGGCCTTCTGCTCTTCGCTCTCGTCCTCGGTCTCGGAGAGGATGCGCTTGATGTTCTCCTCGACCTCGGCTCGCCAGGCTTCGTTCGGGCGGGTGGTGTCGATCTCGAACTCGAAGCGGTCGGTCATCTCCGGGGTGATGTCGGCGACGTCGGTGTAGAACTGCTGGTACCAACGACGCAACTGGTAGACCGGCCCGTCCTCCTCACACAGCAGCGGGTTCTCGATCGGGGTCTTGTTGTTCCAGATCTGGACGTCCTGCTCGAAACCGATCTTGATGAAGATGGCCATCTTCTCGGCCATTTCCTCGGCCATCTCCGGGGTCGGGTAGTCCTTCTTGTTGACCTTGATCGCGTAGTTCAACATGAAGTTGTTGTGGTCGATCGGGTAGTGGCAGTTGATCAGCATCGAGTTCACGTCGAAGTCGCCGTAGTGGGACACCATCGGGTTCAACATGAAGGACGGGCCGTAGTAGTGCGCCTCGGAGCTGTTGCCGCTGCGCACGGGCACGCCGGCCCGTACCGCGTGGGGGTCGTTGTCACCGCGGCTTTCGCCGTTCATCCACTGCGAGGCGATGTGACCCTCGAAGACGTTCTTGAAGTAGGTCGGGAACGACTTGTGGATGTAGAAGAAGTGGGCCATGTCGACGACGTTGTCGATGATCTCGCGGCAGTTGGAGCCCTTGATCTCGAACTTGTACCAGTACCAGTCGGTCCAGTCGGGGTCGTCGGCCATCGGAATGTCGGGGATCATCTGCTCCGGAATCGGCGGGTTGCCCTCCGGGTCGTTCCACACGAACAGGATGCCGTCCTTGACCATGGTCGGCCAGGTTTGGGTGCGGGCGCGCAGGGGGACGCGGCGGGAGTAGGGGATCGAGGTGCATTTGCCCTCGCCCGACCAGCGCCAGTCGTGGAAGGGGCAGGCGACTTCGTCGCCCTTGACCTCACCCTGGGAGAGGTCGCCGCCCATGTGGCGGCAGTAGGCGTCGAGGACGTTGATGTTGCCCTTGGTGTCGGCCCAGATCACCAGTTTTTGGCCGAAGGCGTGCAGGGTGTGGGGCTTGCCGTCGGAGAACTCCTTGGCCTGGCCCAGGCAATGCCAACCACGGGCATAACGCTGCGGGGCATCGGCCCCGGTTTCAATCTTGCGAACTTCGACGTCGGTCATGGCATCCTCCGGTAAGGCTGTGAAGTCGGACCACTGCGGAACTTTCTCGACGTTATGTCGGACCCCTCGAAGTTGGCTGATTCGCTCCCGGTGATTGGAAGCGTCACACGCCGCCTCGGCGGGGCCAATCAGACCATTGTCTCAGGCCCGTCCCAGCCTTCGGTACCCCCTCCTTCCGCAGATAGCGTTTGCTGGGCAACGCTAGCCCCACACCCCAGGGACAGAGAGGTACGCATGGTCAAGATGGTTGCCGAGCGACCCACGGCGACACCCGAGTCCGCCGAACAACGTGCCCGCCGCAGCCGCATCCTGCGTGCCGCCACCAGGTTGGCGACCAAGCAGGGCTTCGACGGGGTGCAGATGCTCGACATCGCCAAGGAATCCGGCGTGGCGATCGCCACCTTGTACCGATACTTCCCGTCCAAGACCCATCTGTACTCGGCGGTGATGCGCTCCCAGGTCGACAGCCTGGCCCGCAATATGCCCGAGATCGACGTCTCACTGAGCCCCGGGGAACGCGTCTCGGCCTACCTGCATCACGCCACCCTGGTGCTGATGAGCCGGCCCCTGCTGGCCGATGCCCTGACCCGCGCGAACTTCCATGCCGCCCCCGACCAGGAATCCATCGATTCCGACTATGCCTTCCGAGTCCAGTTGCTGCGCATCGCCGGAGTGGTCAAGCCCAGCGAGGAGGAGCTGCTGGTGGCCGGGTTGATCAGCCGCTGCTGGTTCGGTGTGCTGGTCGCCCACCTCAACGGGCGCAGCACCCAGCTCGAAGCCCTCGAAGAGATGCGGGTCGCCTGCGAACTGTTGCTGGCCCGGATTGCCGACGCCTGAACCAATCGGTCCCCTTCAGCGGGAGATTCCCCGTCATCGGTTGGGCCGCCGGTTGAATCGGCCCATGAACAGATTTTCCGAACGACGGGTCCTGATCACCGGTGCCGGTTCCGGGATCGGACGCGCCACCACCTTGCGGCTGGCCGCCGAGGGTGCCGAGATCTTCGCCCTGGACATCTCCGCCGAGGGCATGGCCGAGACCGTGTCGATGGCCGAGAATCCGGAACGGATCACCACCCGGGTCACCGACGTCACCGACGAGCGGTCCGTCATCGACGGGGTCGCCGAGGCGGCCGAGAAGCTGGGCGGTTTCGACGTCTTGTTGAACATCGTCGGCGTCCATCTGGCGACCCCGATGGACGGGCTCGACATGGCCGTGGTGCGCAAGACCTTCGACATCAACGTGATGAGCGTCTTCATGGTGACCCGCGAGGCGCTTCCGCACCTTCGCGACGGCGGTGCGATCGTGTCGATGTGCTCGCTGTCGATGCACCAGGCCTACCCCTACATGACCGCCTACGCGGCCTCGAAGGGCGCGGTGCTCGGCTTCTCGCGCACCCTGGCCGCCGAACTGCTGCCACGCCGGATTCGGGTGAACACGGTCTCGCCCGGTGGGACGAATACCCCGCTCACCTTCGCGGTACAGGGTGAACTGGGCGAGTTGTCCAAGACCGACATCGATCTGTCTTTCTACCGGCAGGAGCAACGGCACTTCGGTTTCACCGAACCCGATCAGGTCGCCGGGGTGATTGCCTTCGTGGCCTCCGACGAGGCCGCGCACATGACCGGCACCGATGTCCGTTTCGACGGCGGCGCACACATCAGTTGAGGGATCGATCGAAGGACGATCGACCGGATGGGAGAAGACATGGCACGGCAAGTAGTGGTTACCGGTGCGGCATCGGGTATCGGCAAGGCGGTCACCGAACTGTTGCGCAGTCAGGGGCACACCGTGATCGGGGTGGACTTGAAGGGCGTCGAGGTGAACGCCGACCTGTCCACCCCGGAGGGCCGCAAACAAGCGGTGGACGAGGTGCTGAAGCTGTCTGACGGCAAGATCGACGCCGCCATCCTGGCGGCCGGCATCAGCCGCCCCGAGCCGCTCACCGTATCGGTCAACTACTTCGGCGTGGTCGAGTTCGCCGAGGGCATCCACGAAGCCCTGCGGGCCAGTGCCGAACCCCGCCTCGTGGTGCTGGCCTCCTCGGTGGCCGGCACCCAGGAGCCAGACCCGGCGATCGTCGAGGCCTGCCTGGCCCACGACGAAGAAGCTGCCTGCCAGGCCGGCGCCAAGGCGGCCGAGGAAGGCCGTGGGCAGACGAACTACAACTCGTCCAAGAATGCGGTGGCCCAGTGGACCCGTCGCACCGCGCTGGCCTGGGCGCCCGACGGGATCGCGGTGAATGCGATGGCCCCCGGTGTGATCCTCAGCCCGATGGGCCAGGCGATCGCCCAGGACCCGCGGTTGACCGAGGTGCTGGATCGGGTACAGCCGATGCCGTTGCTGGGTCACGCCGAGCCGGAGGACCTCGCCCCGGTGATCGCCTTCTTCGCCTCGGCGGAGAACACCATGTGCACCGGTCAGATCATCTACACCGACCGTGGTGTGGAGGTGACCCTGCGACCGCAGGACCGGGTCTGAGACCCCGATGAACGGCGAAGGCCGGGTCCCCGCCCGTGGGGACCCGGCCTTCTGCTGTCTCAGCGAGCCTGCAGGTTCTGCACCCCGGTGTCGTCGAGCTTGGCCAGCGAGTACGCGGCGAAGGTCTGGTACGGGCTGCGGTCGGCGAAGTAGGGCTGGAACTGCTCGGCCAACTCGTCCACGGTGAAGATGTCACCGGCGGCGTCGAAGCGCTTCTCGACCTCGGCCGGCTTCAGCAGGGCGACGAACTTGCCGTACACCACGAAGAGCTGTCCGTTGACCTTCTGCGCGGCCGGGGAGGCCAGGTAGGCGACGAAATCGCCCACCCGGTCGGGGGACAGGATGTCGGTGCTGTTGTCGTTGGGGTCCTCGGCGAACACGTGCGAGGTCATCTCGGTGCGGGCCCGCGGGGCGATCACATTCGCGGTCACCCCGTACTTGGCCAACGCCTGGGAAGTCGACAGGGTCAGCGCGGTGATCCCGGCCTTGGCCGCGGAGTAGTTCGGCTGTCCGCCGGAACCGAACAGACCGGCCTCGGACGAGGTGTTGATCACCCGTCCGAAGATCTTCTGATCGGGAGCCGCCTTGCCCTTGGCCCGCCAGTACTTGGCGGCGTGGGTGCTGGTGGCGGCGTGGCCCTTCAGGTGCACCCGGATCACGTCGTCCCACATGTCCTCGGTCATGTTGAACAGCACGGTGTCGCGCAGCACACCGGCGTTGTTGACGAGGATGTCGAGGCTGCCCCAGGTGTCGACGGCGGCGTCGACCAGACCGGCGGCGAACTTCCAATCGCTGACATCGCCCTTGACCGCGATCGCGTCGCGACCGAGGGCCTTGATCTCGGCCACCACCTCGTCGGCCTTCTCACCGATGTCGTTGACCACGACGTTGGCGCCCTGCCGGGCCAGGGCCAGGGCCTCGCTGCGGCCGAGGCCGGCTCCGGCGCCGGTGACGACGGCGTTCTTGCCGTCCAGGGAAGTTTCGTTGCTCATGGATTCTCCTGATGTTTCTGGGCAGGCTGTGTACCAAGCGGACGTTAGCCGGGCAGAACCGGCCGCACCGATCGATGGTCCGGCTGGTTGGGACCGCCCGTGCCCGATCCGCGTCGGGATGCTTAACGTCGCGTCGTGACTTTGAATCTTGCCAGCCTGTACGAGGCCGTCGCTGCGGCCATCCCCGACCGCATCGCGGTGATCTGCAATGACGTCGAACTGAGCTATGCCGATCTGGACCGCCGCGCGAACCGGGTGGCCAACCACCTGATCGCGGCCGGGATCACTCCCGGGGAGCACGTCGGCCTGCATGCTCAGAACAGCCTGGCCTATGTCGAATCACTGCTCGGGGTGTTGAAGGCCCGCGCCGTGCCGATCAACATCAACTACCGCTACACCGGCCACGAACTGCAGTACCTGTTCGCCGATGCCGATCTGGTCGCGGTGATCGCCTCCGGCGCCTACGCCCCGCACAGCGCCGACCTCAAGCCACAGTTGCCGAAGCTGCGCCACATCATGGTGGTCGCCGACGAACACGGCACCGTCGAGGACACCGACTGGCCCGATGGTCTGACCGCGGTCGACTACGAGACCGCCCTGGCCGAGGCCGGCGACACCACGCCGCCGACCGACCAGCGCTCGGCCGACGACCTGTTCATCCTCTACACCGGTGGTACCACCGGGATGCCCAAGGGCGTGGTGTGGCGGCACGAGGACTTCTACTTCGCCGCCCTGGTCGGCGGCAACCGCTACGGCCCGCCACATCGCAGCGCCGAAGCCCTGGTGGCCGCCGCGGTGGAACGCACCGAACAGATGGTCAACATGGTGTCGGCGCCGTTGATGCACGGGGCGGCGATGTACGCGATGCTGACCGCCTTCTACTCCGGCTCCAAGGTCGTCCTGTTGCCCCGGTTCGACGCCCTGGACGTGCTGCGCCGGATCGACCGGCACGGCGTCAACGTGGTGCAGCTGGTGGGCGATGCCACCGCCCGTCCGATTGTGGATGCCATCAAGCAACACCCCGGTGAGTTCGACCTGTCCTCGGTGCGGGTACTGGGTTCGGGAGGGGCGATCCTGTCGCCCTCGGTTCAGGACGACCTGCGCGCCGCCATGCCGCAGGCCCGGGTGGCGACCACCTTCGGGTCGTCCGAAACCGGTGCCGACGGTGCCCTGGAGATGGCTCCCGATGGCACCATGCGGATGCCGGCCAGCCCCACCGCCGCCGTCCTGAACGATCGCCTCGAGCCGGTCTCGGTCGGCACCGGCGAACTCGGGTTCGTCGCGCGGCGCGGCCACGTGCCGCTGCGCTACTACAACGCCCCCGAGAAATCGGCCGCCACCTTCCCGGTGATCGACGGGGAACGCTGGTCGATCGTGGGTGATCTGGCCGAGGTCGCCACCGACGGCACCATCATCATCCACGGCCGTGGCTCGGGCACCATCAACTCCGGTGGCGAGAAGGTCTTCCCCGAAGAGGTCGAACAAGCCCTCAAAGCCCATCCCGGGGTGATGGACTGCCTGGTCGCCGGGGTTGCCGACGCGCGCTTCGGCGAACGGGTCGGGGCAGTGGTCGAACTTCGTCCCGAGGCGGCCGGCACCGACCCCGAGGAGATCCGGCAGTTCTGCCGCGGCACCCTGGCCGGCTACAAGGTGCCGGCGGTGGTCAAGATCGTCGACGCGGTGCTGCGCTCACCCACCGGCAAGGCCGATTACCGCTGGGCGAAACGGCAACTCAACCCCTGATTCCCGGCGTGATGCCACGGACAGGTACCAAAACCTTCAACTCACCTGGGCCATTCGCCGGCTCCGACCCGAATCCGCGGGCTGAGTTGTGGATTTACGTACCCGAGGGTTTCGGCCCTGCGGCTGCAACCAGCCTGGTTTCGCTCCGGCATCCACGTAGACAGCTTCGCGACACTGAAACAGGCCAGTTCCAGCAGACACATGGCCGCCCCAGAGACCCCCGAGACAGCGACAACCCCCGCACCCAAGACCGGTGGCCGCCAAGCCGATGGATGAGAACGCACCCCAAACTGCCCGATCCGGCCTGACGGCACGAGATGGGCCGCCCAGAGGTGCGGTTTCATCCACGACGACGAACAACCCCGCACACCGCGAAGGTGACAGCGCTGCTTCGGGCGGGTTCAGCCCAGCGGCACTGGTGGGCCCGTGAGGTTCTGGTCCACTGGCTGGGACCGGGGCTACGCGGCGGTAGTGCCCACTTGGTTCCCTAGCCGCGTGACCCTGAATCTTGCAAATCTGTACGAAGCCGTCGCCGCCGCGGTGCCGGAGCGTATTGCTTTGGTGTGCCGCGACGAGCCCCGCACCTTCGCCGAATTGGACCAACGTGCCAACCGGGTTGCCAACTACCTGATCTCCGCCGGCATCAAGCCCGGTGATCACGTGGGCATCCACATGCTCAACTCCCACGCCTATGTCGAGACCCTGCTCGGCGCCTTCAAGGCCCGCGCGGTGCCGATCAATATCAACTACCGCTACACCGGTGCCGAACTCAGTTACCTGTTCAACGACGCCGACCTCAAGGCCGTCGTGGTCTCCGGTGAGTTCGTCGGCCGTGACCTCGAGATCATCGCCGAAACCCCGCAGATCAAGCTCTTCCTGGTCACCGCCGACGAGCACGCCTCGGCCGCCGACCTGACCGCCCCCGAGGGCGTCACGATCGAGGACTACGAACAGGCGGTGGGCTCGGCCGACACCACCGCCCCGCTGGTGGACGAGCGCCGATCCGACGACACCCTGGTGATCTACACCGGCGGCACCACCGGCATGCCCAAGGGTGTGATCTGGGGTCACGAGGCGTTCTACTTCGCCTGCCTCACCGGCGCCAACCCCTACGGTGACCCGTACATGAATGCCGAGGAACTGGTCGCCGGGGTGACCAATCCCGAAGCGATGCAGATCGTGTACTCGCTCACCGCGCCGCTGATGCACGGTGCCGCGCTGTACACCGTGTGGACCGCGCTGCTGGCCGGTCACACCACGATCATGATGCCGAAGTACGACCCGGTGGAGTTCCTGGCCCTGGTCGACAAGTACAAGATCAACATCTGCATGATCGTCGGCGACGCGATCGCCCGTCCGCTGGCCGATGCGCTCCGTGACCACGGCAGCGAGTACGACCTGTCGTCGCTGTTCTACGTCGGCGGCGGAGGCGCGATCTTCTCCGAGACCGTGCAGACCGAGTTGAAGGAACAGTTGCCCAACATCATCCTGGGCAACTCCTTCGGCGCTTCCGAATCTGGTGTCGACGGCACCATCACCCTGGGGGAGGACGGGCTGATGCGCCTGGCCCCCAAGCCCTCGGTCACCGTGCTGGACGAGAACCTCCGCCCGGTCGAGCCCGGCTCGGGCGACCTCGGCTACGTGGCCCGCACCGGCCACATCCCGATGGGCTACTACGGCGACGAGGAACGCACCGCCCGCACCTTCCCGGTGATCGAAGGGCAGCGCTGGGTGATCCTGGGCGACATGGCCGAGATCGAACCGGACGGCACGATCATCGTGCATGGCCGTGGCTCCGGGGTGATCAACACCGGTGGCGAGAAGGTCTTCCCCGAAGAGGTGGAGCAGGCGATCAAGGCCTACCCGCCGGTGGAGGACTGCCTGGTCGCCGGCGTCGAGGACGACACCTACGGCCACCGGGTCGGCGCGGTCGTCCAACTCCGCGAGGGTGCCGGTGAGTTCACCGAGGAGGGACTGAAGGCCCACCTGCGCGAACACCTCGCCGGCTACAAACTGCCCGCGGTGGTCAAGGTGGTGGACAGCATCGTCCGCTCCCCGTCCGGCAAGGCGGATTACCGCTGGGCCAAACGCACGCTGAACTGATCCAGCCGTGAACGGGTGCCGGAGGTTGTGTCCGGCACCCGATTCATGTCCGACGAAAGGAACCCCATGGCCGAAGCAGTCATCGTCGAAGCAGCACGCACCCCGGTCGGCAAACGCTACGGGGTGTTGTCCGGGGTGCACCCCGCAGACCTGCTGGGCGTGGCCCAGCGCGCCGTCGTCGAGCGGGCCGGCATCGACCCGGCCATCGTGCGCCAGGTGATCGGCGGCTGTGTCACCCAGGCCGGCGAGCAGTCGAACAATGTGGTGCGCAACGCCTGGTTGTCGTCCGGCCTGCCGTACGCCACGGCCTGCACCACGATCGACTGCGCCTGCGGTTCGTCCCAGGAATCGGTGCAGTTGATCGCCGCCCTGATCGAATCGGGACGGATCGACGCCGGCATCGGCTGCGGGGTCGAATCGATGTCCCGCGTCTTCCTCGGGGCAGCCGCCACCCCCGGCACCGGTAACCCCTTCCCGCCGAGTTTCGAGGTCGACCTGCCCGACCAGTTCACCGCTGCCGAACGCATCGCCGAACTGCGCGGCATCACCCGGGAACAAGCCGATGCGCTGGGGCTGCGTTCCCAGGAACTGGCCGCCCGCGCCTGGGCCGAGGGCCGGTTCGACTCCCAGGTAGTGCCGGTGGAGGCCCCGGTGATGGGGGCCGACGGACCCACCGACGAAACCCACCTGGTCGACCGTGACCAGGGCCTGCGGGAGACCTCGGCCGAGAAACTGGCCGCACTGAAGCCGGTGATCCCCGAGGGCATCCACACCGCCGGCAACTCCTCGCAGATCAGTGACGGGGCCGCCGCGGTACTGCTGATGAGCCGGGAACGTGCCGAGGCCGAGGGGTTGCGGCCCCGGGCGCGGCTGCTGGCCTCCACCCTGGTCGGCTCCGACCCCTACTACCACTTGGACGGCCCGATCGACGCCACCCGGGACGTGCTCGCCCGCACCGGCATGACGATGGGCGACATCGACCTGATCGAGATCAACGAGGCCTTCGCCTCGGTGGTGTTGTCCTGGGCACAGGTGATGGAAGCCGACCTGAACAAGGTGAACGTCAACGGGGGCGCGATCGCCCTCGGTCACGCCGTCGGATCGACCGGTGCCCGGTTGATCACCCAGGCGGTCAACGAACTGGAACGCACCGGGCAGCACACCGCCCTGGTGACCATGTGCGCCGGCGGGGCGCATGCCACCGCCTGCATCATCGAGCGGATCTGAGGAGACTCCCATGACGATCGGATTGACCGACGAACAGGTGGAACTGCATCAGTTGGTGCAGTCATTCGTCTCGAAGCAGATCACCGAGGACGTCCTGCGCACCGCGATCGATGCCGAGAGCGAAACCCTGCCCGAGCACTGGTCGAACCTGGCCGAGATGGGCCTGCTCGCCGTGCACCTGGACGAGGAGGCCGACGGCTCCGGTCTCGGTATCGCCGAACTCGCCGTGGTCACCGAGGCGCTGGGTTATGGCCTGGTGCCCGGACCCTTCGTCCCCACCGTCCAGGCCTCGGCGATTCTGGCCCGGGCCGGACACCGCGAACACCTGCGCGGCCTGGGTGACGGCAGCCTGATCGGCGCGGTCGCGATCACCCCGGTCAAGGCCACCCCCACCGGTGACGGCGGCTACCAACTCAGCGGCGAGAACCTGGTGGTGATGTCGGGACACCTGGCCGACGTGCTGGTGCTGCCGGTGATGCACGATGGCGGTATCAACTGGGTGGTGCTCACCGGTGACCAGTTCACCGCCACCCAGGTCAACAGCCACGACCTGACCCGCCGCACCGCCACCGTCGAGGTGAACACCACCGTCGCCGCGGCTGCGGTGCTGGACATCGACTTCATGCTGCC
Source organism: Pseudenemella bisphenolivorans (assembly GCF_051133435.1). Classification (NCBI taxonomy): domain Bacteria; kingdom Bacillati; phylum Actinomycetota; class Actinomycetes; order Propionibacteriales; family Propionibacteriaceae; genus Pseudenemella; species Pseudenemella bisphenolivorans. Next base: position 577,187 of record NZ_JBPGNY010000001.1, on the reverse strand, counting down.
CTGGGATGTCGTCAGCGCCCTCTACGCCGCCGAAGCCAGCGGTATCGCCGACTGGGCCACCCGCACCGCCACCGAATACGCCAAGGTGCGCGAACAGTTCGGCCGTCCGATCGGCCAATTCCAAGGGGTGAAGCACCGGGTCGCCTGGATGCTGGCCCACGGCGAAGCCGCCCGGGCCTGCGCCTGGGACGCCGCCAACGCGATCGACGACGCCCCCGACGAGATCGGTCTGGCCGTCTCGGTGGCTGCGGCGACCAGCGTCCAAGCCGGCTTCACCAACAGCAAGGACCTGATCCAAACCCTCGGCGGCATCGGCTTCACCTGGGAGCACCTGGCCGGGTTCTACCTGCGCCGGGCACACACCCTGCGGCTCACCCTCGGGTCGGAGGCCCACTACCAGCAGCGGGTCGCCCGCCTGGTGCTCAGCGGTGTCCGCCGCACCCTCGGCGTCGAGCTGCCGGAAGAAGCCGAGCAGATCCGTGCCGAGATCCGCGCCGAACTCGAACCGGCCAAGGCGATGGACGCCGGCGAGCAGCGCCGCTACCTCGCCGAGAAGGGCTACACCCTGCCGCACCTGCCCCAACCCTGGGGCAAGGGGGCCAGTGGGTTGACCCAACTGGTGATCTCCGAGGAGATCGCCAACGCCGGGGTCACCCCGGTCGACATGGTGATCGGCACCTGGGTGGTTCCGTCGCTGATCCACTGGGGTACCGACGCCCACCGGGAGAAGTTCGTCCCGATCTCGCTGAACGGTGAGATCTCCTGGTGCCAGCTCTTCTCCGAGCCGGGCGCCGGCTCCGACCTGGCCTCGATCCGCACCCGCGCGGAGAAGGTCGAGGGCGGCTGGAAGGTCAATGGCCAGAAGGTCTGGACCTCGATGCACATCCCGCCCGACTACGGCATTCTGCTGGCCCGCACCGACCCGGACGTGCCCAAACACAAGGGTCTGTCGTACTTCATCGTCGACATGAAATCGCCCGGCATCACCATCCGTCCGCTGCGCGAGCTGACCGGTGAGGCGATGTTCAACGAGGTCTTCCTCGACGACCTGTTCATCCCCGATGACATGATCGTCGGCGGCCCCGGCGACGGCTGGAAGGTGGCGATCACCACCCTGGCCAACGAACGCGTCGGCATGTCGCAGCTCTCGTCGATGGGCGACGGCCTGGAAATGCTGGCCGACCTGGCCCAGGGCAAGGACGACCTGGAAACCCTGACCAAGATCGGCAGCCTGGTCTGCGAATCGCAGAGCGGACGGCTGCTGTCGCTGCGCGAGACGATCCGCTCGATCAGCGGCGCACAGCCCGGCCCGGGCTCGTCGGTGGCCAAACTGTTCAGCGGTGGACACGCCCAGCGGGTGTGGGAGACCGTGGTGGAGATGCAGGGCCAGCGGGCCCTGATCCGTCCGGACGAGGACGACAAGGAACGTGACCCGATGTGGTACTTCCTCAACACCCGCTGTCTGACCATCGCCGGTGGAACCACCGACGTGCAGTTGAACATCATCGGTGAGCGCATCCTGGGCTTGCCCCGTGACCCCGAACCCACCAAGAAGTGAGGAAACAACAGTGAACAGGACCTTCGTCGCCGGTGTCGGCATGACCAAGTTCACCAAGATCGAAACCCGCGAGGACGAGTACCCCGAGATGGTCGCCGAGGCCGTGAACACGGCCCTGGCCGACGCCGGCCTCGACTACGCCGATGTGCAGCGGGCCGCGGTGGGTTATGTCTTCCAGCCCTCGGCCGCCGGCCAGCGCGCCCTCTACGTGGTCGGGCGCACCGGCATCCCGATGGTGAACGTGAACAACAACTGCGCCACCGGTTCCACCGCACTGCAGATGGCCCGCGAATGGGTCGGTGCCGGGCTGGTTGATGTCGCCCTGGCGGTCGGCTTCGAGAAGATGACCAAGACCTCGATGGCGGGCAGCTTCGAGAAGCCCAAGGTCACCACCCTCGACCCGCACATCAAGATCATGACCGACAAGTACGAGTGGTCGTCCGCGCCGCTGACCACCCAGATGTTCGGCAACGCCGGCCTGGAGCACATGGAACGCTACGGCACCACGGTGGAGCAGATGGCCGCGGTCGCGGTGAAGAACCACAAGCACTCGGTGCACAACCCCTACGCCCAGTTCCGCGACGAGTACACCCTCGAGCAGGTGCTGAACGACAAGCCGATCCACGGCCCGCTGACCCGTTCGCAGTGCTCGCCGACCTCCGACGGCGCCGCCGCCGCGGTGGTGGTGAGCGAGAAGTTCGCCCGCGAGCGTGGCCTGGACGACCGGGTCGTCGAGATCATCGGCCAGTCGCTGGTCACCGACACCGACGAGGGCTTCAACGGCTCGATGATCGACGCCGTCGGAGCCCCGATGACCCGCCAGGCCGCCGCCGAGGCGCTCGGCGAAGCCGGGATCACCATCGACGACGTCGACGTGATCGAACTGCACGACTGCTTCTCGGTGAACGAACTGATCACCTACGCCGGCTTGGGCATGTGCGCCCCCGAGGAGGCCGGCAAGCTCGTCGAATCGGGCCAGACCACCTACGGCGGCAAGTGGGTGGTGAACCCGTCCGGCGGCCTGATCTCCAAGGGCCACCCGCTGGGCGCCACCGGCCTGGCCCAGTGCACCGAACTGACCTGGCAACTGCGCGGCATGGCCGATCAGCGGCAAGTTCCGGACGCCAAGGTCGGACTGCAGCACAATCTTGGGCTGGGTGGGGCCTGCGTGGTCACCGTCTACCGCAAGGGCATCTGAGAGGAGCCGGAAAATGCCGATCGATCCGAAGGTGGCGCTCGAGGCCGAGCCGACCACCGCAGAGATTGCCTGGACCCGCCGCGACGTCCTGCTCTACAACCTCTCGGTGGGAGCCGGGAACCGGGGCGAGGACGATCTCGACTACGTCTACGAGAAGAACCTCAAGGTGCTGCCGACCTTCGCGATGGTCGCCGGCGGGGGCATCTCGGCCGGGGAGGACCGCGGTGGCGGCACCTCCGGACTGGACCGTCCGGGCCTGGACATCGACCTGTACAAGGTGCTCCACGGAGGCCAGACGGTGACGGTGCACCAGCCGATTCCGGCCAGCGGCACCGCCTCGGTGGCCACCCGGGTCAGCAACATCTACGACAAGGGCAAGGCCGCGGTGATCGAGATGGAAGCCGCCGCGACCGACGCCGACGGCGCCCCGCTGTGGACCAATGTGATGCAGATCTTCGTGCGCGGTGAGGGCGGTTTCGGGGGTGACCCGGGCCCGCAGAGCACCTGGTCGGCACCCGAACGTGAACCCGACCATGTGCTGACCTCGGCCACCGACGAACGTCAGGCGATGCTGTACCGGCTCAACGGTGATCTGAACCCGTTGCACGTCGACCCGGCCTTCGCCTCGATGGCCGGCTTCGAGAAGCCGATCCTGCACGGCCTGGCCTCCTACGGAACCGTGGCCCGCACCCTGGTCGACGAAGTCCTCGACGGTGACCCGACCCGGCTCGAGTCCCTGACCGTCCGCTTCGCCGGATCGATCTACCCGGGTCAGACCATCGAGACCAAGGTGTGGCGCGAGGGCGACGAGTTGCTGCTGGCATCCACCTGCCCCGAACGCGACGACGCCCCGGTGCTCACCCACGCGGTGGCCAAGGTGCGTGCATGACCGAACCCCACAGCGACGAACTCACCGCCGCCCCCAACAACGAGGGGGTGGACGCGGCGGTCGACGCTGCCCGCCGGGTGATCAACGCCCTGCTGCATGCCGGTGACAACACCGCCGCGGAGATGCGTCCGATCGCCGAGCAACTGAATCAGGTCGCCGAATACCTGGAATCCCACGCCCCCTCGATCGACGAGCGACTCGTCGACATGTGGGCGGGGGAGGGCGTCACCCGGCACGATCCGATCACCGGACCCGAGAACGCGATCGCCCCGCCGCTGGCCCTGACCGGCCATGAGGACGGTTCGATCTCCGGTGAGGTGACCCTTGGGTTGCCCTACCAGGGCCCGCCCGGATTCGTCCACGGTGGGGTGTCGGCGATGCTGCTCGATCACACCCTCGGGGTGGCGAACTGGTGGGGCGGGCTGTCGGGAATGACCGCCCGGCTCACCGTCGACTACCACCACCCGACCCCACTGTTCACGCCCCTGACCATCACCGGCAAACAGGTGCGCGTCGAGGGACGCAAGATCTGGACCGAGGGGTCGATCGCGGCCAACGGGGTGCACACCGTCACCACCGAGGGGTTCTTCATCGCCAAGGAGCTCCCACGACCACGCTGAGGCGGCCGGGGCCGACCACGATCGTTCTGGTGCTGTGCGCGGCCGCACTCAGCGCCGTGCTGATGCAAACGGTCGTGATGCCGTTGATCCCGGATCTGCCGGCGATCCTCGGCACCGACCTGGTCGGCGCCTCCTGGGTACTCACCGCGACCCTGCTCACCGGGGCCGTGGCACACCCGATCAGCGGACGGCTCGCCGACATCTTCGGTAAACGCCGGATGCTGTTGATCTGCCTGGCCGTGGTCGCCGGGGGCTCGGTGGTCTCGGCCCTGAGCAGTTCCCTGGTGCCGATGGTGATCGGCCGGGCCATGCAGGGCCTCGGGATGGGCATCATCCCGATCGGACTGGCCCTGATGCGTGACCTGTTGCCGGCCCACCGGCTGCAATCGGGGGCCGGCACCCTGAGCGCCACGATGGGCTTCGGTGGGGCACTGGCACTGCCGATCTCGGCCGGTGCCCTGATGTACGTGCACTGGAGCTGGCTGTTCTGGTTCGCCGCGGTGCAATCGGTGCTGTGCATGCTGCTGGTGCTGCGGGTGATCCCGGCCGATCCCGTCCGGCACCGGGCGGGGTCGATGGACGTCCCCGGCGCGATCGGTTTCGCGGTGGGCACCCTCGCCCTGCTGGTGGTGATCACCCAGGGCCCCGAGTGGGGCTGGCTGAGCCTGCGGGTGCTCGGCCTGCTGGTCGCCGGCTTGCTGGTGCTCGGGGTGTGGCTGGTCTATCAGTGGCGGACCAAGGACCCTCTGGTCGATCTGCGACTGTCGCTGACCCCGTCGTTGTTCTGGGCCAATGTCACCGGTTTCGCGATGGGCTACGGCATGTTCGTGTCGAACCTGGTCTTTCCGATCATGATCTCCGCCCCGATCGAACTGGGTTACGGCCTGGGGCTCAGCGTGGCCCACATCGGCCTGCTGCTGATGCCCAGCGGTATCGCGATGATGCTCGCCGGGCCGATGTCGGGCATCGTGTCGCGGCGGGTCGGGCCCCGCGCCACCCTGCAGATCGGCTCGGTCTTCGTCGCGGTCGGCTACGGCCTGGCCCTGATTCTGGGCGGGCCGGCCAAGGTCGTCGTCGCCACGGTGGTGGCCAGCGTCGGATTCGGGCTTACCTATGCCGCCCTGCCGCTGATCATCATGAACGGGGTGCCCGATGAGCGCACCGGGGCCGCCAACGGCCTGAACGCGCTGATGCGCACGATCGGGCTCACGGTGTCGGGTGCGGTGACCGCGATGATCCTGTCGCTGCACCGGGTATCGGTCGGCGGTGCCGACTTCGCCGGCCCGGCGGTGATGACGATCGCCCTGATCACCGCCGTGGTGGCGGCGCTGTCGTCGGTGGTGCTGGCCTTCGGCATCCCCCATCCGGCGAAGAATGCCGAAGGCTGATCCGGCTCAGCCCTGACCCGGGAGCTGCTTGCGGGCCACCTTGCCGGTGGCATTGCGCGGCAGCGGCTCGGTGGTGAGCTGCCACTTGGAAGGCACCTTGTAGTAGGCGAGCTGGCCGGCGGCATACTCCTGCAGAGCCTCCTCCGACACCTCGGCCCGGTCGTCGATCACCACCACGGCCATCACTTCCTGGCCCAGGTCGGCGTGCTCGATGCCGACCACGGCCACCTCCCGCACCGCCGGATGTTCGGTCAACACGTTCTCGACCTCGGCGGGGTAGACATTCTCCCCGCCCCGCAGAATCAGGTCCGAACGTCGGCTGGTCAGGTACAGCAGGCCGTCGCGCAACATCCCGATGTCACCGGTGTGCAACCAGTGGTCGGGCTCCAGGGCCTGCCGGGTGGCCTCTTCATTGCCCCAGTACCCGGCCATGTTGTAGGCGCTGCGTACACATACCTCGCCCTCGACCCCGTCGGCGACCGGCTCGTTGAAGACATCGCGGATCTCGATCTGGATCCCGAGCCCGGCGCGGCCGACCGTGCCGGGATGGTTGATCACGTCCATCGGGGTGGCGACCGCGGCCCCGGTGGAGGTTTCGGTCATGCCGTAGGAGTCGACCATCTGGGTGGCGAAGGGCAGCCCGGCCCGCACCCGCTCCTTGAACGCCGGCGAGGAAGGGGCGGTGGCCAGCGCGAAGGAGGTCAGGCTGGACAGGTCATAGCCCTCCACCCCGTGCTCGACCATGCGGTGCGCCATGGTCGGCGGCGCGCCCCAGCTGGTCACCCGGGCCGACTCGATCAGTCGGCACACCTGGTCGACATCGAAGGCGCCCAGGTGCAGCACCACGGTCGACCCGGTCGCCAGCCGCGGCATCGCCAGGTTGTGCAGGCTGGCGATGTGGAACAGCGGCAGGGCCAGCAGATAACGCTTGTCCTTGGGATCGGTTGGGTCACCGAAGGCGGTGGCGATGGCGTCGTTCATACGGTGGTAGGCATTCACCATCGACATGTTGAGGTGCACGTGGGTGACGGCCTTGGCCAGGCCCGAGGTGCCGGAGGTGAACAGGATCGCCGCCGGGTCCATCTCATCGCAGGAGACCTCGGGCAGGGCACTGTCCGAAGTGCCGTGGCCGCGAACATCGTCGAAGGACAGCAGCGGCAGGTCACCGATCACCTCGGCCATCGCATCGGCCCGCTTCCGATCGGCCACCACCAGCTTCGGGGTGGTCAGGCCGAGGCCGTGGGCCCATTCCCGGGCACTCCACCAGGCATTGCCGGCCACCGCCACCGCGCCGAGGGCCTGGATCGCCCAGAAGGCCACGATCCACTCAACCCGGTTGGCCCCGGCGATCATCACCCGGTCGCCGGCCTCGATGCCGTGGTCGGTGCGCAGCTTCTCGGCCAGACCGGCCACCTCGCGCAGATGATCGGTGAAGCTCAGGGTTTCCTCGCGGGTGATGATGTAGGGCCGGTCACCGTATTGGGCCGAATCGGCCAGCACCTGCTGCAGATTTCGATCACGGTTGGCGAAAACCGGCAGGGTGGTGCCGAAGACCTCGGCCGGCACCATCTCGAACGGTCCGCCCGGACCCACCAGCTTGCCCATCACTTGGGCCTGCATCTGCGCAGCGTCAGTCATCTTGTCCCTTCCCACGATGTTGAAGGACATGGTGTGTGACCGGCGAGCACAAATTCACGGCCGTTATCGATCACCGGGATAGGCGTTTCTGCTGGTTGCCGGGCGCCGTGGATGAAAACGCACCCCACAGCCGGTCAGGAGGCACGCGGCACCCCATTTCGCCCACTTGGGGTGCGTTTTCATCCATCGCCCACTTCGCCGGCGAGGTTTTCGATGACCGGGACCGGTCCTGACCGTCGACGACGGCAGCACCAAAGATGGCCGGGAGGGAAGGAGCGCCGATGGGAGCGTTGACGGGAAAGGTGGCTCTGATCACCGGAGCCGGACAGGGAGTCGGGCACGGTATCGCCACGGCCCTGGCCAAGGAGGGCGTTGAGATCGCCGCGGTCGGACGGACCCTGGAGAAGGTCGAGCGGGCCGCGGCCGAACTGGCCGAACTCGGGGTCAAGACCCGAGCCTACGAACTCGATGTGACCGATCTCGACGGGATCAAGCCGATGGTCGATCAGGTGGCCGAGGACTTCGGCGGCCTCGACATCCTGGTGAACAACGCCTACACCGGCAAGCTCGGCAAACTGCTCGACCTGGACGATGCCGGCTTCCAGAGGGGATTCGTCTCCGGCCCCTTCGCAACCTTCGCGGCGATGAAGGCGGCCCACCCGCACCTGGTGGCCCGCGGGGGCGGCAACATCATCAACCTGGTCACCTCGGCGATGGTGCGCTGGGATCCGACCGGGTACGGCGCCTACGCCGCGGCCAAGCAGGCGGTGAAGGCGGTATCGCGCACCGCGGCCGCCGAATGGGCCGCCGACGGCATTCGGGTGAATGCGGTCGCCCCGCACGCGCTGTCGCCGGCATTGCAGTGGTGGACCGAGAACTTCCCCGAAGAGGCCGCGGAGTTCGTCAAGACCATCCCGATGGGGCGGATCGGTGACTGTGAGGCCGATATCGGACGAGCCGTCGTCGCCCTGGTCGGCACCGACCTGCAGTACATGACCGGCGCGGTACTACCGCTGGACGGTGGCCAGGCCTACTTCGGCTGATTGCCGGACGAAGGGAGCAGACGGTGCACGGTGGTGATCAGCACCTCGAGCACCTCGGGGATCGGTCGGCCGGTGGTCACCGACACCATTGCCCCCAGGAACATGCAACTCAGGATGCTGGCCGCCTCGTCCAGGGACTCCTCGGAATGGCCCTGGGTGTCCCCGGCGCGCAGGGCGGCACCGATCCACGCCGCGCGCTCGGGGCCGAAGCCGATGCCCTCGGGCAGGGCCGGCCCCCAGGCCACGAAGGCGCGGTACATCGCCTGGTAGAGCAGCGGTTTGTCGGCCACCTGGGCCATGATCCGGCGGAAGACGTCGCTGACCCGGTCGGCGGGGGAGTCCCCGGCGGGTCGGCGTTGCTGCACGCCGGCGGTGGACCGCCCACCCAGTTCCAACAGGGCCTCGACCAGCAGTTGGTCCTTCGAGGAAGCGTGCTGGTAGGCGGTGGGTACCGACACCTCGGCCCGGGCCGCAACGGTGCGCACGGTCACCGCCTCGTAGCCGCCCTCGGTCGCCAGGTCGATGGCGGCGGCGATGAGCTTCTGCCGGGTGGCCGCCCGAGCCGGCGACAGCAGCGGGGCAACCACCGGGGGGTTCGGTGGAGAGGTGTCCATCCAATCAGCATAGACATCTTCAAGACTGCTGTATACCTACGCACTACAGATTGATAGATACGGGATTGACAGGTGTCTACCGTTCTGGTGAACTTGACCCGTTCCCCGAGAGACCCGAGGACTGACATGGATTTGCGAGAAACACCGGAGCAGCTCGAGCTGCGCCGCGAACTGCGCGCCTACTTCGCCCAACTACTCACCCCCGAACAGCGCCGCCGGGTCGGCGAAGAAGGTGTCGGTGGCGAGAGTTTCCGCGAAGTGGTCAAGATGTTCGGCCGTGACGGCTGGCTGGGTATCGGCTGGCCCACCGAGTACGGCGGTCAGGGCCGCTCCCTGGACGAGCAGTACGTCTTCTTCGACGAGGTACAGCGCGCCGGCCTGCCCTTCCCCTTCGTCACGGTCAACACCGTCGGCCCGACCCTGATGCAGTACGGCACCGAGGAACAGAAGAAGCGCTTCCTGCCCGGCATCCTCAACGGCGACATCGTCTTCGCGATCGGCTACACCGAACCCAACGCCGGCACCGACCTGGCCTCGCTGAGCACCAAGGCCGTCGCCGACGGGGACGACTGGGTGATCAACGGCCAGAAGATCTTCACCTCCGGCGCCAACACCGCCGACTACGTCTGGTTGGCCGCCCGCACCGACCCCGAGGCCCCCAAGCACAAGGGCGTCTCGATCATCATCGTGCCGACCGATGCCGAGGGCTTCTCCTGGACCCCGATCCAGGCCGTGGGTGGCATGGTCGTCACCGCGACCTACTACGAGAACGTCCGGGTACCGCGCAGTGAAACCGTCGGTGAGGTGGACGGCGGCTGGCGCCTGATCACCGCCCAGTTGAACCACGAGCGGATCGGCCTGGCCGCCCTGGGTGGCCGGATGATCGCCCTGTGGGAGCAGGTGCTCGCCTGGGCCAAGCAGACCGGCGCGATCGAGAAGCCCTGGGTGCGTGCGGAGTTCGCCCGCACCTACGCCAAGCTCGAGGCGATGCGGTTGATGAACTGGAAGATGACCGCCGCGGTCAACGAGGACAAGCTCACAGGAGCCACCGCCGGGGCCGCGAAGGCCTACGGCACCGAGACCCACATCGATGTGCAGCGGGCGCTGACCCAGATTCTGGGCGCGGGTGGCCGGGTGCGTCCCGAACAGCCGGGTGCCGAGCTGGCCGGTCAGATCGAACAGCTTTCCCGTCAGGGCATCGTCAACACCTTCGGTGGCGGCGTGAACGAGGTATTGCGCGACATGGTGGCCACCCAGGGCCTGAACATGCCGCGGGTGAAGAGGGCCTGATGAGCGACAACGACTACGAAGCCCGGCTGCAGGCCTTCGTCGGCCACCAGGTGACCCCCCGACGCAAGGGCCAGGATGCGGTCAACCAGGCGATGATCCGACACTGGGTCGAGGCGATGGGCGACGAGAACCCGATCTACACCGACGCCGAAGCCGCCCGGGCCACCGGCCGCGACCAGATCGTGGCCCCCGCCACGATGGCCCAGGCCTGGACGATGCGCGGGCTGAAGGCACACCTGGCCGGCGGCGGTGCCGGAGGAATGGGCGAACTGATCGCTTTGCTGGACGAGGGCGGCTACACCTCGGTGGTGGCCACCGACTCGGACTTCGAGTTCCACCGCGAACTGGTGCCCGGCGATGAGGTCGACGCCGACGAGGTGGTCGAATCGATCTCCCCGGAGAAGGCCACCGGCCTGGGCGTGGGTCGCTTCATCACCACCGTGCGCACCTACCGCGACCAGAACGACGAGGTCGTGGCGGTGCAGAACTGGCGCACCCTGCGCTTCAAGCCCGGCACCGGACGGATGCCCGCGCAGGACAAGCCCGCCGTGGACGAGAAGCCCGAGGAAGAGAAGCCCGAGGAAGGGAAGGCACGCGCGCTGCGACCCCGTCCGGCGATCAACCTGGACAACCAGTTCTGGTTCGACGCGGCCAAGGAACACCGTCTGGTGATTCAGCGCTGCGCCGACTGCGGGGAGCTGCGGCACCCGCCGGGCCCGGCCTGCCCGCACTGCCAGTCCTTCAACTGGGACACCGTCGAGGCAAGCGGTGAGGCCACCGTCTACAGCTACATCGTGGCGCACCACCCGCCGCATCCGGCCTTCGACTACCCGCTGCCGATCGCGGTGCTGGAACTCGCCGAGGGCACCCGCCTGATCAGCAACCTGGTGGGCATCGATCCCGCCGACATCACCATCGGGATGCCGGTGCGCCTGGAATGGCTGGACGCCGACCCCGACTTGACCCTGCCGGTTTTCCGACCGGTGACCGAACAGGAGCAGTGATGGACTTCAACCGTGACGAAAGCGTCCAGGACGTTGCCGACCTGGCCCGCGAGATCCTGACCGACCGAGCGACCGTCGACCAGGTGCGCGCGATCGAGAACACCGAGTCGCGCACCGACGAGAAGCTCTGGAAGTCCCTGACCGAGGCCGGCCTGGTCGGCGTGGCCCTCGGCGAGGACGCCGGCGGTTCCGACCTCGGGTTGCACGGCATGGCCGCGCTGCTGGAGGAACAGGGCCGCACCGTGGCGCCGGCTCCGTTGTGGAGCGCGATGGTCTCGGCCCTGCTGGTCGAGCAGTTCGGCGACGACACCCAGCGGGAGCAGTTGCCCGCTCTGGCCGAGGGCACCGCCCGGCTCACCATCGCCCTGGAGGAGTTCGGTGCTCAGGAACCGGCCGACCCGCAGACCACCGCTCGCCGCGAGGGCGAGCAGTGGGTGCTCACCGGTGAGAAGGCGATCGTGCCGACCCCGGCCGGTGCGGCCGGTGTGCTGGTCAGCGCCCGGGTTGCCGACCAGGGCACCGGCCTGTTCCTGGTCGAGGCCGACGGGACGGGCGTGGCGTGGGAGTACACCCACACCACCACCCACGACCGGGCCGGCAATCTGACCCTCACCGACGCCCCGGCCACCCTGCTGGGGCAGACCGACGGGGTGGCGGTCCGCCGCGCGATCACCCTGTCCTCGCTGGCCCTGGCCGCGATCCAGGTGGGCGTGGCCGACGGGGCCCTCACCCTGGCCGCCGACTACCTGCGGGAACGCGAACAGTTCGGCCGTCCGCTGGGCACCTTCCAGGCCGTCCAGCACCAGTTGGCCGACTGCTGGATCGACATCGACGCGATGCGGGTCACCCTCTGGGAGGCCATCACCGCCCTGGAGAACAACGAGGACAGCGCCGACCGGGCCGTCCTGGTGGCCAAGTGGTGGTGTGACCAGGGTGGTCTGGACGTGGTGCACCGCGTCCAGCACCTGCACGGTGGTATCGGCGTGGACGTCGACTACCCGGTGCACCGCAACTTCCTGTGGGGCAAGCAGATCTCGGGCACCCTCGGCGGCGCTGCCGCCGCGCTGGCCGACCTGGGTGAGTTGCTCGCCGCCGAGGAGGTGACCTCGTGAGCATCGACTTCGACACGGTGCAGGTGGGCGACACGCTGCCCGAGGATCCGATCGAGATCACCCGCACCCTGATCATCGCCACCGCGCTGGCCAGCCGCGACTACCAGGACGTCCACCACGACCCGGTGCTCGCGGTGGAACGCGGCTCGAAGGACATCTTCATGAACATCCTCACCAGCAACGGGATGGTCGACCGCTACGTGACCGCCTGGGCCGGGCCGAATGCCCGGGTCAAGCGGGTGAAGATCCGTCTCGGGGTGTCCAACTACCCCGGGGACACCATGACCATGAAGGGCAAGGTGCTGGCCAAGGACGAACAGGCCCGCACCATCGACCTGGAGGTGGTCGGGGCGAACAGCCTCGGCAACCACCTCTCCGGTACCGCAACCATCGAACTTCCGGAGGTGTCTCGATGAGCGCGATTTCGGGAACCAGCGCGATCGTCGGGATCGGCGCGACCGAGTTTTCCAAGGCCTCGGGCCGCAGCGAACTGCAACTGGCCTGTGAGTCGGTGCTCGCCGCCCTGGACGATGCCGGCATTCACCCGTCCGAGGTGAACGGCATGGTGAGCTTCACCATGGAGTCCAGCTCCGAGATCCAGATCGCCCGCAGCATCGGCATCAAGGAGCAGACCTTCTTCTCCCGGGTCGCTCACGGTGGTGGCGCCGCCTGTGGCACCGTCGCCCATGCCGCCGCGGCGATCACCGCCGGCCTGGCCGATGTGGTGGTGTGCTGGCGGGCGTTCAACGAACGCTCCGGAATGCGTTTCGGGCTCGGCCAGGCCGACCGTCCGATGGACGTCTCGGCCGACCGGGCCGCGTACTCCTGGATGACGCCCTACGGGCTGTCCACCCCGGCGCAATGGGTGGCGATGAACGCCCGCCGCTACATGCACGAATACGGTGCGGCCTCGACCGACTTCGGGCAGATCGCGGTGATCGACCGCAAACACGCGGCTAACAACCCGAACGCCTGGTTCTACGAGCGCCCGATCACTATCGAGGATCACCAGAACTCCCGCTGGATCGCCGAACCCCTGCATCTGCTGGACTGCTGCCAGGAGACCGACGGCGGGCAGGCTCTGGTGGTGGTCTCGGCCGAGCGGGCCAAGGATCTGAAGAACAAGCCGGCCTGGGTCACCGGTGCCTCCCAGGGCATCGCCGAGGATCAGCTGATGATGACCTCCTACTACCGGCCCTCGATCACCGGTCTGCCGGAGATGAAGCTGGTCGCCGACCAACTGTGGCAGCAGAGCGGGCGCACCCCCGACGACATGGACGCGGCGATTCTGTACGACCACTTCACCCCGTTCGTGCTCACCCAGCTCGAGGAACTCGGCTTCTGCCGACGCGGTGAGGCCAAGGACTTCATCGCCGACGGACACCTGGAACTCGACGGCAAGCTGCCGCTGAACACCCACGGTGGCCAGCTCGGCGAGGCCTACCTGCACGGCATGAACGGCATCGCCGAGGCCGTGCGGCTGATTCGTGGCGAGTCGGTGAACCAGCCCGGCACGATCGACGATGTGGTGGTCACCGCCGGCACCGGCGTGCCGACCAGTGGTTTGGTGCTCAGCTCGCAGAACTGACCAGCAGGCTGACCGGGTAGTGGTGCAGCAGATCCTTCAGCTGCACCCTGCCCGACCACTCGTGGCCCGAGAACACATCGCGCCAGGTGCCGTCCAGGGTGATCGCGCTCTCGCACCAGCCACCGGCCGCTGCCAGCCGATAGGGCAACCGGGTGGCCAAGGTGATCACCCCGCCCCGATCGAACCCGATCAGATGGTCGGTGCCCGGGCCCTCGGCCCGCACCGGGGTGTAACCGGTGAACTTATCGGCATGGTCGCGTCGGGTGCGCAGGGTTTGGGCGGTGATCCACAGTTTGGCGTTGCCCGAGGCGTCCACCGGGGGCGGTTCCTCGCCCCGTCCGACCGCGTCCTCGATCCAATCCAGACGTGAGGCCCGGTCGGCGAAGTTCACCGGACGACGGTTGTCGGGGTCGACCAGGGCGTTGTCCCACAGTTCGGTGCCCTGATACACATCCGGCACCCCGGGCATGGTCAACTGCAGCACCTTCTGGGCCAGGGTGTTGCTCCAACCGGGCTGTTCCAGCACCACCCACATCCGGGCCAACGCATCGCGCAGATCGGGGTCCTCGTAGGCCTCGTCGACCAGCGCGTGCACGGTCGCCTCGAAGTGCGGGTCGGGATCGGTCCACCGGGTGCCGGTGGCCGCCTCCCGCATCGCCTTCTCGGCATAGGCGTGCATCCGTTCACATTCGATCGAACCGGCCGCCACCAGGGTCTGGGCCATCAGATACCCGAACCGGCGGTCGGGCACCCGACTGCGGGCCATGAAGGCCGCGGCGAAATCCTCCCAGGGCCGGTCGATCTCACTGAGCACCGCCAGCCGGGCCCGGACGTCCTCACCGCGTTTGGTGTCGTGGGTCGACATCGAGGTCATCGATTCGGGCCAATCCCGCAGCCGGGCTTGTTGCAGGCGATGGAAATCCTCCACCCCGATCCCGAACCGATCCGGCTCCCCGCCGACCTCGTTCAGCGCGACGAAGCGGCTGTAGCGGTACCAGGCGGTGTCCTCGACACCCTTGGCCATCACCGCGCCGCTGAACTGCTCGAATCGCACCTGGGCCTCGGTGCCGACCTCACCGACCGCGGCCACGATCTCGTCGACCTCGTCGGTCAGATCGGGCCGCGCCGCCTTGGCGCCCTCGGCCGCGGTGGTCAGGTTCTGCCGCCCGAAGGGCAGGTAGGTGCGGTACACCGGCACGTGCGCGGCCAACTCACCGAGGGCCTCGACCAGCCGGTCACGGTGCATCGCGGCGCGGTCGGTGTCCTCACCGCCGGCGACCAGGGTGGCGATCCGGCGGGCCTCGGTGGGCAGCAGTTCGCGCGCGGCCTGGCGCTTGCCGTCCAGTACGTGGGTGTGCAGGTCCTGCTCGTCCCCGGTCAGGTCGCGGTAGAGACGATTGAAATCCGGCTCATCGGAGGGGTCGATCAAGACCTGGCAGACCTCGCGCATCGCGTCATAACCGGTGGTGCCGGCGATAGGCCATTCGGGCAATTCCTCACCGGGTTCGACGATCTTCTCGGCGGTCAGCCAGCGGTGCTGCCCGGCCCGCTCGCGCAGCCGGGCCAAGTAATCACCGGGGGAGACCAAGCCATCGGGATGATCCACCCGTACCCCCACCACGGTCTCATCGCTCAACAGCTCGATGATCTTGGCGTGGGTGGCCTCGAAGACTTCCGGATCCTCGACCCGCACCCCGGCAAGTTCCGCGACGGCGAAGAAGCGGCGGTAGGTCAGTTCCTCGTTGCCCTCGCGCCAGTTGATCAGGCGGTAGTGCTGCCGATCGAGCACATCCGACAGTGGCATGCCGGCGTCGTGGCTGCCTTCGGCCAGCGGAAAGCGATGCTCGTGGTAGTGCAGTTCGTCGCCCTCGATGGCGAAGTCCTCGGCCGAGACCTCATCGCCGAGCACCGGCAGCAGGATCGGGCCGCGCGCCCAGTTGATGTCGTACCAGTCGGCATAGGGCGAGTTGCGTCCTTCCCGCAACACACTCCACCAGGACGGGTTCTCGACCGGCGTGCCCACCCCGAGGTGGTTCGGCACGATGTCGATCACGATGCCGAGCCCGGCTTCCGCCGCGGCGTCACGCAGTGCCCGCCAACCGTCCTCGCCACCGCGCTGGGGGTCGATCGCGGTCGGGTCGACGATGTCGTAGCCGTGGTCCGAGCCGGTGGTGGAGGTCAGAATCGGCGACAGATACACCGCGCCGACGCCGATCCGGGCCAGGTAGGGCACCAGTTCGGCTGCGTCGTGCAGGGTGAAACCGGGACGGATCTGCAAGCGGTAGGTGGAGGTCGGCGTAGCCATGCCCCGAGCCTATCGATCGGGACGTCCGATCAGGTCACAACCGTCGTTCGGGTTCCAGGCCCAGCAGCTCGGCGATCACATCCAGGGCCGGAAAGTCGATCCGGGCGGTGGCCTGTTCGGCGACGATCGGCTTGGCGCGATAGGCGAAACCGATCGCGGCCTTCGACATCATCTCCAGATCGTTGGCGCCATCACCCACGGCCACGGTGCGGGCCGGGTCGATGCCGAGCTCCTCGGCCCACTGCCGCAGCATCGCCGCTTTGGTGCTGCCGGTGACGATGTCACCGCTGACCCGTCCGGTGAGCACCCCGTCGGCGACCTCCAGCCGGTTCGCCACGTAGTGGGTGATGTCGAGTTGGCAGGCCAGACCGGCGACCACCTCGGTGAATCCGCCCGAGACGAGCCCGAAGGTCCACCCGGCCAGGTGCAGGGCGGCGGCCAGCTCCCGGGCGCCGGGGCTGAACTCGACCTGTTCCAGCACCTCGGCGAACACGGTTTCGGGAACCCCGGCCAGCGTGGCCACCCGGGCGGTCAGGCTCGCGGCGAAGTCGAGTTCGCCGCGCATCGCCCGTTCGGTGACTTCGGCCACCTCGTCGCGGGTACCGGCGTAGTCGGCGATCAACTCGATCACCTCGGAGGTGATCAGGGTGGAGTCGACATCGGAGACCAGCAACCCCGGGCCGGGGCCGGCCAGGGATTCCGGCAGTTCCAGGAAGGCCCCGCCGTTGTCGGTCACCAACCCTCGGGCCGCGGCGACGGCCGGGTCGGTGAAATCACCGGTGAACCGGGCCGCGGTCCAGCGGTCGGTGCTGCGGCCCCCGTCGATGTCGCTGCCCAACACCGTGGCGACCTCGCCCAGGGCCGGATGGGCCTCGGCGAAGGCCACCGAGACCCGGCGGGTCATGCCTCACTCCGGGTGACGCTCAACCGGCTGCACAGCCGTACCAGTTGGACGAGGTTGGCCGCCTCCACGCAGACGAAACCGGTCCACTCGTCGTCACCCATGTCGGGCAGTGCGGCGGCCCGATCGGCCCCCGGGTTCCAGACCACGGTCTGCGGGGAGCCGGATTTCTCGATCACGATCTTGCGGCCCAACACCGGGTCGTGCACCACGGCCTCGTTGGCGGTCTGGAAGATCCGGTCGGTTTCGCCCTCGAAGGTCACCATCCCGTGGTGGGTGCCGGTGTCGCCGGTGACCTTGTCGATCACGTCCTGATGGTCCATGCCCTCGACCTGCACCCGACGCACGTCACCGACCTGCAGGTAGGTGTGCAGGGCGGCCTGGGCCTGCGGGGTCGGCGGGTCGACCTCCAGAGTCATCGTCAGGGTGTCGGACACATCGACCCGGTAGCGGGCCCGGAAGTCCGCGGGCCACAGCTCGTGGCCGGGGCGGCCCACGGCGTCGGCATGGGTGAACTCCAGGGTCACCGACACCGTGTCACCGTTGCGCGCGGCCGAGATCACCCGCCAGGGAGTGACCCGGGCGAAGCCGTGCGAGGGTCGCATGTTGCCGTCCGGGCCGGGGCCGAACCACGGAAAACAGAGCGGGACGCCGCCGCGAATCGCCTTGCCCTCGGCGAATTCGGCATGATCGGCGACCCACAACACCGGGTCGTGCCCGGTGGGGATCCAACTGGTCAGGTGCGCGCCCTGCAGGTACAACTCCGCAGTGCCGCCGGGTACGTCGATATCGAGCTTCGGCAGGCCGCCGCGGCCCTCGGCCAGCGTCAGCCCGGAAATGTCAGGCAGATCCATACCGTTGAAGTTACGCGACGCGGGGGGTGGCTCCGGCCCCACCCCCCCGGTCACTTATCGGCCTGTATGAGTTACACGCTGTAGTCAAATTCCGGGGCGCCTCAGTTGCGGGTGCGCTTGGCCCGATCGGCGGTGGTCACCACTTCGGTGAGCAGTTCGCCCATCGCTCCGAACTGGAAATCACGGGGAGTGAACTCGCCGTCGGTGAAGTCGTCGGTGAGGAAGGCGGTGACCTGACCGCGGACGTCCCACATGTGCGCGTTGGCCACGATCGCGCGCCAGTGCTCGGCCGCGCGCACGCCTCCGGCGGCACCGTAGGAAACGAAGCCCACCGCCTTGTCGCGCCATTCGCCGTAGAGGAAGTCGAAGGCGTTCTTGAACGCACCGGGCACCGAGTGGTTGTACTCGGGGGTCACGAAGATGAACCCGTCGAAGGCGTCGATGATGGCCGCCCAGGCTTTGGTGTGCGGCTGGGAATAAACACCGGAGCCGGCCGGCAGTGGCTCGTCCAGCAGGGGGAGTTGCTGATCGGCGACGCTGATCAGCTCGTATTCGGCGTCGTCGCGTCCTTGGGCTTGTTCGAGTACCCAGGCGCCGACCTTGGCGCCGAGGGCATTGGGGCGGGTGCTGCCGACAATGATGGCGATACGGATCATGGGCTACAGACTAGTTTTGGAGGCAAAGCTTCGGGCTAGGCTGATTTCACTCGTCGGACGAAAAAGAGTGAATTGACCCTTTCGGAAGGCGCCATGAAAACACCGAACCTGTTCGACGGTGCGCTGAAAATCAGACACCTGTCCTTGGTTGCTGCGCTGTCCAGTGAGGGTTCGGTGGTTGCGGCGGCGGCTTCGCTCGGCATCACCCAGCCGGCCGCCAGCCGCGCACTGCGCGAGATCGAGACCCTGTTGGGTGTTCGCCTGTATGAACGGGGTGCGCAGGGGCTCACCCCCACCCGCTACGGCGAGATCTTCACCGATTACGCCCGATCCGTGCTGGCTCAGCTTCGGCAGTCGGTACGCCATCTGGCCGAAGTGGACGCCGCCGAACGCGGCGAGGTCAATATCGGCGCCTACCTTGCCGGCACCAACCTGCTGTTGCCGCGCGCCATCGCCCACCTGAAGCGAACCAGCCCGGGGGTGAACATCGTGGTGCGGGAGGCGGCCCCGGCGGTGTCGTTGAACGAGTTGAAGGCCGGACGGATCGACATGATCGTCGGACGACTCACCGCAGCCGGCGGCGACACGGTCTGGCGCGTGCCGCTGTACCAGGAGGACGTACGAATCACCGTGGGTCGTCGGCACCCGCTGGTGGGCCGTCAGGACCGCATCGACCTGGACGAACTGACGAGGTTTCCCTGGATTCTGCCCGGTGCCCAGACCGCGCTGCGTCAAGAACTCGCCGACTATTTCAGCAGGCGGGGCCGAGCATTGCCCACCGACACGATCGAGGTGACTTCCTTCCTGACCGTGCGCCAGTTGCTGGTGGAAACCGACATGGTCGCCGTGCTGCCCGGGTCGATCGGGGCCGGGGATCCCCGGCTTGCGGTCCTGCCCCACGAACTGGAAGGCCTGGGGCACGCCATCGGCATCACGACGTTCTCCGGACGGCAGCTCACCCCGGCAGCGCGCACCATGGCGGGCATCCTGCAGCGAATTGGTAACCCCCTCGAACCGGGCTGGGACAAGGAAAACTAACCTTCCCCCGTATACCAAAAACGTTATCGCAAGGCGTGAATTGGTATTGGTTTCTGGATGGCTCGGCGGCCTAGTCTGCCGGGCATGGAAGCCAAGGAAATCTACAACGTCGTGGCCGGGGAACCGGTTTCCGGCGTCCGGACATTCGAGGACGTGAATCCGGTCACCGGCGAGGTTCACGCCCTGGTGCACGAAGCCGGTCGGGACGTCGTCGACCGGGCCGTGGAGGCTGCTCGCAATGCGATGAACGGTGAGTGGGGCACCTGGGCGGTTCCGCAGCGGGTCGCGCTCCTGCGGCGGATCGCCGACCTGATCGATGAGCGTGCCGAGGAGTTCGTTGCGGCCGAGATCGCCGATACCGGCAAGCCGGTCTCACTGGTGCAGGAACTCGACGTAATGCGGGCCGCGATGAACTTCCGCTCCTTCGCCGACACCTTGAGCAATGTGCCGCTCGACGCTTTCCTGAGTGAACCGGCAACCGGGGGATCGGCCCTGAACTACGCGGTACGCCGTCCGCTGGGCGTGATCGCCGTGGTGGTGCCGTGGAACCTGCCGCTGTTGTTGCTGACCTGGAAGGTCGCCCCCGCCCTGGCGTGCGGCAATGCCGTGGTGGCCAAGCCGTCCGAGGAGACCCCGGCGACAGCAACGCTGTTGGCCGAAATCATCGCCGACGCCGGGGCGCCGGCCGGCGTCTACAACGTCGTGCACGGCTTCGGGCCCGATTCGGCCGGAGCCCTGCTGACCAGCCACCCCGGCATCGACGCGATCACCTTCACCGGTGAGACCCGGACGGGATCGGCGATCATGAAGGCCGCCGCCGACCATGTCGTCCCGGTGTCCTTCGAGTTGGGTGGCAAGAACCCGGCGCTCGTCTTCGCCGACTGCGATATCGAGGCAACCCTGGACGGGCTTACCCGGTCCGCCTTCCTCAACACCGGGCAGGTCTGCCTGTGTACCGAACGCATCTACGTGGAACGACCCATCTTTGACCAGATCGTTGCCGGGCTCGCCGAACGGGCCCGAGAGCTGCGGATGGGGCAGCCGAAGGATGAAGCGACCACCACCGGGCCGCTGATCTCGCAGGAGCACCGCGAGAAGGTGCTCGGCTACTACGAACTCGCTCGTGAAGAGGGCGGCACCATCGTCGTCGGCGGCGGGGTGCCCGAGATGCCGGAGGAGCTGAGCGGTGGTTGGTGGGTCGAGCCCACCGTGATCACCGGGCTGGACAACTCGGCGCGGTTGATGCGCGAAGAGGTCTTCGGGCCGATCACGGCCCTGGTGCCGTTCGACACCGAGGACGAGGCCATCGCCCTGGCGAACGACACCGACTACGGCCTGGCCGCCTCGGTGTGGACCAAGGATCTGCAGCGTGGCCATCGGGTGGCTCAGAAGCTCGAAGTGGGCATGGCCTGGGTGAACACCTGGTACAAACGCGACCTGCGCTCTCCCTTCGGTGGAGTGGGTCGCTCCGGCATCGGACGGGAGGGCGGTATGCACTCGCTCAACTTCTATTCCGAACCCACCAACGTCTGCGTGCAGCTGTGAGCGGCGGACAGGTGGTCGGGGGCAAGGCCAAACCCCGGGGACGTTTCCCGCACATCAAGCGGGTGGGCGATCTGATCTACGTGTCGGGTACCAGCAGTCGCCGACCGGACAACTCCTTCGAGGGTGTCGAGGTCGACGAGCTCGGTGTCACGAACCTCGACGTCCGGGCGCAGACCCGAGCCGTCATCGAGAACATCGCCGACCTGTTGGCGGCGGCGGGTGCCGAACTGTCCGATCTGGTGCAAGTGACAACCTACCTGGTCAACATGAATGATTTCGGTGGCTACAACGAGGTGTGGGCCGAGTACTTCGACGAGACGGGTCCGACCCGCACCACGGTGGCGGTGCACCAGTTGCCCCACCCGCACCTGCTGATCGAAATCCAGGCGGTCGCGTACCGCCCCGAGCTCCAGGAGTAGCCATGAAGCCCGTCCCACCGGTGATGAATTTCGAGAAATGGCTGGCAGATCATGCCGATCAACTGAAGCCGCCGGTCAACAACCAGGTGATCTGGCAACCCGACCAGGACTTCATCGTCCAGGTGGTCGGAGGCCCCAATGAACGCACCGACTACCACTTCGAGCCGTACGAGGAGTGGTTCTACCAGTACCGCGGCAGCATGCACGTCAACCTGATGACCGAGGACGGCCCCCAGCGGGTCGACATCGGTGAGGGCGACATGTGGTTGTTGCCGGCCAACACCTACCACTCGCCACAGCGCCCCGATCCCGAGTCGATCGGCATCGTGATCGAACGGATCCGGGAGGAAGGCGTTCTGGAGCGGTTCGCCTGGTTCTGCTTGGAGTGTCATCACCAGCTGTACGAGGTCGAACTGCAGGTACGCGACATCGTCGAGGATCTGCCGCCGGCCTTCGAGAAGTTCTACAACGCCACCCAAGCTCGCACCTGCGACGCATGTGGTGCCCTTCATCCCGGCCGTGTCGCCGGCTGAGCCAACCACGGCTCCACCCGGGGACCCGGATATCCCCACAGAACACAAGGAGAATCCCGATGAAGCGACTCTTCCGCAAGGCCGGCGTGGTCCTCATGACCGCTGGTGCCCTCACCCTTGCCGCTTGCGGCGGCGGATCCCTCGGCGGGGGCGGACAAGAAGCCTCCGACGATGTGATCAAGATCGGCTTGATGGTTCCCGAGACCGGCACCTATGCGCCCCTCGGGGAACAGATGCGCGATGCCGCCGAGTTCTATCTGAAGCAACAGGACGACAAGTTCGGTGACCGAAAGGTCGAACTTGTGATCGCCGACACGGCTGCGAACCCGGAGACGGCCAAATCCAAGGCCAAGGAACTGATGCTGCGCGACGGTGTCGACGTGATCACCGGCCTGGTCGCCTCCCCGGCGGCCGCGACTGTCGCCGAGGAGGCGAATGCCAACAAGGTGCCGATCGTGATCGCCAATGCCGGCGCCGACGATCTGACCAAGTCGGGAGCCTCGAAGTACGTGTGGCGCGTGAGCTATCAGAACTACCAGCACGGTTACGCCGCTGGTGTCTATGCCGCCAAGGAATACGGACCCAGTGGGGGAGTGTTCATCGGCGCCGACTATTCCGCCGGAGCCGAGTACCGCGACGGCTTTATCGACGGGTACAAGAGCGGCGGGGGTGGCGAACTGGCTGCCGAGATCATGACACCGTTCGGCAAGACCCAGAACTATCAGCCCTTCCTCGGCCAGATTCCCAAGGACGCCAAGTTTGTGGTCGGCTTCTACGCCGGTGGTGAGGCCATCACCTTCGTGAAGAACTGGGAGGAATTCGGCTACAAGAAGCGAGTGCCCCTGATCGGGGCACAGAACCTCACCGACGAGGACATCCTGCCCGCCATCGGCGACGCGGGCCTCGACGTGATCACAGTTGGCATGTACTCGCCCGCCCTCGACAACCCCGCCAACGAGCAGTTCCTGAAGGACTGGCAGGCAGAATTCGACGGTCGCTCGCCGTCGGTCATGGCGGTGGCAACCACCGATGCCATGAAGCTCATCCACCGGGCAGCCGAAGGTGTTGAGGGTGACCTCACCGCGGAAGCACTGGCGGACGCCCTGGGGCAGGTGGACGACCTCGAGAGCCCGCGTGGCCCGATGGAGATCGACCCCGACACCCACAATCCGAACCAGAAGTACTACGTGCGCAAGCTGGAGAAGGACGGCGATTGGTACCGCAACACGGTCATCGATGAGGTGGAGAGCAAGGTGCGCTCGTGATCGTTCTGAACGTCACCATCAATCTGATTGACGGCTTGGCGTTCGGTGGGTTGCTGTTTCTGCTGGCTGTCGGTCTGACCATGATCTTCGGGTTGGTCGACGTGCTGAACCTCGCCCATGGCGCCTTCTACATGGTGTCCGGCTACCTGGCCCTGATGGTGCTGGGTGGCGGTGCCCCCAGCCTGGCAATGTTCGCCGGATTGCTCGTCTTGTCGGCATTGGTCGGTGGAGTGCTTGGCCTCGGGTTGAACCTCACCCTGAAGCCGCTGGGCAACCGAGGGCATCTGGAACAGGCACTGCTGACATTGGGGTTGTCGATGGTGTTGGCCGAAGCGGTACTCCATCTGGCCGGTAGAGGGTTCCGGTCGATCCTTCCGCCGGCCGAACTCCGTGGCTCGATCATGTTGGGCGAGGCCCAGTTCCCCACCTACCGGCTTGTGGTCATCGGGGTCTCGGCTGTTCTGGCGCTGGCGACCTACCTGGTTTTCGAGAAGACCAAGCTCGGCAGTCTCACCCGCGCCGCCATCGACGACCCCGAGATGCTGGCCGGCCTCGGCTACGACGTACGCAAGATTCGGGTCGGGGTGATCGCCACCGGCTCGGCGCTGGCCGGCGTCGCCGGTCTGTTGGGCGCTCCATTGCTCAATCTGAGGCCGGGCCTCGACAACGAGGTGCTGACCCTGGCGTTGATCGTGATCGTCGTCGGCGGCCTGGGGTCGATCAAGGGGGCTGCTCTCGGCGCCGTGCTGATCGGACTGATCCAGACCCTCGGGCAGGCGTACCTGCCGCAGGTGGCGGCGTTCATGCTGTTCGGTCTGATGGTGCTCGTATTGCTGGTTCGGCCCAGGGGACTGTTCGGGAGGGCGGCATGACGACCGAAACTGTCGAAGCTGCACCGACCACCGACATTCTGCCGCGGGTCACGTGGGGGAGCTTCGGGCTACTGGCCCTCGGGTTCGTCCTGCTGGCAGCCGGACCCTTCGTGCTGGACCCCTATGCGCTGGACGTCGCCACCACAGGGCTCGCCTACGGCCTGATGGCCATGGGGCTCGCCGTCCTGGTCGGCCAGGCGGGGTTGCCATCGCTGGGGCACGCCGCCTTCCTCGGGGTCGGCGGCTACACAGCCGGCCTGGTGAGCATCCACATCAACGGAAACTACTTCCTCGGCATGGCCGCCGGTGCGGTGGCCGGGCTCCTGTTGTCCCTGCTGCTGGGTGCGATCTCGATGCGGGCCCAGGGCATCTACTTCCTGATGATTTCGCTGGCTGCAGCCGAACTCATCCACGTCGTGGCCATTCGGTTCACCGACCTGACCGGCGGTGACAACGGCCTGTCGGGTATCCCGGCCGCCCCGGTGCCGGTCTTCGAGAGCATGGGGCTACCCCGGGTGGTCTCGATGTACTGGTTCACCCTGATCGTGGTTGGTCTTGCCTATGTGCTGCTGCGCCTGGTGCTGGCATCTCCGCACGGCAAGTCGATCACCGGAAGCCATGACAACCCCGACCGGATGCGCGCCATCGGTTACTCCGTCACTCGGATCCGGATCGCCGCGTTGGCGCTGTCCGGGGTGACGACGGCAATCGGGGGCGTACTGCTCACTTTTAAGGACACCTTCATCGCGCCCACGGCGCTCGCCCCCGATGCATCGATTCTGTTGTTGGTGATGGTGCTCGTCGGCGGCTCGCGTTCACTGCTGGGGCCACTGTTGACCGGTATCGGCTTGGTGGCCTTGCGGGCAGTGTCGAGCAGCCTGATCGGTGACTGGTGGATCTTCGCCCTCGGCGTCCTGTTCGTGGTGACCGTCTTCGCGATGCCGTCCGGTATCGCCGGCTTGCTCCGGGGACGACCGCGCACCTCCCCGCTCCTTGCCGATGAGGAGGAACGATGACCCACCCTGCATTGCGGCTGGAGAACGTCGTGAAACGTTTCGGGGCCCTGGTGGTCACGAACGACGTTTCGATGGAGTTCCACACCGGGCGAACCCATGCGCTCATCGGGCCGAACGGCGCCGGGAAGACCACGTTGTTCAACCTGATCACCGGGCGCCTCGGCGTCAGCAGCGGACGGATCTTCCTCGGCGATGAGGAAGTCACCGGCAAACGGGAGGATCGGCGTGCCCGCATGGGGGTGGGCCGGACCTTCCAGCACAGCTCACTGTTCGAGTCGTTTCCGGTGCTGGAGAACGTGGTCCTGGCCCTGCGCCGGCGACACGGGCTGGCGGGGTCGGTGATCCCCTCCCGCAAGCGGGAACGTGAACTGTCGCACGAGGCGTACGAGCTTCTGCACCGGGTGGGGTTGGGTCATCGTTGGCGGGATGCCGTGAAGGACCTGTCACACGGCGAGCGCCGTCAATTGGAAGTGGCGATGGCTCTGGCCCTGTCACCGAAGATCCTGCTCTTCGACGAGCCCACTGCGGGCATGTCGAAACGAGAGAGCGAATCCTTCACCGATCTCATCCGAGCACTGCCCGACGACCTGTCGGTGGTGCTGATCGAGCACGATCTGGATGTGGTCTTCTCGGTGGCCGACCACGTGACCGTGTTGGCGGCGGGCAAAGTCATCGCCGTCGGTGAGCCGGAACAGGTGCAACGCGACGAAGCCGTTCTCGAGGCATATCTGGGTACCGGCTTGGGGGAGGTCTTCCTGTGACGACGATATTGAAAGCCACGGGTCTGGAAAGCGGATACGGCGATGCCACCGTTCTGCACGGGGTGAACCTGAGCCTCGAGCAGGGTGAAGCCCTGGCCATTCTGGGCCGAAACGGCATGGGCAAGAGCACGCTGATCAACACCTTGATGGGCTTGGTCAAACCACGCAAGGGCAGCATTGAACTGCTCGGCAAGGAAATCGCCGGGTTGCCCATTCACCGGGTGGCGCGAGCGGGAATGCGGATCGTGCCTCAGGGACGGCGAGTGTTCTCGTCCCTCACGGTTGCCGAGACCATTGCCATCTCCGGCTCGGCGAAAACGGGGGAGTGGACACCACAACGGGTCTATGACGAGTTCCCCTCGCTGGCCAAACGGATGCGGAGCCGGGCTGACCAGTTGTCCGGTGGCGAACAGGAGATGCTGGTCATCGCTCGCGCCATCCTGGGTGACCCGAAATGCCTCCTGCTGGACGAGCCGTCCGACGGCCTGGCGCCCAAGGTGGTCGAGCAGGTGGCAGAGATGGTGCTCACCCTTCGTCGCAGTGGCTTGTCGGTGGTGTTGGTCGAACAGAACCTGCAGTTGGCCGTGCTGGCGGCCGACCGGATCTCCTGCATGGTGCGTGGGGAGATGGCCTGGGAAGGCACCACCCACGAGTTCCGCAGCAACCGTGACATCGCCGCCGAGCACCTCGGTTCCGGTGCGGTGGCGTGAAGACCGAATACACAGATGAGGATTCAGTAGCGTGTCCATGATTGATGTTCACTCCCATTTCGTGCCTCGTAGTTGGCCCGATTTGGGTCCGGGTCGGCCGTGGATGCGGCTCGAGTCGGAACGCGAGGCGATGATCATGATCGACTCGACCGAATTCCGCCGCGTCCAGGACGATTGTTGGGATGCGGAGGTGCGCCTGGCCGAGATGGACAGCGATGGGGTCGCGGCCCAGGTTGTCTCTCCGACGCCGGTGTTCTTCGCTTACGATGCGCCACCCGAGGAGGCCCTGAAGATCTCTCGGATCTTCAACGATCTGGCCCTGGAGATCTGCGCTCCCGCCCCCGACAGGCTGCTTCCCTTCTGCCAGGTGCCGTTGCAGGACCCCGACGCCGCCTGTGCCGAACTCGACCGGGCGGCTGCCTCGGGCCACATCGGGGTGGAGATCGGCAACCATGTCGGTGACCTCGACCTCGACCACGAGGGCTGCATCACCTTCCTGCAGCATGCTGCCGAGATCGGGATGCCGGTCTTCGTGCACCCCTG
Source organism: Pseudenemella bisphenolivorans (assembly GCF_051133435.1). Taxonomy (NCBI): domain Bacteria; kingdom Bacillati; phylum Actinomycetota; class Actinomycetes; order Propionibacteriales; family Propionibacteriaceae; genus Pseudenemella; species Pseudenemella bisphenolivorans. Next base: position 549,827 of record NZ_JBPGNY010000001.1, on the reverse strand, counting down.
GGACATGCCGTCGTCGCCCCGGCTGAACCGGTGGATGGCGCGCTGGATCGCCGGGATGCCCGCAGAGACCCACCTGTCGATCGTCGCGATGATTCTCGGCGGGGTTTTCGACCGAGTGCCGGAATCACTGAAGATCTGTTTCGCTCACGGTGGTGGCTCCTTCGCCTTCTGGCTGGGCCGGTTCGAGAACGCCTGGCACCAACGCCACGATGTCATCGGCACCTCACAGCACCCCCCGTCCCATTACGTGAATCGATTCAGCGTCGATTCGGTCGTCTTCGAACCAGCCGCCCTGCGTCTGCTGGTCGATACGCTCGGGCCCGGCCAGGTCATGGTCGGCAGCGACTTTCCTTACCCCTTGGGCGAACGCCCCACCGGGCAGGTGGTTCATCGATCCGACTTCCTCACCGACAGCGAGCGTGACCAGATCATGTTCGGCAACGCTCGCCGGTTCCTGGGCCTGGCCGAGCCGACGAGCCCGTGAGGTGCGCGTGAGCTTCGATCCGGACCGGTCCGTGGCACTTGCGGTACCAAAACCCCCAACTCACCGACGGTAATTCGGCTGCTCGGCCCCAAATCCGAGGGTGAGTTGGAGGGTTAGGTACCGCGGGCCCTGCTGAGATCCGCACCGGCCCCGAACGCCGCGGCCTCGGACTCCCGAGGACCCGCGCTGCTGCAACCTGCCTGTTTTCGGGTGGCAAAGCTGTATATGTGGACGAGGGTCCAAGAACAGGCAGGTTGCAGCAGCACGGGGGAGTAAAGTCGGCCTCGGAAATGCCTGCGGGCACCGGTCTGCCACTCGATTTGGCACGGCGGTCGACTTCTGACAAGATTGACGGGTTGCTCCGACGGGGGTCGCCGTGGTGCGCCGGGTCGAGATGAAGAATCTCGATGGTGCGTGCGCCGAGCCGTGAGACCTCCGCCCAACGCCCGGGTTCGTCGCAGCGCCGGGGGCCACAACAGGGAAGTTACTGGTTTGTGGTGCGCCGAAAGCTCGCGACACGCCCGACCGCGGGGGTCGGAGGAATGACTATTGGACCGGGCCGCTCCGGATGATCGGGGCGGGACGTACGAGACGAAGGACGAACAGTGGCGGGACAGAAGATCCGCATCAGGCTGAAGGCCTACGACCACGAGGTCATCGACTCGTCGGCGCGCAAGATCGTCGACACCGTGACCCGTACGGGCGCCCGCGTTGCCGGCCCGGTGCCGCTGCCCACGGAGAAGAACGTGTTCTGCGTGATCCGTTCGCCCCATAAGTACAAGGACAGCCGCGAGCACTTCGAGATGCGCACCCACAAGCGCCTCATCGACATCATCGATCCGACCCCGAAGACGGTCGACTCGCTGATGCGTCTCGATCTGCCGGCCGGTGTCGATATCGAGATCAAGCTCTGAGGAACGTGATCATGAGCAACGAACGTAAGGTGAAGGGCCTTCTCGGTACCAAGCTGGGCATGACCCAGGTCTGGGACGCCGAGAACCGTCTGGTGCCGGTAACCGTGATTCAGGCCGGCCCCTGTGTGGTCACCCAGGTGCGCACCCCCGAGACCGACGGCTACGCCGCGGTGCAGCTCGGCTTCGGTGCGGTCAAGCCCAAGAAGGTGACCAAGCCCGCGATGGGCCACTTCGACCGCGCCGGGGTCACCCCCCGCAAGCACCTGGTCGAACTGCGCACCAGCGACGCGGCCGAGTACGAAGCCGGGCAGGAACTGACCGCCGAGGTCTTCGCCGCCGACGAGCTGGTCGACGTGACCGGTGTCTCGCGCGGTAAGGGCACCGCCGGTGTGATGAAGCGCCACGGCTTCGCCGGTCTGCGCGCCTCGCACGGTGTGCACCGCAAGCACCGCGCTCCCGGTTCGATCGGTGGCTGCGCCACCCCCGGTCGCGTGTTCAAGGGCCTGCGTATGGCCGGCCGCATGGGTGCCGACAAGGTCACCGTGCAGAACCTGACCGTGCACTCGGTGGATGCCGAGCGCGGCCTGATCCTGGTCGCCGGCCCCGTGCCGGGTGCCAACGGTGGTCTGGTCGTGCTGCGCAGCGCCGCCAAGAAGGGAGACGTGGCATGAGCGAGACCCGCACCATCGACGTTCTGGACCCCAAGGGCAAGAAGGCCGGCACCGCCGAGCTGCCCGCCGACGTGTTCGGCGTCCAGGTCAACATTCCGCTGATCCACCAGGTCGTGGTGGCCCAGCTCGCCGCCGCTCGGGCCGGCACCCACAAGACCAAGACCCGCGGTGAGGTTCGTGGCGGCGGGTCCAAGCCCTGGCGTCAGAAGGGCACCGGACGGGCCCGTCACGGTTCGCGTCGTTCCCCGATCTGGATCGGTGGCGGCGTGGCCCATGGCCCCGTCCCGCGCAAGTACAACCAGCGCACCCCCAAGAAGATGGTGGCCGCCGCCCTGCGTGGCGCCCTGTCGGATCGGGCCAACGACGGTCGCGTGTTCGTGATCTCCGAGCTGGTTTCGGGCGACACCCCGTCCACCAAGGCCGCTCTGGCCGCGCTCGCCGCGGTCACCGAGTCGACCAAGGTGCTGGTGGTGCTGAGCCGCGATGAGGACCTCGCCTGGCTGAGCCTGCGCAACGTCCAGACCGTGCACGCCATCTCGGCCGACCAGCTCAACGCCTACGACGTGCTGTGCGCCGACGACATCGTGTTCACCCAGGCCGCGTTGGACGCCTTCGTGTCCGGGCCGGCCAAGGGCAAGAGCGCCAAGGCCGTTGCGACCGAGTCCGAGGCTGCCGCGCTGGCCGCCGACGACGCCACCGATGAGGAGGACGCGAAGTGAGCGCCACCAAGATCCGCGACCACCGCGACATCCTGCTCGCGCCGGTCGTGAGCGAGAAGAGCTACGGGCTGCTGGACGAAGGCAAGTACACCTTCCTGGTGGCTCCCGACGCGAACAAGACCGAGATCAAGATCGCGGTTGAGCAGGTGTTCGACGTCAAGGTGACCTCGGTGAACACCGCGAACCGTCCGGGCAAGCGTCGCCGGACCCGGTTCGGCACCGGCCGTCGCCCCGACACCAAGCGGGCCATCGTGACCGTTGCCGACGGCCAAAGCATCGACATCTTCTCCGGCCCGGTCGCCTGAGGCCGACTGAGATAAGGACGACACACTCATGGCTATCCGTAAGTACAGGCCGACAACCCCGGGCCGCCGCGGCTCGTCGGTTGCCGACTTCGTCGAACTGACCCGGTCGACCCCGGAGAAGTCGCTGTTGGTGCCCAAGAGCAAGACCGGTGGACGTAACAACTCCGGTCGGATCACCACCCGCCACATCGGCGGTGGGCACAAGCAGGCCTACCGGCTGATCGACTTCAAGCGATACGACAAGGACGGGGTGCCGGCCAAGGTCGCGCACATCGAGTACGACCCGAACCGCACCGCCCGCATCGCGCTGCTGCACTACCTGGACGGCGAGAAGCGTTACATCATCGCCCCCGACAAGCTGAAGCAGGGCACCATGGTCGAGGCGGGCGTGACCGCCGACATCAAGCCCGGCAACAATCTGCCGCTGCGCAACATCCCGGTCGGTACCACGGTGCACGCCGTGGAACTGCGTCCGGGTGGTGGCGCCAAGATGGGCCGCGCCGCCGGCGCCTCGGTGCAGCTGGTTGCCCGTGAGGGCAAGCTGGCCACCCTGCGTCTGCCTTCCGGCGAAATGCGCATGGTCGACGTCCGCTGCCGCGCCACCATCGGCGAGGTCGGCAACGCCGAGCAGGCCAACATCTCCTGGGGCAAGGCCGGCCGCAACCGCTGGCGGGGCAAGCGCCCGACCGTGCGCGGTGTTGTGATGAACCCGATCGACCACCCGCACGGTGGTGGTGAGGGCAAGACCTCCGGTGGTCGTCACCCGGTGTCGCCGTGGGGCAAGCCCGAGGGCCGCACCCGCAACAAGAACAAGGCGAGCACTCGCCTGATCGTCCGTCGCCGCAAGACCGGCAAGAAGCGCTGATCGGAACCTGAGGAAACATGCCACGCAGCCTGAAGAAGGGTCCCTTCGTCGATGACCACCTGGCCAAGAAGGTCGAGGTGCAGAACGAGAAGGGCACGAAGAACGTGATCAAGACCTGGTCGCGGCGCTCGATGATCCTGCCCGACATGATCGGTCACACGATCGCGGTGCACGACGGTCGCAAGCACGTGCCGGTGTTCATCACCGATGCGATGGTCGGCCACAAGTTGGGCGAGTTCGCTCCGACCAAGACGTTCAGGGGCCATGTCAAAGACGACAAGAAGTCGCGTCGTCGCTGAGGCCGGAAGGAAACATAAATGAGCACCACTGAGAAGCAGCGGCCCAGCCGCCGGCTCACCCTGCTCGGTGACCGTCCGGGCCACTACGCGATCGCACGCCACGTGCGGATGTCACCGACCAAGGTGCGCCGGGTCGTCGACAACATCCGGGGCATGGACGTGAACACGGCGCTGGAGGTTCTGCGGTTCGCCCCGCAGGCCGCCGCCGAGCCGGTTGCCAAGGTGATTGCCTCGGCCGCCGCCAACGCCGAGAACACCGAGGGTCTGCGTCGCGAGAACCTGTACGTCTCCCAGGCGTTCGTGGACGAGGGCGTGACCATGCGCCGGATCCGTCCGCGGGCGAAGGGTTCGGCGAGCCGGATCATGAAGCGCGCCAGCCACATCACCGTCGTCGTCGAACCCCGTCAGGAGGCCTGAACATGGGGCAGAAGATCAACCCCCACGGTTTCCGACTGGGGATCACCACCGACCACACCACCCGTTGGTATGCCGACAAGCAGTACGCCGAGTTCGTCGGTGAGGACGTGAAGATTCGCGACTACCTCACCCAGAACCTGGAGCGCGCCGGCATTTCCTCGGTGGAGATCGAGCGTCGCTCCGAGCGCGTCACGATCTTCCTGTACGCCGCGCGTCCGGGCATCGTGATCGGCCGCAGCGGTGCCGAGGCCGAGCGCATCCGCGGCGAGCTGGAGAAGCTCACCGGCAAGCAGGTGCAGCTCAACATCCTCGAGGTGAAGAACCCCGAGACCGACGCCCAGTTGGTCGCCCAGGGCATCGCCGAGCAGCTCAGCGCCCGCGTGGCCTTCCGTCGCGCGATGCGCAAGGCCCAGCAGACCGCGATGCGCGCCGGTGCCCAGGGCATCCGGATCCAGTGCTCGGGTCGTCTGGGTGGCGCCGAAATGAGCCGCTCGGAGTTCTACCGCGAGGGACGGGTGCCGCTGCACACCCTGCGTGCCGACATCGACTACGGCTTCTACGAGGCCCGCACCACCTTCGGTCGCATCGGCGTCAAGGTGTGGATCTACAAGGGTGACGTCTCCGGTTCGCGCGCCGAGCGTGCGGCCCAGAAGGCGGCTCGCCAGGCGGCCCCGGGTCGTCAGCGTCCGGGCGGTCGTCGTCCGGGACGCGGTGACCGTCCCGACCGCGGCGGCCGTCGCCGTCAAGAGGCTGCCGCCGAGGCTGCCCCCGCTACCGAGAACGCAGGAGCGTGACCCATGCTGATCCCTCGTAGGGTGAAGTACCGCAAGCAGCACCACCCCAAGCGCGGTGGCGTCGCCAAGGGCGGTACCAAGATTTCGTACGGCGAGTACGGCATCCAGGCGTTGGAGAACCACTACGTCACCAACCGCCAGATCGAGTCGGCTCGTATCGCCATGACCCGTCATATCAAGCGTGGTGGCAAGGTGTGGATCAACATCTACCCCGACCGCCCGCTGACCAAGAAGCCGGCCGAAACCCGGATGGGTTCCGGTAAGGGCTCGCCCGAGTGGTGGGTCGCCAACGTCAAGGCCGGCCGGGTGATGTTCGAACTCGCCGGTGTGTCCGAGGAGGTCGCGCGCGAAGCCATGCGCCTGGCCATCCACAAGCTGCCGATGAAGGCACGCTTCATCAAGCGTGAAGCAGGTGAGATCTGATGGCGAACAAGACCGCCACTGCCGCCGAGTTGCGCGACCTGAGCAAGGCCGCGCTGAACGAGAAGGTAACCGAGTTGAAGGCTGAGCTGTTCACGCTGCGTTTCCAGGCGGCGACCGGCCAGCTGGAGTCCTCGGCCCGCCTGCGCCAGGTCCGCAAGGACATCGCGCGGATTTACACCGTGTTGCAGGAACGTCACCTCAACATCGTCCCCGACCCCGATGAGGAGGCCTGAGCATGAGCGAATCCACCCAGGATGTGGCCGCCGAGGCCACCGAGCGCGTTCAGCGCAAGGTGCGCACCGGTTACGTGGTCAGCGACAAGATGGACAAGACGATCGTCGTGGCCGTCGAGGACCGCAAGAAGCACCCGCTGTACGGCAAGGTCATGCGCACCACCGTGCGGCTGAAGGCTCATGACGAGAGCAACGAAGCCGGCATCGGCGACCGCGTGCGGATCATGGAGACCCGCCCGCTGTCGGCCACCAAGCGCTGGCGCCTGCTCACCGTGCTGGAGAAGGCCAAGTGAGCTAGTGGCAGTATTCGAAGAAGGCCCGGAGTTTTCTCCGGGCCTTCTTCATGTCCTCAGCCGAACAACATGCCTTCAGCTGAACAGCGACTGCGCCATCCGTTGGCCACGCAGTCGACCGAGCCGGGGGCAACTGCTGCACATCGCTTGCGGCTGGTCGGGGGTGTCGGTGGTCTTGTGGATCAAACAACATGACGACCGTCGGGTGAACCGGCGTCTGTCGGGGGAGATCGCGCCCGAGGCCGGCACCCGTGACCCGTCGGCGGCGATGTCGTCGAAACGGGCCCGGGGGATCGGTACCCCGATCGCGATCAAGCGATCGATGATTCGCGCGGCTACGGCCGATCCGCGTTCGGCCAGGGTCATGTCGGGTTGGTCATGGGTGTTGCCGGCGTCGGTGAGATAGGCGCGGTCCATGCTGCGGGTGCAGATCGAATCGCCCAGCACCGCCCACAGCGACCGTTCACTCGCCCCACCGGCGCGGCTCAGGGCGGTGATCACCGGGGCGCACACATCGCGCAGCACCCCCGGAATCTGCTCGACCGACATGGTGCCGGCGACCCCCAAGCCACCCAGATAACCGGTGTCGCGCAACCAGGCCTGCCCCGGATCGGGCCTCGGGACGACGGGGTGCTCATCCACCGCGGCGTGCAGCAGGGGTTGGCAGATCGTGCTGGAGGCCGAGTACCACCACAGGGTGGCGTTCACCCGCGGGTCGTCCGAGGACCAGCGGCGGGCGGTATCGCCGATCCGCTCGGCGATCCAATCCGGGTCGGCCAGGTTGGTGGGCTGCAACTCGGGGTGCTGGACCTCGGGTCGGCCGGTCATGCCAGCCCCCGCACGATCAACCGCACCCCGTCGTCATCGGTGACCAGCGAGCCCCGCACCCCGAAAACCTCACGCAGCAAGTTCTCGGTGAGTACCTCGCCCGGTTTGCCGGCTGCGGCAACCGTCCCGTGGTGCAGCACGATGATCTCGTCGCAGGTCTCGGCGGCCAGCCGAAGATCGTGCACGGTCAGCAGTACCGTGTGCCCGCTGTGGGCCCGCTTGCGCAGCAGGTTCAGCACGCTGAGTTGGTAGTGCAGGTCGAGGTGGTTGGTCGGCTCGTCCAGCAGCAGGATCGCGGCCCGGGTGCTCAGCGCGCGGGCCAGCGAGACCCGCTGCCGTTCCCCACCGGACAGATCGCTGACGTCCCGGTCGGCCAGGGCACCGAGCCCGACCTCAATGAGCGATTCCTCGACGATCGCCCGGTCCTCGGTGGTGTCGTTGGCGTACCAGGCCCGGTGCGGGGTACGTCCCAGCGCCACCGCATCGCGGACGGTGAGTCCAGGGGTGGGGGAGGGCTCCTGCACCGCGACACCGAGCCGGCGGGCGACCTCACGTCGACCCAGATGGCTCACCTGATCGTCCCCGATCCACAGCTCACCGGCATCGGGGTCCAGAGCCCGGTAACAGGCCCGCAACACGGTGGTCTTGCCCGAACCGTTGGGGCCGACCAAGCCGATCATCGAGGACGGGTCGGCCCGTAGGTGCACCCCGCGCAGCACCGGGGTGCGCTTGAAGGCGTGGTGCAGATCATTGACGCGCAGAATCATTTCGTCCCCCGAGCAGTACGCAACAACATGAACACGAACACCGGTGCGCCGATCAGGGCGGTCACCACACCGACGGGGAGTTCCACGGCCTGGGAGACCGAGCGGGCGAAGGTGTCGGCCCCCACCAGGGCCACCGCCCCGGTCAACGCGGCCACCGGCAACAGTCGGCGCGCCCGGACCCCGACCAGCATCCCGGCCAGGTGTGGAATCAACAGCCCGATGAAACCGATCCCACCGGCCACCGCCACCGAGGTGCCGGCCAACAAAGACACCGCCAGCAGGATCAGGATCCGGAAGCGGTGCACCGGCAGCCCCAGGGCGGCCGCCCCGTCCTCACCGGCATGCAGCAGGTCGAGTTGTCGTCCCGCCAGCAACAGCAGCGAGCCGACGACCACCAGCGCCACCACCGGAATGATCAGCGAACGCCACCGGGCATCACCGAAGCCACCGGCCATCCAGTGCAGTACCGAGACCAGTTGCCGTTCCCGGGCGATCACCAGCAGCACGAAGGTGACCAGAGCGGAGAAGACCTGTCCCATCGCCACCCCGGTGAGAATCATCGCGGTGGGGGTGCGCACCGCCTGGGCCACGGCCAGGGCGACCGCCATCGGCACCATCCCGCCGATGAAGGCGGCCACCGGAATCAGCAACCAACCGGCCACCCCACCGGTGATGCCCAACACGGTTGCGCAGACCACTCCGAAGCCGGCGCCAGCCGAGACCCCCAGTAGATAGGGGTCGGCCAGGGGGTTGCGGGTGACCGCCTGGGCCGATCCGCCGGCGATCGCCAGACTGGCCCCCACGGCCGCTGCGGTGAGTGCCCGCGGCACCCGGGAGTCGATCACGATCGCCTCCCGCGCCGGGGTCCACCACGGCTCGACCGCACCGGTCAACCGGTGCCACACCATCGCCCAGACATCACCGGAGGGAATCCGCACCGACCCGGCGGTGACCGACCACACCAGTGCCAGCACCAGCAGCACGGTGAGCCCGATCAGCCACCAGCCCAACGGAATCCGACGGTGCATCAGCCGACGGGCCCCGGCACTGATCGCGGTCACTTGACCAGTTCCGGATGCAGGGCTTCGGCGATCGTGCGGGTGGATGTGGTCATCCGCGGGCTTTCGAAGAAGTCATCCAAGGGAACGACCACGATCCGCTCGTTCTTGATCGCCGGGGTGGTCTTCATCAGGGGTTGCTGCTTGAGGAAGGCGATCTTCTCCGCGGCGGATTGCTCGCCGTAGTCGAGCACCACGATCACTTCGGGAGACCGCTCGGCCACCTGCTCCCAGGAGGTCTTGGAGTAGGGCCGCTCCCCGTCGGCGAACAGGTTCTTGCCCCCGGCCTGGGTGAGGATCAGGTTGCCGACGCCCACCCCGCCCACGGTGTAGACCTCCTTGTCGCCGGAGTCGTAGATGAAGGTGGGTACCGGCTCGGCCCCGGCCACCTTCTTGTTGATCGCCGCCATCTCACCGGTGACCTGTTCGACCAACGTGTCGGCGGCCTCGGTGTTGCCGGTGATCTTGCCCAGGTTGGTGTAGTCGGTCCGAAGCATCTCCAGGTCGAAGGACGTGGTGGCGCAGTACTCGGTGAACAGGAAGCTCGGAATCTCGTGCTCGGCCATCAGCTCGCGGGAGCGGCCTTCCTTCTCGTTGAACGCGCTGGACAACCCACCCACCACCAGGTCGGCCTCGGCGTCGATGATCTGCTCCATGGTCGGGTATTCATCGGCCAGCTTGGAAATCTTCTGCCACTGCTCGGCGTACTGGGGCAGGGGGGTGGCCTTGCCGTATCCCATTCCGACGATCCGGTCACCGAGCCCCATTTCGAGCAGCACCTCGGTGACGTGGTCGTTCATCGAAATGATCCGCTGCGGCGGAGCCGTGAAGGTCAGCTCCATGTCGCAGTTGGTGAGCGTCACGGGCTCGGCGAAGGTGTTTCCAGCCCCGGCGTCCCGGGCGGCAACCTCGTCGCGGGAGGTGGCGCAGGCCGTCAATGCCAGTAGCGGCACGGCCAGGAGAAGTAGTAATTTCCGCATCTGAATCCTCGCAGGTGAAGTCGAGGCGACACGGAAAGCACGGTGCCGGTCCGCAAGCCTCGACGGACGATGTATGGCTCGTTCCGGCAGGTAATCGGGCTCACCGCACCTGGTGCGGTCTACCGTTGCGGGTCAGCGCCGGACTTCGACCGGACTTCCCCTGCGTGGAACGCCAGTGAGCTTACGCCAGAACGAGGTCGCGTCCGCAAGTGAGGGGGCCACTTCGGCGATTCGCATCGGATCGGCGGATCGGCTAGGCTATCCGGGTTGCCCAGGATCGAGCCCTTGGTATTTCGAAGCCGTGCGTACGTCAGCGCGGCAAGCGTAGCCATGGGGGACCTTTCCCGAGCAGCAGACCCTACCGTCAGTTCCACTAGGCCCGGGATGCCTTGCTGTGCCTGTTTTGGTGCCAGCGTGCTCGGGAACCAGTGTGACAACCAGGAGAAATAGATGATCCAGCAGGAGTCGCGAGTCAAAGTCGCCGACAACACCGGTGCCAAGGAGATCCTTTGCATCCGTGTCCTCGGCGGCTCGGGCCGACGCTACGCCGGCATTGGTGACAAGATCGTCGCCACTGTTAAGGACGCCATTCCGGGCGGCAACGTCAAGAAGGGCGAAATCGTCCAGGCCGTCATCGTGCGCACCGTGAAGCAGCGCCGCCGCGCCGACGGTTCGTACATCAAGTTCGACGAGAACGCCGCCGTGATCCTGAAGAGCGACGGGGAGCCCCGCGGCACCCGCATCTTCGGTCCGGTCGGTCGTGAGTTGCGCGAGAAGAAGTTCATGCGCATCATCTCGCTCGCTCCGGAGGTGATCTGAGATGGCACGCAAGAAGCTTCATGTCGTGAAGGGTGACCAGGTCAAGGTCATCGCGGGCAAGGACAAGGGCCGCACCGGCGAGGTGCTGTCGGTCGACATCGAGCGCGAGCGCGTGACGGTGTCGAATGTCAACATCGTCCAGCGCCACCGCCGGGATTCCCAGGGTGCCGATGGTCGCACCACCAAGGGCGGCATCATCTCGTCCGAGGCCCCGATCCATGTGTCCAACGTTCAGTTGGTCGTCAAGGACGAGGACGGCAACGAGGTGGTCACCCGGGTCGGCTACACCCGCACCGAAGTGACCAAGAAGCGTGCCGACGGCTCGGAGTACAAGGGATTCCGCAGCGTCCGCATCGCCCGCAAGACCGGAGAGGAGCTGAACACCGATGACGCCCGCAAGCACTGACACCGCGACCATGCCGCGGTTGAAGCAGCGCTACCGCGAGGAGATCGCCCCCGCCCTGCGCGAGGAGTTCGGTCACGCCAACGTGATGGAGGTTCCCCGTCTGGTCAAGATCGTGGTGAACATGGGTGTCGGCGACGCCGCCCGTGACTCCAAGGTCATCGACGGCGCGGTGAAGGACCTCACCGCCATCACCGGCCAGAAGCCGGCGATCACCAAGGCCCGCAAGTCCATCGCCCAGTTCCGCCTGCGCGAAGGCCAGGCCATCGGCTGCCACGTGACCCTGCGCGGCAACCGGATGTGGGAGTTCGCCGACCGCCTGATGACTCTGGCGCTGCCCCGGATCCGCGACTTCCGCGGTCTGAACAGCCACCAGTTCGACGGCAACGGCAACTACACCTTCGGGCTGACCGAGCAGGTCATGTTCCACGAGATCGATCAGGACAAGATCGACCGCGTCCGGGGCATGGACATCACCTTGGTCACCACCGCCAAGAACGACGACGAGGGTCGGGCGCTGTTGAAGCGTCTGGGCTTCCCCTTCAACGACAACCCGCGTCCGCCCCGCAAGCGCACCCGCGGCCCGGCCTACTACGCCAAGAAGAAGAAGTGAGCTGACAGATGGCAAAGACAGCGCTCAAGGTCAAGCAGTCCCGCAAGCCGAAGTTCGCCGTGCGCGGATACACCCGCTGCCAGAAGTGCGGACGACCCAAGTCGGTGTACCGCAAGTTCGGCCTCTGCCGAGTCTGCCTGCGCGAGATGGCCCACAAGGGCGAGCTGCCCGGCGTTACCAAGTCCTCCTGGTGACGTTGAGCACCACCAATACCAAAACCGCTGAAGGTCCGGCCGACACCGGAAACCACCGCGAGAAAGAGGCTTTCCAGCCATGACCATGACTGATCCGATCGCAGACATGCTGACGCGTCTGCGCAACGCCAACCAGGCGTACCACGACAGCACCTCGATGCCGCACAGCAAGATCAAGGCGGGAATCGCCGAGATCCTCAAGAGCGAGGGCTACATCACCGACTACCAGGTCACCGAGCCGGGCGAGGGTGAGGTCGGCAAGACCCTGACCCTCGAACTCAAGTACGGCCAGAACCGTGAGCGCTCGATCGCCGGTGTGCGGCGCATCTCCAAACCCGGCCTGCGCGTGTACGCCAAGTCGACCGGCTTGCCGAAGGTACTCGGCGGGATGGGCATTGCGATCATCTCGACCTCCCAGGGTCTGCTGACCGACCGGGACGCCAACTCCAAGAGCGTGGGTGGGGAAGTCCTCGCCTACGTCTGGTGACGAGACGCAGGATAAGGAGTTAGATCATGTCCCGAATCGGTAAGCTCCCGATCACCGTTCCGTCCGGCGTCGAGGTCACCCTGGACGGCCGCAACGTCTCGGTCAAGGGCCCCAAGGGCACCCTGACCCACACCGTTGCCGAGCCGATCACCGTCGACCGCGCCGAGACCGGTGAGATTGAGGTATCGCGCCCCAACGACGAGCGGATGTCCAAGTCGTTGCACGGCCTGACCCGCACCCTGGTCGCCAACATGGTGACCGGTGTCACCGAGGGCTACGAGAAGAAGCTCGAGATCGTCGGCGTCGGTTACCGTGTCGTCGCCAAGGGCCCCACCCAGTTGGAGTTCAACCTGGGCTTCTCGCACCCGGTCGTCGTGTCTGCCCCCGAGGGTGTCACCTTCGCGGTGGAGACCCCCACCCGCTTCGCGGTGCAGGGCATCGACAAGCAGGCGGTCGGTGAGGTCGCGGCCAACATCCGCAAGATTCGCAAGCCCGAGCCCTACAAGGGCAAGGGCATCCGCTACGCCGGTGAGCACGTTCGTCGTAAGGCCGGAAAGGCAGGTAAGTGACCATGGGTATCTCCCTGGCAGACCGCAAGTCCCTGGCCCCGAAGACCGCTGCGCGGCACCGCCGTCAGCTGCGGGGTCGCAAGAAGATCATCGGTGGCGCCGAGCGTCCCCGGTTGGTCGTGTCCCGCTCGGCCAAGCACCTGTTCGTGCAGGTGATCGACGACGAGGCCGGCAAGACCCTGGTCTCGGCCTCCAGCATGGAAGCCGATGTGCGTGGTCTCGACGGCGACAAGACGGCCAAGGCCCGCAAGGTCGGCGAACTGGTCGCCGAGCGTGCCAAGGCAGCCGGCATCGAGAACGTCGTGTTCGACCGGGCCGGTTTCAAGTACCACGGACGGATCGCCGCGCTGGCTGACGCTGCGCGCGAGACCGGCCTCGGATTCTGATCCCGACGAGAGAAGGAAAGCGATGAACGCAAACGCTCAGCAGCAGCGCGGCAGCGGCCGCGGTGGTGAGCAGCAGCGTCGTGGCCGTGACGACCGTCGGGGCCAGGCGCAGGAGAAGAGCATCTACCTGGAGCGCGTGGTGGCGATCAACCGCGTCGCCAAGGTGGTCAAGGGTGGCCGTCGATTCAGCTTCACCGCCCTGGTGGTGGTCGGCGACGGCGACGGCACCGTGGGTGTCGGCTACGGCAAGGCCAAGGAAGTTCCGGCCGCCATTGCCAAGGGCGTCGAGGAAGCCAAGAAGGCCTTCTTCCGGGTGCCCCGCATCCAGGGCACCATCCCGCACCCGGTGCAGGGTGAGAAGGCGGCCGGCGTGGTCATGCTGCGCCCGGCCTCGCCCGGTACCGGTGTGATCGCCGGTGGCGCGGTGCGTGCGGTGCTGGAATGCGCCGGTATCAGCGACGTGCTGGCCAAGTCGCTGGGTTCGCCCAATGCGATCAACGTGGTGCACGCCACCGTCGAGGCCCTGCAGATGCTCGAGGAGCCCGAGCAGGTCGCCCAGCGTCGCGGCAAGTCCGTCGAGGACGTCACCCCGGCCGCCATCCTGAAGGCCCGGGCGGAGGTGGCTTCCTGATGAGCACCCTGAAGGTCACCCAGGTCAAGTCCGCGATCGGTGGCAAGCAGAACCAGCGCGCCACCCTGCGGTCGCTCGGTTTGAAGCGCATCGGCGACAGCGCCGAGCACGCCGACAAGCCGGAGATCCGTGGCATGATCAACACCGTCACCCACTTGGTGACGGTCGAGGAGGTCAACTGATATGCCGTTGAAGGTTCATCACCTCCGCCCCGCCCCCGGCGCCAAGACCGCTAAGACGCGGGTTGGTCGCGGTGAGGGCGGCAAGGGAGGCAAGACCGCCGGCCGGGGCACCAAGGGCACCGGCGCACGCAAGAACGTCCCCGAGAACTTCGAGGGCGGCCAGATGCCGATGCACATGCGGGTGCCGAAGCTGCGTGGCTTCAACAACCCCTTCCGCACCGAGTACCAGGTCATCAACGTTGCCAAGCTCGGCGATCTGTTCCCCGACGGTGGCGAGGTCACCGTGGAGGACATGGTTGCCAAGGGCGCGGTGCGCGACGGCGAACTGGTCAAGGTGCTGGGCAATGGTGAACTGGGTGTGGCGCTGAAGGTGAGCGCGCACAAGTTCTCCGCCTCGGCCAAGTCCAAGATCGAGGCTGCCGGGGGTTCGGTCACCGAGCTGTGATCCGGTAGCCCATGTTGCAGTAACAACATCTCGCGAGGGCGGGACGACTTCGGTCGTTCCGCCCTTTCGTGTTTTCCCGACGAACGCTGGCCGGCGGATTTCGTGAAAGGGGGGTAGGGCTTGGTAGGCTGCCACGGTTGCCACCGCGGCGACCGCGCTGCCATGCGCGTGCACCACGAGGGAGCCGGAGTTGCTGTCCGCCTTCGCCAACGCCTTCCGATCGCCGGACCTTCGCAAGAAGATCTTCTTCACGCTGGGCATCCTGGCGATCTTCCGGCTCGGATCTGTTGTGCCGGTGCCGAACGTCAACGTCGGCCGGATCGGTCAGTGCATCGATCAGGCGACCGCCGGCGAGCAGGCCGGCCTCTACTCGATGATCAACCTGTTCTCGGGTGGAGCGCTGTTGCAGCTCGCCGTCTTCGCGCTCGGCATCATGCCCTACATCACCTCGAGCATCATCCTGCAGTTGCTCACCGTGGTGATCCCGCGGCTGGAGGCACTGAAGAAGGAAGGCGGCGCCGGGCAGCAGAAGATCACCCAGTACACCCGCTACCTGACCGTGGTGCTGGCGATCCTGCAGGCGACGGCCTTCACCACCCTGGCCACCCGTGACCAGCTCTTCCAGGGCTGCCCGGGTGTCACCCACAGCCAGAACCTCTTCCCCCAGATCGTGATGATCATGACCATGGTCGCCGGTGCCGGCCTGGTGATGTGGATGGGTGAGCTGATCACTGAACGCGGTGTCGGCAACGGCATGTCGGTGATGATCTTCACCCAGATCGTGGCGACCTTCCCGTCCGCCCTCTGGTCGATCCGCGAAAGCCGCGGCATGGTGGCCTTCCTGCTGGTGGTCGGCGTCGGCCTGCTGGTGATGCTCGCGGTGGTCTTCATCGAACAGGG
The DNA here is from genome assembly GCF_051133435.1 of Pseudenemella bisphenolivorans. Lineage (NCBI taxonomy): Bacteria > Bacillati > Actinomycetota > Actinomycetes > Propionibacteriales > Propionibacteriaceae > Pseudenemella > Pseudenemella bisphenolivorans. The sequence continues at coordinate 534,148 of NZ_JBPGNY010000001.1, read as the reverse complement.
CCAGCGCCGGATCCCGGTGCAGTACGCCAAGAAGATGGTGGGCGGCCGGATGCTCGGCGGTACCACCACCTACATTCCGCTGAAGATGAACCAGGCCGGCGTGATCCCGGTGATCTTCGCCTCCTCGATCCTGTACCTGCCGGCGATGTACGCCCAGTTCCAGCCCCAATCGGCTGCGGCGGACTGGATCCAGCGCTACATGGTCACCGGCGGACATCCGATCTACATGGCGGTCTACTTCCTGCTGATCGTCTTCTTCACCTACTTCTACGTGTCGATCACCTTCAACCCCGAAGAGGTCGCCGACAACATGAAGAAGTACGGCGGGTTCATCCCCGGCATCCGCGCCGGCGGACCCACCGAGCGTTACCTCAGCTATGTGCTGTCGCGACTGACCGCACCGGGTGCGCTGTACCTGGGCCTGATCGCCCTGTTGCCGCAGTTCGCCTTCGTGGCCTTCGGCGCCAACCAGAATTTCCCCTTCGGCGGCACCTCCCTGTTGATCATGGTGGGTGTCGGTCTCGATACGGTGAAACGCATCGAGAGCCAACTCCAGCAGCGCAACTATGAAGGATTCCTCCGATGAGAATGCTGATCATGGGCCCCCCCGGGGCCGGCAAGGGCACCCAGGCCAAGGGCATCGCCGAGCACTACGGTGTGCCCGCGATTTCCACCGGTGACATCTTCCGCAGCAATGTGGCGAACGAAACCGAACTGGGCCTGAAGGTCAAGGCGATCATGGCCGCCGGGGAGTACGTCTCCGACGAGATCACCAACGACCTGGTCGCCAACCGGATCACCGAGGCCGACACCGCTGCCGGTTTCCTGCTGGACGGCTACCCGCGCACCCTGGCCCAGGTCGAGGCCCTGGACGGCATGCTGCAGGCCTCCGGCAAGCAGTTGGACGCGGTGATCGCGCTGACTGCGAACGCCGACGAGTTGGTTGCCCGCCTGCTGAACCGGGCCAAGATCGAGGGCCGCGAGGACGACAACGAGGACGCCATCCGGCGCCGCCTCGAGGTCTACGACGCCGAGACCCGCGACCTGCTCGAGGTCTACCGCGAGCGTGGCCTGCTGGTCGAGGTTGACGGCCTGGGCGAGATCGACGAAGTGGGCGAGCGGATCCGCGCGGCCCTGGTGGAACACCGGGCGTGATCTTCTCCAAGCGCGGTATCGAGGTCAAGAGCCCCGACCAGCTGCGCACGATGCGCCGGGCGGGCCTGGTGGTGTCGCAGATGTTGGCCGCCACCGCCGCCGAGGTGCGTCCCGGAATCACCACCGCCGAACTGAACTCGGTGGCCGCCGAAGTACTGGCCGCCAATGGCGCCACCTCGAACTTCCTGAACTACGGGGAGATCAACGGCGAGGGTGGCTTCCAAGGCGTGGTGTGCCTGTCGGTCAATGACGAGATCGTGCACGGGGTGCCCGGGGAACGGGTGCTGGCCGAGGGAGATCTGCTCTCGATCGACGGTGGCGCCATCATCGACGGCTGGCACGGTGACTCGGCCCTGACCGTCCCGGTGGGTTCTTGGCCCGCCGGTGGTGAGGCACTCAGCGATGCCTGTCGGGAGTCGCTGTGGGCCGGGATCGCCGCCGCGAAACTGGGGGAGCGGATCGGGTCGATCTCGGCCGCGATCGAAGCCTCCCTGACCCCCACCGGGTACGGCATCGTCGAGGAATACGTCGGCCACGGCATCGGCTCGTCGATGCACCAGCCACCCGATGTGCCCAACCGGGGCCGACCCAACCGGGGCCCGAAGCTCACCGAGGGCATGGTGCTGTGCATCGAACCGATGGTCACCCTGGGCTCACCGGCCAACACCGTGCTGGACGACGAGTGGACCGTGGTGACCACCGACGGCTCGTTGGCCTGCCATTGGGAGCACATGATCACCGTGACCCGCAACGGGGTCTGGGTGATGACCGCCGAGGACGGTGGCGAGGAGATGCTGAACCGTCTCGGCGTGCCCTTCGGCCCGCTCAGCGACTGAGCCGCGGCATTTCCCCGGCCACCGCGGCCCGCCGTTACAGCGCGGCGATGATGTCGTCCACCCGCTCCTTGGCATCGCCGAACAGCATCTTGGTGTTCTCGCGGAAGAACAACGGGTTCTGCACCCCGGCGTAACCGGTGGCCATCGAACGCTTGAACACGATCACGTCGCGGGCCTCCCACACCCGGATCACCGGCATCCCGGCGATCGGTGAGCCCGGCTCGTCCAGGGCGGCGGGGTTCACGGTGTCGTTGGCGCCGATCACCAGCACCACATCGACATCGGCCAGCTCGTCGTTGATCTCGTCCATCTCCAGGACGATGTCGTAGGGCACCTTCGCCTCGGCCAGCAGCACGTTCATGTGCCCGGGCAACCGGCCGGCCACCGGGTGGATCGCGAACCGCACGTCCACGCCCTGGTTGCGCAATCGCTGGGTCAGGTCGGCCACCGGGTACTGGGCCTTGGCCACCGCCATGCCGTAGCCGGGGGTGATCACCACCGACTTGGCATTCGTCAGCAGTTGTGTCACCTCGGGGGCGGTGATCTCGGTGTGGCTGCCGTAGTCGCGGGCCTCACCGGTGACCGCACCGTCGCTGCCGAAGCCACCCAGAATCACCGAGATGAACGAGCGGTTCATCGCCTTGCACATGATGTAGCTGAGGATCGCACCCGAGGAACCGACCAGGGCACCGGTGATGATCAGCAGGTTGTTGCTGAGCATGAAACCGGCCGCGGCCGCGGCCCAGCCGGAATACGAGTTCAGCATCGACACGACCACCGGCATATCGCCGCCGCCGATCGCGGCCACCAGGTGGAAGCCCAGCGCCAGCGCGATCACCGTCATCAGGATCAGCGCGATCAGCGACTCGTCCAGGACGTACCAGACCCCCAGACCGATCGACACGATGATCGCGCCGAGGTTGAGCAGGTTGCGTCCGGGCAGGGTCAGCGGCGCCGACTTCATCCGCGCCGAGAGTTTCAGCCAGGCCACCACCGAACCGGTGAAGGTCACCGCGCCGATGAACACCCCGAGGAAGACCTCGATCAGGTGCACCTTGCCGGTGAGCGCCCCGCCCAGTTCGGGAGCCAGGTGGGAGTTGTAGCCGACCAGCACCGCAGCCAGGCCGACGAAGGAGTGCAGGATCGCGATCAACTCCGGCATCCCGGTCATCTCGACCCGGCGGGCCCGCCAGATGCCGATCACCGCACCGATCAGCATCGCGCTCAGAATCAGGATCAGCGTGGTCAGCGCGCCGCGGGCTGCGGTCTGGGTGGCCAGGGTGATCGTGGCGATCAGGGCGATCAGCATGCCCGTCATGCCGATCAGGTTGCCCATCTTGGCCGACTCCTGTCGTGACAGGCCGGCCAGAGCGAAGATGAAACAGACGGCGGCGATGATGAACGCGCCATCGACCAAAGACAGTGCCATGGTGATCGCTCAGTCCTTCCGGAACATGTTGAGCATTCGCTGGGAAACCAGGAAGCCACCGAAGATGTTGATACTGGCCACCGTCACCGCCAGGTACGACAGGATGGTCACCACCAGGTTGTCGCTGCCGATCTGCAGCAGGGCACCGACCAGGATGATGCCCGAGATCGCATTCGTCTCGGCCATCAACGGCGTGTGCAGGGCATGGGTGACATTCGAGATCACGTAATACCCGACGAAGATCGCCAGGATGAAGATCGTGATCGTGGTCAACAACCCCGGCGGTGAGAAGGCCGCGATCAGCCCGAACAGGATCAGCCCGATCACCCCGGTGATCACCTTCGCCCAGCCGGACGCCTTCGGCTCGGGCGTCGCGGGCGCCACCTCTGCGGCCTGCGGCACCGCCGGCGCGGCCGAAACCGCCACCGGTGGTGGTGGCCACAGCACACTGCCCTCGTGGGTGACGGTGATGCCGCGCTGCACCTCGTCGGCGAGGTCGAGCACCACGGTGCCGTCCTTCTCGGGGGTGAGCAGCTTCATCAGGTTCACCAGGTTGGTGCCGTACAGCTGTGAAGCCTGCGCCGGGAGCCGGGCGGCCAGGTCGGTGTAACCGATGATGGTCACCCCGTTGTCGGTGACGATCTTCTCGCCGGGCACGGTGAGTTCGCAGTTGCCGCCCATCGCCGCGGCCATGTCGACGATCACGCTGCCGGGTCGCATCGCGGCGACCATCTCGGCGGTGATCAGCTTGGGGGCCGGGCGGCCACGGATCAGGGCGGTGGTGATCACGATGTCGGCCGCCCGCGTCTGCTCGGCATACATCGCCAGCACCGCGCGTTCGAGTTCGGCGCTCATCTCCTTGGCGTAACCGTCGGAGGGTTCATCGGCCTCGGCGGCCGGCGGCACCTCGGCGGCAACGAACTCCGCGCCCATCGATTCGATCTGTTCGGCCACCTCGGGCCGCACGTCGTAGGCCTTGACCACCGCGCCCATACTGCTGGCCGCGCCGATCGCCGCCAGCCCGGCAACTCCCGCGCCGACCACGAAGACCGTGGCCGGGGGCATCTTCCCGGCGGCGGTGACCTGGCCACCGAACATCCGGCCGTAGGCCGCGGCGGCTTCGATCACCGCCCGGTATCCGGCGATATTGGCCATCGAACTCAGAACGTCCAGGCTCTGCGCCCGCGAGATCCGCGGCACCGCGTCCAGGGCTAAAGCGGTGACCCCTTGGTCGGCGAGTTGATCCAGTACCTCGGGGTGCTCGGCGGGGGACATGGTGGCCGCGATCGTCGCGCCGGGGCGGAGCCGTCCGACCTCCTCGGGGGTGGGGCCGTCGGTCTTGAGGATGATCTCGGCGTCCCAGACCTCCTCGTTGCTCACCACACGGGCGCCGGCCTCGGCATAAGCATGGTCGGGAAAGTCGGCGCGCTCACCGGCCCCCGATTCGATCAGCAACTGATACCCGAGCTTGGTCAGTTGGGTAACGGTGGCCGGAGTGGCTGCGACCCGGGTTTCGGTGGCGCGGCCCTCGGCGGGAACCCCAATACGCACTGGTCATTCCTCCTTGCGGCGACGCGTTGACCCTATCGAATGCATATTGGCAGGTAGCGACCAGTCACCCGAACCCTTGGTGGCGCACCCCGGCCTCGCCTAGGGTGACGACCATGAAGGTCAAGGATGCGGTGGAAGTACAGACGGCGCCCCTGGTGGCGGCCGGCATGATCGGTGGCTACCTGGCCGCCCGCGAGACCGGGGTTCGTCCCCTGGGCGGGGTGCTGCTCGGCGCGGCCGGTGTCTGGTCGTGGCGCACCTGGATGGAGAAGGGCGGCATCGTCAAGGCCGGCATTCTGGCCCTGCTGTACCTGGCCGGGTTCGGCCTGTCGCACCCACTGGCCAAGAAGGTCGGTGCCTGGCCGGCGGTGCTCGGCGTCACCGCCGTCTCGGCCGGTGCCGCGCATCTGATGATCGACCGCGAGGACTGAACCCGCGATGACCCGGGAACGCGATGAGCGGGGCAACGCCCTGTCGGTGCTCATCGTGCTGCTGATACCCGCCCTGATCGTCATGATCGGCTTGGTCGTTGACGGTGGTGGCCGGTTGAGTGCCGAGCGGCGCGCCGAATCGGTGGCCGCCGATGTCGCCCGGGCCGCCACCGATGCCCGAATCCGGGGCGGGGAACCGGCCGCCCGAGCTGCGGCCGAACAGCGCTTGCGGGCCGCCGGGGTCGATGGGACGGTCGACGTCGGTGCTGGGTGGGTCACGGTGCACACCACTGTGGGGTACCGCCCGGTGTTCCTGAGCCTGATCGGGGTGGACGACCTGCCCGGGCGGGGTGAGGCACGGGCCCGGCTGGTGCCGGTAGGGCCCTAAGCGCTCGGGGGCCGGTTGTCGGCCAGCAGCACCACCAACTCGTCCAGCACCCGTTCGGCATCGGTGCCCTCGGCCGAGATCACCACCCGATCGCCGTACCGCACCCCCAGCCGCATCACCTCGAGAATGTCCCAGGCCGGCACCGGCACCTCACCGGGTCGTCCGATCCGGACGGGCAGATTCGCCTGCGCCACGGCGTCGACCAGCTCCCAGGCGGGGCCCGCGTGGAGTCCGTCGGGATGCCCGAAGGTCACTGTGCGATGAAACACAGACCAATCTTAGGAAAAACTGCATCGTCCGATTGGGAACTGCACCCCCCGGTGGGTGAGAGTGAGATGCGTGTTTCGAGGGATCCGACGAGTGATGCTTGCTCTGGCGGTCGGCGCCGGACTGGCTGCCTGTGCCGTGGGAGTGGTGGACCCCAGTACCGGTGAGCCTCCGTTGACACCGTCACCGGGTGCCACCAGCGCCCCGGCCTCGGCCGAGCCCACCCCGACTCCCACGCCGACTCCTACTCCCACACCCACACCCAGCCCGGAGCCGACCGAACGGCTCAAGGGGGCGAACCACAGCCGCGCTGCCGCCAGATATGTGGAGTCGACCGGGACGGTGCAGTCATGGGTCCTGCATCCCGAGAATGCGACCGACTATCCCGTCACCAGGACGGTCTTCCTGACCTTCGACGACGGCCCCAGCGGCACCACCGAGCAGATTCTGAACGTGTTGGCCAAGGAGAAGGTGCCGGCCTCGTTCTTCATCCTGGCGAGCTCGATCGAACAGGACAACGAGAAGACCCTGCGCCGACAGATCGCCGAGGGGCATTCGGTGTGTGTGCACACCTACCACCACAACTACGGTCGGCTCTATCCCGGCCGCACGGGTGACCCCGCGGCGATCGTGGACGACCATGGCCGGGCCCTGAACAAGCTGCGCGAGGTGCTGGGCAAGGATTTCTTCGCCCACTGCTACCGATACCCCGGTGGCCACATGTCCTGGCACAACCTGGCACCGGCCGACAAGGCCCTGGCTTCCAAGGGTGTGCACTGGATCGATTGGAATGTCGACAGCGAGGACGCCGCCGCCCGAATGCCCACGAGTCAGCAAGAACTCGTTCAAGGCGTGCTGGACCGCTGGACGGCCGAGGGCAGCCCCAATGTGTTGGTGCTGCTGATGCACGACTCGGAGCCGAAGAAGCTGACCGCCGCCGCGTTGCCCGAACTCATCCGGCAACTGCGCGCCAAGGGGTTCACCTTCGCCACCCTCGACTAGGTGGGCTCACAATTCTGTGATCGGTAGCTGTGCGCCACCGACAAGCTTTCGGTAACACGTTGAAAGCTTGAAGGAGAGCACCATGAACCAGTACCCGTTCCACCAGATGTCGCCCGACGAGGCCGAGGCGATGGCCCAGATGCAGGCGATGCAGCAGCAGTACCTGCAGCAGTACCTGGGGCAGGTGGCGCCGCAAGCACCGGGCCAAATGCCGGCCCCGGCCGGTCAGCCCGCCGCGATGCAGCCGGCTCGCGCGCACGTGACTCCCGTGCCGGCGGCTTCCGCTCAGGCGGCACCCCCGCAGCCGTCGATGGCCTCCGAGGCAGGCAGGTTCGCCCTGGACACGGTCTCCGAAATCACCGGTTTCAAGAGGCTGGCCTCGGCCAAGGGGATCGCCTCGGCCGGTGCCCTGTTCCTGGTCGCGGGCCTGTTCCTGGCGATCAACAATCTGCGGAACTCGGCCGGACTGCTGGCCGGTGGAGAGTCCTTCTGGGACACCTACTTCCTGGTCGAGCACCCCGTGCACGCGATCCAGGCCTACGGGTCGATCATCCTGCCGATCCTGGGCGTGGTGTTGCTGATCGTGGCTCTGGTACGGCGCAGCAAGCGCTGAAGGCCCGGCCTCAGGCCGGATCGCACCGCACCCCGGTCGAGTGATTCGGGCAGTACCCGCCCGGGTTCTTGATCAGGTACTGCTGGTGGTAGTCCTCGGCGTAGTACCAGGTCGGGGCCTCGGTGATCTCGGTGGTGATCTCGCCGTACCCGGCCCGCCGATAGGCCTCGGCGTACTGCTCGCGCAGCCGCTGGGCCGTGGCGGCCTGGTCGGGGGAGGTGGTGTACAGCGCCGACCGGTACTGGGTGCCGACATCATTGCCCTGACGGAAACCCTGGGTCGGGTCGTGGGCCTCGAAGAACATCCGCACCAACTGCTCGTAGCTGACCTGTTGCGGGTCGAAGCAGACCCGCACCGCCTCGGCGTGGCCGGTGCGTCCGGTGCAGACCTCTTCGTAGGTGGGGTTGGGGGTGTAGCCGCCTTGGTAACCGACCGCGGTGTTCAGCACCCCGGGGGTCTGCCAGAACATCTGTTCCTCACCCCAGAAGCACCCCAGCGCGAAGTAGCCGATCTCGGAGCCGGCGGGGGTGTCGTCCACGGCGGTGTCGAAGACCCGATGCCGCAGCCCCGGGGCCAACACCGGGGTGTCCCGGCCGGGCAGGGCCTGATCGGGGCCGACCATTGTCGGGGTGGGGCGGCGGAAGAAGAACTCCATGGGTCCAGTCTGGCGCACCCGGCCAAGACTGCAACGTGCCGATTCACGGTCCGCCATCCACCGTGGTGGTTTTCCGACCCGCGAACGGGCACTTTGCAGCAGCTCAGCTCGGCAGGGCCCAGTCGATGGGCTCGGCGCCCTGTTGTTTCAACAGCTCGTTGACCCGGCTGAAGGGCCGGGACCCGAAGAAGCCCCGGTCGGCCGACATCGGTGAGGGGTGGGCGCTGGCCACATGCGGAATCGACCCCAGGGCCGGGATCAGTTGCTGGGCATCGCGTCCCCACAGGATCGCCACCAGCGGCCCGCCGCGGGCCAGCAGTACTTCCAGGGCCCGGTCGGTGACCTTCTCCCATCCCTTGCCGCGGTGGGCTCCGGGGCGCCGGGGCTCCACGGTCAGGCACCGGTTCAACAGCAGCACTCCCTGTTCGAACCAGGCGGTCAGGTCGCCGTGTGCGGCCGGGGTGATGCCCAGGTCGGCCTCGAGTTCGCGGTAGATATTGCGCAGACTGCCCGGCAAGGGGCGCACCTCACGGGCCACCGAGAAGCTCAGGCCGACCGCATGGCCAGGGGTGGGGTAGGGGTCCTGGCCGACCAGCAGCACCCGGACATCGGACAGCGGTCGGGTGAAGGCGCGCAGCACATTCGGCCCCGCCGGTAGGTACTGGCGACCCGCAGCGATCTCGGCGCGCAGGAAATCGCCCATCTCGGCGATCGTGCCGGCCACCGGTTCCAGGGCCTCGGCCCAGTCGGGGGCGATCAGCTCAGCGAGCGGTTGCGGCATGGGAATCCTCCGATCCCGGTCGGGTGTTGGGCATCCGAATGGCCATCAGCACCGTAATCAACCACAGTGCGGCACCCACCCCGAAGGCGACCACCGGGTTGGTCGTGTCCCACAGCCAGCCGGCCACCAGCGGTCCGACGATCTGACCGACATCGCCCATCATCGAAAACACCGCCACCGGGGTGCCCCCGCGGCCACCGGCGGCATCACCGACGCTGGCCGCCGGGGCGGTGCCGAGCATCGATCCGGCCACCCCGTAGGCAGCCAGAGCCAGGATCAGCACCCAGATATTGGGGGCGATCGCGACCACCATGATGGCCACCATGGCCAGTGCCGGGCCCATGATCGCCGCCGGGCGGCGACCCGCCCGGTCGACGAAACGGCCGGCCGGGCCCAGCGCCAGGGTCTGCACCACGGCCGCGACCGCCAGGGCGATCCCGGTCCACACCGGGTCGCGGTGCAACACGCTGACCACCAGCACCGGGGTCAGCGAGGATCGCACGCCCATCGAGGTCCAGCCGTTGGAGAAGTTCGACATCAGCGCGGCCTGATAGCGCTTGTCGCGCAGCACCTGACCGAAGGGCTTCACCTCCGAACCCGAGCCGGTGGTCTGATGGGTGACCGGGCGCAGCAGGATCAGACCGACCGCACCGGCCACCAGCAGGGTGACGGCATAGAAGAAGAACGGTGCGGTGAGGCTGATCTTGGCCAGCAGGCCACCCAGGGCCGGGCCGGCCATGCCGCCGAGCAGGAAGCCACTCTGGTAGGTGCCGACGGCCCGACCCCGCCGATCGGCCGCGACCGTGTTGATCAACAGGGTCATCGCCGACACGGTGAACATGGCCGAGCCGATGCCGCCGCCGGCGCGGGTCAGCAACAACTGCCAGTAATTCGTCGACAGCCCCATGCCCACCGAGGAGGCCGCCACGATCACCATGCCGATGCCGAGGGTGAGGCGTTCGCCCAGGGCCGAGATCAGCGGCCCGGTGAAGGGGCTGGTCGCCAGCCGCAACATCGCGAAGGACGACACCACCAGTCCGACCCAGAACTGGCCCACCCCGAACGACCCGGCGTAGACCGGCAGCACCGGAATCACCACACCGAAGCCGACCATCACGAAGAAGGCGATGATCGCCAGCACGATCACATTGCGGGGTAGGCCGGTGCGTTTGGCGACCGCCCGGCGCAGGCGGTCGTACCACCCGGGCGATGAGGCAGTCACCCGCCCGACTCTAGCCGCGGCCGCAGCAGCAACCCGCCGGCCCCGCGATTCGGTGGGACGGGGTTCACCCCGAGTACTCCCCGAGAAACGAAAGAACCTCTTTCCAATCTGGTAGATGTGGCTTTATATTTGAAACATGAGCGAAGAGCCTGATCTGTCTGCGATTCTCCAAGACCTGGCCGAGGGGCGCATCGATGCCGCCGAGGCCTCCCAGCGCATTGATGCGCTGAAGAACGATCCGACCGACGACGGCTCGACCTCCGAGCACTGGGCCGCCGAACGTCGCCAGCACCCGGGACGAGCCGAAGAGGTCTTCGAGCCGGGCTCGGCAGCGCCCGAGGATCCCGAACCGCCGCCCAGCCAACGCCGCACCGGATCGGCCAAGGGCGTCGAACGGGTCAGCGTGCACGCCGTGGGCCGGAGGGTTCGCATCGTCGGGGAGCGGGGCGTTGCCACCGCTGCCGCCGATGGACCCCATGTGCTGCGCCGCAACGGATCGACCCTGGAAATCTCCAGCGATGGTGAGATCGGCGCCTCCATCGACGGGTTCACCCTGCTGCGTCCACCGCGCAGCCTGGACGATCTGCGCAACCTCGGCCTGGGCAAGGAACTGTTCATTCGGGTCAACCCGAATGTGGTCGTCGATGTCGAGGTCACCGCCGGACGCCTGCAGACCGAGGACGTGCCCTACCTGGGCAAGGTTCGGGTCACCGCCGGCGGCGCCCGGATCGAAGGAGTGAAAGAGATCTCCGACGCGCTGATCCAGGCCGGCCAGGCCACGATCAAGGGTGAGATCACCACCGGACGCTCCCGGATCCGCTCCGAATCCGGTTCCCTGCACGTGCATCTGGACGACGACTCCAATGTCACGGTGCGTGCCGAGGCCCAACTGGGCCGAGTGGTGTGGACCGGTGGGCACAGCGGTTCCGGCGACGAGGTGGTGATGGGCAACGGCTCGGCCCGCCTCGACGTCGGGGTGGTGATGGGTCAGGCCAAGGTTCGCGTCGGCTCGACACCCGAGGACGGTGAGCACGATGAGTGATCGGCCCCGTCCGCCCCATCGGGCTCCCAGCGATTGTCCGGTCTGCGCCGACCAGTTGGAGGTGACCCGGCTCGGCTGTGCCTCCTGCGGCACCGAACTGGCCGGCGAGTTCGCGAGCTGTCCGTTCTGCTCGCTCGATGATGCCGACCTGCAGATGCTGAAAGTGTTCCTGACCTCCCGCGGCAACCTGCGCGAGGTGGAGAAGCACCTGGGGGTCTCCTACCCGACCGCCCGGGCCAGGTTCACCAACCTGCTGGTCAACCTGGGGTTCGAAAAGGGAGCCCCGGCTCCGGCACCGGTCGACCGGGACAAGGTGCTCGCCGATGTCGCGGCCGGGGTGCTGAGCCCCGCAGAAGCGCAGCGGCTGCTGGCCGAGGCCCGGTGAGCCGCCCGGTGGCGGGCATCCGGAAAGCGGGAAGCTCGGATGAACCGCCACCGGGGTTCGGATAAACTCTCCCAATGGCTGAAAACATCACCGAGACTATTTGGCTCACCCAGGAGGCGTACGACAAGCTCGTCGCCGAACTCGACCACCTCAAGGACGAAGGCCGCGCGGAGGTTTCCGCCCGCATCGCCGCCGCCCGCGAGGAGGGCGACCTGAAGGAGAACGGTGGCTACCACGCCGCCCGCGAGGAACAGGGCCAGCAGGAGGCCCGGATCCGACAGCTCGAGGACATCGTGCGGCGCGCCGAGGTCGGCGAGTTGCCCGAGGACCCGGACGAGGTCGGGGCCGGATCCCAGGTCACCATCGCCTTCGACGGCGATGAGGACGACACCGAAACCTTCCTGCTCGGCTCCCGCGAGATGATCGGGCTGGACAAGGACGTGGACATCTCGGTCTACAGCCCGCAATCCCCGCTGGGCAGCGCGATCATGGGACGCAAGAAGGGGGACACCGTCACCTATCCGACCCCGGCCGGCAAGGACATCGAGGTCAAGATCATCAAAGTTGAACCCTTCCAGGGGTAACCGGCAGTGCCGGCCCGGGAGCCGGCAGTGTTTTCCGCCAGCGCCGAGCCGCACACCATCGGGTGTGCGGCTCGATCGTTTGGTCGGGTCACTCCACCGGGGTGCAACCCTCCAAGGACACCGAGGTGGCCCGCCGGAAGGTTTCGATCGAGCCGCGCACCCGCACCAACTCGTGTTCGCTCGGCGGAATGCGCAGATCCAGGATCTCGCCCACCCGCTCGTGGTTGGTGGCCTGGGCGATCAAGGTGCACGACGCCTCCACCGACGGGTCGGGGCGTTGCACCGTCAACTCGTACTTGGCCTCCCGGTCGGAAACGATGTCGAAGGTCGTGACCTGGGCCGACACGGGGGGCTGCGACTGCCGGCCCGCAGTGATCACCAACCAGGTGAGCGAAACCGCGGCCAGCACCAGAACGCCGACGATCACCGCCCATCGAGGTACTCGCGAGGGTGGGTAGCGGCGGGCCAAACGGTCGGCAACGGAACTGGAGGACACCTGTTCATCCTAGATGTGTGGCACACCGACGAACGTGGCAAGGTAGTCCGGTGACCAACCACGACCACGAACCCGCCGCGCTGCGCGTCGACGCAGCCGGTGAACGCTTGCGCCTGCTGTGCGTGCACGCCCACCCCGACGACGAGTCGAGCAAGGGTGCGGCCACGATGGCGATGTATCGCGAACAGGGCGTCGAAGTGGTCGTGGCGACCTGCACCGGTGGGGAGCGGGGCTCGATCCTGAACCCGGCGATGGACCGTCCCGACATCATCACCAACCTGCCCGAGGTGCGCCGACGGGAAATGGAAGCCGCCCGCGACATCCTCGGGGTGGAACAGGTGTGGCTGGGCTTCGTCGACTCCGGCCTGCCCGAGGGCGATCCGCTGCCGCCGCTGCCCGAGGGTTGCTTCGCGCTGCTGGACCCGGAGGAGGGGGCTCGTCCGCTGGTCGAGTTGATCCGCCGGTTCCGTCCGCACGTGGTGGTGACCTATGACGAGAACGGCGGCTACCCGCACCCCGACCACATCATGACCCACACCATCTCGATGCTGGCCATCGAACAGGCCGCCGACGAGGCGCATCGTCCCGAGGCCGGACCGGCCTGGCAGGTGCTGAAGACCTACTACCAGTTCAGCTTCCACTACGACCGCTACGCCGCCCTGGACGCCGAGATGCGGCTGCGCGACATGGAATCGGTCTACGCCGACCGGCTGAAGGACTGGGAACGCGACGAGGCCCATCAGGCCCGGGTCACCACCAAGGTGCCGTGCTCGGACTGGTTCGAGGTGCGTGACCGGGCGCTGCTGGCCCATGCCACCCAGATCGACCCGAACGGCTTCTGGTTCGCCGTACCCCTGGAGGTACAGGCCGCGGCGTGGCCCACCGAGGACTACGAACTGGTCGACTCGCAGGTGCCCACCGAGCTTCCCGAGGACGACCTGTTCGCCGGGATCGCCGAGCCGTTGCGATACGACGAGTTGTGAACGGCCGATTCCGGGTACCATGCAGCACATGATCCTGTTGGAGATTCCGCCGAACATCGACCCCGACGTGGTTCGTCCCGGTTGGGGCGCGTTGTTGCTGGTGCTCGGCCTGGGCGTGGTGCTGGCACTGCTGCTCTGGTCGATGGTGCGCCACATGCGCCGGATCGACGTTCCCTACGCCGACGAGGTGCAGGGCGCCAACAGGGGTGTGCAGAACTGGGGCGAGGAGATGCGCGCCAAGTCACCCGATTACGACGCCGAGGACGAGCCGGCGTCCAGAAACGATCACCCCGTCAGTTGAAGCAGCGGGGTATCGTCCACCGCTTCCCGGAACACCTCCGCAACCTCCCGCAGTAGTTCGGCCTGCACCGAGGTCTTGCGCCAGACCATCGCGATATCGCGCGATGGTGCCGGTTCGGCGAACCTGCGCAGTGACAGCGACGGGTTCTGCGGTACCGGGGGTGAGACGGACAGTTCCGGCAACAGGGTGATGCCCACCCCGGAGGCCACCATCAGCCGTAGCGTTTCCAGGCTGGTCGCCTGGAAGTCGGGACGGGCCACCGCGCCGGTGTTGGCACAGACGTCCAGGGCCTGATCGCGGAGGCAATGGCCCTCGGTCAACAGCAGTAGGTCTTCGGCGGCCAACTTCGTGCTGGACAGGGCCGACGGTGAGTCGGCCAAGGGGTGCTCGGCCGGGGTTGCCAAGACGAAATTCTCCCGGAACAACGGCTCCGCGTGCAGCGCCTCATCGTTCACCGGCAGGGCGATCAGGGCCGCGTCGAGCCGTCCGGTGCGCAACTGTGACACCAGGGTGTCGGTCTTCTCCTCCACCAGCAGGATCTCCAGCTCCGGGAAGGCCCGGTGCAACTGCGGGGTGATGTGCGGCAGCAGGTAGGGCGCCAGGGTGGGGAAGGCGCCCAGACGCAGCGTCCCGGCATAGGGCTCGGAGGCGAACCGGGCGATCCGGCGGATCTCGGCCACTTCGGCCAGAATCTGCTTGGCCTTGTCCACGACCAGGTCGCCGACGGGGGTGAACAACACCTGACGGGAACCCCGTTCGATGAGGTCCACCCCCAACTCGGTCTCCAGCTTGCGGATCTGGGTCGACAACGTCGGCTGGGAGGCATAGCTGGCTGCTGCCGCCCGGCCGAAGTGCCGATGCTCGTCGAGAGCGACGAGGTATTCCAGGTCGCGCAGGTTCACTCAGGCCACCGGAACCCGGATCAGGTGGTCGAAGGCGGACAGGGCGGAGGTGGCCCCGGCACCCTCGGCGATCAGGATCTGCTTGTAGGGCACCACGGTGCAGTCGCCGGCGGCGAAGACACCCGGCACCGAGGTGTTGCCCCGGTCGTCGATCACGATCTCACCGCGCTCGCTCAGTTCGACGGTGCCCTTCAGCCATTCGGTGTTGGGCAGCAGGCCGATCTGGACGAAGACGCCGTTGACGTCGAGGTGACGCGATTCGCCGGTGGCCCGGTCCTCGTAGTTCAGGCCGGTCATCTCGGAGTCGTCACCGAGCACCTCGGTGGTGCGTGCGCCGGTGATCACCTCGGTGTTGGGCAGCGAGTGCAGCTTGCGCAGCAGCACCTCGTCGGCCTTGAGCTCGTCGAGGAACTCCACCACGGTGACGTGGCTGGTCACTCCGGCCAGGTCGATCGCGGCCTCGATGCCGGAGTTGCCACCGCCGACCACCGCGATCGGCTTGCCCTTGAACAGCGGGCCGTCGCAGTGCGGGCAGAAGGAGACACCCTTGTTGCGGTACTCCTGTTCGCCGGGCACACCCAGGGTGCGCCAGCGGGCGCCGGTGGCCAGGATCACGGTCTTGGCGCGCAGTTGGCCGCCGCCCTCGAAGTGCACGGTGTGCAGCCCCTCGGCGCCGTCACCCGGTTCGAGCTTCTCGGCGCGGACGTTCTTGATCAGGTCGATGTCGTAGTCGCTCATGTGCTGTTCCAGGGCGGCGGCGAAGGCCGGGCCCTCGGTCTTGGGCACCGAGACGAAGTTCTCGATCGACATGGTGTCCAGGGTCTGCCCACCCACGCGTTCGGCGGCCACGCCGGTGCGGATGCCCTTGCGCGCGGCGTAGATCGCGGCCGCGGCACCGGCCGGGCCACCGCCGACCACGAGCACGT
This sequence comes from Pseudenemella bisphenolivorans, assembly GCF_051133435.1. Taxonomy (NCBI): domain Bacteria; kingdom Bacillati; phylum Actinomycetota; class Actinomycetes; order Propionibacteriales; family Propionibacteriaceae; genus Pseudenemella; species Pseudenemella bisphenolivorans. Next base: position 518,199 of record NZ_JBPGNY010000001.1, on the reverse strand, counting down.
CGTAGGCCTCGCGCTCGTTCAGCTTCTCGGCCATCCGGGCGCCACCGGAGGTGTCGAGCTTGGCGACGAAGTCGGCGATGTCCATCCGGCCGGCGCCGAACTCTTCGCCGTTGAGGAAGACCGTCGGCACGGCCAGGATGCGGCGTTCCTCGACCTCGTCCTGGAACAGCGAGCCCTCCACCGCGGTGTGCTTGATCTTCGGGTTGACCACCGCCATCGCGTTCAGGGCCTGCACCACGGTGGGGCAGTTCTGGCAGGTGAGCGACATGTAGGTGACGAACTCGTACTCACCGTCGAGGTCCTTCACCGCCTCCAGCACCGCCTCGTCCTCCTTGACCGGCACACCGCCGACCTGCAGCAGGGCCAGTACCAGGGAGGTGAACTCGTGGCCCATCGGCAGGCCGGCGAAGCGCACCGAGATATCGCTGCCGGGGCGGGCGATCGCGAAGGACGGCTTGCGCTCGTCGTCGTCGGTGCGCACGTGGCTGACCAGGTCGGAGCAGGCGGCGATCTCGTCCAGCAGTTCGGCCATCTCGGCCGACTTGGGACGGTCGTCCAGCGAACTGCGCAACTCGATCGGCTCGGTGATGCGTTCCAGGTACTGGGTGAGTTGGGCGGTGAGATTGGCGTCGAGCACAGCGTTCTCCTGATCGAACTAGAGGTGGCCGCGGTGAACGGCCGAGCCGCCGGTGGACGGCTTGGTTGGACGGTGGGGTTGGCCACCCGGCGTGGGGAGGGGCCCGGTGGGGACCGAAGGGGGTGGGTTGTGTCGTGGTGTGACAACGGCGGGTGACCGGCTTGCGGTCACCCGCCGTCGGCACGGGTATTGCTTCAGTGACGCGCCCGTGGCGCGCGGTGCGGGATGATCAGATCTTGCCCACGAGATCGATCGAGGGAGCCAGGGTTTCGCTCTCCTCTTCCCACTTGGCCGGGCAGACCTCGCCCGGGTTGTTGCGCACGTACTGGGCGGCGCGGACCTTGCGCATCAGCTCGGCGGCGTTACGGCCGATGCCCTCAGCGGTGGTCTCGGTGAACTGGATGATGCCGTCCGGGTCGACCAGGAAGGTGCCCCGGTCGGCCAGACCGGCGCCCTCGCGCATGTTCTGGAAGTTGTTGGTGATCTCACCCGAGGGGTCACCCAGCATGTAGTAGTTGATCTTGCCGATGGTCTCGGAGGCGTCGTGCCAGGCCTTGTGCACGAAGTGGGTGTCGGTGGACACGGAGTAGACCTCGACGCCCATCTTCTGGAGCTCTTCGTAGTAGTCGGCCAGGTCACCCAGTTCGGTGGGGCAGACGAAGGTGAAGTCGGCCGGGTAGAAGAAGAAGATTGCCCACTTGCCCAGCACGTCGGTGTCGGAGACCTCGACGAACTCGCCCTGACGGAAGGCGGTGGTGGTGAAGGGGAGAATCTTGGTGTTGACGAGCGACATGGATGCCCTTTCGGTCGGTGACTGACAAGCATCAGCTTACATCAGTTTCATGAATCGTGAAACCTAAAATCGATTGATTGTATCGATGTAAGCGATTGCGTGACTCTATCGTGACATTGACCGGATCCACCCCTTCACCGGGGTCGACTCAGTTCTCGTGGGCAGCACTCGCCCGCAGCGGAGGCCACTGTTTACCGGCATTGGCCCGCCGGATCGCCCCGGCCGCATCCAGATCGCCGTACGCCTGCAGGGCGGCCACGATCCCGTCGACGTCCTCGGGCGACTTGTTCTGCGAGAGCTTCTGCTTCGCCTCGATCCGGCCGATCCTCAGTTCCAAACCGACGATCGCCCGGGCCATACCCTCGATGTAGTGCGCGGGGGCGTCCGCCGGCGTCCAGGGGTCGGGCATCGAGGCCTCGAAGGTGCGGCTGAGCTCATCGACCTGGGCGCGGATCCACTCCGGTTCGTGATGGACGATCAGTTCGCCGTGCAGATGGATCGCCTCGTAATCCCAGGTCGGAACCTGTCGCGGATTGGTTGCGGTGCTGGGCAGCCACCGGGGTGAGATGTAGGCATCCACGCCGGTGACGATCACCACCGAGTCACCGGTGGGCTCGGCCCGCCAGTGCGGATTGAGTTTGGCCAGGTGCGAGTACAGCGCACCGTGGCTGCCCACCGTCGGGTGATAGGTCCACGGCAGGTGGGTGATTTCCAGCCCAGCGGCGGTCGGCGTCACCAGGACGGCCAGGCCGACGAACTCCAATACCTCGTCGACCCAATCGGGGTCGGCCTCGAAACGCTCCGGGATCCACACCCGGATCAGGCTAGTCGACCCACCAGCCGCGATCTCCCCAGCCGTACATCGACTCCGCCCGGCCACCGTCGCGCGAGCCCAGGTAGGACCCGACCACCGCCGCGCCCAGATCATCGGCCTCGGGGTTGACCACCACCCCGTCCACCCGTTTGGCCATCTGCTCGGTGAACCGGGCCAGGCCCGGGTCGGTGCCGAGCCGGAAGAAGGTCACCTTCGCACCGAGCCGGCCGGCGGCCTCCAACTCGGCCACGGTCACCGAGATGGTCACCGGGTGCGGCGGATAGCTGAACAGCACCTCACCGTCGGGCAGCAGGTGTGAGGTCGGCTCACCGTCGGTCACGATCAGCAACACCGGCTGCTCGCCGGGGTGGCGGCGGAAGAACCGGTTCGCCAGCAGCAGCCCGTGGTGCAGGTTGGTGCCCTTGTCGAACCAGGGTTCGAGGGCGGTGAGTTCCTCGATGGAGGTGTCGCGGGCGTGTCGGCCGAAGGTGATCAGCTCGAGTTGATCACCACGGAACCGGGTGTTGATCAGCGAATGCAGCGCCAGGGCGGTGCGTTTCATCGGCACCCACCGTCCGTCCATCACCATCGAGAAGGAGGTGTCCACCAGCAGGGCGACCGCCGAACGGGTGCGGGCCTCGGTCTCGTGCACCCGGATGTCGCGGACGTCGATCCGCAGGTCGGTGGGGTCGCCACCCTCGGCGACGGTGCGGTGCACCGCGCTGGTGATGGTGTCGGTGACATCCCACGGTTCGGTGTCGCCGAACTCCCATTCCCGGCTCGCCCCGGTCTGTTCCCCGGCGGCACCGGCCAGTCGGGTGTCGCGTTGGCCCTGGCGGGCCGACAGTCGCTCGGCGGCGTCCTTGAGTAGTTGTTTGCCCAACCGGCGCATGGCCTGCGGGGTGAGCTTGAGTTGGCCGTCGGAGGCCCGGTTGAGGTAACCCGAATCGCGCAGCGCCTTGTCCAACTCCTGCAGGGTTCGGGCCGCCACCGTGCCCTCTTCGCCGAACTGGCGTCGCAGGGCGTCGAGATCGATGTCGTCGAGCCGGGCGCCCGGGTAGGACTGGGAGAGTTGCTCGGCCAGTTCATCCAGATCGGCCAGGTCCTGCAACGCACCGGTGCCGTCGCCCAGCCCCAGTCCCTCCTCGCCGGAGAAGCGCTGCGAGCCGCTCCAATCCTCACCGGGACGCATCGCCTGGAGGTTCTCGCCGAGCCGGCCGAGTTCCTCCATCAGCTCCGGTGAGCCGAAGGCCTGCTGGGCCAACTCCATCAACTCGGCGCGCTGTTCGGGTGACATCGAGTTCAGCATCCGCTGGGCCGCGGCCGAGCGCTTCGCCAGGGTGTCGATCAGCTCGTCGATGTCCTGCGGATTCTCCGGGAAGTGATGGCCGTGTTCGGCCATGAAATCGTCGAAATCCTGATCGGTGTCCGCACCCCGACGGTGCTTGTCCAGCAGCTCGTTGAGGTCGCGCAGCATCTGCTGCACCTCGGCCCGGTCTTCGTCGGTGGCATTCTCCAGGGCCTGCTTCATGCCTTGGAAATGCTGATCGAGAAACTCCCGGCCGAGCAGGTCGGTGATCTGTTCGTACTTCTCCCGGGCCTCCGGCGAGCGCCAGTCGTAATTCGACAGTTCGGTGACGGCCGCGGCCGGGGAGTTGGGCAACTCCGCGATCCGCATCTCGGCGAAGCGGGCGTCGTCGTCCAGATCGCGGGCGAGTTGTTTGCGTTCGGCCAGCACCGCTTGATCGAGCAGTTCCTTGACCTGGTTCAGAGTGCCGTCCAGATTGTGCCGCCGCAGCAGATCGGCGCGGCGCTGCTGCACCCGGCGCGCCAGGTCGTCCAGGCCCTGCTGGTCGCCGCCCCCACGGCGCAGGAATTCCTGCATCGCCCGCTCGGGGGAGTACCCGGCCATCACGTCCTCACCGATCTGTGACAACGCCTCCTGCAGATCGACCGGGGGCGCCAAGGGGTCCGGGCCGTCGTGATAACGGCCGTACTGGCTGGGACGTCGACGGGGGTACATCAGCCGTACACCGTCGTTGCTCCGGCCGAGTCCTTCGAAATCCGGCGGGCCAGATAGAGGCCTTCGAGGGCGAACTCGCAGGCGGCCGCCCGTTGCCCATCGGTCTCGGCACCCAGCCGTTCGGCCACCTCGTCATAGACCTCCGCGGCCGCAGTGGGCAGTTCGGCCAAGAACTCCGAACTCGACACCCGCTCACCGGTGGTGATCAGGGCCCCGTCCTCGACCGCCTCGACCAGAGCCCCGAAATCGACCCCGGCCAGATGTTCGCGCACCGTCTCGGCGGTGGCCACCCGCAGCAAGTGATCGAGGATCTCGCGTTCGCGGCCCTCTTCCCCGGACTCGAACTCCACCTTGCCGCCGAGCACGTCCACCGCGGTGGCCAGATCCACAACCCGGGCCACGGCCTCGTCCTCACCCTGGCTGGTGGCCCGGTGCAGGGCCGAGGCGGCGACGGTTTCGGCCCCGGCGATGGAGAACCGTGCCGAGACCCCGGAGCGCTGATCGACCGCGGTCGAGGCACGCAGGCCCCGGGTGAACCGGGCCAGGATCTCCAGCAGGTATTCGGGTACCTCGGCGACCAGATCGGCCTCCTGGCGGATCACCGCCATCTCGTCGATCAGGTCGAGCGGGTAGTGGGTGCGGATCTCGGCGCCGAACCGGTCCTTCAGCGGGGTGATGATCCGGCCGCGGTTGGTGTAGTCCTCCGGGTTGGCCGAGGCGACCACCAGCACGTCCAGCGGTAGTCGCAGCACATACCCTCGGATCTGGATGTCGCGTTCCTCCATCACGTTCAACATCGCCACCTGGATGCGTTCGGCCAGGTCGGGCAACTCGTTGATCGCCACGATGCCGCGGTGGCTGCGCGGGATCAGCCCGAAGTGAATCGTTTCCGGGTCGCCCAGTCGGCGGCCCTCGGCCACCCGCATCGGATCGACGTCACCGATCAGGTCGGCCACCGAGGTGTCGGGGGTGGCGAGTTTCTCGGCATAGCGTTCATCGCGGTGCCGCCAGCGCACCGGAAGGTCGTCGCCCAGTTCGCTCGCCCGGCGCTTGGACTCGTGGCTGATCGGCTCGTAGGGGTGTTCGCCCAGTTCGCTGCCGTCGATCACCGGTGACCATTCGTCGAGCAATCCGACGAGACTGCGCAGGAGGCGTGTCTTGCCCTGACCGCGCTCGCCCAGCAGCACCACGTCGTGGCCGGCCAACAGGGCGCGTTCGAGCTGGGGGATCACGGTCTCGCCCAATCCGTGCAGCCCCGGCCAGGGATCGGTGCCGGCGGCCAGGGCAGCCAGCAGATTGTCGCGAATCTCCTGACGCAGGTGCTTGGCGGTGTGCCCCGATGCCCGGAGTTCGCCCACGGTGCGGATCTGAGGTGCTGTCACCTTTTCCAGGCTACCCACCGAAGGGTGATCCGCCCACCGATTGTGCCGCTGGTTCGTGGGACGATACGTCCATGTCTGCTGTGTCTGATCATCGTGACCTGTCGGCGGCCCTGACCAAGGCCGGGATCGAGGACGTTCGCGCCGACACGATGACCCGGGCCCTGTACTCCACCGATGCCTCGTTGTACCGGGTGGTGCCGCAGGTGGTGGTGATGCCCCATGACGCCTCGGAGGTGGCCGCCACGCTGGCGACCTGCCGTGATCTCGGGGTGCCGATCACCGCCCGCGGGGCGGGTACCTCCTGTGCGGGCAACTCGGTCGGCCCCGGGGTGGTGCTCGATTTCTCCCGGCACATGAACGGCATCGATCGCGTCGACCCGGCGGCCCGTACCGCAGTGGTGCAGCCCGGGGTGGTGCAGGCCGCGTTGATGAAGGCCGCCGCCCCGCACGGCCTGCGGTTCGGGCCCGACCCGTCCAGCCTCAGCCGCTGCACGATCGGCGGCATGATCGGCAACAACGCCTGCGGCAACCGGGCCCTGGCCTTCGGCCGCACCAGCGACAACATCGTCGGCCTGGAGGTGCTCACCGGCACCGGGCACTGGCTGACGGCCACCAGTGGGGTGGACGGGCGCACCGCCACCGTCACCGGGGCCGACGCCGAGGTCACCGCGGTGCGCGACCTGATCGGGGCCAACCTCGCCACCGTGCGCACCGAGTTCGGGCGCTTCACCCGGCAGGTCTCCGGCTACGCCCTGGAGCACCTGGCTCCGGAGAACGGCTTCGACCTGGCCCGGATGCTGGTCGGTTCGGAAGGCACCCTGGGCATCGTCACCTCCGCCACCGTCCGGTTGATCGGTGATCCGCCGCAGACCGTGCTCGCGGTTCTCGGTTTCGACAACATCGCCGCCGCGGGCGACGTGGCGCACCTGCTCAAACCGCTCGGGGCCACCGCGGCCGAGGGCATCGACCGACGCATCATCAATGTGATGATCGAGCGCCGCGGTGCGCACTCGGTACCCGAACTGCCCGCAGGGGACGCGTGGCTGTTCGTCGAAATCCCCGGCGAAACCCATCAGCAGGCCCTGGCCGAGGCCGAACGGGTCGTCGCCGAGATCGCCCCGCCGACGTCCCGGATCGTCACCGACCCGGCCGAGGCCTCCGCGCTGTGGAAGATCCGCCAGGACGGGGCCGGGCTGTCGGGACGCAGCCCCCGCGACCTGCCCGCCCACGCCGGTTGGGAGGACGCCGCGGTACCGCCGGAACAACTCGGCAACTATCTGCGCGACTTCGACGCCCTGCTCGCCGAGCACAATCTCACCGGCCTGCCCTACGGCCATTTCGGCGACGGGTGTCTGCACATCCGCCTCGACTTCGACCTGGAACGTCCCGGCGGACGGGGCCGGTACCGGGAGTTCATGCTGGCGGCCGCCGACCTGGTGGCCGGCTACGGCGGATCGATGTCGGGTGAACACGGCGACGGACGGGCGCGCAGCGAGTTGCTGCCGAAGATGTACTCACCGGAAGCGCTGGCACTGTTCGGTGGCATCAAGCGGGCCTTCGACCCCGACAACCTGCTGAACCCGGGCGTTCTGGTCGACCCGGCCCCCACCGATGTCGACCTGCGGGTCGCTGACAGTCGCTACTTCGCCGGCGAACTGGGGTTCAAGTACACCCGCGACGGCGGCGACCTGGCCCAGGCGCTGCACCGCTGCACCGGGGTGGGCAAATGCCGCGCCGACGCGACCAGCACCACCGTGATGTGCCCCTCGTACCAGGCCACCAGGGAGGAGAAGGACTCCACCCGGGGTCGGGCCCGGATCCTGCAGGAGGTCAGCAACGGAGGGCTGATCGATTCCTTCGGTGCCGCCGAGGTGCTCGAGGTGCTCGACCTGTGCCTGTCGTGCAAGGGTTGCGCCTCCGATTGCCCGACCGGCATCGACATGGCCACCTACAAGTCCGAGGCCCTGCATCAGGCCTACCGGGGCAAGCTGCGTCCGATCGCGCACTATTCGCTGGGCTGGCTGCCGAGGTGGGCGAAGTTGGCTTCCAAGGTGCCGTGGCTGGCCAATGCGGTGCTGAAGCTGCCGGTGATCAGTTCGCTGTTCCTGCGGCTGGCCGGGGTTGACCCGCGGCGCAAGATCCCGACCTTCGCCAACCGCACCTTCCGCTCCTGGTGGAAGTCGCACGCCCCGCTGGGGGAGGGCAAGCCGGTGGTGTTGTTCGTCGACACCTTCGCCAACGCCTTCACCCCGCACGTGGCCCGGGCCGCGGTCGAGGTGCTGCGGGCGGCCGGCTACGCCCCGGTGCTGACCGAACGCCAGGAATGCTGTGGGTTGACCTGGATCTCCACCGGCCAGGTGGACGGTGCCAAACGGTTGATGTCGCGCACCGTCGAGGCGCTGGACGAGTTCGCCGTCCGTGGGGTGCCGATCGTGGGGCTGGAGCCGTCCTGCACCGCTGCACTGCGCCACGATGCGGTCGAACTGCTCGACACCGACCAGGCCCGCCGGGTGGCGGCCGCGACCCGCACCCTGGCCGAGTTGTTGATCGCCGACGACGACTGGCGCAGCCCCGACCTGAGTGGGGTCGAGGTGGTCACCCAACCGCACTGCCACCACCACGCGGTGATGGGGTACAGCACCGACATGGCGCTGATGAGCAAGGCGGGGGCCGAGGTGCAACGCCTCGGTGGTTGCTGTGGGTTGGCCGGCAACTTCGGCATGGAACAGGGCCACTACGACATCTCGGTGGCGGTGGCCGAACAGCAACTGTTGCCCGCGGTGCGCAAGGCCGGTGCCGATGCGGTGGTGGTCGCCGACGGCTTCTCCTGCCGCACCCAGTTGGCCGACCTGGCCGAACGCGACGGGGTGCACCTGGCCGAGGTGCTCGCCGAGCGGTTGCCCAAGGAGTGAATCGTCCGGGGCCCGGTGGGGCTCAGCCGCTGGTGACCGCCAGCAGAATGCTCGTCCAGTGGCAGCAGAAGGCGATGATGGTGCCGGCGTGGAAGATCTCGTGATAGCCGAACCAGGCCGGTGCGGGGTCGGGACGTTTGCGTCCGTAGACCACCGCCCCGAGGGTGTAGAACAGTCCGCCGACGATCAGCAGCACCACCACCGCCACGCCGCCGGAGTTCCAGAAGGTCGGTAGCCAGAACACCGCGACCCAGCCCATCGTGATGTAGAGCACCACGTACAGCCAGCGCGGGGCCGACAGCCAGAAGATCCGGAAGAACAGGCCCAGCAGAGCGGCACCCCACACCACCGACAACAGCACGACCCGGGAGGTGCCGTCCAGCAGGGTCAGGGCCAAAGGAGTGTAGGTGGCTGCGATGAACACGAAGATGTTGGCGTGGTCCATCCGGCGCAGGACGGCCATCGCCGTCGGTGACCAGGTGCCCCGGTGATAGATCGCCGAGGTGCCGAACAGCAACAGGGAAGCGGCCAGGAAGACCACCGACCCGAGCACCCCGGCGCGGGTGTCGGCCACGAAGATCAACACGATGCCGGCGACGATCGCCAGCGGGGTCCAGCCGGCGTGCAGCCAGCCGCGCAGCTTCGGTTTGACCGCGGCTGCGGCCTGGTCGGGCAGCAGGGTGTCCAGCAGGTCGGGCATCTCGCTCCTGGGGTAAGTTACGGAAACGTAGGTTACGCAACCGAAGGTAATGCTACGCCTCGCGGTCGTCCGCGCAAGCCCAAAGGGAGGTCGTGGAGTGTGACGTACGCGATGTCCGTACGCTTAGCCGCATGAAACGAGCAGAGAAGTTCCGTGAATGGCTGGATCGCCTCCATCCGTCCGGGCTCCTCTATGCCACCTACGAGCACCGTCTGCTCGCAGAACTCGACCGCGACCGGCTACCGCAACACATCGCGGTGCTGGCCGACGGCAACCGGCGCTGGGCCCGGGCCAATGCGCCCGGGGAACCGTTGGTGGTGGGGTACCGGGCCGGCGCGGACAAGCTGAAGCAATTCGTCGATTGGGCCGACGAGGCCGGGGTGCCCTTCGTCACCTTGTGGGTGTTGTCCACCGACAACCTGTCGCGCAGTGCCGACGCCGAACTGATGCCGCTGCTGGACGTGATCGCCACCATGGTCACCGATCTGGCCGCGACCGGACGTTGGCGGGTGCAGCCGGTCGGTGACCTCGATCTACTGCCCGACGAGGTGGCCGCGACCCTGCGTGCGGCGGATGACCGCACCGCCGAGGTCGACGGGATGCACGTCAACGTCGCGGTCGCCTACGGCGGACGACACGAACTGCGCGATGCGGTGCGCGAAATGCTCGCCGAGAAGGCCGAGCGCGGTGAGACCCTGGCCGATGTCGCCGCGAGCCTGGAGATCGACGAGATCGGCGAACACCTCTACACCCGCGGCCAGCCCGACCCCGACCTGATCATCCGCACCTCGGGGGAGCAACGCCTGTCGGGGTTCTTGATGTGGCAGTCGGCGCACTCGGAGTTCTACTTCTGTGAGGCGCTGTGGCCGGACTTCCGCAAGGTCGATTTCATTCGCGCCCTGCGCGCCTACGAGCAGCGCGAACGCCGCTACGGACGCTGAGGCGCGAACCGCCGGGTTGTCGAACCGCCGGGTTGTCGAACAGAAGGTGAATCCTGGGTGACACCGGCCGAGTCGCGTCGCCAAATGACCGCGCCGGGCTACGTTGGTCACACGGACAGAGGGGAAGCTGTCCGACCAGGAGGCACAACGATGCGTCGCCCAGCTCACCTGAGCCGGACCCGCGGGCCTGCACCGGGCCGCCAACCCTGGCCGATCACCTGAAAACAGGTGGAGGCCGGGCGAAGGTGCCGCACGGTCTTCATCGAGAAGGACAAGCCGTGCCCGATAGTGTTCGTCGGACCTACGTCCTCGACACCTCAGTTCTGCTCAGTGATCCCCACGCGCTGCGGCGCTTCGACGAGCACGATGTGATCGTGCCGGTCGTGGTGATCACCGAACTCGAAGGCAAACGTCATCACCCCGAATTGGGATATTTCGCCCGAACCGCGCTGCGCCATCTCGACGACCTCCGGGTCAGATACGGCCGCTTGGACGGGCCGGTGCCGGTCAACGAGGGTGGCGGCACCCTGCGGGTGGAGTTGAACCACTCCAACCCCGAGGTGTTGCCGGCCGGTTTCCGGCTCGGCGACAACGACTCGCGCATCCTCGCGGTGGCACTGAACTATCGGGCCGAGGGCCACGATGTGGTGCTGGTGTCGAAGGATCTGCCGATGCGGGTCAAGGCGTCCTCGGTGGGCCTGCAGGCCGACGAGTACCGCCACGAGTTGACCTCCGACAGCGGCTGGACCGGGATGACCGAGCTCGAGGTGAGTGCCGACCAGATCGGTCAGCTCTACGAGCAGCACGAGATCGATGTCGACGAGGCCCGCGACCTGCCCTGTCACACCGGGGTGGTGCTGCTCGGCGGTGGCAGTTCCGCGCTGGGTCGGGTGACACCGAACAAGCAGGTGCGGTTGATCCGCCACGAACAGGACGTCTTCGGGATCCACGGCCGCAGCGCCGAGCAGAAGGTAGCCCTGGACCTGCTCACCGACCAGTCGGTCGGCATCGTGTCGCTGGGCGGCCGGGCCGGCACCGGTAAATCGGCCCTGGCGCTGTGTGCCGGGTTGGACGCGGTGCTGGAGCGGCAGTTGCACCAGAAGGTCGTGGTCTTCCGTCCCCTCTATGCCGTGGGTGGTCAGGGTCTCGGGTACCTGCCCGGTGGTGAGGACGAGAAGATGGCGCCCTGGGCCCAAGCGGTGTTCGACACCCTGGGTGCGGTGACCAATAAGCATGTGATCGACGAGGTGTTGGCCCGCGGGATGCTCGAGGTGCTGCCGCTGACCCACATTCGCGGTCGGTCGCTGCACGACGCCTTCGTGATCGTCGACGAGGCGCAGTCCCTGGAACGCAATGTGCTGCTGACCGTGCTCAGCCGGTTGGGCCAGAACTCACGGGTGGTGCTCACCCACGACGTCGCCCAGCGCGACAACCTGCGGGTTGGACGCCACGACGGGGTGGTCTCGGTGGTGGAACGGCTCAAGGGTCACCCGCTGTTCGCCCACGTCACGCTGACCCGTTCGGAGCGTTCCCCGATTGCCGCCCTGGTCACCGAAATGCTCGAGGAGGGCACCTACTGAGGCGTGGAATAGCGCGGGGCCCGATGGTTCGGTGACACCGTGTCCACTGAGCGGGACCGGGGGTAACCAACGAGTAGGGTTCATTCGACAGTTGGGGCCATAGTGTGATCCACAGCACACGCTGTTTACCGCTCGAGGAGCCCCCTTATGTCAAGAACCGTCGTCATCACCGGATGCGCTTCGGGCATCGGTGCCGCCGCCGTCCGTCGCTTCGCCGAGGAGCCGGACATCACCATCATCGGTGTCGACCGTGTCGAGTCGAACGATCCTGCGGTCAGCCGCTGGGTGATCGGTGACCTGTCCTCCCGGGCCGGGGTGGAAGCCGTTGCCGAGCAGATCACCGAGGACGTCGACGTCCTGGTCAACAACGCCGGCGTCGCGGGCACGATGCCGTGGCGCACGGTGTTGTCGATCAACACGCTGGCTCCGCGCGACCTCACCGAATTGCTGTTGCCGCAGTTCACCAAGGACGCCGCGGTGGTCACCACCGCCTCCCAGGCCGGGTTCATGTGGTCGATGAACTTCGACCTGCACCAGAAGGCCCTGGCCGTGGAGGACTGGGACCAAGCACTGGCCATCTACGGCGAGCGCGACGGCATCGACTCGGCCGCCTACGGGCTGAGCAAGGAGGCGGTGATCGTGTGGACCGGTAACTTCACCATCGCCGCCAAGGCCCTCGGGGTGCGCGCCAACACCGTCTCCCCGGGCACGGTGGACACCCCGCTGCTGCCGAGCTTCCGCGAGGCGATGGGCGCGGAGATGATCGACGGAGCCAGCCGCTGGGCCGGCCGACACGCCAAGCCGGCCGAGATCGCCGAGGGCATGTACTTCCTCACCTCACCGGCCGCGTCCTGGGTCAACGGCATCGACCTGCCGATCGACGGCGGGTTCAGCCCCTTCGTCTACCACACCTATGTCGCCCCGGCGATGGCCGACATGATGGCCGCCACGACCGCGATGGGCGAGGAATTGGCCGCCCTGAAGGCCGAGAAGGAAGCCCGGGGGCCCGGGAACACCGATGGCGTGGAAGCGGCGCAGACTGAAGCGGGAGTGCAGGCATGAGCGAGCTGATTTCGATCAACCCGGCCACCCTGGAAGAGGTCGGCCGCACCCCCGTGAGCAGCCCCGAGGACGTCGACCGAGTGGTGCGCGAAGCCGCCGAGGCGGGCAAACAGTGGCGCAACACCAGCCAACGTCGCCGTCAGGGCCTGCTCGGGGCCTGCTCGGTGAAACTGATGCAGCGGCAGAAGGAGATCGCGAAGGTGCTGTCGGCCGAGGTCGGCAAAACCGTTGAGGACGCCGGCTGGGAGATCTGGGTCGCCTCCTACGCCTTCGCCCATGCCGCCCGGGTCGAGTTCGAGTCCACCGCCGAGGCACCCGACCACGCCGGCCGGACGATCACCGTCGAGCGCTACCCCTACGGTGTGGTCGCCGCGATCGTGCCGTGGAACTTCCCGGCCTTCTTGGCCGCGGCCAAGGTGGCCTCGGCCCTGGCCGCCGGCAACACCGTGGTGATGAAGCCCGCCGAGAGCGTCGCGCTGAGCATGCAGAAGGTCATCGACGTGCTGAACGAGGTGCTGCCACCGGGAGTGGTCGGCATCGTGCAGGGCGGCCCGGAGGTCGGCAAGGCTCTGATCGACCACCGCGAGGTGCGCAAGGTGTCGTTCACCGGCTCGACCAAGGTCGGTCGGGTGATCATGCAGCAGGCCGCCGAAACCCTCACCCCGGTGACCCTGGAGTTGGGCGGTAACGACCCGGCGATCGTGCTGGACGATGCCGATCTGGTCTACACCGCCTCGGCCCTGGCGCACAGCGCCTTCTACAACGCCGGCCAGATGTGCATCGCCCCCAAGCGCGCCTACGTGCCGGCCGACAAGGTGGTCGAGTTCAACGAGCACTTCGCCAAGGCCATGAGCCAGTTGACCGTAGGCGACGGCTCGCAACCGGGGGTCAAGGTCGGGCCGCTGCACAACAAGGCGCAGCTCGACATCAACAAGCAACTCCTCGACGACGCGGTCAGCCGCGGCGCCACGGTCGTGGCCGGTGGCGGACGCGGCACCGACCTGCCGGGCCACTTCCTGGAACCGACCCTGGTCACCGGCGTCGACGATTCCTTCGACCTGGTCTCGCAGGAACAGTTCGGCACCGTCTTTCCGGTGGTCGGCTACACCGATGTCGACCGGGTGGTCGAGGTGGTGAACAGCCAGGAGTACGGCCTCGGTGCCTCGGTCTGGGGCAGTGAGGAGCGGGCCACCGAGATCGCGCACCGGATCGAGGCCGGCACCGTGTGGGTGAACCAGCACAACTCCCTCGAGGTCGATCTGCCCTTCGGTGGGGTCAAGCAGTCGGGCTTCGGACGTGAGGGTGGCACCGCCGGCATCGACGACTTCAGCCAGTGGCGGGTCATCGACGTGCGTCGCGGAGGCTGAAGCAACACGAAAAGACTCGGGTGACCGGTTGGCGAGGTCGACCACCCGAGTCTTTTCGTGGGCCCATTCCGGGCTGTCGGACGCCGCACGTCCGGTTGGCGGAATGTGTGAGGATGGCCCCCATGGCCAACAGACCCCGCGGACGAGAGACCCTCGGCGACATGATTCGTTCGATGGCGCTGTTGGTGTTGCCGGTGCTGGGTTTGCTCGCGCTGATCACCGTGGTTCCCGAGGACGACGAGAACATCAACCCGGTGGACTGGCAGCCGATACTGGCCCAGGCCCGGGAAGCGGCCCCGTACCAAGTGCTGGCACCGGTCGGGATCCCGGAGGGCCCCGGCCAGTGGATGGCCCGGCACGCCCGCTGGACCACCAGTGCGGAGAGCATTCCCGACGATGTCGGCGGCAACCATTGGATGTTGGCCTTCCTGGACCCGGGCCGCACCTACATCGCACTGCACCAAACCGACGCCCCCGCCCTGCCGACGATGCAGAAACTCACCCGCGAGGGGGTTCGCGATGGTGAACAGCAGATCGGCGGGCGCACCTGGGAGCAACGGGTGTCACCCGACGACCGCACCCGGGCGCTGGTGTGGCAGGACGGTGAGGTGATCACCGTGGTGGTCGGAGACACCGGCTATGAGCAACTGGCCGCGTTCGTCAGCACCCTCACCACCGGGGACTGACCCGCCCGATCCCTCAAGATCGTGTGACTTCTTGTCCGGCAGGCGAGCAAGATGTCACACGTTCTTTGTGTCCTTCGAGGCTGATCCGGCGGCCTCGCGAGCCACCCGAATCCGCTCCTCGGCCCCGTCCAACCATTGCCGACAAATCGTGGCGAGTTCTTCACCGCGCTCCCACAGCGCCAGGGAGTCGGCCAACGGGGCCTGCCCCGATTCCATCTTCTGCACGATGCTGCGCAGCTCGTCGCGGGCCTGTTCGTAACTGAGTTCGGGTTCGGTCACTGTTCGTCTCCTGCCGGGGAATGGGGTTCGGCCTCGCGTACGGCCAGGATCAGTCGGCCGTCGGCGAGTTGGGCGGCGATGTCGTCGTCGACGTCCACGTCGGCGATCGAGGTGATGGTGTCGGCGGTGCCGTCGGTCAGGATCGCGTAGCCGCGCTGCAAGGTGGCCTTCGGTGACATCGCCCGCACCCGAGCCAGCTCGTTGTCGATGGCCCGCCGCTCCTCGGCGACCCGTCGAGAGATTGCCAACTGCAGCCGCTCATGAGCGGTGACCAACTGCTCGCGGTGCACCACCAGGGTTGCGGACGGATCGCGCAGCACCGGCCGATGACACAGGTCGTTCAGGCTCTGCCGTTCTCGGTCGAGGCGCAGGCGCAGGGCTTGGCGCACCCGGGTGAGGGCCTCGGTGACCCGCTGCTGTTCCTCGGCGACATCGGGCACCACCCGTTTCGCCGCATCGGTGGGGGTGGAGGCGCGCAGATCGGCCACCAGATCGATGATCGGGGTGTCGGTCTCGTGCCCGATCGCGCTGACCACCGGGGTGCGGCAGGCCGCAACCGCACGCACCAACCCCTCATTGTTGAACGGCATCAGATCCTCCACCGACCCGCCACCGCGGGC
Source organism: Pseudenemella bisphenolivorans (assembly GCF_051133435.1). Taxonomy (NCBI): domain Bacteria; kingdom Bacillati; phylum Actinomycetota; class Actinomycetes; order Propionibacteriales; family Propionibacteriaceae; genus Pseudenemella; species Pseudenemella bisphenolivorans. The sequence goes on along the minus strand of NZ_JBPGNY010000001.1, from coordinate 502,403 downwards.
GATGATGATCACGTCCACCTCGGGGTGACCATCCAGCCGGGCCAGGGCGTCCATCACCTGCTCGGCCGCCTGGGTGCCCTGCACCAAGGTGTGCTGCAGTTCGATCTGCACCGCGGGCCAGCGACGCTGCAGGTGCTCCAACACATCGCGTTCGGCGGCGGTATTCGCCCCGGTAATCACACCGACCCGGCGGGGGAGAAAGGGCAGGGGCTTGCGGTGGATGGGATCGAACAGGCCCTCGGCCTGCAGGGTGCGCTTGAGGTGTTCGAGTTGGGCCAACAACCGGCCCTCGCCGGTCGGGCGCAGGTCGCTGCATTCGAAGGACAGGCGTCCCGACTTCTTCCAGTACTGAGGTTTGACCCGGGCGACCACCGTCGCTCCCTCGGCCACCGGGCCGGCCCGGTCCAGCACCACGGGGCTCATCGAGACGCTCACCGAAATCGCGGCGTCGGTATCGCGCAGCACCAGGAATACCGTGCCGCTGCGCCGGTTGAGTTCGACCACCTGTCCGGTCACCCACACCACACCCAGCCGGTCGATCCAGCCACGCACTGCTTCGGCGATCACCTGCAGCGGCTGGGGGTTCTCCGGGCTTGATTCCAGGGCCATGTCGTCCACCCTAGGCAACGTCACTGACAATCTGCCCGGCCGGCGTCACGAAAGTGTTGGTTCAGGTTCGGTCGCCTAGACTGCCTTGCATGACCGCCGAACAGAGCCCTGCCCAGTCCGACCGCCGCGTGGTGGTCGCCGCTCCGCGTGGCTATTGCGCGGGTGTCGACCGTGCCGTGGTGACGGTGGAACGCGCCCTGGAGATGTATGAGCATCCCGTCTACGTGCGCAAGCAAATCGTGCACAACCGGCATGTGGTCGAAGACCTCGAGGCCCGGGGTGCGATCTTCGTCGAAGAGCTTTCCGAGGTGCCCGAGGGTGCCACCGTGGTGTTCTCGGCCCACGGGGTGTCCCCGATGGTGCGTGGCGAGGCCAAGGAACGCGGCCTGCGCGCCATCGACGCGACCTGCCCGCTGGTCACCAAGGTGCACAACGAGGCGAAACGGTTCGCCTCCGACGACCTCGACATTCTGTTGATCGGTCATGCCGGCCACGAAGAGGTCGAGGGCACCGCCGGTGAAGCACCCACCCACATCACCCTGGTGCAGTCGCCCGAAGAAGTCGACCAGATCGAGGTGCGCGACCCGGCGAAGGTGGCCTGGCTCAGCCAGACCACCCTCAGCGTCGACGAGACGATGGAGACCGTGCGGCGGCTGCGCGAGAAGTTCCCGCTGCTGATGAACCCGCCCTCGGACGACATCTGCTATGCCACCCAGAACCGGCAGTCGGCGGTGAAGCAGATCGCCGAGCACAGCGACCTGGTGATCGTGGTCGGCTCGTCCAACTCGTCCAACTCGGTGCGTCTGGTCGAGGTGGCCCTTGAATCCGGTGCCAAGGCGGCCTACCGGGTCGACAACCACACCGAGATCGACCCCGCCTGGCTCGACGGAGTCACCTCGGTGGGGGTGACCAGCGGCGCCTCGGTGCCCGAAAGCCTGGTGCGCGGAGTGCTCGACTACCTGGTCGAGCAGGGCTTCCCGGAGGCGGAGGAAGAGCGGCTCACCGAGGAGAACCTGATCTTCGCCCTGCCGCCCGAACTGCGCAAGGACATGAAGCGCAAGGCGTGAGCGAACGCTGGCCGGCGCCCGGGCAGGGTGCACTCGCCGAGATCGAGGTCAAGAAGTCCCGCTTCCTGGCCATCGTGCGCCGGGCCACGACCGCCGATGAAGCGCGCGAATTGGTAGCCGAGGCCCGCCGGGAGTATCCCGGTGCCCGGCACTATTGCAGCGCCCATGTGATCTCCGAGCCCGGTGCGCAGCCGATCTGGCATTCCAACGACGACGGCGAGCCAGCCCAAACCGCCGGCCGCCCGATGCTGGACGTGCTGGTCGGGTCGGGGTTGAGTAATGTCGCCGCGGTGGTGGTGCGCTGGTTCGGCGGAACTCTGCTGGGCACCGGCGGCCTGGTGCGGGCCTACTCGGAGGCGACCAAGCTCGCCCTCGACGCCCTGGGCACCGTGCGGGTGGAGATGGTCGACCTGTGGCGGTTGCCGGTCGACCACGTCACCGCCGGACGGGTGGAGGCCGAACTGCGCGATGCCGGAGTCACGGTGCACGAGGTGGAATACGCGGCCTCGGGAGTGTTGCTGACCCTGGCCTCGAACAATGCCGACGAGCTGGCCCGGTTGGTGGCCTCGGTCACCGCCGGGGCGGGGGAGTTGACCGGCGCGGGTCGCGTCCTGGTCGAATATTCGAACACATAATCGCCTGCCCTCGGAGCGTCCGGCCCGAAACTGTCGGTGGCACCCGGCAGGATCGAAGCATGAACGTGATCGAGCTAGTGGTGACCCTGATCATCGGCCTGGCCCTGGGTGCGGCGGTGGTCGCAGTGGTGCTGCGCAGCCGCGAACGCACGGTGCGTGAACGTGCCGAGCGGGCCGAGCAGGACGTGGCCACCGCACGTGCCGAACTCGTTTCGCACCGCGAGGTCGCCGACCGCGCCCGGGAGGAGTCGAACTCCCTGCGGGTGGAACTGCAGCAGTCGATGCTGCGGGTGGAGGAGGCGCGCAGCAGCGTCGCCGAGGCCGAACGTCGGGCGGCCGAAGCCCGGCAGGAGACCGCCGAGGCGCGTACCGCCGCCTCCGAGGTGCGCGAGAAGCTCAGCGAAATCGGCGCCCAGGTGGCCCAGGCCAGGGCCGAACGTGATTCCGCGAGGGCCCGCGCCGAGGAAGTGGTTGCCGATCGAGAGCGGATGAGCGAACAGTTCAAGATCATGTCGGCCGAGTTGCTCGAACTGCAGAGCAAGCGAGCCGACGAGGCTGCCGAGAAGCGGCTGCAGGCCACCGACCAGGCCCTCAAGCCGGTGACCGAAGCCTTGCAGCGCTTCCAGGAACGACTCAACGACGTGGAGAAGGAACGGGTCGCGATGAGCCGTGACCTGCAGGCCCACGTGCAGACGGTGCGCAGCACCGGCGACGAGTTGCGTCGCGAAACCGCCTCCCTGGTCTCGGCGCTGCGCCAGCCACACGTGCGCGGTGCCTGGGGTGAGATGCAGTTGCGCCGGGTGGCCGAGGTGGCCGGAATGCTGGAGTACTGCGACTTCGACCTGCAGGTGTCGGCCACCACCACCGAGGGCCAACTGCGTCCCGACATGCGCGTGAACCTGGCCGGCGGCAAGTTCGTCTATGTCGATGCCAAGGTGCCCCTGGCCGCCTTCCTGGATGCCCAGGAGGCGACCGATGATCGCGACCGCGACGAGGCGATGGTGCGCTTCGGCAAGCACCTGAAGACCCACATCGACCAACTCAGCAGCAAGCAGTACTGGACCTTGGACGTTGCCAGCCCCGAGTTCGTGGTGATGTTCCTGGCCAGCGACGCCTTCCTGCAAGCCGGCCTGGAACAGATGCCGAACCTGCACGAGTACGCTGCGGCCCGCAACGTGGTGGTCGCCACCCCGGCAATCCTGATCGCCACCCTGCGGTCCATCGCCTACGGCTGGAAGCAATCGGCCCTGGCCGACAGCGCCGCCGAGGTCTTCACCCTGGGCCGCGACCTGTACGACCGGTTGTCCACGATGGGCGGACACTTCAAGAAACTCGGCAAACAGTTGGGAGTGGCGGTCGAGTCCTACAACAAAACCGTGGGTTCGCTCGAGTCGCGGGTCCTGCCCCAGGCCCGGCGGTTCAAGGAGCTCAAGATCAGCGACGGCGACCTGAACGCCCCCGAACTACAGGACGAGGTGGTGCGATCGCTTTCCAGCCCCGAGTTGCTGAGCTCCGCCGAGGCCGAACTCGAAGGTGCGGCCGAACTCCAGGTTGAGGAGCGCCTCGAGGTTGAGGAGGTGACCGAGGTGACGATCGAAACCGCAGATACCCCGGTCCTGGAGGGCGCGAAGGGCGCTGAACTTCCCGAGGCCGAGGAACTGACCCGTCCTGAACCGGCCCTCAACGAACTGCCCGCCGATGGCGAAGGGGAAGACTCGGTGCCGCCGCCGATTCCGTTGGAATGGCGACGCGCAACAATGGGTCGGTGACCATCGAATCGAGCCGTGACCGATCGCCGTACAACGCCGCCGAGATGGCGGACGCGGTCGAACGGGCCACCCACTCCCTGGCAGGCATCGTCAGCCGTACCCCGCTGCTGCGCAACCAACGGCTGAGTGAACGATCCGGTGCGGAGGTGTGGCTGAAACGCGAAGACCTGCAACCGGTGCGTTCCTACAAGCTGCGCGGCGCCTACAACCTGATGACCCACCTGGACGCAGGGGAGCGGGCGGCCGGGGTGATCTGTGCCAGCGCCGGCAACCACGGCCAGGGTGTGGCCTACGCCTGCCGGGCCCTGGGTGTGAACGGCAAGATCTTCGTGCCGACCACCACGCCGCGCCAGAAGCGTGATCGGATGCTCGCCCTGGGCGGTGACCGGATCGAACTGGTGGTGGTGGGCGATACCTACGACGATTCGGCCGAAGCCGCCGCCGCCTCGGCCGAGGCCTCCCGGGCCACCCTGGTACCGGCCTTCGACGACCCGCGGGTGATCGCAGGCCAGGGCACCATCGCCGCCGAGATCGTCGACCAGTTCGGCCGGGCCCCCGACGTGCTGGTGTTGCCGGTCGGCGGTGGTGGGCTGCTCGCCGGCTGCCTGACCTGGTTGAGCCAGCACCACCCGCAGACCCGGGTGGTCGGGGTGGAACCCGCCTCGGCAGCCTGCATGATGGCCGCCCTGTCCGCCGGTGAACCGGTCACCCTGCCCAGCATCGACACCTTCGTCGACGGCGCCGCGGTGCGCCGAGCCGGGGCGCACACCTATCCGCTGGTGCGCGACGCCGGCACCGAGATCGTCTGCACCGCCGAAGGGCGGATCTGCACCGAGATGCTGGAGCTGTACCAGATCGACGGAGTGATCGCCGAACCGGCCGGAGCCTTGGCCGCCGCCGCCCTGGGCCACGAGGTGCAGGTGCAACCCGGGGAATCCGTGGTCGTCCTGCTCTCGGGAGGCAACAACGACGTGTCCCGGTACGCCGAGATCGTCGAACGCTCCCTGGTGCATGAGGGTCGCAAGCACTACTTCGTGGTGAACTTCCCTCAGGAGCCCGGTGCCCTGCGCCGATTCCTGGCCGAGGTGCTCGGCCCCGACGACGACATCGTCCTGTTCGAGTACGTGAAGCGCTCGAACCGGGAGACCGGCCCGGCGATCGTCGGTATCGAACTGGGCAGTGCCGACGACCTGCCCGGCCTGCTCGACCGGATGGCGGCCTCCCCGATCGGGGTGGAATTGATCGAGGCCGACTCCCCGTTCTTCCGGATGCTCGTGTGAAGTGAGCCCCCGGTCAGTACTACGGTGACACTCATGGCCACGTTCAAGTCCGCCCGCGACCACACCGGCGATCTGGGAGCGTTCGTAGCAGCCTCCCCCAGCTCGTACCACGCCGTGCAGGAGGTCGCAGACCAACTGCGGGCGTCGGGTTTCTCCGAGGAGTCCGAAACCAAGCCCTGGACCGATGATCCGGGCGGCCATTTCCTGATCCGGGACGGGGCGATCATCGCCTGGCGCACGCCTACGGAGGTCACCGCCGAGACGGCCTTCCGGATCGTCGGCTCGCACACCGACTCCCCGGCCTTCAAGCTCAAACCCCGTCCCGACAAGACCACCGTCGGTTGGCAGCAGGTCGGGGTCGAGGTGTACGGCGGCATGCTGACCAACTCCTGGCTCGACCGCGAACTCGGGCTCGCCGGTCGCATCGTCGATCTGGACGGTGAGGTGCGGCTGGTGCGCACCGGCGCGGTGATGCGGGTGCCGCAGCTGGCGATCCACCTCGACCGGGCGGTGAACAGCGAGGGATTGAAGCTCGATCCGCAACAGCATCTGACCCCGGTGTGGGGCATCGGTGACGCGGGCCGCTCGGTGCTCGATCTGCTCGCCGAGATCGGCGGTCTAGAGTCCGGCGCCGACATCGCCGGGCACGACGTCTTCGCCTACGACACCCAGGCGGCGCGCTCCTTCGGCGCCGACCTGGAGTTCCTGGCGTCGGGGCGGCTGGACAACCTGATGTCGGTGCACGCCTCCCTGGTGGCGCTGATCGATGCCGAACCCGGCCCCGACATTCAGGTGATGGCCGCCTTCGACCACGAGGAGGTCGGCTCGGCCAGCACCACCGGGGCAGCGGGACCACTGCTGGCCCATGTGCTGCAGCGCATCGCCGCGGCGCACGGTATCTATGACGATGCGGTGCTGCAGATGTGTGCCCGGTCGAGTTGCCTGTCGGCCGACGGGGCCCACGGGGTGCACCCGAACTACGTGAACAGGCACGACCCCGACCACCTGCCGATGCTCAATGCCGGGCCGGTGCTGAAGCTGAACGCGAACCAGCGCTATGCCACCGATGCGGTCGGTTCGGCCCTGTGGCGACGTGCTTGTCGGGCCGCCGACGTGCCGTCCCAGGAGTTCGTGTCGAACAACGCGATGCCGTGCGGGTCGACGATCGGGCCGCTGAGCTCCACCCGGTTGGGCATCCGCACCGTCGACGTCGGAGCCCCCATGTTGTCGATGCACTCGGCCCGCGAAATGTGCGGGGTCGACGATCCGCACTGGTTGTCCCTGGCCCTGCGTGCCTACTGGGAAGGTGCCTGACCCTGCAGGACCCGGGTGGTGATTTGCGGAACACCACTCGCCCTGCAGCGTCCGGCCGTGAAAGTCTTGGCACATGGCAGTCCTGTTGGTGATTCATCACAGCGCAACCGACAACATCAAGAAGTTGGTGGATGCGGCGCTGGCCGGTGCCCACGACCCCGCAATCGAGGGCGTTGAGGTCAACTCGGTGTCGGCCCTGGCCTGGGCCACCGGCGAGGTCGACGAGGTGACCATCAAACGTGCCAAGGGCTACCTGTTCATCACCCCGGCGAACTTCGGCTACATGAGTGGCGCGTTGAAGCATGTCTTCGACTCCACCTTCCTGAAGATCGGCGGCGCCCTGGACGAGGAGGGCAACCCGTCCAACGGAGGCGGAGGCACCCGCAACCGTCCCTACGGGGTGATCGTCCACGGCCGCTACGACACCGAGGGTGCGGTGCGGTCGGTGGAATCGATCGCCGGTGCGCTGGGCTGGAAACCGGCCGGCACGGCCGTGGAATCCTTGGGGGATGTCACCGCCGAACAGCTCGCCGCGGCCCGTGAACTCGGCGGCACCCTGGCCGCCCTGTTGATGGAGTGACTCGCCGGGAAGCCGATCGCTCGCCGACCGGCTAAGCTGGCCCATCGTGGCACTTACGATTGGCATTGTCGGGCTCCCGAACGCGGGCAAATCCACCCTCTTCAACGCGCTCACCCGCAACGAGGTGCTGGCCGCGAACTACCCCTTCGCGACCATCGAACCCAACGTCGGGGTGGTCGGTGTACCCGACGAGCGGCTGCCGAAGCTCGCCGAGATCTACGGCTCGCAGAAGATCCTGCCCGCCACGGTGTCGTTCGTCGATATCGCCGGCATCGTCAAGGGCGCCAGCCAGGGCGAGGGGATGGGCAACGCCTTCTTGGCCAACATCCGTGAGGCCGACGCAATCTGTCAGGTGACCCGGGTCTTCGACGATGCCGACGTCACCCACGTCGACGGCGAGGTGAACCCCGCCAACGACATCGACACGATCACCACCGAGCTGATCCTGGCCGACCTGCAAACCCTCGAGAAGGCGATCCCGCGGCTGGAGAAGGAAGCCCGGATCAAGAAGGACTCCCAGCCCAAGCTCGCCGCCTGGCAACAGGCCTACGAAGTGCTGTCATCGGGCAAGGGCGCCTACGCCGCCGGGCTCGACCTCGAACCGCTGCGCGAACTGTTCCTGCTCACCGCCAAGCCGTTCCTGTACGTGTTCAACTGCGATCAGGACGAGTTGGCCGATGAAGAGATGAAGGACCGGATGCGCGCCCTGGTGTCCCCGGCCGAGGCGATCTTCCTGGACGCCAAGTTCGAATCCGAACTGGTCGAGATGGACGAGGAAGAGGGCCGCGAGTTCCTGCGCGAGATGGGCGTCGAGGAGCCCGGCCTGGACGTGCTCGCCCGGGTCGGTTACGAGACCCTCGGCCTGCAGTCCTACCTGACCGCCGGCCCCAAGGAAGCCCGCGCCTGGACCATCAAGAAGGGCGCCACCGCACCCGAGGCGGCCGGGGTGATCCACACCGACTTCCAGAAGGGCTTCATCAAGGCCCAGGTGATGACCTTCGACGACTTGGTCGAACTCGGTTCGGAGCAGGAAGTCAAGGCCCACGGCAAGATGCGCCTCGAGGGCAAGGACTACATCATGCAGGACGGCGATGTGGTGGAGTTCCGAACTGGGCTAACGTCTGGAGGTAAAAAGTGACAAAATCACGCAACCTGCACGCCAGGGTCCGCGACTTCATCGACGGAGAGGTCAGCCACATATGGGCGTGTGAGCTGGGGGCTCCTCGATGATCAAATCTGCCAACCAGTATCCGGTGCACACGCTGTTCAGTCACGAAGGCAACGTGCTGTACCGGATCCCGCCCTACCAGCGCGAGTACTCCTGGTATAAGTCCCACTGGGAAGACCTGTTCGAAGATCTCATCGAGGCCGAGGGCGCGCACTTCCTGGGCACCATCATCACACTCGACCAGACCACGGACACGCTCGAGGGCAACATCCTGCAGGTCATCGATGGGCAGCAGCGACTGACGACGCTCACCTTGTTGTTGGCCGCCGTCTATTCGGTACTCAAGGAGCACTTCGACGATCTCGACGAGGACACACGAACGGACGTCATCAACCTCGGTCGGCAGTTGGTGCGGAAAGCAGACCAGCAGCCGAGGGTGACACCGCAGAAACAGGGCCACAACCTCTCCGACTTCCGCAAGGTGCTCGAGGAAGCCGGCTTGCCGGTGGAGGGAGAATGGAAGCCGTACTTCCCCAGCCGCAGGATTGCCAAGTGCTACCGCTACTTCCGCTCCGCGATCCAGAGGCTCGCCGAGACTGAGGAGATCACACAGCCGGAGGCGGCCCTGCGGGTGCATGAGGCGGCCCTGCAGGCGGTGATCGTGAAGATTGAGGTGGCCAACCACGCCGACGCGTTCGTGCTGTTCGAGTCCCTGAACAACCGCGGGATGCCCCTCTCACCGGTGGACCTGATCAAGAACCACCTTCTCGCCGAGTCGGAGAAGAAGCAGATCATGGACGTCGACGAGGCGTTCAAGCACTGGAACGACATGCTGACCAGCCTCGGTGACAGCTACTCCACCCAGGAGCGCTTCCTCCGCCACTACTACAACGCGTTCAAATCAGAGCTGCCCGAAGTCTCAAACGCCTCGGTCGCCACGAAGTCCAACTTGATCAGGGTCTACGAGAAAATCCTCGAGCAGGGCCTCAAACGCGTCGTCGATTCGCTGGTGACGGCGAGCAAGATCTACGGGCGAATCAACTGCGTCGTTGAACTCGATCAGCCGACAACCCTTGACCGGTCGTTCCAGCGCCTGATGCGCGCTCAGGGCGCGCCGTCCTACGTGCTCCTCATGTGGCTGATATCGAAGCAGTCCGATCTGGTTCTGACAGATGCACACATCGAGACCGTCGTAGACCGCCTCACGAGCTTCTTTGTCCGACGCAACCTCACGGGATACCCGCAGACGTACGCACTGGCGAAACTGTTTATGACGACCATCGACGCTGTGGGTGATGCCCGAGGCGGCGATGTGGTGGAGATCGTCGAGGAGAAGCTGAGCGCGGCCTCAGTGTCCGACGAGGAGTTCCGCACCCGCCTCCTAGGGCGAATCTACGAGGAGAACAGCGACGTCGCCCGGTTCGTCCTCGCGACGCTGGCCGAGGACGCCATGACCAAGGAGACGCGTGTCGACCTGTGGCGTCAGGAAAAGAACCGTTTCGTCTGGACGATCGAGCACATCCTCCCGCAGGGCGAGAACCTTCCGGCTGAGTGGCAGGAGATGCTCGGGGGCGAGGAGGTCGCTGCCCAGGTTCAGGAGGAGCACAAGCATAGGCTCGGCAACCTCACCATTACCGCGTATAACAGCAACCTCGGCAACAAGTCGTTCCCTGAGAAGCGCGACCGCCAAGACGCAAAGGGCAGGCACATCGGCTATCGAAACGGACTGTCACTGAACGCTGACCTGGCCACGAGGGAGTCTTGGACCCCTGACGACATCGAGAACCGCACCGAAGAACTGGCAGCGAGGGTGATAGAACGCTTCCCGCTGGCCATTCTCAAACAAGGTATTGATGGTGATGTGGTGGAGTTCCGTAGCGGATTAACATCCGGGGGCAAGAAGTGAAGACAGTCGATCTCGCCAAGGTTCGAGCCACTCTATGGGCGGCTGCCGACGAACTACGGGCCAACTCTAAGCTCACCCCGGTCCAGTATCGCGACCCCGTCCTGGGACTCGTCTTCCTCGCGTACGCGGAGAGCCGCTTTGAGGCTGTGCGAGGGGAGATCGAGGCGAAGGCCAGTGCCCGGAACCCAACGACGGTCGCCGACTACAAGGCAAGGTCGGTGCTCTATGTCCCCGACGAGTCGCGGCTGTCCAGCTTGGTAGATCTGCCCGAGGGTGAAGATGTCGGCAAGGCCACCGACGATGCGATCAATGCCATCGAGGCAGCCAACCCGGAGCTGAAGGACATCCTGCCGCGCGGGTACCGGAAGCTCGAGCGCTCGACCTTGATCGAGCTGCTTCGACTCTTCGCGCCGTTGCCCACCCAGCTCTCGGGTGACGCCTTCGGATTCATCTACGAGGACTTCCTGTCCAACTTCGCCGCGCAGGAGGGCAGGGGAGGCGGCGAGTACTTCACCCCGTACTCCATCGTCCGGCTCATCGTGGAGATCTTGCAGCCCTTCCAGGGGCGCGTGTTCGACCCTGCCTGCGGGTCGGGCGGCATGTTTGTCCAGTGTGCGAAGTTCGTCGAGCGCCACAACGAGTCGGCCAGCCGTCAACTCTCGATTCTGGGTGTTGAAAAGACCGACGACACCGTCCCGCTGGCCAAGATGAACCTGGCATTGCACGGGTTGTCCGGGGACATCCGGCAGGCCAACAGCTACTACGAGGACCCGCACAGCGCCGTGGGTGCTTTCGACTACGTGATGGCCAACCCGCCCTTCAACGTAGACAAGATCAAGAAGGACCAGCTCGCCGGTGACAGGCGGTTCCCGTTCGGTCTGCCCAAGGCTGACAATGGCAACTTCCTCTGGATCCAGCAGTTCTACGCCGCGCTCTCCCCGACCGGCCGTGCCGGCTTCGTCATGGCGAACTCCGCAGGCGACGCGGGCCACTCTGAGAAGGAGATCCGCAAGCAACTGATCGAGTCCGGCACCGTGGACGTGATGGTCGCGATTAGTTCCAACTTCTTCTATACCGTTACCCTGCCGGTGACATTGTGGTTCCTTGACAAGGCCAAGGTCGGCACCCCGCGCGAGGACACGGTGTTGTTCATCGACGCCCGGCACATCTTTCGCCAGATCGACCGAGCGCACCGGGACTTCACCGCAGAGCAGATCGAGTTCATCGCCAACATCGTCCGTCTCTATCGTGGCGAGGACGTACAGACAGTCGATGGCAGCGCCGACCTCGTTGCCGAGAACTTCCCCAACGGGAGGTACGTCGACGTCGGTGGCCTGTGCAAGGTCGCCACTCGAGCTGAGGTCGAAGCCCAAGGTTGGAGCCTTAACCCGGGCCGCTATACCGGCACTGCCGCCGTCGACGAGAGCGATGTCGATTTCATGGGCGATCTCGCTGCGTTGCACGAGGAGTTCACCACGCTAAGTGACGAGGCCGACGTGCTGCGAACCAAAGTCGACGCGGCAGTTCAAGGGATCCTCGAAGTATGAGCGAGTGGCGTGAGGTAGCAGTCGAGGCACTGTGTTCTCGAGTGACCAGTGGCGGGACTCCCAGTCGCAAGCGAGCCGACTACTATACCGATGAAGGTATTCCCTGGGTCAAGTCGCAGGAGTTGATTGGGGCACGGATCGCTACGACCGAGGAGCACATCTCTGAGGCCGGACTCGAGAGATCCTCCGCAAAACTGCTTCCACCCGACACCGTACTGTTGGCCATGTACGGGGCAAACGTGGGCCAGCTGGGCTGGCTGGGCATCGAAGCGACCGTCAATCAGGCTATCTGCGCGATGGTCACCGACCCCAGAGAGGCGGACGCTCGCTTCCTCTACTACGCGCTTGCGGGTGCCCGCGAGCGCCTCGTCGGGAACGCGCATGGTGCCGCTCAGCAGAATCTGAGTCAGCAACTGATCAAACCCTTCAAGCTGGCCGTCCCTGCCCTGGCGACTCAGCGACGCATCGGAGCGATCCTTCGTTCCATCGACGAATTGATCGAGAACAACCGGCGGCGGATCGAGGTGCTGGAGAAGATGGCGCGGGCCATCTACCGCGAGTGGTTCGTGAAGTTCCGTTACCCCGGCCACGAGGATGTGCCCATGGTCGACTCCGCCCTCGGTCTGATACCCGATGGATGGGAGGTCCAACCCCTTGCCGCCATCGCCACAGTTAATGGCTCTTCTCGTAAACCAGGTGGTGACGAGGTATTCCGATACCTCGATATCTCGGCTCTCTCGGAGCGCCACATCGGCGAGCTGGAGGCTATTGGCGGCTCGAGTGCACCCGGCAGGGCTCGTCGAGTTGTGAGCCCTGGCGACACTGTATGGGCAACCGTGCGGCCCAACCGTAGAGCGCACGCTCTGCTCGTTGCTCCCGATAGCGACTGGATCGCATCGACTGGGTTGGCGGTGCTGACCCCATCGACGGTCTCACCGGATTTCCTCTTCGAGACAACATCGGCGACAGCGTTCTCAGACTGGCTCGTAGGGCGTGCAACCGGGTCGGCGTATCCCGCGGTTCGAGCGAAGGACTTTGAGGAAGCTCCGATTGTCGTCCCCGATGTCGCCGTCGACGCGGCGTTTGCTGACAAGGTGTCTCCAATGCACGATCTGAGCTGGAGGCTGCGCAATGAGTGCTCCCGTCTCGCCGCGCTCCGAGATCTCCTACTGCCGAAGCTGGTCACAGGACAGATCGATATCTCGACGCTAGACCTTGATGAGTTGGTCGCGAGGCAGGTGGCGCAATGACTCCCACGGGCCCGGAGTACTGGTACGTCGAGAAGCCGAGCATCGAGCTTCTGGCGGAGCTCGGCTGGACTCCAGTCGACGCCTTCCAGGAGATCTTGGGACCCGAGGGCAGCCTGGGGCGCGACTCCCAACGTGATGTCGTGCTCGTTCACCGGCTGCGGCTTGCTATGCGCAAGATCAACTCTGAATACGTGCCCGATATCGCTATCAACGAGGCGATCGAGGTGCTGACGAAGGACCGCACAGCCATGGACCGGGTCCGCGCCAATCGGGAAGTCCATGACCTGCTGCGTGACGGCTATCTGGCGGAGTGGACTGACGACCAGGGCACGAAGCAGATTGAGACCTTACGGTTCCTCGACTTCAAGGATTCATCGAACAACGACTTGCTGGCGGTGCAGCAGATGTGGGTCAAGGGCAACCTGCACAGCCGGCGGCTGGATCTGGCGCTGTTCGTCAACGGGGTACCGCTAGTGCTGATGGAGTTCAAGGAGCCCAACGAGTCGGTCAAGGCGGCCTACGACAACAACTTGACCGACTACCGCGACACCATCCCGCAGCTATTCATCCCTAACTGCTTCGTGTTGCTGTCCAATGGAAGCCAGGCGAAGGTCGGGTCAACTTACGCGCCGTGGGAGTTCTTCAACGACTGGAAGGTCATCGACGCCCACGGCACCCGCGGTGCGGTCGCCCTGGAGACTGCGCTTCGAGGTACCTGTGACCCGTCCGTTCTGCTAGACCTACTAGAGAACTTCGTCGCGTACATGGAGCGGCCCGGTGGCCTGATCAAGGTTCTCGCGCGATCCCACCAGTTCCTCGGAGTCAACGCCGCGATCGAGAACCTGCACCGGGCGCGTGCTGAGCAGGACAAGCGCCTGGGAGTCTTCTGGCATACCCAGGGCTCGGGCAAGTCGCTGTCGATGCTGTGGTTCACGCAGAAGGTGCTGCGCCAAGTACCGGGCAATTGGACATTCGTCATGGTCACCGACCGCACGGAACTGGATACTCAGCTGCATGGTGAGTTCGCCGACGCCGGAGCTATCTCGCCAGAGGCCCGGGTGCACGCGCAGTCCGTCGCCCACCTGCGTGAATTGCTTGCAGCCGACCACCGTTACGTATTCACACTCATCCAGAAGTTCCAGCCGTCCAAGGCACTGGGGGAGCGGCAGATGCCGGTGCTCTCGACCCGCTCCGACGTTATCGTGATCACCGATGAAGCGCACCGCAGTCAGTACGACACTCTCGCGCTGAACATGCGCACGGCGCTGCCGAACGCGTCGATGATGGGCTTCACCGGCACCCCGCTGATCGCCGGTGAGGAGCAGGCCACGCGCGAGCAGTTCGGTGACTACGTCAGCGTCTACAACTTCCGCGACGCGATCGAGGACGGCGCGACGGTCCCGTTGTACTACGAGAACCGCATTCCCGAGCTGCAGCTGGTCAACGAGAATTTCTCCGAGGAACTCAACGAACTCCTCGAGGAGGCCGAGCTCGACGAGGACGCCGAGGGCCAGCTCGCTCGGGCGTTCGGTACGCAATACACGCTGCTGACACGTCCTGAGCGCCTGAAGACGATCGCCAAGGACCTCGTGACCCACTTCGTCGGCCGGGGCTTCACCGGCAAGGCGATGTACGTCGGGCTTGACAAGGCCGCAGCCGTGCGGATGTACAACCTCGTCCGAGAAGCCTGGACCGAGCATCTGGCTGACCTGAAGGCGGAGCATGACGCGTTGCCAGAGCTCGAGCGTCCGTGGCTGGCATCGCGGATCGAGCTCATGGAGACCACCGACATGGCGGTCGTGGTCTCGCAGAGCCAGAACGAGCTGAAGATGCTTGACGAACAGGGCCTCGACATCCGACCGCACCGCGAGCGGATGATCCGCGAGGACCTGGCCGAGAAGTTTAAGGACGCCCAGGACCCGCTGCGGCTCGTGTTCGTCTGCGCGATGTGGATGACCGGCTTCGACGCGCCCAGTGTCTCGACGGTCTACCTCGACCGGCCGATGCGTAATCATACGTTGATGCAGACGATCGCCAGGGCCAACCGGGTCTTCCCGGAGAAGGACAACGGGTTGATCGTCGACTACGTCGGTGTCTTCCGGAACCTGGAGAAGGCGTTGGCGATCTACGGGGCCGCGAACGCCGGCGACTCACCGATCGAAATTATCGACGCCCTCGCCGCCGAGCTGGACGCTGCCGTGGCCGACCTGTTCGCCTTCTGCACCGGCGTCGGAGTCGACCTTGCTGCGATGCGCGACGCCGAAGGATTCGACCACGTCGCCAAGCGCGACGCAGCTGTCGAGGCGCTGCTCGTCGACGAGGGCACACGCACCGACTTCCAGCAGAAGGCACGCCAGGTGCGGAAGCTCTTCAAGGCCCTCCTGCCCGACCCCAAGGCTGCTGCGCAGCAACGCAACGTCGCAGCGATCAGGGTGCTCGCCGAGCGCATCGCGGAGGTCACACGGCCGGCCGAGGCGGACCTCGGTTCGGTCATGGATGCGGTGGACGCACTGCTCGACCGCTCCGTAGGTGCCGAGGAATATGTCATCCGAGCCGCTGCCGAGGGGACCAAACCCGATCCGCTCATTGACCTGTCACAGATCGACTTCGAAGGTCTGTCGGCGAAGCTCGCCGGACGGGAACGAGCCGAGACCGACCGACTGGCGCAGCTGTTGCGCCAGCAGGCCATCGCATCGGCGACGCGGAACCCGACCCGATACGAACTTGTGGAGCGGATCGAACAGCTCATCAATGATTACAACGCGGGCAGTGTGAACATCGACGAGTACCTCCGCCGCCTCATCGAGCTGTCGAAGACTCTGACCCATGAGGAGGAGCGATCCGCTCGCGAGGATCTGACAGAGGAGGAGCTGGCGATCTTCGACCTGCTCACCCAACCCAATCCCGTCCTGACTGACGAGGAGCGTGAGACCGTCAAGGCCAGCGCCCAGAAGCTTCTCGTGCACCTCCACGAGAAGCTCGTCCAGGACTGGCGTCGCAAGGTCGACGTGATGAATGACGTCGATAGCACGATCCGACGAGTCCTAGACCAAGAGCTGCCCGAGACTCCCTACACGCTCGACATCTTCTCCTCGAAGGTGCGGCTTGTCTTTGATCATGTCCTCACCGCCTACGGCGACGACGGAGAGAGCGCATACACCCCGCGGATCGACTTCCAGTGGCCCGCGCAGTCGGTGGAGTACGACGGCCCAGACGGGCCTCTTGATGTGGACAAGATCGCCGACGACGTCGTCGCCCGCATCCACGACGACCCGATCTTCGCCGCCCACGTTGCTGCACAGTTGGGTGCTACTGACTCAGCGACTTGAAGTGCGCAAGGGTTTCTGAGAGTGCTGACAACGGCCTCGATGATGCAGCATTTGTTTGCGCGAGCGCGGCAACGAGGAGAGTGCCATGACACGCGACGACGATGATCGAGAGGACGATCTCAAGCCTGCCCAAGAGAGGGAGCGCAACTCGGAGAGCGAGCAAGACCGAGACTCTGCTGCGGACGTCGGGGCGAGGCTTCGACTGCCGCCAAGGTTCGCGCAGTATTTGATGCCCAGCATGGATGCCGCAGTCGCGAAGATGCTCGCTCCTATCCGAGAGCAGATGAAGTCGGCGCTGCCGGACTACGACGCGCTGGTGAAGAATGCGCTCGAACCGTATAGCGAGCGGATCCAGTCGCAGGTGGCGTCAATCGTGGTGAGCGTACCGACGTTCACGGCTCCGATGATCGACTTCCCGGCGCTGAAGGGCGTCGGAGTCAGCCCATCGATCGAGTCGATGCTCAAGCAAATCGCGAGCCAGCAGTCCGCGATGCTAGATGGGCTGCGCGGCTCCCTGAAGCCGCTCTTCGACCCGGAGATACTGAGCGGGTTCAACCGTGCGCTCCTCCCGCCTAATCTGAGGAGCCACGCAGGGGAGGTCCAGGCCCTTCAAGTGCATGAGTTCCTCGAGCAAGAGGGCATCCCGCTCTACCTGGTGCCGCGCGGCCGCACAGCGCTCCGCCTGCTCCGGGCACAGGACCGCTCGGGCCGTCGGCGGGTGCTGGGCGACTGTTACGAGTCGATCACCGACGACTGCGCTACCGTTCTTGAGCAGGCGAACCGCGACGTAGTCGGCGACGAGCTGAAGTTCGTACTCGACGGGCTCGGCGCGATGCGTTCTGGACACTTCCGCTCGGCCCAGGCGATGTTCACCGTCACGCTCGACACGCTCATCTACCGCTTCTACCCCGACCAGGCCGCCCGACGCCTCATCACGAATCGGAAGAAGGGCGCGGACGTGCCGGGCGCCATCGACGAGATGGGTGTCCACGAGGCGATGGTCTGGCTGCCGATCTGGAACGCCCACGAGCAGTTCTGGAAGCACAAGGGCGACAAGGTGCCCAACTACTACTCGCGCCATGCGAGCGTGCATGGCGTCTCCTCGCGTCAGTTCAGTAAGCGCAACTGCATCCAGGTTCTCATGCTGATCACCAGTCTCATCGGCTACGCCGACCGGCTCATGTCGTCGGCTGGGCGTGCTAGAGCTTGATTGCGTCGTCGCCGTCGGAGTAGAGGGCTCCGCTGCCTTTGCCCGTTGCGCGCTCGACGAGCTCCTCTACCCCTCACACCGCTTCGACAGCGAAATAGGCCCTGACGTGGACCTGCGCCCTAGAGAGTGGGGGCGCTCGTGGCTTGGTCGGGGGTCCAGCTCGAGTTCGAGTTTCCTGCCGCGATCTCTTTCGCTCGGTGGTAGAGGGCGCCCGCGTATGTGTCGACCGTTGCCGCCCATGCATGCTGGATGATATCGCGGACATCCGTAGTCTCTCCGCCATCCGGCAACGTAAACGTCAAGACGCGCTTGAAATCATTGTTGGCGTCGATGTTTGTATCGATGTTAGGCAGCCGGCCATCGAGTTGAAGAGTGTTGAGTAGTTTCTTGAATTCGGGGTCAATCCACGTCTCACACAGTGACGCTGACTCTGTGAACCGGGCGCGGTCGGTCTCGGTGAATTCCTGAACGAGCGTCCTGAGCTCGGGGTGGACTCGGCTTGCGTGCTCGGCAAGGTCGGGGAAGCTGAGCGTCAGCTGCGGCATGGGTGTCTCCTGGGGCGTCTTGTGCGTTTGGTCAGATGGTGCAACTCTACCACTGTGCACACTGATGGTGACATCATCAGTTACGGACGGAACTTACGTCATAGTGTAGTCTGGCTACATGAACGAACGTTCCACCGCGCCCCGCAAGGCAGCCATCTACCTCCGAATCTCACAGGATCGCGAGATGGACGGGCTCGCTATCGACCGCCAGCGCGAGGACTGCGAGAACCTTGCACGATTCCGGCGCTGGGAGGTCGTCGAGACCTACGTGGACCAGTCGAAGAGCGCCACCGACAGGA
The DNA here is from genome assembly GCF_051133435.1 of Pseudenemella bisphenolivorans. Classification (NCBI taxonomy): domain Bacteria; kingdom Bacillati; phylum Actinomycetota; class Actinomycetes; order Propionibacteriales; family Propionibacteriaceae; genus Pseudenemella; species Pseudenemella bisphenolivorans. The sequence goes on along the minus strand of NZ_JBPGNY010000001.1, from coordinate 483,895 downwards.
GCGCCATCCGCCCGGACTACGACCGCATGGTCGCCGACTATTTGCTCGGACGGTTCGACGCGATCATCTGCTACGACCTCGACAGGCTCACCCGACAGCCCCGACAGCTGGAGGACTGGATCGACGCCGCCGAGCTGCGCGGCCTCGCCCTCGTCACGGCCAATGGCGACGCGGACCTTTCGACCGACGGCGGTCGGATGTATGCCCGCATCAAGGCGGCTGTGGCGCGGGCCGAGATGGAACGCAAGAGTGCCCGTCAGTCCGCAGCCCAGCGTCAGCGCGCCATGCAGGGGCGTGCTCCGAAGGGCATGCGCCCACTCGGCTACGCCGTAGACGGCGAAGTGATCCCCCACGAGGCTGAGGCCGTGAGGGCGATCTACGACCTGTTCACCAGGATCGAGCACCCCGAGTCGCTGCGATCGCTCGCCCGGGCTCTCAGTGGCACCGAGCAGATCGATGGGATCACACCACTGCCCAAGCACACGCACACCGTGAGCGTCGAGCGCGCCACCGCCCGCGCGCAGCAGGGCCTCGAACCTAGGTCGATCGTCGAGGACGGTCCGTGGTCTCCCTCGACCGTGCTGGGCATCCTGCGGAACCCGCGTTACGCGGCGCTGAGCACGTACACTCCGAAGTTTGCTCAGGCGGATGGGAAGCGGCGCCGGATGTGGAAGGCGCAGATCCTCCGAGACGACGCTGGTGAGCCGATCCGCGGGCAGTGGGAGCAGATCGTTGACGACGAGACGTGGTGGAAGGCGCAGCAAGTCCTCGACGACACGGAGCGGGTCACGAACACATCCGGCTCGACCAAACGCAAGCACCTCGGCAGCGGGCTCTACCGGTGCGGATACGTCGACGAGGAGACCGGCGAGACGTGTGGAAACAAGGTGACCGGGGCACCACGTGGGTACAAGTGCGCAGGTCACATCGTGCGCTCGGGCGCCGCCATCGACAATTTCGTCATGACGGTCGTCGCCAAGCGTCTTGCACGCAAGGACGCGACGGTGATGGTCGAGGTCGCGGACGGTGGACCGCATGCGGCAGGCATCGACTCGGCGATCAGCGACCAGCGGGCGCGCATTCTGCGCGCCGAGGCCGACTACGACGCCGAGATCATCGAGGCCCGCGACCTCAAGCGTGTTCGGGACGCCGCAGAAGTGCGTATTCAGGAGCTGGAAGCCGAAAGGCTGATGCAAAGCCGTGCGGGCGCGCTGTCGCCGATCCTGGGCGTCGATGACCCTGCCTCAGCATTCCGGGAAGCGTCACTTGACCTCCGGCGTCAGACCATCGACGCACTCGCCACGATCACGCTTCTCCCGCAGCCGCGCGGGCGCAAGGGGTTCAGGACCGAGTCCGTCGTCGTCAACTGGAGGTAGACCACCTGGTTGGGTAGCCACGCGGAGCGTGGCCGGGAAACCTCTTGAGAGCGGCGACGTGGCGTAAGCGCGTCGATTCACCGAGCACGACTGCCTGTCGCGCCCGCCGCTCTCCTCGACCACGGAGGGGACCCGCCATGACCACCCGAACGAACACCGATACCACGCCCCGCGCCTGGATCGGCTGTCTCGCCTGCTACAACTACGCTCGTCTCGTCGGCGAATGGTTCGATGCCGAGACCGCCGACAAAGTCACCCTTGCTGACGTCCACGGAGGCGCTCACCGCGTGCGCCCTGGATGCGAGGAGCTGTGGGTCATGGACCACGAGAACATCCCCACCTCGGGCGAGATGAATCCGTCGGAGGCCGCAGAGTGGGCTCGCGTCCTCCTCGCGGTCCCCGAGCACCAGCGCGATGCTCTGTGCGCTTGGACGGCCTCCGGCAGCTACGTCGCAGAAGGCACTGGAGACCTGCCGTCTGTTTCCGCCTTCGAAGAGCGCTTCTGCGGAACATGGGGCAGTTTCCGGGACTACGCCGAGACTCTCGCCGAGGAGATCGGCCTCATCCCGCAGGACGCGCCGGAAGAGCTTGTGCGCTACTTCAACTGGGTTGCCTGGACCCGCGACCTCGAATACGACCACACGGTGGTCCGAGCCGACGCGATCTCCGTGTACGTCTTTCGGGACCTGTGAGGGAGCGATCATGAGCGCTGAGACCAACGCCTACAGCCACGCCGAGTCGTTTCGGTGGTGGATCGGCGACCCTGAAATGAGCGATGAGGAGGCCCACCTCCATGACCTGCTCGCCCTGCACAAGGCAACCGTCGAACTGATCCGCCAGCAGCGCGACCTTCTCGGGTATTACGACACCGATGCCGAGCTATTCGGCGATGACCCCGACGTCGACTGAGTTCAGAGTGCCCGTAGCTTCGGCTACGGGCACTCACTTTTCTTCCGACTACCAGCCGCGGTAGCTCTCGTACAGTTTCTTTCCGAGCCACCAGAGCAGCCAGGCGAACAGAGCGCATCCGCCGAGGGCGGCGAGGGCAATGAGTGCCTTCGCCCACCAGGCACTCGCGGCGGCGAAGGAGTCCCAGGCCCATCCGAGCAGCGGTCCGAGGCCGAGCATCTGCGTGATCCCGCCGACCATCCCCGTGAGCATGATGAACGCGACGGTGAACGGGACCAGGGCAAGGCACATACGACCGACCGTCGCCCAGGTGACCCTCGCCGAGAGTCGCTCGACTCGCCGCTCGGCCCGCCCGACGGCGCTGACCACTTCGTGGGCGCGGTCGGTCACCTCGGCGAGCTTCTCGGTGCCGAGCCTGCCCACCCGTTCTTCGAGCCCCGCGACGGTCTGCTCGATCCTCTGGACTGGAGCCTCGACAGCCTTCGCCAGACATTGATCAAGCACCTTCACAGCGTGCTCGGTGAGCTTGTCCGTGTCGATACGGACGTTGCCGCGCTTACGGACGGCCTCGGCGAGGTCAGCCGAGGCCGAAGTCGTCGACTTCAGCTCCTCGCTGATCCTCGTCGTCATCGAGTACGCGGCCAGGTCCGCCCTGGTGACCGAGGACCCGTCGGGCAGCTTCACGACCTCGCTGCTGCTCAGCTGTTGCGCGACGGCGCTCAGCGTCTTCTCGATCTCGTTCAGCCGCTTCTTCGTCTCGGCGTCGAGCGGCAGCGTGGAGGGAAGCTCGTGCTGCCGCGAGGTCGATAGGCGATCCAGCCGCGTCATCTGCTCCTCGTCCATCACCTTCACGTACTCGGTCAGGTCGGCGACGGTGTTCGTCAGCTTCGCGATCTGCTGCATGTTGGCGTCGTGCTGTGAGATCAAGTTCTCCAGGAGCTCCGTAGTCTTCTGCTGCTCGTCGGCCTGCTTGATCCTGTCCAGCGCTCCCATGAGCCTGTCCCTTCTGTGCGTGATAGTCGAAGATCTCTTGAGCACCTTCGGCTGTGAACTCGGGTGTCAGCGCCGAGGCCTTCTTCCGTCCGAGCTTCCCGTTGTCATCACGGCGCATCTTGTAACTCCAACCGTCGCGGTTCGTCACCGCGAGCGTGACCCCGCGCTCGGCGAGGACGTGCTCGAACGCCTCGCGATTCGTCGAGCGTGAGTCGGTCAGTGCGTCGTAGACCTTGTCGCCGAGGACCTGCTCGAACCCGCCCGGAGAGAAGGCCTCGCGCCTCTGCTCCCAGTCGGGCTTCGGTTCCTCAAGGTCGGGGAGCACCCGCAGGCCCTCGTCTGCCATCAGCTCGTCGTTCAGCTGGCGCAGTCCGTGCTTCCACGATGTGTACCGCTGGAGGCTCTTACCGGTGAGGTTGTCGTGGTTGATGACCAGGATGTGTGCATGCCCGTGACCTCCGGCGGAATCAGAGTGCACCGCGACCATGTAGTCAGCGCTGTGCATGCGTTCCGCGAGTTCGACGGCTACGTCCCGGATGCGTTCAAGATCGGCCTGCGAGGTCACGTCGAACTCGTCAGGGTGGAACGCCAGAACGTAGCTCTGAAGTTGGTTCGTTCGGCCATGAGCAGCGGCGTGTGCCTCGGCACACGCGATGAACTCCGCCGGAGTCGAACCGCCGTCGACCATGGACATCGCATACGCGGCCGCACGCGTCGATCCGACCTTGAGGAGCTCCTTACGCACCTCAGGGTCACGCCCGTAGAGGATGTACCCAACAGCTCCTGCAGCGTTGGTCGAGGGGCGGACGTTCACGGTGCTCATACCCGTGTCCGATCGCCCAGCGAGGCACGCACCTCGTCCACCGCAACCATCACCGCGTGAAGGAGACTGTCATCGACGGCAGCACCCTTGCGGAGCGCCTGGTTCAGGTTCACACCAACTCGACGCAGCTGCTCTACCGCCGGAGCAAGCGACGTAGGCACCGCCTCCTTCACTCCCGCGTTGTTCTCCAGCTGATCGACCTTCGAGGACCTCGAGTCCAGCGCGTCGAGCATGACAGCACGAGCCCATGCGCTCGGCTTGACGCCGAGCACGTGGGCACGGCGGCGGATCCCATCGCGATCAGCCACCGTCAGCCGCACGTCGAGAGAGACCTCCCGACGACAGCTGTTCCGAGGCTCCACCGGAGCCTCGGCCGGCCCTGCCCTCTGCGCAGCACCACGACCGGTGTTCACCTGGGAGTCGTGGTGCAGCTCCGCTGCCAGGGCCGGGTCTTCCGCACACCCCTCCGCACGAGCCCGACCAGCGCTGCTTGGGGAGTCGGGCTCGCTCTCCGGGGCGTACGGAAGACGGCCAGCAGGGTTCTTGTCGGACATTTCGCTGGCGCTCATGTCCTCCAAGAACCGCTGGCCCTCGTCCTCGGTCGCTGCGCTCCCTGCGGGCGAGGGGGTCCCGGGACGCTGACGCAAGTCCCGGATCGGAGTCGTCAGCCGTTCCACGGTGCCGCCTCCTCATGCTCGGGATCGACGGACTGCGAGGCAGTCCCGTCGTTCGCCGACCCCGAAGACGATGCCGCCTTCTTCGCACGCCTCGACCTCTTCGCCTTCTCTGCCTCTAAGGTATCGGCCGCCTCCTCGGAGAGCCGGTCGTAGAGATCGGGGCTCTGGTCGCGCAGCAGCTCGATGACCTTCTCGTCGATGCGGCGCTGCTCGGCAGCGGCAGCACGCTTGAGCTTGGCGATGCGCTCGGACGCTCGGCGGCGCTCCTGATCGATCAGCACGTCGAGGTTGGTCGTGGTCTTGTTGCTCATGATCTTCTCCTTCTGTTAGTACGGGAGCCGGTCGGCGTCCGTGGGATGTTCGCCGGACGCCATGGACGTCATCCGGCCGAGATACGGGTCGAGCGTGTCGATGGGGAGCATCTGGGACGCCCGCTCGGGCCGGCGGGCGTTGTCCCAGTCACCGCGCGAGACGGTGCCGAGCCCCCACTCGCCGAGCCAGTCGAGCCGCTCGGCGATGGACAGCGAACGGTCACCGAGAGTCGGGATCGTGGCCACGCCCTGGCGATGCGCCATGACGATGGACATCAGCACCGCGCGCTGCGGGGTACTGATGCGGCGGCCCTTACCGTGCGTGTACTTCAGGTTCCAGTCGCGCCACTCAGCGACGGTGCGCAGGCATCCGGTCTCGGCCATCTCGCGGGCGATCTGGCGAGCGCGCAGGCAGTCCTCGACTCGCTCCCACGGCTGCGTGGCGAAGGTCGCCATCTCCTCAACCGAGCCGTCCGGCAGGGGCACCATCTCGGGTGTCATGGAGGACATAACGGGCTGGCGCTTGAGGTCGTAGTCCATGCTGACCGAGCGCTCGACCCGGGACGGCAGGAAGTCTTTCCGGTCCTCCTTGCGTGACAACTCCTGGAACGAGGGGAACCGCGTGTACCCGTTGGGAACCCGACCTTCCCTACTCACGACCGAGGCCAGCAACAGCTCGCGGTCCTCGATACTGTCAGGGAGAATATCTTTCGGTGCCTTGAGGCCGTTGTGAGCGCATACGCCGCCGAGGTCGAGAGAGACGTTCCCGCGCGTTGTGAAGTTCACCAAGTCGGACTGCGCGTGCTTGGTCTCCCAGATGGACGGGTCCCCGGTCAGGGCAACCCGGGCATCGCCGAGCACCTCTTCCAGACCGTAAAGGTCGAGGGCAGCGACCTCGTCCACGGTGGCGTCCGTGATGAAACCGTCGGTCGTCACCGAGTAGACATCCCTACCGTTCTCGCTCAGCTGGTTCATCGTCGCCAACAGCTGCGCCCGGACCAGTGACGTGGTGGTGGCCGCGTGGTAGGGGCTGGACACGGCGGAACCGCCGACGTTGTCCATCTCCTGCGCACGTGCATCCCAGGACCGCTGCTCAGCCACGTCCTGCGCGGTCTTCCCATAGATGCTGTTCACGCCGGTCTTGAGGGTTTGCTCTTCCAGAGATCCCTTGCCGAACAAGGTCTTGGCGGTGTTGCGGTCGTCGATGAGCTGCTTGACGCCATGCCGGAGGGAGAAGCTCGGGCCACCGTCGTGCTGCCGCTCACGACCGAGATAGCCGATCTGGCAGTGCACCTCAGCACCCAGGGTGAGCGCGAGCCACAGCTCCGGGCCGCACACCCATGTCCCGGCGACACCCTCGGATGTGCGCGGGTAGATGAGCGTCCCGTCGGCGACGATGGGCAGGCACGGGTGCAGCACGTTGGTCGGGAACGTGAAGGACACGAACCCGACGAAGGGCGTCGTGGCCGTCGGCACGTCATCAACGGAGAGGGCCCGCTCATGCACGACTTCCTCGATAGCACCGGCCTCCCAGTCGATGTCACGGACCAGCGCCATCGCCGTCGGGTATGCGTTCTGTGCGTCGATGTCCACGGTCGGTACCGGGTAGTAGCCAGGCATCGGGCAGCTGTTGAGACCACCGTGGTACGCACGGGCGAACGCCGACGACAGCTGAGCAGCAGCGCCGTCCAGCGGGTTCCGTCCACGCTTCGCGTAGAAGCTCAGGCGGTCGCCCTCCTCGACAGCCTCGACACCCTCGTCCTCGTCCACCAGCCCGGCGAACAGCCGACGGAACTCGGCCGGAGTGGAGGCACCGAGGTAGGCGCTGCCCGAGTCGACGAGCGCAGCGGCAGCACCACCGCTGAGAGTAATCGGCGGAACGGTGCCGTCGCCCCACAGCCGGGCGAGGTACTCAACGACGATCACCGCGTCGTTGACGCCGTACTCCAGAAACTCCGCGAGGTGTTCACGGCGATAGTCGGTCATCCTGGAGATCCAGCCATCCGGCACGTCGAGCTTCGCGACTCCGCACGCTTCGCCGAGCGCCGCCAACGTCTTCTTCCCTGCCGGAGCCTGCGACATGGTGTCGCGCACGGTCACTGACAGGCTCTGCCACCAATGCCCGTTCTCGTTGCCGCGCTGCGAGCGAAACGGCAGGAGAGTCACGAGGCCACCGGCCGCCGAGGTCAGGCGGACGAGGGGGTCCAGCTCCCGGGACTGACCACCCGAGCGGAACGTCGTCAGGTCGGCAGCGCCGTAGTGGCAGGCGAGGACGAGGGGAACCCTCAGCTTCGCGAGCGCCTCCCGTCGCTCCTCCCAGTCATCCGTCCAGAACACCGAGCGAGGCACGCCGCGCGGACCCACCCCGCTAGGCACCAGAGGGGACCGCCACAGCTCAGCTGCGGCGACTACGGTCCACAGCGCCGTGTGCAGGGAGACGCGCGCGCCGGAGCCCAGCGGCGGCAGGATGACGACCTCGACCATCACCGATGGGTCGAGCGGATCAGGTGCGGCGAGCTGGTAAGAGTCGACGACCCGAGCGCCGCCCACGGTCGTGAACTCGGTGTCGAATCCGACGACGATCCCGGCGCGGCCCGTGCCCATCGCCTTCACCGACGGGAGCTCGCCGAACGCGGTCGTCGGCACCGACATGACCCCTGCGACGGCCCCCGGCGCGGGCGGCGCCCAGCCGGTCGCAGAGCCACGGTCACACGGTCGAAACTCGGGGCTCCCCATAGGGGCTAATGACCGTGCCCGACCATCGCCCTCCTGACCAGGGGAAACGTGCGTCTCGGACGGGTTGAAAAGGTGTGACAGTTCGGAACCGTCACACTCAGTGGCGGGCGTCTGAGACCTCTTCGCCCCGCCGTTCGAGGCGGAGCTGGGCGCACCCGCGCCACCGTTGACCGCTACTCGCGCGCGCCGCCGCACGAGCACCTCAAAGACGATGCCGTGCCGTGCACCATCGGTGATCTCGTGGTGTTCCCAGCCAGGAGCCGCGGCGCTCATGATGCACCGCCGAAGATCGTGCTGAGACGACGAACCTGGGCGTCGCTCAGCGGGGGAGCGGAGGCGGCGAGCCGTTCTGCGGCAACTTCGACGTCCTCGAAGGTCGCGGGCCTGACGGCGACCGCGAGTGCTTCGAGGTCGGTGCGCAGCACCTTGACGCGGGAACCGATCTTGACGGCGGGCAGCCGACCGTCAGCGATCCACTTCCGGAGGGTCTGATACGCGCCGTAGCCGAGCGAGACCGCTTCCTGGAGCGTGATGTAGTGAGTGAGATCGGACGAAGGAGGCGGGGAGTACCCCATGACAACTCCAGACAGCTTGAACTGTCCGGAGACGGGGGAATAGTTGTCCGGCTACTTTCCCGGTCGCCGTGCGCGATGCTCCACTGGGCCCTGTCGGGCCTCCGTGCCTTACGGGAGAAGTCGCTCCCTGCCGGGTCGTCTGTATCTCAATCTCGACGTGGTTCCCGGCGCTACCCGGTGCTGACTATGCGCTGCTCACCACAGCCCACGTGGGGTGATCCCTCTCCAACCACCTTGCGGTCGCGGTGATTAAAGACTTGACGCGATCCTATCTAGTCTGTCAAGTGATGGCAAGTTCGAGTGCTCTGAACGGAAGCAGTGTCCGTAATGCGGTCGAATTCCGCTTCAATGTGTGACCCAGCTTGATCCATGCTGGGTGATATCATGATGTCACCTGATCAGGGAGGTGGTCGTCGTGACGAATGTGCTGATTCGTGGACTCAGTGACGAGGCGGTTGCTCGGATCGACCGGAGCGCCGCGGAGTTGGGCCTGTCTCGCAACGAGTATTTGCGCCGCCAGCTTGAGGTCGATACCACCCGTCCGGCGGTGAAGATCACAGACGAGCACTGGAAGAGGTCGGCTGAGGTTCTTGCTGACCTCGCCGATCCCGACATCATGGCCGACGCATGGCGGTGAGGGGCTGGCTCATCGACAAGTCCGCGCTCGTGCGGATGCAGTTGGGACAGGCAGCGGACTCTGGGAGCTGGAACTCTCGTATCGAACGCGGTCTCGTCCGTTTGTCGACGATCACCAGGCTTGAGGTCGGATTCTCGGTGCGTACCGGGGAGGACGGGCGAATGATCTTCGCGGAGCCTCCGCTGTCGCTGATGCCGATCGAGCGGCTGACACCCTCGATGGAGGATCGTGCATGGGAGGTGCAGATGCTGCTCGCAGACCGTGGCCGGCATCGCGCGCCTTCCATCCCAGATCTCCTCATCGCTGCGACTGCAGAGAAAGCGGGCCTGACGGTATTGGCCGTGGACAAGGACTTCGACCTGATCGCGGAGATCACGGGACAGCCGGTGGAGACGCTCACCCTGCGCTGAACCCGTCATGGTTCAGCTGTGAACGCCTGGCGTTATTGGCGCATCACCATTCATGATGGCTGTGTGGCGAACTCCTCGACTCCCGCCGAAGCCGACCGAACCGAGCCCATCCACCCGGGAGAAATCCTGATGGAGGACTTCCTCGAAGGCTTCGGGATCCTGCAGCGCAAGCTGGCGTCGGCATGAACGACGTCTCGGCGAAGTCGCTCGGCCGATACCCAGGTCTCGAGGGGCGCGTCGCGGTGATCACCGGGGTCAGCAGGCGTCAGGGCATCGGATGCGCGATTGCTGCGCGCCTGGCATCGGCCGGCGCGCATCTGATGCTGGCCCACTACAGGCCTCACGACGAGAGGCAGCCGTGGGGGCCCGACGACATCCCGCACGTGCTGGACGAGATCCGCAGCCAGCAAGTCCATGAGGCTCAGCGGATGGTCGACGTCTCCATCGACCTCGCCGAGGCGGATGTTCCCGCTCGGCTGATGGCCCAAGCGGTTGCCGCCTTCGGTCATGTCGACATCCTCATCTGCAACCACGCGCTGTCGGGCCAGGATGGCCCTATCGGCGAGTTGACCACAGAGATGCTGGACGCCCATTGGGCGGTCAACACCCGCTCCAGTCTGCTTCTCGTCCAAGAGTTTGCCAGGCAGCACGACGGACGCCCGGGAGGTCGAGTGGTCCTCATGACCTCCGGGCAAGGACTGGGGCCCATGCCCGGTGAAATCGCATATGCGGCCACCAAAGCTGCCTTGGCCGGTGTGACGCTCACGCTGGCCGACCAACTGGCCGATGTCGGGATCACCGTCAACACAGTCAATCCCGGCCCGGTCGATACCGGCTACATGACCCCCGAGGTCTTGCGGCAAGTGGCGCCGATGTTCCCGTTCGGACGGATGGGTGAGCCGGACGACCCAGCTCGGCTCGTCGCGTGGCTGGCCAGCGACGACGGCGCCTGGATGACTGGGCAGGTCCTCAATACGGAGGGCGGCTTCGCGCGCTGGCGCAGTCCGGCAACCTGAGAGTGGTGAAAGCCCGCGACCTGAATCAGGTGCCATCGGGGCTGCGACCCACGCGATGAGAACGCGGTCGAGCCATGATGCGGGCCGTGAAGCGTGCCCTAGCAATCGGCGGAGAGTCGCCTCAGCGCGGCGATGGATGAAAACGCACCCCATATTGGCTGATTCCACCCAAACGCGAGGGATACTCGGCTCTGGGGTGCGTTTGTATCCACCTCAACATAGCGCGGCACCTGGACGTTCAGGGCGTGGCCCGGAACTGGGATGAAATGCGTCGTCGGGAAAAATCAACTCTGGTGAGAGCCGGCGGAGTGGTGCCGTGGCAGCGATGGTGATGACTCGGAATGCGCTGGTGGCCGAGGCTGTGAACCCCGTACCCTGAAGCCGCGACTTGCAACGTGAATCCGATCGCGCTCCGCCCGTGTCGAGTTCCGATTCCTTGGTGGGCGGACGTAGGGGTGCGCGATGACGAGGACAGTTCCGGGAGCAGAAGCAGCAGGCACAGCAGATGAGCGGACCCTCCTGCTTGCCTTTCTTGCCCAACACCGCCGGATCCTGCGAGAGACGGTGCTGAAGCTGACGGACGAAGAGTCGCGCCGACGACTCGTGCCGTCCTTGACCACGCCACTGGGTTTGCTCAAGCACGCATCCTTCGTCGAGACGGCCTGGTTCGTGTGCCGATTTGGTGGTCAATCCCGTGCCGATGCCGGAATCCCGGAAACGGTCGACGAGAGCTTCATGTTGGATCCGGCCGACGATCTGCAAAGTTTGGCTCATGCCCATGAAGCCGTCACCGCACGTGCCGATCGCGTGATCGAGAGTTTGAGTCTGGATGACAGTTGTGTGCATCCGGTCATGGGAGAACTCACGTTGCGATGGGTATCGGTGCACTGCATTCGTGAGTTGGCGCAGCATGCCGGACACGCCGAGATCCTGGTCGAGCAGATCCTGAGCGAACGAGAGGCAGCCCTCCGAGGCTGACCCTCGGTGGGCATCATCCGCTCACGGGCATTCTTGCCCTGCTCGTCGACCATGCGGCCGACGCGGGCAAGGAGCACACCTGCGGCGTCGCGCCGCGGGACTTGATGGCTGGCTAACCGCGTTGCCAGAGGTGAATCGGCTCGTGACGCTTTGGGTACTTCAGTACCGGGTCGATCAGGTCATCGAGCTCGGCGAACTCGATGAAGCCCATCGAATCGTCGTCGCGTTCGATCAACGGCCGGACGAAGAGCTCGCGAAGCGCCACGACCTGGTCCGGGATCAGGATCTGCTCGTGTGAGCTCAGCCAGTCGGCGGCGTTCTGGCGCGGGTCACCTTGGCCCAGGTCGTCATCGTCATAGAACTCCGCAACCGTCTCGACCATGGTGACGAAAACGAATCCGGGCAGGTCGGGGGCGAGGCGCAGGTCTTCCTCGTCATCGTCCTGCAGCAGCACCACCGGAACCGAACCACCCTCGGCAGCTCCGGTATGGAAGCAGTAGAGATTGCCGTTGGGTTCCATTCCGAAGGGCAGCAAACCCTCGGCCGGGTCGATGTGCCGGAAATCATTCGGTTCGGCCAGCATCTGCAGCCTCTTGGCGACGTCCCGGGGCTGGAGCACCTCGAAGTCGGTGTTGAAGTGCAGGAACTGACGAGGTGAAACGTCCAACATTCCTTCGTCGGCCAGCGCCAAGTATTGCTTGGGCCAGGTCAGCGAGTACTGGGCTGCGATCTCCCGCAGTTGCGTCGAGCTCTCCATCCCGGGCCTTCCGTCGGCACTCGCGTGCATCGTCAACGTTCCGGATGCTATCCATCCGAAGTGCCGACTCCGGCGTCCATCCCGAGTTTGCGCGTCATCCTGCGCGCCGTCATCGCCCGGTTCCCGGTGACGGCCCGAGGAACGGGAAGGGGTGCGAAGAGCCGCTCCGCCACAGGCGATCAGGGCTGCTGCGCCGAACGCGGCGAGAGAACCCACGGCTTCGGACAGTGCGCCGATGAGGGGAGCTCCCGCCACTTGGCCGATCGCGAGGGCGAGAAAGGGCAGCCCGGCACCGGCGGCCGGGGTTCGGTGATAGATGTCGGTGCCCCAGATCAGCAGCATCCCGGTCAGCGCGACGTAGGCGGCTCCGAAGGCCGCCGCGGCGACCCAGGCGAGAACCGGAAGGGCGGCCAGGAGCACCGTCGCGGCTCCCATGATCAGCATGATCACCGTCCATGCGGTGCGGACACCCACGCGGCGGGTCAGATCGCCCGCCGCGGCGCCCAGGAGGCCGAACGTTCCGAGCAGGATCCACGCGATTGTCGAAGCTGCCTCGTCCAGCCCACCGACGTTGACGAGGACGTCGCGGCCGAACGTCCACACCGCCGAGCTGGCGACTCCCATGAGAATGGCGGCGGCGATCAATCCCACGCTCCCGGACGGCAGCAGCGGACGGGGAAACCCAGCGACCGACTCCCGCCTGGGCGACCGGCCGGAGGGCACGGCAATAGCGACCCACAGCGTCGTCACGGCGCACAGAACCGCGAACACCAACCAGGCGGCACGCCAATCCTCCTGAGTGAACAGGGCGACCGGCCCTGCGGCCGCGACGCCGATGCCGCTACCCGCGTTGATCACCGTTTGCGTCCGGTTCCGGGCCGGCAGGGCCACCGAGTGCGCCACGGCATGCACCAGCGGTGGAGAGGCCACTCCGGTGCTGGACCCGGCGATGAGCACTCCGAGTGCCAGGACGGCAACGTTCGGTGCCACCGCGACCAGGAGGACGCCCGCGGTGGCGATCGTTCCGGCGGCAATGGCCACGGCGCGACCGCCGAAGCGCGGGGTCAGTACCGAGGAAAGCACGATTGCCACGCAGTAGGCCGCGAAGGAGCCGGAGGCGATCGCTCCCACCGCGGTGGCATCAAGTGAGAACTCGAGGCGGAAGGTCGGTACGAAAAGGCCGTAGGCGAAACGGGCCAAGCCGTAGCAGGCAGCGATCAGCGAAAGCCCGGCGCCGGTCAACCAGAGCGTGTGACGGTGGTCGAGCAGCCCGAGCTGATGGTTCTCGATGGTCGCTCGTCTCCGCACACCCATTCCAATCTCACAGACCTGTAAACTATCTTGAGGTTAAGTACACTGACTTGTGAAGTCAATGCGGGAGGGAAGGCGATGTCCGAGGAAGGATCCGACGAGATGCTGCGGGTTCCCGAGTTGACCCCCGGCGCCCGACGCATCCTGGAGGTGGCCTCCGGGCTGTTCTACCGCCGTGGAATCCATGCCGTCGGGGTCGACACCATCGCCGACGAATCCGGCATCACGAAGCGAACCCTGTACGACAGGTTCGGCTCGAAGGAGAACCTGGTCGCGGCGTACCTCCAGGCCCGACACCACCGCTGGTGGCAGCGCATGGAGCAACGGCTCCTCGAAGCGCCGGGGTCGCCGGTGCTGGCATTCTTCGACTCCTATTTCGCCGACTCCGAGGCATCGGATCGGGGTTGCGCGTTCATCAATGCCGCGGCCGAGTTGCCGGTCGACCACCGTGGCTACCGAGTGATCCGGGCGCACAAGCAGGTCGTCCGCCGTCGCATTGCCGAACTCGTCCGACAGGGTCACCCGGAGTTGGTCGATCCGGACACCGTCGCCGACGAGGTGTTCCTGCTCCTGGAAGGTGCGGTCGCCCACCGCGGGATCGAGGGCGACCGGCTCCTCGGAATCGCCCGGGGAAGGGTTGCGGCACTGCTGGACGCATGAGCCTCGGCATCCCCGTGAAGCCGGCTCGTTGTGGTAGGCAAGGGGCATACCTGCAGAAAGCGGGTAGGAGGTAGCGATGCTCACCGAGTTCGTACGAGACCACGCCTTCACCATCGCCTGGTTCGGATTGATGGCCCTGGTGTGGTTCGGATGGGCGCAGGAAGACCCGCCCCGGGGTCGGCGCGCCTGGATCGGTGCTGGATCGGTGCTGGGTCTCGTCCTGGCCGGTGTCTTCGGCTTTGCCGTGTTTCGGCTGTGGGGTCAGGGCACCGCGCTGGCGGGTCGCTATCACTGGTTCGGCATCCTCACCGGCATCGAGGTGCTCGCCGCCGGCGTCGGCTGCGTGTTGCTGTGGCGATGGGGGCGGACGCGCTGGATGGCCTGGTGGGTCGCCCTGGTCGTTGCAGTGCATTTCCTGCCGCTGGCCTGGCTGCTGGACGACCTGTCCCTGGCGCTGCTCGGGCTGATCCAGGTGGGCGGATTGCTGGTGCTGCGCAGCCGACTGGCCCGCGACACCGCCCCTACCAGCCGGGTCGTCGGCCCGTTCATGGGGCTCACCCTGCTGGTGTTCGCCGCGGTCTCCGTGGTGCTCTACCTGGCACGGCACGGGACGACGTTGACCGGCGGAGTCATGCCGAGCCCAGGGTGACCAGATGCTCCGTGTCGGGCGCCACCAGGTGCGGAGCACTCCGAACACCTCTGAGACCAGGTCATCCTCAGGTGCGGTTGCCGTCGAGGGTGTAGGCGGTTGTTTCCTTGAGCCGCTCGGCCAGCCACGTGGGCTCGTCGTCATCGGCAAGCACAAGTCGCCAGTCCTCGGTCGGTGAGCCTTCGGCCTTCCAGATCTTGACGATGACTTCGGGGTTCAGCGCGTCGGCGGGAAATCGGGTGGAGACGACTTCGCACTGTGGGAAGAAGGAACCGCCCGCCCGCGTCACGAACAGGGCGCAGCTTTTGCCGTCGCTGGCCGGCAGGGCCGGTTCGATCACCTGAAACTCCGTCCACACCTCCGAACTGGTCATCACGATGGACACCCGGCCCACCTGCTCCGCGCTCAGCATCTCCGCATCGGCGTGTAGTCGGTTGGCCGCCGCCGGGAGGTCGCCGGCGGCGAAGACCGGAGCCGGTGTGCCGTCCAGACGTCCGGTGGGCTTGCCGTCGTAGCTGCACCGGACGTTCTCGGCGACATGGTCGGCGAAGGTGAAGATCGATCCCCGGGGGTCTTCGCAGTCGGGAACCTCGTCCAAGCGTTGTTCCAAACCGTCGAGATCCAACTGGTCGACCGGTACACCGGGCGGCAGAACGCGGGGGACGGGGGATGAACCCAGGCTGACCGGTTTTCGTTCCTGGGGTCGTTTGAGGTATTCGACCGCAGTCCCGTCGTCCTTGAAGAAGACCGCAGTGACGCGCAATCCCTCGTCCGGGACGCGCTCGACCCAAATCCTGCCGACCTGCTCGCTGCCGGCCTCATCGGCCAGGTCGGCGACAATCCTCGACAGCGACTCCGATCCGAGTTGGCAGGCAGTCACCAGCGGCATCACCAGGGCGCCGAGCATCAAGGCCACCGGCCACCTGAACCTGCTGAAACCCATGGATGAACGATAGGCGTGCACCGGGTCTGTGTGAGGGGTGCATCGCAGGTCTGAGAGGACTCTGGGTGTCGACGAAATTTCTCGCCTCGATGTTGGGGGCTGGATTGCCCGGGCCTACGCTCGAGACCGAAGTCTGTGTCCACAAGGATTCCGCTCGAGTGGAGGAGAAATGGTGAACACGAAGCTGGTGACGAATACCGCCTTCGGGATTGGATTCGCGGTCGCCCTGGCGGCCTGCGCCGCGATCGGCACCATGTCCGGAATGGAGCGGGACGCCAACATCTACGGATCTCCGGCGGATCTGATGTTTCCATGGGTGCTGGCTCTCCCGATTCTGGTGGCGGCCGGCTGGATCGCGTGGGGTGTGGCCTCAAACCGTCGGCAGAACTCACCCTCCCGGTACCAAGACTCCTAACTCACTCTCGCATTGGGCCGGCTGTGGCCCGAAACCGGCGGGTGGGTTGGTGGTTTTGGTACGCCCGGACGGGTCCGGCCCACCCGCACGGCGCTAGGGTGAAGAGGTGCTGCCGCAGAATCCATTCGTCCCCGACGGGTTCCTCCCGCCGACCTCCTTGGTCACCGACCGGTTCGTCCTGACGCCTTTGGGGCCGGAACACAACGAAGGCGATCATGCGGCCTGGATGTCGAGCATCGACCACATTCGTCGCACATCCGGCTACCCGGACGGGAACTGGCCGCCGGAAGAGGGCATGTCCCTCGAGGAGAACCTGGCCGATCTGGTCCGGCACAGCGCCGACTTCGAGGCCGGCAAGGGATTCACCTTCACAGTTCTCGATGCGCCCGATGGTGAAGTGATCGGCTGCGTATACCTCTATCCGCCGGAGGGCCGGGGCGATGTCATCGTCCAGTCGTGGGTGCGCGTCGACCGGGCAGAACTGGACCAGCCGCTTGCCGACGCGGTCGCGCAATGGCTGAAGGACGCGTGGCCCTGGCAGAACCCCGACCGCTGCGGGCGTCCGGACAACTAGGGCCCTCGCTTCAGTCGCTCCACGGGGCGAGTTCGCCGAGCACCTCGTTGAAAGCCTCGGTGCTGGAGGGGTGCGTCCAGATGCCGTCGCGCAGATCCTCGACGCTCGCCCCAAGTCGAATCGCCAGCGCCACCATGTTGATGACCTCCTGCGAATCGGTGCAGAACAGCGTCGTCCCGAGGATCTTGCGGGTCTTGGCGTCGGCGGTGCAGGTGATCACACCGTGGGTCTCGCCCAAGATCTTCGGACGCGGCATCACCGCGATGTTCGCCACCGGCTTGGCGGCATAGAGCACCTCGTGACCGGCGTCCTTCGCTTGTCGCGGAGTCAACCCGACCTGCGCCAACGGCGGAGTCAGGAAGGTGACGTTCGGGACGCCCACCCGGTTTTTGGTCGAGAGCTCACCGGAACCGGTGAGCTGATCCATCACGATCCGGTGATCGTCGTAGCTGATGTAGGTGAACTGCGGGCCGCCGTTGACGTCACCGGTGGCCCAGATGCCCTCAACATTCGTGCGCAGGTGCTCGTCGACCACGACGAAACCCCGGTCGTCGGTCTCGATGCCGGCCGCTGCCAGATTGAGTGTGGCCGTCGCCGGCGTCCGGCCGGTGGCCAGAAGCACCGCGTCGCAGGTGAAATCACCCTGGGAGGTCACCACCCGCAACCCTTGGTCGGTCTGCTCGATCCGCTGCGCCTCGGCCTCGTTGATCAGCGTGATTCCGCGATCGTCCAGCAGGGAGACAACGGCCTCGGCGACTGCGGGTTCGGCGTCGGGAAGCAAAGCCGGGGCGTGGTTGAGCAGGGTGACCTCGGCGCCGAAGTTGTTCATCATCGAGGCGAACTCCAGGCCGATGAAGCCGGCTCCGATCACACACAGCCGCTTCGGAAACGGATCTGCGTGCTGAATGGTGGTGGAGTTGTACACGCCCGGCAGGTCGACCCCGTCGATATCGGGCAGCCTGGGGGAGGAGCCGGTGTTGATCACGATCCGGGCGGCGGACACCTGCACCGGACCGGACGAAGTGGCGACCTCGACCTCGTGCGGACCCACGAACCGGGCCTCGCCGTCGATGATTTGCACCGAGCCGTCCAACATGTCGTAGTTGGCTTGGTTGAGTTTGCCGATCAGGGCGTCCCGATCGCGGACGGCCCCGGCGAACCAAGCCGCCGGATCATCATCCGGGCGTCGCTGTTCGGCCGAGACCACCAGATCCTTGGTCGGGACGCAGGCCACGTTGATGCAGGTGCCGCCATACATGCCGGGATCGCGCTCGACGATGGCAACGTGATGACCCTGGGTGGCGTAATTCTTCGCGATGGTCTTGCCGGCCTTACCCCAGCCGATCACCAGCAGGTCGACGTCGATCTTCTCGGTTGCGGTGCCCTCGCTATTCATGTGGCAACACTACTGCGGGGTTGTGGGCGTCCGGGCAGGCCGTGGTGTCCACCAACCGGTGGATGATCGCCAGCGGAGTCGAGGCCGACATCAGGAGAGATCCTTGCCGGGCTGCTAGTCCGTGGGAGGCGCGCTGAGATCCAGTCGTAGCCGTGCCAACTCCTCCGGGGTCACCCCCACGAGCTTCTTCTCGACCAGTTCCAGCATGTCTTCCTGGCGGGGCTGGCCGAAGGTCAGGCGGTACAGCGCCACCTTTTTCTTGACGCTCTCGAGATGCTCCTGATCGATGCTCAGCGGCAGCGGCGCGACGTGGCGTTCGATCTTGGCCGGGCCGGGGTAGACCCAGTGCGGGGCGAACGCACCCAACTCGGGACGCGCCGTGGCGGCGATCCGGTAACCCGCCTCCCACGGGTTGTCGGACGGGCTGGTGAGCATCTCGGCACCGTGGTGTTCGGCCACGTTCTTGCGTACGGCGTGACCCTCGTACCGGTCGACCCGACCCTCGCGCTGTTCGAAGTCGACCGGATTGTTCGGCGTGTTCCAATGCAGCAGGGCGTGGCTCCACCAGTGCAGGTCGACGCCTTCCTGCCCGATGCTGGTCGAGGCGAGCACGAAGGGCCAGAACGGACTGTTGAAGGCCTGCCGCACCTGGGGCATCCGGACGCCGTCGCTCGCTGCGGCGTCGTCGCGGCTTCCGAACCGCAGCGCGAAACGGGCATTCATCCGCACCGGCTGATCGGGGTGGTCGGGGTCGAAGATCTGGTAGGTCGATGGGCGCAGGGTGATCGCCTCCACCGCCGCGTCCACGATCGCGAGCAGCTTCTCGTCGGTGCCCGCGCCACCTTCGGCCACCGCCAGGTGATGGAGGTACTCGTCCAACACCGACTGAAGATTGCCCCACTCGCAGTACTGCAGAATGCGGCGCCAATAGTGCGGAGCCCTGGGCATCCGAAGCTGGTCGAGGAGACGGGAGGTCTCGGGACGAGTGAAGAGCGAACGCAGGCCGAGCGACAACCTGACCGCTGCCCGCCAATGGCCCTCATCGGTGATCGCATTGTCTTCGGAGCGCAGCCGTCCCACGGCCCGGTAGGCGATATTGCCGGGCGAATGCGCGGCGACCTGGGCCAGCGTGGCGAGGACGGCGGCCGTGACGGGTCGATCCTGAGCACTGCCCCTGACCTCGAAGGCCATACTCACATGGCGCTGCACACCGGCGGCCCCGTCCCTGCTGTCCTTGGCCTCCTCATCGGTGTGGGCGAAGTAGCTCCTGGCCGCAGCTTCGTCGACTCCTGCGGGGAAGGAATCCTCGCGGCGGAAGGCTTCGAACCAGAAGGATGCGGGGGCATCGCCGGAGCGGTTGTTGACGTGGACGGCTCGGAGGGCCGCCGCCACCTCTGCGCGCAGATCGTCAGCCGACACTTCGCCGCCGGCGCGCCGTGCCGCGGCTCGGGGATCGCCGATCGCAGCCAAACCCGGCATCGGCCAGAACACGCCGAGGGTGCTCATGCTGTCGGGTCGGCCTTCCGACCGGTTGAGGCGGAACTGCAAGCGACCGGCCCGGGTCAGCCGATCCCGTTCGCGCTTCTCGGGGGTCAACCTCGCGTAGGGCTTCCCCAACATGACCCGGTTTGCCTCATAGCTCAGCAGGGATGCGATGGCCGTCGGCGTCGCGCCCCAGAAAGAGAAGATCAACAGCTTGGTCGCATCGCGCACCTTCTTGAACGGGCCCCCGGGCCGGAGGTAGGGCAGTGATGGTGGCAGCCACAACAGCTTGGCCCACCCTTCCCCGATGGTCAGGTCGTGGACGTGTTGCAGCCGGGCATCACCCATCGGCACTGGCTGAAGTCTGGACATGGCCTTCACATCGAGGCGCTGGGTGCGGTCGAGAATCCTGCGCGTTTCGGCCGCCGTCGTCGGGTCGCCGAGTGCCTGCTTCACCTTTTCGCCGACCTTGTAGCCGCTCATGAAGTTGACGAAGTACGGCACGGCCTTCCAATAGCCGATGCTCATCGGTGCGCCCACAAACCGGGCGAGTTCTCGCAAGGCCACGAAGCCGGTGATCTCATCGGGTGAGGGTGCAGCGATCTCGCCCAACACCTCGGTGGTGAGCTCGACCTCCTCGCCGCTGGGACGCTCGGTGCGCACCATCACCTGCAACATCTCCCGACGCACCCGTTCGGCCAGATCGTGGGCCGGCCCGCCGCTGATCAGGGCCTCCCGGTAATCGGCGAGTGCCTGTCGAATCCGGCCCGCCGGATCGGTGGGGTCACCGTCGGCGAGAAACCCCACCACCTCCAGGAAGTCACGATGGTGGTCGTCACCGATCACGCTCTCTTCCTGGTAGGTGAAGGGCTTGAACGGAGTGGCCGAGAGCATCAGCACCTTCGCGCGATCACCGGTACCGTCCTCACCCTGGCGGAAGTCGAACAGATGGTGAGCAAGCTCGCCCGCCTCGGAGTCGCGATTCAGTAGTTCTCGGAAGCGCTGGAACTCATCGAGGATCACCAGATCGGGGGTGAGCAGGCGGACGCTCTCGCGGGCCAGGGTCGCGCGCAGCTCGGCGATCAGTGACCACTTGACGTTCCAATCCTCCTCGTTCTCGTCCATCGCGCGCGCCATCCGCTCGATCAGGGACGGCCCGTCGCCGGTCGGCTTGCGGATCGCATCGAGAAAGGCGGTGCGGGTTCCTTCGTGAACCTGCCCACCCAACTCGGCGCGCAGGTTGTTCACGCAGCGCTCGAAGTTCTCGACGGTGGCCACATTGCCTTGCAGAACCTTGTGGGCCGCACGGTCGCGGGCGGCACTTGGCGGGCCGAGTTCCGCAGCCTGCTCCATCAGCAACCAGAGCATGGCCCGCTCTTCGGCCTTCCCCGACCGGAAGCCGGTGGAGAAAGAGGTTCCCGGAGTGAAGGAGACCAGGTTGACCGAACGTGGGCGACCGGCGACCTGGACGGGCGGGAAGCGGCGGGAATGCTTGGCCAGCAGGGTCAACCGACTCGCGACCGTGTGTTGTGGGCCGCTGGTCACGTCCAGCTTGCGCAGGTTCTGCTGGGCCAGGTCTGCGTTCGAACAGATGTAGACGATGTCGATTCGGTCGACACCGGGGTCGTGTTGCAGGCGCTCGATGACCCGGGCGATCACGCCACGAGCCACCATCGTCTTGCCGAGCCCGGTCTGATCGGCGACCAGAAAGCGATCGACTCCGTCGGGGGAGTAGAGCCGATCCATCACGTGGGCGACGCTGTTGCGCTGAAACCGGGTGAGCTTTCCCAGCACCTCGGCGGCCGAGAAGTTCTGGTTCATCGGGTCTCCCTGGCGAGCCTTCTGCGGGCCTCGGCGACGTTCGCCCACAGTTCCTCGAAGCGTCGCGGCAAGACTTTGGCGCCCTCCTCGGTACTTTTCAGGCTGGTCACCAACTCGTTCACCTTGTCGATGGTCGCGGGCTTGTTCGCCAGCGCCAGTACCAACTCCTCGAGCAGACCGGACCATCCCTCGGACCCCGACCCGAAGTAGGCGCCATCGTCGGCGCCGTCGAGCAGGGCGAACCATTCCCCGGAGCCGTCGGCGAAACCGAGCAGCAGCATCACGAAGTGGATGAACTTCTCGGGGGTGTCGATCTGCCGGGCGAGCACCTCGTCCAAGCGATCGGGCGGATCGTTGAGCAGGGGTGCATGGACCACGCTCGACAGCGTTTCGCTGTCTTCGGTCAGCTCGACCACGACGAACGGCGTGATATCGCACAGCGGGACCTCGGTGAACCTCACCTCCAACGGACGGTTCGGATCGATCGACACCGCCACCCCGGGGCGGGTGAGCAGGGACACCGAAGCCGTCATCCGGCTCGGGATCCCGAGCACCTCGCTGCGGCGTTTGTTGCGCAACAGCAATTCGAAAGTGTCGCCCCGGCTGGTCACCGCTATCTCCAACGCGATCGATGCAAGCCGGCGCAGGACGTTCTTCAACTGCCGCAGTGGGTCTTCGGTGTCGTCGACCTCCGTTTTACCGGCGTAGGGCTCCAGATAGTCGCGCAGTGGTGCCTCGGGGCCGATTACCTGGCTGATACCGGTTCGGCGCACGGTGCCCACCAGTTCGACGGCGAACTCGACATTGCCGCCGAAAGCCGCCGCGGTGGCATTCGGTGAGCCGATGAAGGTGTGCGCGCGGGGAAACCGTTGGGCGATCACGAGCTTGGCGTGCAGCCCGTCCCGATCGACCGGCACAGTGCGTCCGGGCGCCTCGGCGTCGTCCTCGAGGTCGTGCTCGAACAGGCTCGCGGCCGAATCGAGGACGTAGACCCGATCCCCCTTGGACGTCGCCCGACCCAGTTCCCCGTCGGGGATGGTGTCCAGGGCCTCGGGCCGCGACACGATGGTGATGTCCCGGCTGCCCGGGGTCAGGTGGCGCAGTCCCCGGGCGTCCATGAAGGGTGCGACAACCAGGTGACGGGTGCCGCCGAAGTCCGCCCGCGGGGTGCTGTCGGTGCCCCACAGGTGGAAGCACAGTTCTTCGACGTCGGGCGGTAGCTGCCACTCGATGGTTTCGGCAGCGGCGGCCAGCCGGCGGATGCGCCTGCGTCGGGTCGGGTCCAATGGCGTGACCACGTGGTCGGGCAACCAGCGCAGCAGGGCAGCCAGGTCGCGGTTCTCGTCGCGGGGCGATGAGGTGGGGATGCCGTCGAGGGTGACCGCGAGATCCCACGCCGTGGAGTCGACGAGGTTGCGAGAGGTGCACAGCAGCCGATAGCGCTGTTCGCCGGCGTCGTTGACATAGCGCAGGAACCACAGCTTGGGGTGGAACAGAAAGCCCGGGTTGGGCTGGACGGGGTGCACCATCGGTTCCAGGCACGCCATCAGGTCGGAGGCCTGTTCGGGTACCTCGATCTGGCCCGGCTGACAGAAGATGTCGACGATGTCGGCACACTCGCGCACCGAGGAGAGCACCGCGACGGGGTCGGCCGTCGCGGAGATGTCGCTCGAGGCGAAGGCGAGGGGTGGCACCAGAGCCGTGGTCAGGGACAGGGTGAAAGTCGTCACCACAGCGGCCTCGACCCGAAAACCGGCCGGGGGACGGAGTTGGTTCAGCAGCACGACCCGCGAATCAGGCTCCAGCATGCGCACCGTCCGAAGCAGTGATGCTCTGCTGAATATCGGTGAGCACCTGCCGCACCTGCGGCCACCGGAAACTCAGGTCGGCGGGCATCGACTCCCCGCCCCAGATTCCCAACAACTTCTCGTTGGCCAGGCGCGCCTGACCGCGCTTGACGCTCTTCTCACGGTACGCGATGAGTTGGGCGGCCCGGCTGCCGTGGTCGAGGGCGAGGTGTGCCTGACCACCGGCCACGAGCCTTGCCCAATCGCGGACGAACCGCTCCGTCCGGGGTGCCACGCGTGGATTCGCCCGTCGCACCAGCTCCCAGAAATCCTCCAGATTCCATTCTTCGAAGAGCTCGGACGGGCTGCCGAGGTCGGTCAGCCAGTCGCGGTACTTCTGCTCGTAGCCGTCGATGCTCTCGCAGGCCCGGTTGAAACCGGCCGCCAGATAGGCCCGCGCGGTGAGCACGTTGTACAGGCGGGTCGCCCCGGCGATGAGCTTGGAGAAACGGCGAGCATGGTCGAGTTCGGCAAAACCCGCAGCATGGCGATCGACTTTGCTGTCGCGCCAGGGCATCGGGCTGGCATCGTCCAGTGGGTCGGGGTCCTGGGCGAGGGTGGCCAGCAGGGTGCCGTCGGTCGTGGCGATGATCCGCTCCTGCAACCACGCGGCTTCGGCATGGGTGAGGGAGAGTCCTCCCGGCAGTTGCCAGGGAAGGTCCACCGGTCGCGGCGGAAGGGTGGGGTGCCAGTCGGAGGGTGAGCGCCGCACCGGGCCCTCCCCGTCGGTGAGCGGGACGGGTCCGGTTGAGCGCAACCGGCGCGGGTCGACGTCACGCAACAGAATTCCCCAGCGCACCAGGGCTCGCCAGAACATCGCCGACGGCAGGACGCGCACTGTGTGGCCCGCGCGGCGTCCGATGATCCCGTCCTCATCGGGGTGATCCCGTTTCAGGTGGGCGGCCAGCGTGCGTTCGTGGTTCTGGGCGAGGGCATGCAGCTCTTCGGGGGAGTGGTGCTTGCCTTCTGCGGCCTTGAGGTAACACCAGGGAATCAGCAGGAAATAGCGGGCCCGGGTGTGCAGGGTCGAGGTGCCGGGAAAGAGGGTGTCGCTGAGGGCATCACGGATCGGTCCGATGCCGAGCTCGTCCAGGCTCTGCTTCTGCGAAAAGAGACTGAGCATCTCGCGGGTTTTGCGCTGTTCCTCGGGCGAGGTGTCGAGCCAAGCGATGGAGGACATCCGAGAACTCACCACTACCCGGCAGAGCGAGGCCATGCAGCACGACACGAGCCCCCGGCCGCGGTGTACATCGACGCCTCCTGGAATCTGCCGACCCGAAACTATTCCGACCAGCGTAGTGATCTGTGCCGGAGCCGGGTCGGGCGGGGGCGACGCACTGTGGGCCCGTCGATGCAAACGAAGCGGCTGGGGGGAGCGCTGCAATGATCCGAGATCGCCGAGCCCCTCCCGGTCGGGCTGGTACCCAATGCCAACCCAGACTGGGGCTCGCGTCCTTCGGGTGTCAGCAACCCCCGAAATCACCCTCGCTGTACTTGCGCAGGCTGATCGACTGAACCTTGTCCTGATCGGCGATGTCCTTGTCGGAGAACTCGGCACTGCGGAAGACGAGCTCCACCTCGCCCTGGCGCTGGCTGTAAACCTTGAAAGGCCCACCGTTGCCGTTCTTGGTCACCTGCTCGGCCTCCGGGTGCTTGCTCTTGACATCGGCGAAGGTCATGCCGGGCAGCACTCCACCGAAGGTTTCGGGGGCGTTCGGGTCTCCGCTCGGGTACTCGGTCAGGGTGATATCGATCAGCGGCGAATCGGGCATCTTGGATTCGTCGTCCAGGGTGAAGGCGATCCCCATCTCCTCATACATACCGGTGGCCGCGTAAATCTCACCGCATTCGCCGGCTTCCTTCTTCGCGACCGCACCCTTCTCGGCAAGGTCGCGATCGCCGAGTTTGATGTCGCCGAGACCCTCGAACGTCAGGACGAACTCGCCGCTGGGGCTGGTCGACTCGGCGGGGGATTCGGTGGCCGACTCGGTGGTGGACGGCTCGGGGCTGTCGGCCGGAATGGTCTCCTGCGGGGTCGATGCCGGCGCGGTGGGGGAGGCCTCGGGAGTCTGACCGGTCTCGGGGGCATTCCCGCTCGCACACGCAGTCGTCAACGACAGCAGGACTACGACCAAGCCTGTGCCGAGGGATTTCACTGCCGACTGACTATTCATCACGTGCTCCTTCGTCCTGGTGGTGATCAGAGCGCCAGGTTCGGCCCGGCGCACAATCAGGACATGTCCGGCCAACCGCCGGTTTCTACTTCGGCACCGGGATCGTTACCGTTTCGCCACCGTAACCATTCGCCTTGTCCCGACCTTCCACGACGACCTCGGTGACATCGTCGGGAATCTCGAACGGGCCCCGCTGGCGGGTGAACGGCTGCTCGTTGGCATGGTCGTGGGCCAGCTCGTGTTCGGCCAGGACGGTGCCGTCCGGGGTCTTCACCCGCCACCCGTCGGCGTAACGCTCGGGGGTGTCGTAGGGCGAGGAGATCGTCACGTCGATCATGAACCCATCACCCTGTTTGGTGAGCTTGGCCTCGATCACGTCGGGGAACTTCTGCTCCGCATCGCCGGCAGGTGGCGCACTCGACCGGGTTTCGTCCGGTGTCTGCGCCGGCGTGGAGTCATCCGGGGCGCCTGCACAGGCACTGATGAGCAAGATCAGGGCTCCGAGGATGGTGAGGACGCGCAGGTTTCTCATGGTGACCGATGGTAACGATGCGGATACCTCACTCCGGTCCGGCTCCGGGGCGTCGGGGTGTCGAGCGGGGTAACGGGACGCCAACGTCGGGTGAAGATGCGTGCGTTAGCGGGGGTCAAAGTAATCAATAATTTAGTTTGACGGTTGAAGTATTGCCCCGAGACCTACTTGTGACGCGAAACTGCGCGGATAGGAATTCCCTTAATAAAGTTAACCAGCTAGCCTCAGCCACGAGTCTGCCTTTGGTTGAAGGAAAATGAGATGCGTAGACCGATGCTGGGTGCAGTTCTGACTGCCCTGCTGGCCCTGGTTGGCCCGATCGCTGCGGTTCCCACCGCCACCGCCAATGAGCCAACGCCCACCCCCACCCCGACTGCCGAGGTCACAGCGGAGCCGGACGCTCCGAAGACGACGACCGGGGAGCCCACTGCCACCCCGCCGCCCACGAGCGGCGAACCGTCGTCCCCGGCCACCGACCAGCCCGCATCGCAAAAACCCGAGCCGTCCGAATCGCCCACCGTGGCCGATGAGGAACCCGCCACCGCCGCCACGAACGAGAAGCCCACCATGGCTCCGCAGTCGGCGGAGCCGTCCGCTCCGGCCACGACCGAAACCCCTCGGGCACGCGACGCCTCCCAGGTCTCCGACACCGAGAGCCAGATCCAGGTCGGTGACATCGGCCTGTTGATCCGCAGAGTGAGCACCGGCACCGGCCACGGCACCAACGGTCAGTGTGCGATCAACTCGCAGAACACTGCGCTCTTCCCCGATGGCAATGCCGCCGGCGAGCCGGCGGATGACTCGACCCAGGACGAATACGTGTGCTGGGGAGATACGGTCGATTACCAGATCGAGTTCAACCTCGGGCCGTCGGGCATCGACACCCCGCAGCGGGTGAAGTTCTCGTTCAGCGCCAGCGATCAGGGACTGCCCCCGGGCCGGAATCCCCGGGAATCCCGCCCCTACGAATTCGTGCAGAAGGCACACGAGATCTGCTCCGCACCCTCCGACGGGTCCTACCGGGTGATTTCCCGATCGATCTATACCGAGTTGCGGGTGCTGAACTGTGAGTTCGAGTTCAATCCCGGCCTGAGCGGTTCAATCAAGTTGCCCGCCATCACCCTCAAGTCCGGACTGAACGTCAAGGTCAATCCGTGGATCCGCCCCACCATGGTGGTCAACGACCAGAGCGTTCCGGTTCCCGATGTCACCGTTCTCAGCCTGCCGCAGGTCGATGTCCGCGCCAATCTGGTCGGCCAGCCGGCCATCCTCGTCGTGGACGGTGAGCCCGGCGTGGTGCTGCCGGTCACGCACGATCGAACCAATGTTCCGTGGAATGCGGCCCAATGGCACCCCACCAAGGGGAATCCCTCCACGTGGATCACCGAGGAGTACCAGTACCAGATCGGTTTCTACGACAACCGCGATGACATCAGCCAGCCCCTGCCCCTGCCCGAGGGGGCCAAGGTGTTGCGGACCAACTCGGCGCCGCGGGTCTTCCTGGGGCCCGATGGGCAGCCCTTGGAGGCGACCCTGAACACCACCCACACGGGTCTGTGGCTTCCCATGGACGTCTACGCCGATCTGCACGGCATCGGAGTGTGGCATCGGGTGATCCCGGTGCAGATGGGGATCCCCAACGGCACGTCCAACTTCGACCGGACGCCGGTCTGGGACCCGGGAACGGGGGAGGACTGTACTTTCCCGACCAGTTCGCTGGGCCTGAGCCGGGTGACCGACGGCAGGTGGGCACCGAACAACAACTGTGCCGTCCGTCATTACGGGTTCGGTGAATACACCATCGGCGACTCGATGAAGCGCATCGATGCCAGCTACGCCCAAGTGGTGGACCGCGTGGCCGGCTCCTACTCCGACGTGAGGCTGGAGCGCGCCGCGAATGCTGCCCAGCAAGAGGACAACTATGCGCTGTGTGACGTGTGGGATGCGAAGAATCAGGATGCCCTGAAGAAGGGTGCTAGTCAGTCGATCGTCTTCGCGCCGGTGCCCGACGATGCGCCCGACAGGGTGAAGAATCGCCCCGAGCCCCTGGTGAGCATCGAATACGACGGCAGATATCTCACCCTGCCCGCCGGCGTGTGGCGCGCCGAATACGCGCACTCACCGATCTCGGTGGCCGGCGGAGCCACTCCGCGTGACGACTTGCCGGCGATGCGCGACGCGGTGCAACAGCGCTGTGCGGCCACCGATGGTTGGACCACCGACCCCGCTTCGATCGGCGCCGACCGCATCAACACCTTCCGGATCGTGGTCGACCGGGAGGCGTTGACCGCCTATCTGGCCGAGCAGGGCTACGACAAGTTCAAGAACTTCGATCCGAAGACCGTCGTGCAGTTCTGGACGAAGGCCCCGCCATTCACCGAGATTCCCGCCGACGGCAATGAGGTGACCGCGCACGACCACTTCGCGAACGTGACGTTGTCGCCGACCGAGTCCACGGCGAACTTCGTGGTGACCAAGGGCATCCGGATCAAGCGGGCCACCTCGAACTTGTACGTTCGGAAGACCTACTCGACCAGCAGCGGCTACACCGACAAGGCCACGAGCACTGCGGGTGCCAGGCACACTGCCAGCATCAACTACTCCGGTTACGTCGTCTACCGCCAGCCGAACACGCCCAATGAGTACACGGTCGTGGTCGAGGACGAGCTACCGGCCTGTATCGACGGGGAACCGACCAATATCCGTCCCGGGTTGGTGTCGAATGACACCTTGGACGTCGAGTTGCTGAGCCAGGAGCTCACCCCGGCGGTCGGGGAGCCGTGCTACAACCCGATCGGTGACGATCACAAGCCGGCCAAGATCACGTGGACCTGGAAGGTGACCGGCAAGAATCCGTCCGCCGACCGTCACAACATTGGCTTCCAGACCAGGTACGACTTCAAGCTGCTCGATGCCATTGAGCCGCAGAAGTCGATGACCTCGTTGGTCAATGCCGAGTTGACGCTGATCGGCACCCCCGGCAATGAGGAAGAAGCTCGGTCGCTCAGCCAGGCGGTCAAGAACAGTGCCACGATCACCATCGTCCCCGGCCCGGCCGAGGCGGTGTCCACCAAGACCGTGCGTGAGGACCTCGTCCGTACCGGTTTGGACGTCACCTGGACGCTCACGCTGTCGAACTCCAGCAGTGGTAACACCGATGCCGGCGAGTGGATCGACGTGCTGCCCCATGACCGGGACAGCCGGGCTTCCGACACGCCCTCGGCCGTGACCGACGATGCCGCGGCGCTCAGCAACATCCGCCTCGGGGCACCGGTGTGGAAATCGACCGTGGACAAGATCAACCCGCCGGACGATGTCACGGTGCGGCTGGCGGTGACCACCACCGCGGCCGAGAATGTCGTGGCCGACCCGGCCCATGCCTCCAACCGGGCCGATGGCTCCACGACCTGGTGCTGGATCGACACCGATCCCGAAGGCTGTGCCGAGGAGCTCGAATCGGCGACCGCTGTGCGGATCTCGCTGGACAAGCTGCCTGCCTACTCGAAGGTGGAGATCCCGGTGACGGCAAGCACCGCCGGCATGCGCGATGGCGCCAAGCTGGTCAACAATCTCGGGGTCGGCCGGGTCGAGGGGCTCACCCTCGAGGTGCCGCCGTCGCTGAACGTCACCACCGAGGTTTACGACCTGCTCATCGACGGTGTGGTGTGGTACGACACCAACGCCGACGGCACCTTCGACGACGGTGAGGAGTTGCTGGCCGGCGCCACCGTCCAGGTGCTCGACGCCGACGGCAACGTGGTCTCGTCGACCACCACCGACGCGCGGGGTTACTACTGGTTCGGTCAGGGCCTGCGCCCCGACGGTGGACATCCCGGACAGGACGCCGCCTCACCGCTCTACTTGGTTGACGGCACCTACACCACTCGGGTGGTTCGTGGTGGCGTGGTGCTCGATGAGTGGCGGTTCACCTATTCGGGTGGCAACCAGGAACTGAACGGCACCTCGAAGGGTCTGGAACTGGGACGGGAATCCACCGACATCCGGGAGTTCCCGAAGTACCAGAAGGCCGACTTCGGGCTGTTCGTCGACCTGCATCTGGTGTGGCGCAAGGTCGACGAGAATGGCGACTTGTTGGCGGGCGCGACCTTCGAGGTCACCGGCGCCTCGGGTGACCCGATCACCGTCACCGACAACGACGACCTCGACCTCGACCCCTCCGATGGTGTGATCAAGATCAAGGTGCCTGCAGCCGGTGAGTACACCGTCCGGGAGACCGGAGCCCCCGACGGTTACGAGGGGACGGAGGAGACCTTGACCGGCACGGTTGAGAATCGCGCCAGCGAGGCCGATCTCGGACGACTGGTCAACACCAAGACCCCCGATCCGACACCGGAGCCGACTCCAACGCCGGACCCGACTCCGACACCGGAGCCAACGCCGACGCCGGAACCGACTCCCACTCCCGAGCCGACTCCGACACCGACACCCACACCGGGGCCGAGCATGACCCCGGAACCGACGCCGACGCCGAGCGCGACCGCCGAGCCGACCCGCGCGCCGAAGCCCACGCCGACCCGGCCGGGCTCCCCGCCGCGGTCCAAGCCGTCCGGGCTGCCCGACACAGGGGTGGGTTCGGCCCGCTGAGGCCGGCCGTCGTGACCGGCGGCCGGCCGCGAAGTGGTGGTGTGACCCGGGGCCTCTGTCAGGCTGGGGTGCATGGAATCGTTCGATCTCCACTACCCCTTCGCGGGACGTTGGTTGGTGCAGAACTCTCCGGCCAACCGCGTCCCCAGCCATGGCATCACCGCCTTCGCGAGCTCCTACGCGATCGACTTCGTGCCGGTGGGGGAGCAGGGCCGAACCGCGCCGATGACCCTGTCGTCCTGGGTGCGTCCCGAGACACCGACCCGATTTCCGGGCTTCGGACGAGAGGTGCTGGCCCCGGTGGACGGGCTGATCGTCGCGGTCGCCGACGGCGAGCCCGACCATCCGGCCTACCGGGGCTGGCCCTCGGTCGGGTACGCGCTGCGGCAACGGTCCCGGGTGGCCCGGGGCTGGTCGTCGCTGGCGGGAAATCACGTGTTGATCCGCACCGACAGGGGCACCCACGTCGCCCTCTGTCACCTGCAACAGGGCAGTGTCGCGGTGCGCGTGGGCCAAGAGATCGGGGTCGGGGAGGTGGCCGGCGGCTGCGGCAACTCCGGAAACAGCACCGAACCGCACCTGCATCTGCAGGCGATGGACGATGCCGATCCGCTGCGGGCCGCCCCGGTACCGATCAGCTTCGAGGGGAGCATCCCCCGAAACGGGCAGATCGTCTCGGCCTGACCCGCGCCCGGACGTGCTCGGACGCGCTCAGATGCGGAAGGCCTGAACAGCCTCCCAGCCCGGGTCGAGGTCCACTTCGATCTCCACCTTGCCCTGGCGCCAGCGCTTGGCGGCGGTCTGCAACACCTCGGCCGCATCGGTGGTCGAGTCCACGTAGAACTCCAGCACGCGGACCCCGCTCCGGGTGTGCACCGCGACGACCTGTCCCTTGCCGAACACCGCGGCTGCGAGATCATTCTCGAAGCGAGCCAGCGCCTCCATGGAACGCGGCCCGGGCCAACCTTCCGCAGTCACATCGGAGAACCGCACCACCACCGACACGTGCTGGTCGAAATCGAGTGCCTGCACCGGCGAGAGACGCTGCAAGCACCTCACCAGAATCGGTCCATCGGGGGAATCACCCTCCAGCATCGTCCAGCCCATCTCACCGTTCGGCATCGACTCGGCCTCGACCGCATCGACGATGGACGGCAACTCGCCCAGCGGCGCGCTGCCTTCGGGGTCGGTGACGCTGGTCTCGACCCGATCGAGCCACAACTCGGTGGCCTTTTCCCCGAGCGCGGCGTCCAGGGCCATGAACATGAGTTGAACGCGCTGCTCTTCGGACACCTCGCCGAACACCGGGTGATACACCACCACATCGAGCCCGGTTTCGGTGCGGGCCGTGTGCACCCGCACGTCGGCGAAGGTCATCGTCACATCGCCCAACTCCAACACCATGTTGAGGGGGCTCGGCTGGCGCATGTCGAAGAATGTCCAGGCCTCATCGGCCGGCGGCGCGGCACGCAGCCAGCGGCGGGCCAGCGGACGCAGCTCCGGATCGCCACCGGCACTGACGATGAGTTGGTGCCGGCTTTGGTCATAGGGGCCCATCTCCCACACCAGCTCGGGGTGGAGCGCGCGTACCTGTGTGCCCAGCAGCTCGACGACCCGGTCGGTATCGCGGCGGGTGGCAGCGGCATCGATCTCGGCCGAGGCCGAGCTCCACCACTGCCAGAAGGCTGCGATGGGGTCGTTGGTGGTGGGTTCCTGCTTGCGCTTGCGTCCGAACCAGCCCATCGTCGTCCTCCGAATGCTGATCTGTCGGCCATACGGTGTCACAGCGGGGTGCGGTTGCCAACAAAACGCCCGTAGCACGCGGGCGCGGGCACGCCGAAGTGCGGACGCCCGGCCCGGTGCTCATCCACCGCGCGGCAGGATGGGGGCATGTACGTCAAAGTGTGCGGTCTGGATTCGCCCGCCAACGCCCGGGTCGCGCTCGCGGCCGGGGCGGATGCGATCGGCGTGGTGATGAGCCGGCCGAGCCCCCGACACCGCACTTTCGACGAGGCACTGGAGATCGTCCGGGCGGTGGGGGAGCGGGCCGAAACCGTCCTGGTGGTGCGCGAGATGGCCGCCGTCGAAGCCGCCGACACCGCCGTCCGGCTGGGGGTGGACGTTCTGCAACTGCACGGGCGTCGCTACGGGCCCGAAGATTTCGCCGAGGCGCTGAACGGATTCCCCCGGCTCTGGCGGGCGACCTCACTGGACGACGACCCCGATCTCACCGTGGGCGCGCAGGGGGAGGAACGGCTGCTGCTCGATGCCCCACGTGCCGGGTCGGGGAGCCGGTGGGACCTCTCCAGACTCCGGCAGCGCACCCCACGCGGTGAATGGCTGCTGGCCGGTGGGCTGGATGCGAGCAATGTGGCCGACGCCATTGAGGTGGCCCGGCCGTTCGGGGTGGACGTCTCCAGCGGAGTCGAGTCCGCCCCCGGGGTGAAGGACCCCGAGCTGATTCGTGCCTTCGTGGCCGTGGCGCGCAGCGGTACGCCCTTGTGACCGAACCGCCTCGGCGGATCGTTTCTGAAACTCCCTTAAGAAGTTGTTACACCCCTTGGGGTGGCGCCGGATCGGCACCCACAGCGGCCCTACGATGCCAAACGCAATAGTGCTTCGCGAAGGGCAACAGCATGGCCGAAATCAGCCGCCGAACCTTGTTATGGGGAGGCCTGGCCGCCGCCGGCGTCCTCGCCACCGGATGTGGACAGAACGTGGATTCCAAGTTCCTGGAGGGAAAGAAGGAACCCACACAGCCCCCGCCGAGCACTCCGCCGCCCGCCCCGCCGCCGGTCTGGCCGCTGACCGGCAAACCGTTGCCCGATGAGGCGGCCGGCAAGCATGCCGCGGTGGCGGTGAAGGTGCCCGACAACAAATACGAACACCCCCAATCGGGCATCAACGATGCCGATCTGGTGTTCGTGCAACTCGACGGCTACGTCGATTCGTCCGGGCAGAGCGCCACCCGGCTGATGCCGGTCTTCCACACCACCCTGCCCGAGGGCGTCATCCCGGTGCGCTCCATCCGTCCGGTCGATGTGCCACTGTTGGCACCGATCGGGGCCGTGGTGGGCAACACCGGGGGAGCGCAGTGGGTGGTGAACTACGCCGAGAAGTACAGCGACCACCTCGACGTATCGCAGACCTACATGGAAACTCGCGGCACCGGCAGCTACTCGATTGACGGCTCGCGGGTCTACACCTACGACGGACAGAAGAAGTACGACCGGGCAGTGGTCGCCCACCCGAAGGTGCTGTCACAGCGCAACGAGAAGTTCGCCCAGGGCCCGGCCAAGCCCTATCTGCCCTTCGCCGTCGGTGACGACAAGCCCAGCACCGAGAACGGCAACGCGGCCCGACAGGTCGAAGTGCCCTGGAAACGCAACGACGCCTACACCATGCGCTACGAGTTCGACGAGGGCGCCGGACTCTACCGGCGCTTCATGCCCTGGGGTGAACACACCCTGGTCGACGGTGAGCAGGTGACCACCGAGAACATCCTGGTGATCCGCGCCGAAGTGACCACCGAGAAGATCTTCGAAGGAAAAGGTGGCGCCGAGCCGATTCACGGCATCATGTCGGCCAAGGGCGCCTTCACCTACTGCCACGGCGGCAAGGCGGTGACCGGCACCTGGGCCAAGGGCGAGGTGCAGGAACCCTTCACCTTCACCCTGGACGACGGCAGCCCGCTGAAGATCGCGCCGGGACGAACCTTCGTCGAGTTGCCCTACGAGGAGTCAGAGGTGCGCCTGAGCTGACCCGCCGGGTCACTCAGTGCCCGAAGACCCCGTGGTCGCCCTTCTGGTGGAACCAGCGCGCATCGCGGCGGACGATCCGCCACCCGCTGTCGCGACGCTCCCAGCGGTCGATGTATTCGCCATTGCTGTCCAGCCACAGGTCGGCCCGGTCCCCGGCACCTTGGTGGCGGGCCTGCACGTAGCTGCGACTCTCCGCGGTGTCGCCGTCCACCTCGATGATGATGCTGCCCAGTAGATGCTGACTCGGCCCGCAATTGTCGAGATGGGAGCGGAAGTTCTCCATCAGCGCGGGCATCCCGGACCGTTCCCCGAGTCCGTAGTCGAAGGTGATGTCCTCGGCGAAGACCTCCGACACCCGGTGCCAGTGGCGTTCGTCCAGGGTGCGGGCGAAAACCCCGAGCAACCGGGTGATCTCACGCTCGTCGAGCAGGGTCTGCAGGTCCATCGGTGTGCTCCTTGTCGTGGCGAATCCAGGCGACGGTGTCGGTGATTGTGTCGGTGAATCGTCGTGGCCGGTAGTCGAGTTCCCGGGTCGCCTTGGCGTGGCTGTACCGCACTCCGGCTGCAACGGTGAACAGTGAGTACCGGGTGTACAGCGGCGGCACCCGGCGCAGCCGGTACCAGGTTTCGGCCATCCGGGCCGTGGCCCGGGCCAGCCACATCGGCATCACCCACGGCTCCCGCCGTCCGGTGATCTTGGCGACCTCGTGGGCGAGGTGTTTGATCGACACCAGGTGACCGGTCAGCAGATACCCCGCCCCCGACTCGCCCCGGTGGGCGGCGGCGATTGTGCCCGCAGCCACATCGCGTACATCGACCAGGTCGTGGCCACCGGGCACGATGATCGGCATCTGCCCGTCGATCAGGTCGCGCACCAGTTGGGTCAGATGCCCCTGCCCGGGGTCGTGCGGGCCAAGAATCCCGGACGGATACACCACCACCGGGGACAGGTCACTCGCGGCCAACACCCGGCGGGTTGCTTCGGCCTTGGTGGTGGCATAGGCGCCGACGACCTCGCCGAACTCGTCGGTCTCGGTCATGGTCTCGCCCGGGTGCACCGGCAGGGCATGCACCGAGGAGGTGTAGACCAGCCGACGCACCCCGGTGGTGCGGGCCGCGGCGATCACATTGGCGGTGCCCTCGACATTGGTCCGCCACAGCTCGGGGTCGAGGTGGGTGGCGATCGAGATCTTGCCGGCGGTGTGAATCACCACCCGGTCGTCCTCACCCTCGAAGGCCGCCACCACCTGGTCGGGGTGGGTGACATCGGCCACCCGCACCTCGTGGGGATGTCCGGCCGGGCCGGTGCGGTTCACCCCGCGCACCCGCAACCCCTGTGCCAACAACCGGCGCACGATCGTCGATCCGACGAATCCGTCGCAGCCGGTGACGATGTAGAGGGTGTTCGACACCGGGTTACTCCCAGCGCAACACGGTGACGCCGGAATCCTCCAGAATCCGGGCCCCCGAGGGCAGCCCCGCCTCGGACCGGGAGACCTCGGTGTAGTCGATCTCGTACACCACCCGCACCACCCGGCGGCTGTTCACGATCAGCCGGGCGCAGGTCGCGCAGGGTTCGTGGGTGACATAGAGGGTGTGCGCCTCGCCGTTCCAGTTCGCGGCCAGCAGGGCATTGGTTTCGGCGTGGATGAACCCGCTCTGGCCCTGGGCGAGGGACTCGCGCTCATTGGGCTCGCCCGAGGCACGTCCGTTGTAGCCCACCCCGATCACGCGATTCCAGTGATCGAGCAGGCAGGCACCCACCTGCACCTTGGGATCGGCACTGCGAGTGGCCCACAGTCGGGCGGTCGCCAGCCCCAGTTCATCGAAGGACGGACGAATCGTCATGGCAGCAACCTAGTGGAACGCGCATCCGTCCCGGTAGATGGATGCAGGCCATCCCGTCCGCGGGAGAGTATGTAAGGCTTGCCTTACCTAACTTCGAGAGGGTGAGATGGTGCAGCACAAAGAACAGGCACGACGGATGACGCGCCGGGCCACGGTACGGCGCACCGAACGGTTGTCACCGGATTTGGTGCGGGTGGTGTTCACCGGCCCGGATATCGCCGCCCTGCCCGAGCTGCGGTACACCGATCACTACATCAAGATCATCTTCGGCGACGCCACGCGCACCTACACGATCCGATCTCTCGATCGCGACCGCGTCGAGATGGCGGTCGATTTCGTGGTACACGGCAGTGCGGGGTTGGCCGGGCCGTGGGCCGCTTCGGCGAAACCCGGGGACGAGATCGAGTTTCGCGGGCCCGGGGGAGCTTGGGCGCCCGACCCGGAAGCGGAACTGCATCTGCTGGTCGGCGACGAGGCCGCCCTGCCGGCGATCGCCGCAGCTCTGGAGCGGCTCCCCGACGATGCCGCCGCGGAGGTCTTCGTCGAGGTCACCGGTCCCGACGCCCGGATCGACCTGCCCGGTGGACCCGACACCAGGCTGCACTGGGTGCATCGGGGTGACCGGCACCCCGGACTGCCCCTGTCCCAAGCCGTCCAGCAACATGCCTGGCGCCCCGAGGGCCTGAGTGCCTTCGTGCACGGCAACGCCGACATGATCAAAGACCTGCGCCGTTTCCTGTTCGTCGACTGTGGGGTGCCCCGCGAACAGGTGTCCATCTCCGGCTACTGGCGTACCGGTTTGACCGAGGACGACTGGCAGGCGAGCAAGCGTGAGTTCGTGGCCGAGATGGAGCGCGAAGAACTCGTCGCGAGCGGATCGCCGCACAACTGACGGCTGCGCGGCACGGCTAGGGCCGGCTCGACCCGGCCCCGGGCCGCTCGCTGCGCTCCCCGAGACCGCGTGCGGCCAGAGCCTCACCGGTGGCCACCGCATAGCCCACCGCCCGCACCACCAAGGGGGAGATCAGGGCCAGGGGATTGCGTTCCAGGCCCCGGGCCCGGGCGGCGTCGCGGACATCGCCGAACATGCCCAGCAAGTAGGGGACGCTGCGCAACATCACCGCCACTGCCAGCGCGAACTTCTCCGGATCCAAGCCGAACACCCGCGCCGGACGCGCCACCGCGGTCAGCGTGTCCACCAGGGCCGGGGTGGGTTGGGTGGCGATCAGCAGCCGGGCGGCATAGACGGCCACCAGCAGGTTCGCGGCGATGAACACCGCCTGCTGCCAGGTGTTGAACCACAGGTGATAGGCGACCAGCACCGCCACCAGGGCCACGATCACCAACGGCAGCGGCCACGCCACCCGGAGTGGAATCCGGGCGAGGAGCAACAGCAACCAGGTGAATCCGAGGATCGCGCAGGACACCCACCACCGGCCGATCACCACCGGGCTGAACGCCAGCGCGATCACCAGCACCATCGTCGCCCCGGCCGGCAGCCGGTGCAGCGGCGAGCGCCGCGGGATGAAACGGCCGAAGAGTTGGTTGTGCCGGTTCATGTCATTCGGCCCCGATAGTGGTCGATGGCAGCAGCGGGGGCGCCGTCGAAGACCACCCGTCCGTCGTCGATCACCAGCACTCGCTGCGCGTCGGCGGCCACGTCCAGATCGTGGGTGGAGTAGATCACCTGCTGGGGCAGAGCGGCGAAGGCCCGGCGCATGCGTTCCCGGTTGCGCAGATCCAGCAGGGTGGTCGGTTCATCGGCCACCACCACCTGTGGTTCGATCGCCAAGACCGCGGTCAGGGCGACGAGTTGGCGTTCGCCGCCCGAGAGGTCGTAGATGCTCTGGTGGGCGAGGTGGCCCAGGCCGCGCTCGTCCAGCAGGTGCTGGGCCCTGGCCCGGCGCTCGCGGCGGTCCTTGAACGTGCGACGCAGGGACAGTTCGACGTCTTCCAGCGGCGTCGACATCACCAACTGCGACAGCGGATCGGTGAACACGAAGCCGACGCGTTGCCGCACCTGCCGGGCCTTGGTGTGGGTGTCCAGGCCGTCCACCAGCACTTGACCGGCCGATGGCGTCAGCAGTCCGTTCAGCAGCCGCAGCAGGGTGGACTTGCCCGACCCGTTCGCCCCGATCAGCGCGATCCGGGGTTCGGTGAGGGTCAGGTCGATGTCGCGCAACAGGGTCTTGGTGTGCTCCGAACCGTCCGCCCTCAGTACCGGGACTGCGACCGTGACCCCGGCCAGCCGGATCATCCGGGTTGCAGGGTGGTGACCCGGCGCCGGTGCAACACGATGTGCGGGAAGGCCTTCAACACCGCCACCGCGATCGCCGAGGCAACCAGGTCCTTGGCGATATCACCGGGCACGTAGGCCAGGTCGCCGATGGCTGCGGCGCTCAGCGAAATCTGCAGGATCAGCGACATGCCGATGATCCCGAAGATGTGCGTCACCACCGAGGCGACCATCGCGCCGATGAAGAACCAGGCGAAGTTGTGCTGCATCCGAAACCGGCGCATCAGGGCCCGTGAGACCAGGCCCGCCACCAACGCGGCCAACGGGAAGGACAGTAGGTACCCGGCGGAGGGCTTGGCCAGTACCGCCCAGGTGCTCGTGAACCCGGCGAAGACCGGCAGCCCGGCGAACCCGATCGCCAGGTACAACAGGGTCGCCAACAGGCCACGGATGGGCCCGAGAATCAGCCCGGTGAGGGCCACCCCCAGGGTCTGCAGGGTGATCGGCACCCCGAGTGAGCCCACCGGGATGGCCGGGGTCAGGCTCAGTGCGGCGATCAGCGCGGCGAACACCGCGATCAGAGCAAGGTCGAGTTGACTCCACTCCGAGCGATCGCGCGAGGGGTACGACATGGTGGTCCTTTCGGGCAGTCTGTCAGGGCAGCCTATGCAGCCTATCCGGCCCACGGCGAGTTGGTGTTCGCGTGGACGCTACCGTTCGACGACGAGGAGGCATGACCATGACCGAGCCGGCCACAACACGTCGCCGCCCGACCGCAGCCGAGGTTGCCGCAGCCGGTGATCAGGTGGTGCCCGATGTGCTCGGCGCCGGCATGAAGCTGCTGATCGTCGGCATCAACCCCGGGCTGTGGTCGGCCGCCGCCCATGCCCACTTCGCCCGTCCGGGCAATCGGTTCTGGCCGGCGATGCACGATTCGGGTATCACCGAGTACCGCATCGACGCCTCGGCCGGGTTCCGGCCCGAGGACCTCGACTATCTGATGGGACGGGGCATCGGGCTGACCAATATCGTCGAGCGGGCCACCGCCCGGGCCGCCGAACTGACGTCCGAGGAACTGCAGGCCGGCGTCGACCGGATCGCCGAACTCAACGAGCGGCATCGGCCGGCGGTGGTGGCCTTCTGTGGCATCACCTCCTACCGCCAGGCCTACCGGCGACCGAAGGCGGTGCTGGGTCGTCAGGACGGCAATCACTGGGTGCTGCCCAACCCCTCGGGCCTGAACGCTCACGCCACCCCGCCGAAGCTGGCGGTGGCCTTCGCCGAGGTCGGACGCGCCGCGGGAATCGAGCTCCACCAGCCTTCTTGAGAACTTCCTGTGCCTCTGGTCACATCTTTCCGGAAGGTGGGAGCCGGCGCCGCCGAAAGACTCCGACTGGTTACGCTGCTGATGATCTGGCCAACTCTGGAGGAACCATCGTGCCCATCGAAACCCCTCAGGACACCACCGTCGACCTGCTCGTGATCGGCGGCGGTACCGGTATGGCTGCCGTTCTGGCCGGCCATGAAGCCGGTTTGAAGACGCTGCTGGTGGAGAAGACCGACAAGCTCGGAGGTTCCACCGCACTGTCCGGTGGAGCGTTCTGGGTGCCCGGCAATGCCGTGCTGGCCGAGGCGGGCGCCGCCGACACCACCGAACGCATTCGCAACTACCTGAACGCCGTGGTGGACGGCTCGGCCCCGGCCGAGCGCTCGGAGGCCTACGTCAATCACGGCCCGGCCGCGGTCGACATGCTGCGCCGCACCACCCCGCTGGATCTGATGTGGTCGAAGGGGTACTCCGACTACCACCCCGAGGCGCCGGGTGGTTCGCCGGCCGGCCGCACCTGCGAGTCGAAGCCCTTCGACCTGTCGATCCTGGGTGAGAATCGCGAACTGCTGCGCGGGTCGGGCCTGAATCCGCCGGTGCCGATGCCGATCACCGGTGTGGACTACCGCTTGATGAACCTGATGCGCAAGCTTCCGTTCAAGGCCTTCCCGCTGATCTTCCGCCGCGTGCTCAAGGGCCTGATCGGCAAGGTGCTGTTCAAGAAGGAGTACACCGCCGGTGGCCAGGCACTGGCCGGCGGCCTGCTGGCCGGTGTGCTGAACACCAACGCCCCGATCTGGATCAACACCGGGCTCAAGGAATTGATCACCGAGGACGGCCGGGTCACCGGCGCGATCGTCGAGCATCAGGGCCGCGAGATCACCGTCAAGGCCACCAAGGGTGTGGTGCTGGCCGCCGGTGGCTTCGACCACAACGTCGAATGGCGCCGCAAGTACCAGACCGAGACCTTCCAGCCCTCCTGGGCGCTCGGCAACCCGGGTAACACCGGTGAGTCCATCGAGATCGCCAACAACACCGGCGCCGACCTGGGCGGGATGGAGAACGTCTGGTGGTTCCCGGCGGTGGCCCCGGTGGGCAACGGCAAGGCCACGGTCATGCTCGCCGAGCGTTCGCTGCCCGGCTCGTTCATCGTTGACTCCTCGGGCAATCGCTTCGTCAACGAGTCGTGCGACTACATGACCTACGGGCAGGTCATCCTGCAGCGCGAGAAGGACGGTAACCCGGTCGGCAAGACCTTCATCGTCTTCGACCAGGAGTACCGCGACTCCTACGTGTTCGCGACCCAGGTGTTCCCGAAGCAGCCGCTGCCGCAGAAGTGGTACGACGAGGGCATCGCCTTCAAGGGCCGCACCCCGGCCGAACTGGCCCGGGCCGCCGGCCTGCCGGTGGATGCGGTCGAGGCCACCTTCCGCAACTTCAACGTGATGGCCGCCAACGGTCTGGACGAGGATTTCCACCGCGGCGAGTCGGCCTACGACCGCTACTACGGTGACCCGACCGTCACCCCGAACCCGAACCTGCGTCCGCTCAGCACGGGCCCCTTCTACGCCGTGGAGATCGTGCTCGGCGACCTGGGCACCTGCGGCGGCGTGGTGGCCGACGACCGCGCCCGGGCGCTGCGGCCTGACGGCTCGGTGATCGAGGGCCTGTACGCGATCGGCAACAACGCGGCCAACGCCTTCGGCCGGACCTACCCGGGTGCCGGTGCCACCATCGGTCAGGGTGTTGTCTACGGCTACATCGCCGCCCGCGACGCCGCCGGCGTTCTGTAAGACCTGGAAGAGTTGAGGCCGCCGGGGAGATCCCGGCGGCCTCGGCAATTCGGGGTGGGGGTCCGCCTTTCTCGCACATGCAACCGGTACTCGTTCCTGCGGCACGTGCTGAGTGATGCAGGAACGAGTACCGGTTGCTGGAACGAGGGCAGCGAGATCGCGCGGACCTGAGGAAGGCCCGGCTCGCCTTGCACCGCACGATCCCCGGTGGGTCCCGAGCTTTCCGATCCGGAGCCGCCGGGGTACGTAAATCCCCAACTCAGGACGCGGTTTTGGGTGGTTCGGGCTGTTTCGAGCAGGTGAGTTGGGGGTTTTGGTACCCGCGGGCCGAGGGCCGGCTGAGGTGTGCGGGCGGACCCTCGTCAGACACGGGCTCAGCCGAAGTTCGGCTCCCGCTTGGCCAGGAAGGCCTCCTTGCCCTCGGCGAAATCCGGGTGATCCAGCAGGTCGTACTGCACCTCTTCACGGGTCAGCGCCTCGTCGATGTCGAAGGCGGAGGCGTTGATCGCCTGCTTGGTGGCCCGCACCGCCCCGCGGGAGGCGGTGGCCATCAACTGCAGCACCTCCCGACCCCGTTCTGCCAACTGATCGGCGGGCACGACCTCGGTGATCAGCCCCCATTCCAGGGCCCGGGCGGCCGAGATCTTCTCCTGCAGCAAGGCGATCCGCATTGCCCGGGCGCGTCCGGCCCCGGCCACCAGCAGGGCAGTGGCCCCGCCGTCGGGAAGCAACCCGAGCTTGTTGAACGGCAACAGGAAGGCCGCCTTGTCGCTGACGACCGACAGGTCACAGGCCATCGCGATCGAGGCCCCGGCACCGGCGGCGATGCCGTTCACCAACGCGACCACCGCCTTCGGGGCTGCCACGATGGCCCGGATCAGCGCATTCAGGGTGGTCAGGGTATCCGCGCCGACATCGGCCAGATCTGCCCCGGCGGAGAAACCCCGTCCCGCGCCGGTGATCGCGATCACCCGCACCTGCTCATCGGCTGCCAGGTCATTCACCGCATCGGCGGCGGCCTGCAACAGGTCGGGGGTGAAGGCGTTCAGCTTGTCGGGCACATTGAAGGTGACCGTGCCGACGGCACCGTCGCGCTCGACCAACAGCGTGGACATAAGGTCTCTCCTGAGAACATCTAGGGTGGCGGATCTTTCGCCGCATCCTAGTCGTGCCATGATTCTGGGCACACAACGTGTGCCACCGGCACCGGACCAACATGTGCCACCGGTACCAATCGAACCTGTGCATGGGGAAGGTTGAACGATATGACCGCAGCACCTTCCGAGACGCCGGGTTCGGTCACCACCCGGGCCGAGCGACTCGACCGCTTGCCGTTCACCCGCCGGCACTCCAAGCTGCTGTTCGGTTCGGGCATCGGCTGGGCCCTGGACGCCATGGACGTCGGGTTGATCTCGTTCGTGATGGCCGCCCTGGCCCTGCAATGGGACCTCTCCCGCACCGACCTGTCGCTGATCGGGTCGGTCGGTTTCGTCGGGATGGCGATCGGCGCCAGCGTCGGTGGCCTGCTCGCCGACCGGATCGGACGGCGTCAGGTCTTCGCGCTCACCCTGCTGGTCTACGGGCTCGCCACCGGGGCCGCCGCCCTGTCGGTCGGGGTGGCCATGCTGATCGTGCTGCGTTTCATCGTCGGACTCGGGCTGGGTGCCGAACTGCCGGTCGCCTCCACCCTGGTCAGCGAATTCGCACCCCGCAAGATCCGCGGCCGGGTGGTGGTCGCCCTGGAGGCTTTCTGGGCGCTGGGCTGGATCATGGCCGCCCTGATCGGTTTCTTCGTGGTGCCGATCGGCGACAACGGCTGGCGCTGGGCCCTGGCGGTCGGTCTGGTACCCGCCGCCTACGCCCTGGTGGTGCGTTTCGGGTTGCCCGAATCGGTGCGCTACCTGGAATCGAAGGGTCGCCACGATGAGGCGGAGGCCGCCGTGCGGGCCTTCGAGG
Organism: Pseudenemella bisphenolivorans; assembly: GCF_051133435.1. Lineage (NCBI taxonomy): Bacteria > Bacillati > Actinomycetota > Actinomycetes > Propionibacteriales > Propionibacteriaceae > Pseudenemella > Pseudenemella bisphenolivorans. Next base: position 440,367 of record NZ_JBPGNY010000001.1, on the reverse strand, counting down.
AATCGGCCGAGATCGAGGCCCCCACCGATGCCGAGGTGGCCGCGACCAACCGGGCCGCCGACGAGAGCTTCGCCCCGGATACCCGCGACCAGGTCTCGATCTGGTCGGCCCGGTTGCGGGCCCGCACCATCGCGCTGTGGCTGGTGTGGTTCGGCATCAACTTCAGCTACTACGGGGTGTTCATCTGGCTACCCACCCTGCTGGCCGAACGTTTCGGCGACCTCACCACCTCGTTCGGCTACACCCTGATCATCACCCTGGCCCAACTGCCCGGCTACGCCGCAGCGGCCTGGCTGATCGAGGTCTGGGGCCGGCGAATCACCCTGGCCACCTTCCTGGCCGGGTCGGCGGTATCGGCGGTTTTCTTCGGCCTCTCGGCCAGCCCGGTGCAACTGATCGTCGCCGGCTGCTTCCTGTCGTTCTTCAACCTCGGTGCCTGGGGTGCGCTGTACGCCATCGGGCCGGAGCTCTACCCGACCAATGTGCGCGGTACCGGCACCGGGGCGGCGGCCGGATTCGGCCGGATCGCCTCGATCGTCGCCCCACTGGTGGTACCGCCGTTGCTGGCCCTGGGTGGTGCCTCCGGCATGGTGGTGGTCTTCAGCGTCTTCGCCGGCGCCTTCCTGATGGCCGCGGTCGCCGCCTTCACCCTGCCGGAACAGAAGGGCAAAGCACTCGACGACTGACCCGCGGACCCGCAGCGCGCGGACCCGCGAGGTCGGTCCGAGCCCGGGCCTCAGCCCCGCAGCACCGCCGCGATCGACTCGCTGACGTGCCCGACGTTGTTCTCGTTCAACGCTGCGACACAGATCCGTCCGGTATCGGTGCCGTAGACCCCGAACTCGTTGCGCAGGCGCACCATCTGATCCTTGGACAACCCCGAGAAGGAGAACATGCCGACCTGATCGGTGATGTAGCTGAAGTCGCCCTCGACCCCGGCGGCGGCCAGGCCGTCCACCAGTGCGGTGCGCATCGACTTGATCCGGTCGCGCATCTCACCGAGTTCGGCCACCCACTGGGCACGCAGGTCGGGGTCGGCGAGCACCGTCTCCACCAGTGCGGCACCGTGGGTGGGCGGGTTGGAGTAGTTGGTGCGGATCACGATCTTGATCTGCGAGCGCACCCGGTCGGCCTCCTCGGCGTCGGAGCACACGATCGACAGGCCACCGACCCGCTCGCCGTACAGCGAGAAGGACTTCGAGAAAGAGGTCGAGACGAAGAAGTTCGATACCTTCTCGGCGAACCGGCGCACCACCGCGCCGTCCTCCTCGATTCCCTGACTGAACCCCTGGTAGGCCATGTCCACGAAGGCAGTCAGGCCCCGCTCGTTGATCACCTCGATCACCCGATCCCAGTCGGCGGGGGAGAGGTCGTAGCCGGTGGGGTTGTGGCAGCAGGCGTGCAGCACCACGATCGTGCCCGGGGCGGCGGCCGCCAGATCGGCCAGCATGCCCTCGACATCGACGCCCTTGGCCTCGGCGTCGTAGTAGCGGTAGGTGTCCACGGTGAACCCGGCGCGGGTGAACAGCGCCCGGTGGTTCTCCCAACTGGGGTTGGAGATCAACACCTTCGCGTCGGGACTGACCTGACGCAGGAAATCGGCACCGACCTTCAGGGCGCCGGTACCGCCCAGAGCCTGGGCGGTCACCACCCGGCCCTCGCTCAGCAGGGGCGAATCGACCCCGAAGACGAGTTCCTGGACGTCCCGGTCGTAGGTGGGCATCCCGTCGATGGCCAGGTAGCCCTTGGCACTGGGGTTCTCGGCCAGTCGCTTCTCGGCTTCGGCGATGCAGCGCAGCAACGGCAGCTTGCCGGTGGCGTCCTGATAGACACCGACGCCGAGGTTCACCTTCTTCGGATTGGTGTCGGCCTTGAACTGCTCGGTGAGGCCGAGAATTGCGTCCGGGGGAGCCTGCTGGACGTTGCTGAACAAGGACATGGAAGTACCGCCTTTCGTGCGCACCCCAAGGCTAGTGCCGACAGAGTCCCTGTCGCGCGGGTGCCTGCCAGGCAGAACACCCGTGTCCCGGCTCGGGATCAGGCCAGGGCCGGGGCGATCTCCTTGGCGAACTGCTCCATGCTGCTGCGGTCATAGGCTGCGTCGGCGAAGTAGACGATGGTGTACTGCAGCCCCACCTCGCGGTACTGCTGCAACTGCTCGACGATCTGTTCCGGTGTGCCGCAGGCGGGGGAGTTGCGCAGGTCGTTGCCCATCTTCTGCACGGTTTCCGACGGCAGCACCTTCGACCACCGATCCTCCAGGGCCCGAACCTTGTCCTCCACCTCGGCCTCGGAGCCGCCGACCAGGGCGTTGAAGTTGGTCGACTTCACGATCCGGTCGTAGTCGGTGCCCACGTCCTTGCAATGCTCGGCCAGAATCTCCGCACGGCGGGCGAAGCCGTCGGGCCGGCCGAAGAAGTTGGTGTAGTCGGCGTACTGGGCCGCGATCCGCAGGGTCACCTTCTCGCCACCACCGGCGATCCACAGCGGAATCCGCGAGGGCCCGTCCTGCAGTGGCCGGGGTTGCACGATCGCGCCGTCCACCTGGTAGTAGCGGCCGTCCAGGGTGGCCTTACCGGTGGTCCAGGCCTGTCGGAAGATCTGCACACCCTCGCGCAGCATCCGCAGCCGGTCACCCACCTCCGGGAAGCCGTAGCCGTAGGCACGCCATTCGTGCTCGTACCAGCCACCCCCGATACCCATCTCGATTCGACCACCGCTGATGTGGTCGCAGGTGGCCGCCACCTTGGCCAGGTAGGCCGGCGGACGGTAACCCATGCAGGTGCACATCTGACCCAGCCGCACCCGGTCGGTGATCGCCGCGAAACCGGCCATCAACGACCAGGCCTCATGGGTGGCCTCGGTGTCGCTGGGTACCGGTGTGGTGTGGAAGTGGTCGTAGACCCACAACGACTCCCAGGTCGGGTCTGCGTCGACCGCCCGGGCCAGGTCACGCATCACCGGCCAATGGTTCGCCTCATCGATGCCGACGAGATCGAATCGCCAGCCTTGCGGAATGAAAACGCCGAATCGCATGTGCCGAGGTTAACCAGCGGCACCGACATTCCGATAGCCCCTGCCACTCCAACATGAACAAAGGGTCACGATCCGGTTGCAGGTTGTCGGCTTTGAATCCCGAGGTGTTGCCTACTATCCGGCGTCGATCTAGGAATAGGGACAGAATTGCCGGGCAGGGCCCGGCGCACCGGTGACCGAGATCCGGGAGCCGGACCTTTCGAGGGAGGACAGCATGCGAGGACGCACTCGCTTGATGGCGGTGGCCGGAATGTCGGCCATCGCCGTTATTGCCGCTGCCTGTGGTGGCGGCGGTAACGGTGGACCCGGTGACCCCGGCCAGGACGAGCCCGGCAAGCAGGGCGGTGAAATCGTCGTCCGTGGGTGCACCCCGGAGAACCCGCTTGTTCCCGGTAACACCAGTGAAACCTGTGGCGGTGACCAGGTAGATGCCATGACGGCCAAGCTCGTCGAATACGACACCGAGACCTCCGAGCCGATCATGGATCTGGCCGAGTCGATCGAGACCGAGGACAACCAGACCTTCACCGTCAAGCTGAAGCAGGGACGCAAGTTCCACGACGGCACCGAGGTCAAGGCCGAGAACTTCGTCAAGGCCTGGAACTACACCACCGCGGCCAAGAACGGTCAGGCCGGCGCCTACTTCTTCTCCGCCATCGAGGGCGCCGAGGAGATCTCGAAGGAGGGCGCCACCGGTGAGGAAATGAGCGGCCTCGAGGTCGTCGACGACTACACCTTCACCATCAAGACCACCGAGAAGGTCTCGAACCTGCCGGTGCGCCTGGGCTACTCGGCCTTCGCCCCGATGCCCGACTCCTTCTTCGACGATCCGAAGGCCTTCGAGGACAACCCGATCGGCGCCGGCCCGTTCAAGTTCGTGTCGAAGTCCACCTCGGAGTACGTCTACGAGAAGTTCGCCGATTACGACGGCCCGAGCCCGGCCCACGTCGACAAGCTGACCTTCCGGGTCTACACCGACCCGAAGACCGCCTACACCGACACCGTTGCCGGCAACCTCGATTACACCAACGAGATCCCGCAGGAGTACCTGATCGGTGAGGCCTACAAGAGCGACCTCAGCGACCGCGCCATCGTCAAGCCGACCGGCCGCTTCGCCGGCATCGTCTTCTCGCCGAACGACCCGCAGTTGAAGGACAACGTCAAGCTGCGCAAGGCCCTGTCGATGGCCATCGACCGGGAGCAGATCGCCGAGACCATCTTCAACGGCACGGTCACCCCGGCCCACGGCTGGGCGCCGTCGGTGGTCGACGGTGCGACCGACGAGGCCTGTGGCGAGAGCTGTGACTTCAAGCCCGAAGAGGCCAAGAAGCTCTACGAGGAGTCCGGTGGCTACAACGGCACCCTGACCCTGACCGTGAACGCCGACGGCGCGCACACCGACTGGGCCACCGCGGTCTGCAACTCGATCCAGAACACCCTGGGTGTCGAGTGCCTGATGCAGACCACCCCGGACTTCGCGACCTTCAACAAGAAGATCGACGCCAACGAGATGAAGGGCATGTTCCGTACCGGCTGGCAGATGGACTACCCGTCGATCGAGAACTTCCTGGCCCCGATCTACGGCACCGGTGCCGACTCGAACTGGTCGAAGTACAACAACCCCGACTTCGACAAGAAGCTCGTTGAGGCCGCTGCGGCCGAGAACGACGACGAGGCGAACAAGCTGTACCAGGAGGCCGAGCAGATGCTGGGTGAAGATCTGCCCACTGCTCCGCTGTGGTACCCCTCGACCGTGGTCGGCTGGTCCGACAAGGTTGAGAATGTTCACATCAACGCCTTCGGCGTGCTGGACTTCGCCGCTATCTCGGTGAAGTAACCGCTGGCAACAAAAGGGTCGGTTCGTCCTGCATTTCGGACGAACCGGCCTTTTTGTGCGAGACTCACGACCAGTCATAAACGTAGAGGGAGCCGACAGTGGGAACCTACATCCTGCGTCGCATTCTGCAGATGATCCCGGTCATCCTCGGGGCGACCTTCCTGATCTACTGGATGGTCTTCAACCTCGGTGATCCGACCGTGGGACGTTGTGGTGAGCGACCATGCCCAGACGCCTACGTCGCCAAGATGCGGGCCGAGTACAACTTGGACGACCCACTGCCGGTGCAGTACGCCAAGTACATGGGCAAGGTGGTGCAGGGTGACCTGGGTACCTCCTTCAACGGCAACAGCGTGGCCGAAGAACTCGGAAACCGCTGGCCCACCACCGTCAAGCTGGCGCTGATCGCGATCGGCGTCGAGGCGGTGATCGGCATCGCCGCGGGTGTGGTGGCCGGCATCAGACGGGGCAGATTCATCGACAGTCTGGTGTTCGTCTCCACCCTGGTGATCATCTCCATCCCCTCCTTCGTGCTCGGTTCGGTCGCCCAGATGGTGTTCGGTCTGCGCTTGGGCTGGTTCCCGGTGACCGCCACCGCCGGCACCTGGGGGCAGCTACTGCTACCCGGCTTGGTGTTGGGTGCCCTCTCCACCGCCTATGTGGCCCGGCTGACCCGCAACTCGCTGGTGGAGAATCTGCGCGCCGATTATGTGCGCACCGGTAAGGCCAAGGGCCTCAGCCGGCAGCGGGTGGTCGGGTTGCACGCCCTGCGCAACTCGATGATCCCGGTGATCACCTTCATCGGCGCCGACCTCGGTGCGTTGATGGGTGGGGCGATCGTCACCGAACGCATCTTCAACGTCCAGGGCATCGGGGGCTACATCTTCCACGCGATCAACACCAAGGACGGCACCGCCGTGGTCGGTACCGTCACCTTGCTGGTGTTGGTCTTCCTGGTGATGAACCTGCTCGTCGATCTGCTCTACGGCGCGCTCGACCCGAGGATTTCGCATGACTGAACCATTGGCTGACGCGCAGATCTCCGCCGACGCCCCCGAGCCGGGCTACAGCGACAAACCCCGCTCGCTGGGCTCGGACGCCTGGGCCACCCTCCGCAAGCGACCCACTTTCTGGATCTCGGCGGCGATGATTCTGGTGATGGTCGTGATGGCGGCCTTCCCGTCACTGTTCACCTTCTTCTCGCCGCACCCCGATCTGGCCTACTCCGAGCTTTCCAAGGCCCGCCAACCACCCTCGGGGGAGGCATGGTTCGGCTACGACAACCAGGGTCGCGACGTCTACACCCGCACCATTCACGGGGCGCGGTCGTCGATCCTGGTCGGTCTGCTGACCACCATTGCGGTGCTGATCTTCGGCTCGCTGATCGGTATCGTGTCCGGTTTCTACGGCAAGTGGCTCGATGCGGTGCTGTCCCGGGTGGGTGAGATCTTCTTCGCCATCCCGCTGCTGCTGGGCGGCATTCTGGTGCTGTACACCTTCCCGTCCGACTACACGACCCCCTACCTGCTGGTGGTCAGCAAGGTCGTGCTCGCGATCGGCATCCTGGGCTGGCCGCGCATCGCGCGCATCATGCGCTCGACGGTGCTGCAGGTGAAACCCAACGACTACGTGCAGGCCGCCCGAGCCCTGGGCGCCAGCCCCGGACGGATCATCCGCTCGCACATTCTGCCGAATGCGTTCGCCCCCGTGGTGGTGGTTGCGACCATCGACCTGGGTGCCTACATCGCCACCGAGGCGACCCTGTCGTTCCTCGGTATCGGCCTGCAGCCGCCGACGGTGTCGTGGGGTATCGCGATCTCGGAGGCCTCCGGTATCGGCTTCCTGCGTGCCGCGCCGCACATGATGTTGTTCCCCAGTGTGTTCCTGTCGCTGACCGTGTTGGCCTTCATCATGCTGGGCGACGCGATCCAGGACGCCTTCGATCCGAAGTCGCGATGAGGGAGGCGTGATGACAGCCGAGAAACTCAACGAGCAACTGCCCGGTACCGCCAAACGCACCGGCCCGTACGAATGGAAACCCGGACCCGACGGCCTGCTGTTGGAGGTCGACGACCTGCAGGTCGAGTTCCGCACCCGCGACGGGGTCGCCAAGGCGATCAACGGGGTGAGCTTCGATCTGGCCCAGGGCGAAACCCTCGCCATCCTGGGTGAATCGGGTTCGGGCAAGTCGGTCACCGCTCAGGCGGTCATGGGCATCCTCGACACCCCGCCCGGATACGTCACCGGTGGTTCGGTGAAGTACTGCGGTACCGAGTTGCTGAGCATGCCCGAGAAGGAGCGCCAGTCGATTCGCGGTGCCGAGATCGCGATGATCTTCCAGGACGCCCTGTCGGCCCTGAATCCGGTGTTCCCGGTGGGCTGGCAGATCGCCGAGATGTTCCGCACCCACCGTGGCACCAACCGCAGCGACGCCAAGGAAGCCGCCATCCGGCTGATGGAGCGGGTGAACATCCCGGCCGCCCGGGAGCGGGTGAACGACTACCCGCACCAGTTCTCCGGCGGTATGCGCCAGCGGATCATGATCGCGATGGCGATCGCGCTGGACCCGGCCGTGCTGATCGCCGATGAGCCGACCACCGCTTTGGACGTGACGGTGCAGGCCCAGATCATGGCGCTGCTGAAGGAACTGCAGGAGGCCGAGAACATGGGCCTGATCCTGATCACCCACGACCTGGGGGTGGTGGCCGATGTGGCCGACCGGATCGCGGTGATGTACGCCGGACGGATGGTCGAGACCGCGAATGTGTACGAGCTGTACGCCAACCCGGCCCATCCCTACACCGAGGGCCTGCTGCGGTCGATCCCGCGGCTGGACCAGAAGGGCGAGAAACTCGACGCGATCGGCGGGCTGCCGCCGAACCTGACCCGGATCCCGGAAGGGTGCGCCTTCAACCCCCGCTGCCCCCGGGCCCAGGACGTCTGCCGGCACGATCCGGTGCCGCCGCTGATCGAGGTCGTTCCCGGGCGCTTCAGCGCCTGCCACTTCGCCGAGGAGGTGATCGACAGTGACCGGTGAGGTCATCCTGTCGGCCCAGGACCTGGTCAAGCACTATCCCATCCGCAAGGGGGTGCTGCGGCGCACGGTCGGCCATGTCAAAGCCGTCGACGGCGTCACCTTCGACCTGCACAAGGGCGAGACCCTGGGCATCGTGGGGGAGTCGGGCTGCGGCAAATCGACCCTGGGTCGGCTGCTGGTGCAACTCGAGCAGCCCACCTCGGGCGGTGTGGTCTTCGACGGTGACGACATGTTCGCCGTGTCCGGTTCGGCGCTGCGCAAGCTCCGGCGCAATATCCAGGTGGTCTTCCAGGACCCGTACACCTCGCTGAACCCGCGCAAGACGGTTGGTGACATCGTGGGGGAGCCCTTCGACATCCACCCCGATGTGGTGCCCCGGGGCGGACGGCGCAAGCGGGTGCAGGAACTGCTCGATCTGGTCGGCCTGAACCCCGAACACATCAACCGTTACCCGCACCAGTTCTCCGGTGGTCAGCGCCAGCGCATCGGTATCGCGCGCGGTATCGCGTTGAACCCGAAGGTGCTGGTCTGCGATGAGCCGGTCTCGGCGCTGGACGTGTCCGTGCAGGCCCAGGTGGTGAACCTGCTGGAGGACCTGCAGAAGGAACTCGGGCTGGCCTATATCTTCATCGCCCACGACCTGTCGGTGGTGCGGCACATCTCCGACCGGGTGGGGGTGATGTATCTGGGCAAACTGGTCGAGCTGGGTACCGAGGACGAGATCTACAGCCGTCCGACCCACCCCTACACCCAGGCCCTGCTCTCGGCGGTACCGGTACCCGACCCGACCGCCCGGGCCAACAAGGAACAGATCGTCCTCTCCGGCGACGTGCCCAGCCCCGCGAACCCGCCCACCGGCTGCCGTTTCCACACCCGCTGCTGGAAGGCTCAGGAACGCTGTGCCTCCGAGGAGCCGACGTTGATCGATCGCCCCGACGGGGTCGCCGAGCATGCCTCGGCCTGTCATTTCGCAGAAGCGCGGCAGGTGGTTTGAGCCGCCGTGCAAATGGGATTTGGCCGATCGGTGACGTAAAGTACGTCGCGTCCAACCCGCACATGGGCGCCTATTGCTGTGCCCGGTTGTCACCCGAGGAAATCATTTGAGCCGCACATCCAAGAAGAAGACGAGATCACGAGGCAAGGGCCGGGTGGTCTTCGGCGTCGTGCTCGCCGCCGTTCTGTTGGTGGTCGGTGGCGCCTACCTGGCCGGTTATTTCATGGCCGGTGAGAAGACCCCGCGCGACGCCTCGGTGCTCGGTGTGCACATCGGTGGGATGACCGTCGATCAGGCCGTCACCACCCTGACCGACGAACTGGGTCCGAAGGCCGCCGCACCGATCTCGGTCACCGCCGGTGAGGCGAGCACCAAGGTGCAGCCCGCCGAGGCCGGGCTGGGTATCGACTATGAGGCCACCGTGGCCCAAGCCGGTGCCGGACGGAGCTGGAACCCCGGGCACATCTGGCGGGTACTGACCGGCGGGGGCGAACTCGACCCCGTGCTGGCGGTGGACAACGACAAGCTGAACGCAGCCGGCGCCAAGGTCTCCGAGGAGTTCGCCGTCGAGGCCTCCGATGCCGCGATCGAATGGCAGGACAATGCCCCCGCACTCACCGAAGCGGTGAATGCGGTCGAGGTCGATGCCGACGAGGTGGCCAAGGAACTGCGCAAGACGTTCATGGAGGGTGACTCGGTCACCGTCGAGCCGACGGTCACCGAACCGGAGGTGACCACCGCCGAGGCGCAGCAGGTGATCGACGAATGGGCCAAGCCCGCCGTCTCGGGTCCGATCAAGATCACCGCCGGCCAGGCCGGATCCTTCCAGATCACGCCGGCGATGATCGCCGCGGCCACCACCTTCGAGAAGGCCAACGGCACCATCGAGCCGAAGGTCGACCCCACGGCCCTGCACAAGGCCGCGGCCGAGCAGATCGCCACCATCGACGTGAAGAAGCCCAAGGACGCCAGCTGGCAGATCCGGGACGGAAAGGTGCAGGTCGTACCGGCGGTCGACGGCACCGATGTGACCGCGAAGAACCTGTGGGCCGCGGTCGAGAAGGTGATCACCAAGAACGGTGACGCCCGCACCTCCGAGGTCAAGCTCGAGGGGGCGAAGGCCAAGTTCACCACCGAGATGGCCGAGAAGGCCAAGCCCACCAAGGTGATCGGCTCCTTCACCACGTACTACCCGCACGCCAACTACCGCAATGTGAACCTCGGCCAGGTGGCCAAGAAGATCAGCGGCTACACCCTGCGCCCCGGCGAGACCTTCTCGATGAACGATGTGGTCGGTGAACGCACCGCCGCCAACGGCTTCGTCGACGGGTACGTGATTCAGGGTGGCGTGCTGAAGAAGGAATCCGGTGGTGGTGTCTCCCAGGGTGCGACCACGATCTTCAACGCCGCCTTCTTCGCCGGCCTGGAGGACGTGGAACACCACCCGCACACGCTGTACTTCGACCGCTACCCGGCCGGACGCGAGGCGACGGTGTACTACGGCTCGCTGGACCTGCGGTTCAAGAACAACACCGACCACGGGGTGATCGTGACCGCCTCCCGCTCGCCATCCTCACCCGGCAACCGCGGCTCGATGACCGTGGCGATCTGGGGCACCAGCCCTTGGGACGAGATCCGCTCCCCGGAGCCGACCAAGTCGGGCTTCTACTCGGGTACCACCCGCACCCGTTCCGGCCCCAACTGCGAGTACCAGGCGCCCATCCAGGGTTTCACCGCCTCGTACTACCGCGCCTTCATCAAGGGTGGTAAGGAAGTGAAGCGCGAGAACTTCAAGCACACCTACTCCGCCGGTGACGAGATCAAGTGCGAGTGAGCCGGTGATCGGCCGGGGTGTGATCGTCGACCACTCCCCGGCACCCAATAACCACAGGTGTGCTTCGGGGCATACTCTGGACACGTTGCGTTTTGATTGCTCGAAGGAGTCGCTGTGACCTACATCATCACCCAGCCTTGCGTCGACCTGAAGGACAAGTCGTGCGTCGAGGAATGCCCGGTGGACTGCATCTACGAGGGCAATCGGATGCTCTACATCCACCCCGATGAGTGCGTCGACTGCGGTGCCTGTGAGCCGGTGTGCCCGGTGGAAGCGATCTTCTACGAGGACGACACGCCCGCCGAGTACGCCGAGTACTACGACGCCAATGTCCAGTTCTTCGACGGTCTGGGGATGCCCGGTGGGGCGGCCAAGATGGGTCCGATCGACAAGGATCACCCACTGGTTGCCGCGCTGGACCCGCAAGAACACGACGAGTGAGCCGCGACCTGGCCGGCCGGCTGCCCGACTTTCCCTGGGACACGCTGGTCGGTGCCGCAGCCCGGGCCCGGGCCCATCCGGACGGGATCTGTGACCTGTCGGTCGGTACCCCGGTCGATCCCACCCCGCCGGTCGCCAAGGAGGCGCTGACCGCTGCGGCCGAGGCCCCCGGCTACCCGACCGTGGCCGGCACCGACGAGGTGCGCACGGCGATTCACGACTACCTGGTGCGGCGCTGGGCGGCGCGCGGTCTGGAGCCGAGGGCGGTGCTGCCGCTGATCGGCACCAAGGAATTCGTCGCCTGGCTGCCGACCCTGCTCGGCCTGGGTGCCGACGACACCGTGGTGATTCCCCGGATCGCCTACCCGACCTATCAGGTGGGTGCGCTCACCGCCGATGCCGCCGTGGTCACCGCCACCGACGAGCCGGAGGACCTGGGTGAGCTTCGGCCGGCATTGTTGTGGCTGAACTCGCCGGCGAACCCGACCGGGGAGATCTGGGACGCCGAGCGGCTGCGCCGCTGGGTGAGCTGGGCGCGGGAGCGGGGCACGATCGTCGCCTCCGATGAGTGCTACGGCGAGTTCGGCTGGACCGCCGAGCCGGTGTCGGTGCTCGACGAGCGGGTCAACGACGGTGACTGCACCGGCCTGTTGGCGGTGCACTCGCTGTCGAAGCGCTCCAATGTGGCCGGTTACCGGCTCGGGTTCGTCGCCGGGGACGCCGAGGTGGTGCCGAATCTGATCGGTCTGCGCAAACACCTGGGCATGATGATGCCCGCACCGATGCAGCACACGATGACGGTGCTGCTCTCGGACGAGAGCCATGTGGTCACCCAGCGGGAGCGATACCTGCGCCGCCGCGAGATTCTGGCCGCGGCGCTGACCGGCGCCGGGTTCCGGATCGATCACTCCGAAGGCTCGCTGTACCTGTGGGCGAGCAGGGGAGAGAACTGCCGGACGACGGTCGACTGGCTGGCCGATCGCGGCATTCTGGTCGCCCCCGGGGACTTCTACGGCGAACTCGGCAATGAGCACGTCCGGGTGGCGTTGACCGCCACCGACGAGCGGGTCGAAGCGGCAGCAGCCCGGCTGAGCTGAGTTCGAGCCGGGCCGCCGCTGCGGTTCGGGTGCCGCGCGCTCAGTTGGCGTGCAGGTCGGCGTTCAGGGTGATGCCGTGGCCGTCGCGGGCCCGGGCCTCGACCGCACCGGTCACCGAGTTGCGGATGAACTGCAGGTTCGACTGACCCGACAGCTCCAGGGCCTTCACCACCCGTCCGTCGGCCAGGGTGACCTTGGTGCCGGCGGTCACGTACAGGCCCGCCTCGACGATGCAGTCATCACCCAGGGCGATGCCGATGCCGGCGTTGGCGCCCAACAGGCAACGCTCCCCGATGGTGATCACCTGGGTGCCGCCCCCGGACAGGGTGCCCATGATCGAGGCGCCACCGCCCACGTCCGACCCGTCGCCGACGACCACGCCGGCCGAGATCCGACCCTCCACCATCGAGGTGCCCAGGGTGCCGGCGTTGAAGTTCACGAAGCCCTCGTGCATCACGGTGGTGCCGGCGGCCAGGTGGGCGCCCAACCGCACCCGGTCGGCCTCGGCGATCCGTACCCCGCTCGGCATCACGTAGTCGATCATCCGGGGGAACTTGTCCACCCCGAACACGGTCAGGTGACCGCGGGCGGCCCGCAGTGCGGCGCGCACGGTCTCGAACCCGTCGATCGCGCAGGGTCCGGCCGAGGTCCACACCACATTGGTCAACACCCCGAAGACGCCGTCGAGGTTGATCGTGCGCGGGGCGCAGATCCGGTGGCTGATCAGGTGCAGGCGCAGGTAGGCATCGGCGACGTCGGCCGGCGCGGCGTCCAGGTCGATGCTGGTGAGCACCACATCGGTGCGCACCTGCCGTACCTCATCGGTGCCGGCTGCGGCGGTGAGCTCGGCCGGCGGCTGCGCATCGGCCGGGGCATCGCCCAGGGACGGTGCGGGATACCAGGTGTCGAGAACGGTGCCGGAAGGAATATGCGTGCTGGCCAGGCCCCAGGCCCAAGCGGTACGGGTGTCGGTCATGCGGGCGAGGATACTCACCCCCGGTGGGTAGGCTCACCCCATGTCCACTGCTCTCGACCTGCGTGCCGATGTCGTCGATCTGCTGGTGCAGGTGATCGATGTCGAATCCGTCAGCGGCAACGAAGGCCACCTGGCCGATCTGGTGCAAGCCGCGCTCGACGAATACCCACATCTGGAGGTGATCCGGGACGGTGATGCGGTGATCGCGCGCACCAACCTCGGGCGGGCCGAGCGGGTGGTGATCGCCGGACACCTCGACACCGTGCCGGTGGCCGACAATCTGCCGGCCCGGGTGACCGGCACCGGCGACGAGCGGGTGATCCACGGCCGCGGCTCGGTGGACATGAAGGGTGGGGTCGCGGTGGCCCTGTCGCTGGCCGCCGAACTCACCGAACCGTCGCGCGACATCACCTGGGTGTTCTACGACAACGAAGAGGTCGAGGCCGCCAAGAACGGGCTGGGACGGCTGGTGCGCACCCACCCCGAACTGCTCGCCGGTGATTTCGCGGTGCTGGGCGAACCCACCGCGGCCCGGGTGGAGGGCGGCTGCCAGGGCACCCTGCGCGGCGAACTGGTCTTCCACGGCTCGGCCGCCCACTCGGCCCGTTCCTGGACCGGCCACAACGCGATCCACGACGCCGCCGAGGCACTGCGCATTCTCAGCGAGTACGACAATGTGGACGTCGAGGTCGACGGGCTGGTCTACCGCGAAGGACTCAGCGCGGTGCACATTTCGGGCGGGATCGCCGGCAACGTCATCCCCGACCGGTGCGAACTGTGGGTCAACTACCGCTTCGCCCCCGACAAGACCCTGGACGAGGCGATCGACCGGCTGCGCGAGTTCTTCCCCGACACCGAGGTGACCATCATCGACGCCGCCGCGGCGGCTCGTCCGGGCTTGGACCAACCCTTGGCCGCCGACTTCCTGGCCGCGGTCGGTGGGGAGCCGAAACCGAAATACGGCTGGACCGACGTCGCCCGCTTCGCCGACCTGGGCATTCCGGCGGTGAACTACGGCCCCGGTGACCCGACCCTGGCCCACACCGACCACGAACACTGCCCGGCCGAGCAGGTCTACGCCTGCCGGGACGGTCTGCGTCGCTGGCTCGCGCCCCGACACGGCTAGGGTGATCGGGTGAATAATCCGGACGTCCGCAAACGCGTCGGCCAAGTACTGCGCGCCGGCAGTCAACTTCAGACCACCACCGCCGATCAGCGGTTCCTGCAACCGCCCTCGCGCACCGACTGGACCCGGGAGGACCCCTGGCGGGTGCTGCGGATCCAATCGGAGTTCGTCGAGGGGTTCGGCACCCTGGCCGAGCTCGGCCCGGCCCTGTCGGTCTTCGGGTCGGCCCGCACCAAGCCCGACTCCCCGCTGTACCAGGCCGGGGTCGAGATGGGCCGCAAGATCGTCGAGGCCGGCTATGCGGTGATCACCGGGGGTGGCCCCGGGGTGATGGAAGCCGCGAACCGAGGTGCGGCCGAGGCCGGTGGGGTGTCGGTCGGCCTGGGCATCGAACTGCCGATGGAACAGGGCTTGAACCCGTGGGTGAACCTGGGCATCAACTTCCGCTACTTCTTCGCCCGCAAGACGATGTTCACCAAGTACTCCCTGGGCTTCGTGGCGATGCCCGGTGGCTTCGGCACCCTGGACGAATTGTTCGAAACCCTCACCCTCACCCAGACCCACAAGATCGCCCACCTGCCGGTGGTGCTGTACGACTCGGCCTACTGGACCCCGCTGATCGACTGGTTGCGCGACACCCTGGCCGAACACGAGTACATCAAGCCCGAGGACCTCGACCTGGTGCCGGTGGTGGACACCACCGATGAGGCCGTCGAAGCCCTGATTCGGGCCGACTCGACCGCCCTGGCCGAATAGCCGCAGCAGGGGAGTGACGATGGGTTGGATCCTGACCGTGGTGGCGGTACTGATTCTCGGTGTCGCCGCGATTGCCGCGACCGGACGGCTGGGCGGCATGCACCAGCACGTCGAAACCGACACCTTCCGGCAGACCCTGCCGGCCGTGCCGTTGACCGCCGAGGACGTGGCGAAGGTGCGTTTCGGTGTCACCCTGCGCGGCTATGCGGTCGATCAGGTGGACGATCTGCTCGACCGGCTGGCGCGCGAGATCCACGTCCGTGACCTCGAGTTGGCCACGTTGCGCGAGAAACGAGCCCTGGCGCCGAATGGCTCCCCCGTGGGCACGGGGCCCGATGATGCGGAATAATGGGGCTTCGATACATCGAATTGAAAGTGGGAGGTTGCGCAATGGCAGCAATGAAGCCTCGAACCGGTGATGGACCGATGGAGGTCACCAAGGAAGGTCGCGGCATCGTCATGCGCGTTCCGCTGGAGGGTGGCGGCAGGCTGGTTGTGGAGCTGAACGCCACCGAGGCCGGTGAACTGGCAGAGGCACTGCAGGCCGTTGTGGGCTGATTGCCACTGATTGATACAACAGCGAGAGGGTCTGCCCACATCGGGCAGACCCTCTCGCTGTTGGTTCGGGTATCGACCGCTCAGCCGGCCCGGAAACGCTCGATCGCAGCCCGGTACACGTCCACCGTCTGCTCGGCGATCTTGGCCCAGGAGAACTCTTCGATACAGCGCTTGCGCCCCGCCAGGCCCATCTCGCGGGCCCGCTGCGGGTCGGCGGTCAGCTCGTTGATCTTGGCGGCGAACTCCGCCTCGAAGCCGGCGATGAAGTCGGCATCATCGGCCCGCTTCGGGTCGTAACCGACCAGCAGACCGGTCTCACCGTCCACCACCACCTCGGGGATGCCACCGACGGCGCTGGCCACCACCGCGGTCTCGCAGGCCATCGCCTCCAGGTTCACGATGCCCAACGGCTCGTAGATCGACGGGCAGGCGAAGACCGTGGCATGGCTGAGCACCTGGCGCACCTCGTGCCGCGGCAGCATCTCCTGCACCCAGATCACCCCGCCACCGCGCGACTCCTGCAGGTGGGCGAAGGCCTGGTTGAACTCCTCGGCGATCTCGGGAGTATCGGGGGCCCCGGCCAGCAGCAGCACCTGGGTGCCTTCGCTGAACTGTTCGGCGGCCCGCACCAGATGCACCAGGCCCTTCTGCCGGGTGATCCGGCCCACGAAGGCCACGATCGGGCGGTCCAGGTCGACCCCGAGTCGCTCCACCACATCGGTTTCGGTGACCGGCTGGAATTCCTCGGTGTCGATGCCGTTGCGCACCACATGCACCTTCTCCGGATCCAGTTCCGGGTACGACTCGAGCACCGCATCGCGCATCCCCGAGCTCACCGCGATCACCGCGGAGGCGGCGTTGAAGCTCATCCGCTCGGCCCACGACGACAGGTGATAGCCGCCGCCGAGTTGCTCGGCCTTCCACGGTCGGTGCGGTTCCAGGGAGTGGCTGGACACGACATGGGGAATCTGCTGGTACAACCCGGTCAGGTGTCCGGCCAGGTTGGCGTACCAGGTGTGGGAGTGCACCAGATCGACCTCGGGCACGGCCGCGGTCATCGCCAGGTCGGCACCGAAAATACGCAGGGCGGCATTGGCATTCGGCGGAAAATCCTCGGCATGGGCAGTGGCCCCTTCCCGGGGTTCACCCATGCACTGGACGTCCACCTCGATCAGCTTGCGCAGCTGGGGGACGAGTTGTGCGACGTGTACCCCGGCCCCGCCGTAGATGCTGGGAGGGTACTCGCGGGTCAGGATCGAAACACGAAGGCTCATGGCTCAGATCGTGTCACAGCGCCCATCTGCCGATGCGGCCGGGTTGGCCGCTTTTGCCGAGGCGGTGGGGTGGGTGTCGGAGCCGAAATCCGGGTGACTAGTTTGGTGTCATGACGTCGCGTCCCAGAATCTTGTCGATAGTCCTGGCCGGTGGGGAGGGCAAGCGGCTGATGCCGCTGACCATCGACCGGGCGAAGCCGGCTGTGCCCTTCGGCGGAACCTACCGCCTGATCGATTTCGTGCTGTCGAACCTGGTGCATTCGGGGATGCGCCAGATCGCGGTGCTGACGCAGTACAAATCCCACTCCCTCGACCGACACATCTCGATGACCTGGCGGATGTCGACGATGCTGGGCAACTACGTCACCCCGGTGCCGGCCCAGCAGCGCCTCGGCCCACGCTGGTACCAGGGCAGTGCCGACGCGATCTTCCAGTCGATGAACCTGATCACCGACGAGAATCCCGACTACGTGGTCGTTTTCGGCGCCGACAACATCTACCGGATGGACGTCAACCAGATGCTGGAGGCGCACATCGACTCCGGCCTGGACGCGACCGTGGCCGCCATTCGGGTTCCCCGCAAGGACGCCTCGGCCTTCGGCATCATCGATGCGGCCGCGGACCACAAGATCAACAGCTTCCTGGAGAAGCCGGCCGACCCGCCCGGTCTGGCCGACAGCCCGGACGAGTCCTATGCCTCGATGGGCAACTACATCTTCACCCGCAACGCCCTGGTCGAAGCTCTCGAGAAGGACGCCGCCAACCCCGACGCCCGCCACGACATGGGTGGCGACATCATTCCCTACTTCGTGGAACAGGGCCGGGCCCAGGTCTACGACTTCAAGACCAATGTGATGCCGGGCTCGACTCCCGAGGATGCCGACTACTGGCGGGACGTGGGCACCATCGACGCCTACCACGAGGCGCACATGGACCTGGTCTCGGTGAAACCGATCTTCAACCTCTACAACGAGCACTGGCCGCTGCTGACCGCGCAGGTCAACCAGCCGGGCGCCAAGTTCGTGCTGCGCGGTACCGCCGAGGACTCGATCGTCAGCCCCGGGGTGATCATCTCCGGCGGTGACGTCGACAACTCGGTGCTCTCACCCAACGTCCACGTCGACAAGTGGGCCGATGTGGAGCATTCGGTGCTGCTCGACAACGTCCGGGTCGGACGCAACTCGGTGGTGCGCCGGGCGATCCTGGACAAGAACGTGGTGGTCGAGAACGGCGCCGAGGTCGGTGTCGATCATGAAGCCGACCGGGCGCGCGGATTCACCGTCTCCGACGGCGGCATCACCGTGGTCGGCAAGGGGATCCGGGTCTCGGCGATCTGAGACCTACTGCTTGACCGCGATCAACAGGCCGTCGCCGACCGGCACCAGGGACGAGGTGAACTCCTCGATCTCGGTGACCGCGGCGAGGGTTTCGCGAATCACCACGGTGCGGTCGTCATGGTTGTCCTCATCGGCGACCCGGTTGTGCCACAGCGCGTTGTCGATCAGCAACAGCCCGCCGTGGCGCAGCAGCCGCAGCGCCTGTTCGACGTACTCGACGTATTCGAGCTTGTCGGCGTCGACGAAAACCGCGTCGTAGGCACCACTGAGCAGATTCGGCAGCACCGTCAGCGCGTCACCGGGAATCAACCGGATCCGGCGCGAGGTGACGCCCGCGGCCTCGAAGGACTTGCGGGCCGCGGCCTGGTGCTGCGGTTCGGCGTCGATGCTGGTCAACACCCCGTCGGGGGCCATGCCGGCGTAGAGAGCCAGGCCCGACACACCGGAGCCGGTTCCCACCTCGACCACCGCAGCGGCATTGATCGCCTGCATCAGTACCGTCAGCAAGCTCGCCGTACCTCGTCCGACCGGGGCGACCCCCAGATCCTTGGCCTGTTCCCGGGCGGCCGCGGCCACCTCGGATTCGGGGACGTAGTTCTCGGCAAAGGCCCATGTGGCGGCGTCAGGGGCATTCGGATCGGTCATGCACGGGACTCTACAGTTCTTCGTCCCGCAGGTCGTACGATGACGGGCATGAATCATGCAGTCGTCGCCGAAATTGTTGCCTCCGTGCTGTCCGTGGAGGTGGCCGTCGGTGATCGGGTCGAACCCACCGACGAGGTGGTGTTGCTGGAGTCGATGAAGATGGAGATCCCGGTGTTGGCCGGTGTCGAGGGCACCGTCACCGAAGTGGTGGTGGGCGTGGGTGATGTCGTCCATGACGGCGACCCGATGGTCATCGTCAGCGTCGACTGAGCCAACCGCACTAGACTGCCGACCATGCGTGAACCCGATCCCGCCCTGCCCTTCGGGCGTCTGCTCACCGCCATGGTGACCCCGTTCGCCGCCGACGGTTCGGTGGACCTGTCCGCGGCCCGCCGGCTGGCGGCCCATCTGGTTGATCAACAGCACAACGACGCGCTGGTGATCAACGGCACCACCGGTGAGGCGCCGACCACCACCGATGCCGAGAAGCGTGAGCTGATCGCCGCGGTGGTCGACGAGATCGGTGACCGGGCGCAGGTGGTGGCCGGTGTCGGTACCTTCAACACCGACCATTCGGTGCACCTGGCGCGGGAGGCGGCCGAGGCCGGGGCGAACGGCCTGCTGGTGGTCACCCCCTATTACTCCAAGCCACCCCAGGAGGGGCTGCGCGAGTACTTCGAAACCGTCGCCTCGGCCGGTGAGTTGCCGGTGATGATCTACGACATTCCCGGACGCACCGGCACCGAGGTGAGCACCGACACGCTGATCGCCCTGGCGGAGCATCCGCAGATCGTCGCGGTCAAGGACGCCAAGGGCAACCCGGTGGCCTCGGCCACGGTGATGGCGGCGACCGATCTGGCCTACTACGCCGGTGACGACGCGATCACCCCGTCGCTGATGGCCGTTGGTGGGGTGGGCCTGGTCGGTACCTCGACCCACTTCAGCGGTGCGGTGATGGCCCGGGTGATCGCCGACTACGCCGCCGGCCGGATCGACGAAGCCCTGACCGAGTACCGGCGGGTGCTGCCGGTGCTGACCGGGGTGTTCGCCACCCAGGGCTGCTCGATGGTGAAGGCCGGCCTGGATCTGCTCGGCCTACCGGGTGGCCCCTTGCGTCCGCCGATGGTTTCGGCCGCCCCCGACCTGGTGGCGGTTTTCGGGGAACAGTTGGCTGCGGCCGGGCTGCGCTGACGTCGACCGCGGAGGCATCACTGCTGGGGTTTTCCGCTGGGGTTTCCCCCTGATTCGACCCCGAGATCGGGGCCGGACCTCCCTTCGGAGGGGGCCAAAAACCCACCGACGCGGCACAATGGAGTCCTCAGGTGGGGAACCTTGCCCGGCCGCCGGGCGTTTCACCGGGAGTGAGGAGGGCTCGGATGCGTCAGCGAACACTGCCCCCGACTGCCAATTCCCCCCAGGTGGCCGGTTCGGCAGCTTCGGCCGAAGAATGGGTGCCACCGTCCTGGGAAGAAGTGGTCACCCGGTACAGCGGACAGGTGTACCGACTGGCCTATCGGTTGACCGGTAACCAGTTCGACGCCGAGGACCTCACCCACGAAACCTTCATCCGGGTGTTCAAGTCCCTGCACCGGTTCAAGCCGGGCACCTTCGAGGGCTGGCTGCACCGGATCACCACGAACCTTTTCCTCGACACCGCCCGGCGCAAGAAGCGGATCCGCTTCGACGGACTGGTCGACAACCAGGCCGAACGCATCGCCAGCCGGGACCCCTCACCCGACGAAGTTCTCAACGATGCCGACCTCGACCACGATGTGGCGGCCGCACTGGCGAACCTGGCCCCGGAGTTCCGGGCCGCGGTGGTGCTGTGCGATATCGAGGGCCTGAGTTACGAAGAAGTCGCCAACGTGCTGGACGTGAAGATCGGCACCGTCCGCAGCCGGATTCACCGTGGCCGCGCCCAATTGCGTGCCGAGTTGGCCCACCGCAGCCCCTCGGAAGGACGGCAGCGGTACGGCGGGGTGAATGTGGAAACGGGTCCTGCGCGGTGAGCCGTCACTGCGAACCCGAAGCGACCTTGTCGGCCTTCGTCGATGACGCGCTGTCGGGAGCCGAACGGGACCGGGTGGCGGCCCATCTGGCCGAATGCCCCGATTGCCGTGCCGAGGTCGCGGCTCTGCGGCGGGTGCAGCACCTGTTGGGTGCCACCCGTGACCCGGCCGGGGGCCACCCCGCACCCCTGGCCGAGCGGCTGGTGTCGATCGCCGGCGCCCGGGCCGACCAACCTCTGTGGACCCAGCCCTTCGACCGGCCCCTGGACGACCGGGCACCCCTGCCGAGCCGTCGCCGGGCCCGCCGCCGCAACCTGACCGGCGCGATCGCCCTGCTGACCGGGGTGATGGTCGGGCTGGTCGGGATCGGTTGGGCGGCCGCCCCCGCCCCCGACATCGAGATCGTCAATCCGGCGGCCAAGGCCCGGGCCGAGTTCGCCCACGTCGCCGCCCAACGATCCTTCGTGATGGACTCCACCGTCGCCGCGTGGGCGATCCCCGCCCACGAGCGCCTGTCGATCAGCAATGCCGCGAAGTTGACCCCGCTGCCGGTGCGTCCGGGGCGCCGGTTGTCGGGTGAGGAGTCGCGCACCGTGCTCAGTGCGGCCGAACAGTCCACCCGGGTGGTTGACCACAGTGGTACCCAGCGGGTGCGGATGACCGCCGGTGAACACCGGGTCGTGGCGGTGAACGTCGCGGTGCGGCACCGCTCGACCCAGGGCACCCAGGTGGAGGTCCTGGACGAGGGTGGTAAACCCGAGCGCAGCGCCTTCCTGCAGGTGCGGGAGAGCGGCCGGCAGGCCTGGCCCGACGAGCTGTCGGGCAAACTCGGCCAGCACGTGTTGGGGCGTCCTGCGGTGCTGATCGAGGCGCGCCGGGACGGGTTGTTGGTGGCCCGCTGGTGGTTCGATCAGAAGACCGCGGTGCAGCTTGCTCAGGAGAGCTACGACACGGACGGTTCGCTGCGGGTGCAGGCGGTGACCACCGGGCTGAGCATCGACCGGCAGCAGTTCGTGGCCCACCCGCCGCCCCGATTGGTGCGGCCGAGTGCGGCGGCC
This sequence comes from Pseudenemella bisphenolivorans, assembly GCF_051133435.1. Taxonomy (NCBI): domain Bacteria; kingdom Bacillati; phylum Actinomycetota; class Actinomycetes; order Propionibacteriales; family Propionibacteriaceae; genus Pseudenemella; species Pseudenemella bisphenolivorans. The sequence continues at coordinate 418,352 of NZ_JBPGNY010000001.1, read as the reverse complement.
TACCTGAACCTCAGCCAGGTCGGCGAGGTGCGCGACCGCGGCTGGTCGTGCCACCAGCAGTTGGCCGGCCTGCCGTTGGCCCGATTGGGCAATGACCCGGGCACCGCGGTGCACACCACCTACAGCGATGGGGCCTCGGCGATCACCGTGCGCCAGGAACGCGGCACGATTCTGGAGGCTCCCGAGGGCTTCGCCTGGGACGATTCGGTGGGCGCCTACCGGCGCGACGGGTCACCCACGATCTTCATCTGGCAGTCGCAGGACTCGGTCTTCACCGTGGTCACCGACGGCCCCTCGGAGGTGGCGACCAAGGCGGTTGCCGAACTACCGCACGATGCACCGGTGCTGCGCACCCGGTGGGGACGAGTGCAGGCCGGATGGCGGCACCTGAGCGAAATGGTGGCAGGACGATGAGTATGTACGGGCCACCGAACCCCTGGGCCCCACCACCGGAACCGCACGGCGGACAACCGGTAGAGCCCGGTGATCCGGTCGGCCCGGGCGGGGAGGCCGATGCTCCCCGGTATGCGGCGATGCCCGACTACCGAGCGCCGTACCAGGCATCACCGCCCACCGAACCGGTACCGGCAATTCCGGCCGGCCCGACGGGTTCCTCCCCGGTGGGTCATCCGCCAACGAGCAGTCCGACCACGAGCATTCCGACGACGGCCTCGCCGGCATCCGGCGTCCCGACAACCAACATCCCGGTAACGGGTGCCCCGCCAACCGCCGCGCCGGCAGCAACGGCCCCCGCGCCGCGTCCGGCCCCGCCGAGCAACGGTCGGCCGCGCTGGGGCCGCCTCGTGGCGCTCACCGCCGCGGTCTCGCTGTTGTTCGGTGGGGCGGCCGGTGCCGGTTCGGCGCTGTTGCTCACCGGCCGTGCCGAGCCCAACGCCTCACCCACCGTCGGCAGCGAGGACCCCACCGGCGACGCCGAGCCGACGGCCGAACCGGCCGGTCGCAAGTCCGCCGAGCCCTCACCGGCCACTAGCGACAAGCCCGGAGATGTGTCGGCGGTGGCCTCGGCGGTGCTGCCCAGCACGGTCACCATCCACGTCCGGTCGGGCACCAACAGGTCGGCCGGCTCCGGGGTGATCCTCAGCAAGGACGGGCACATCCTGACCAACAACCACGTGGTTGAGGCCGGTGCCTCCGGTGCGCAGGTCGAGGTCATCCTCGCCGGTGGGGCACGGGTGCGAGCCCAGATCGTCGGCCGCAGTCCCGGCTACGACCTGGCGGTGATCAAGATCCCGGCCGGGGAACATCTCACCCCGGCGGTGATCGGTGATTCCTCCCAGGTGCGCACCGGGCAACCCGCGATCGCGGTCGGCTCCCCGCTCGGACTGGGCGGTTCGGTGACCTCGGGAATCGTGTCCTCGCTCGATCGGCCGGTGCGGGTCGGCGACGACAACAATGCCGAGGCCGCAGTGGCCTATATCAACGGCATCCAGACCGATGCGGCGATAAACCCCGGCAACTCCGGCGGCCCCCTGGTCGATGCCGAGGGCAAGGTGATCGGCATCAACTCCGCGATCCTCACCCTCGGAGACCAACAGCAGCAGTCCGGCAGCATCGGGGTGGGCTTCGCGATCCCGATCAACCAGGCCATCACGATCGCCAACGAACTCAAGGCCAACGGCAAGGCCCAGTACCCGGTGATCGGCGCCCAGGTGCGCGACACCCCCGACGAGTCGGGTGCCGAACTGATCGAGATCACCGGCGGGGGCCCGGCCGCTGCGGCCGGACTGCGAGCCGGTGACAAGGTGGTCGCGGTCGCCGGCCGGGCGGTGTACGACAGCACCGAGTTGATCGTGCAGATCCGCACCCACCGTCCGGGCGAGAAGATTTCGATCGACTACATCCGGGGCGGCAAGGAAGCGAGCGTGGACGTCACGCTGGAGGGCCGGGTCGGCTGACTGGGCTACCCTGTGCAGCATGTTCGGTGTCGGTGCCGGCGAGATCCTCGCCCTCATCATCATCGGCATTCTGCTCTTCGGCCCCGACAAGTTGCCCGACCTGGCCCGCAAGCTCGCCCGGATCATCGCCTACCTGCGCAACGTGGCCAACAACGCCCAAACCACGATCCGCAGTGAACTCGGCCCCGGCTACGAGGACTTCGATATCCGCGACCCCAAGGCCTTCATCCGCAAACACCTGTTGGACGAGATGGACCCGCTGGTCGCCGATGTGAAACGCGAACTGGACGAGTCGACCGTCGCGATGCGCGAGGCCACCGACCAACTGCGCTGGGAGAGTGCCCGGCACGGTTCACCACCGGCGCCGGCCCCAACTGGTGAGGTGGGCGGCCCGGCGCCCTACGACGCGGAAGCCACCTGAACGACGCGGGCCACCTGAACGGTGGCCGTCCGGGTCACATCGGCGAGAGGCCCAACTGCATGCCGGCCAACCCACGACCCTTGCTGGCCAGGGTCTCGGCCACCGACGACAGGGCCTGCGCGGCCGCCGATTCGGGGGCGGCGTCAACGACCGGGTCGCCCACATCGGCGCCGGCCCGCACCCGCGGGTCGAGCGGCACCTCGGCCAGCAACGGCACCTCGTAGCCGAGTGCCTTGGTCAGGTTCGCGGCGGTCTCGGCACCGCCACCGGTACCGAACAGGTCGATCCGGCTCTTCTCCCCACAATGGGGGCAGCCCGACTCCAAGTAGGACATGTTCTCAACCACACCGAGCACCCGCTGGTGCATCATCGAGGCCATCGTGCCGGCCCGCTGCGCCACTTCGGCGGCCGCCTGCTGCGGGGTGGTCACCACGATCACCTCGGCACCGGGCAGTTTCTGGCCCAGCGAGATCGCCACATCACCGGTACCCGGGGGCAGGTCGATCACCAGGTAGTCGAGGTCACCCCAGTGCACATCGGCGAGCATCTGGGTCAGCGCCCGGTCCAGGATCGGGCCGCGCCAGGCAACCACCTGATCGCGGCTGGCCTTGAGCATGCCGATCGACATCACCTTCATGTCGTGGGCCGGCACCGGCATGATCAGGTCTTCGACCATCGTGGGCCGCTCATCGGCGATGCCCAACATCGGCGGAATCGAATGCCCGTAGATATCGGCGTCCAGAATGCCCACCGAATGCCCGGCCCTGGCCAGGGAGCGGGCCAGGTTCACCGTCACCGAAGACTTGCCGACCCCACCCTTACCGGACGAGATGGCGATGATCTTGGTCAACGAACCGGGCTTGGCGAAGGGAATCTCCCGCTCGGCGATCCCGCCGCGCAACTGGGTGCGCAGGGCGGTGCGCTGCTCGTCGCTCATCACCCCGAGCTCGACGTTCACCGCGGTCACCCCGGTCACTCCGTTCAGCGCCTTGGTGGTGTCGGTGCGCAGGGTGTCCTTCATCGGGCAACCCGAGACGGTCAGCAGGATCTTGATGTCGACCACCCCGTCATCGCTGATGTTCAGAGATTCGACCATCCCCAGATCCAGCAGCGGCTGCTTGATCTCCGGGTCCTGGACGTGGGAGAGGGCTTCGGTGACCGCCGGCAGGAGCGGGTGGTCGGGGGTCGCGGTGTCGACTTCAGGCATGCGGTCCACCTTAACCGTCCTTGTCTGTGTCATTGAGCCATCGCCGTAGTTCGTCACGAACCTCCTCGCGCAGCTCGTTGCGGATGTAATCGCGGGTTGCCACCTCGCCGACCGACATCCGCAGGGCGGCGATTTCGCGGGCCAGGAAGTCCATGTCGGCGCGGCTCTGGGCGGCCTGGGCACGGTCACGGTCCAGGGTGATCCGGTCGCGGGCCTCCTGGCGGTTCTGGGCCAGCAGAATCAGCGGTGCGGCATAGGAGGCCTGGGTGGAGAAGAACAGGTTCAGCAGGATGAACGGATACGGGTCCCACTTCAGACCGAACAGCCCGATCATGTTGATCGTCACCCAGGCGGCGACGAAGACGGTCATCCAGACCAGGAACTGGGCGGTGCCCATGAACCGGGCGAAGGCCTCGGCGAAGGCGCCGAAGGCGTCCCCGTCCAGGCGTACCCGGGGCAGCAGACTGCGCCGTCTGCGACCGGGAACGTTGAGCCGGTTCGCGTCCTCAGCGGCCATCGTCGACCTCCTCGGGTTCCATGCCGTCCATCTGGTCACCGCGCCAGTCGTCCGGCAACATGTGGTCGATCACATCGTCGACCGTCACCGCCCCGAGCAGCCGGTCGTCGTCGACCACCGGGGCACAAACCAGGTTGTAGGTGGCGAAATAGCGCGACACCGCGGCCAGGCTCATGTGCGGGTGCAGGGGCTGCAGTTCACCGTCGATCATCGCCGACACCATCAGCGACGGCGGTTCGCGCAGCAACCGCTGAATGTGCACCGTGCCCAGATACCTACCGGTGGGGGTTTCCAGCGGGGCCCGGGTGACATACACCTGGGACGCCAGGGCGGGGGTGACATCGGGATTACGGGCCTTGGCCAGGGCCGTGGCGATCGTGTCATCGGGGGAGACCACCACCGGTTCGGGGGTCATCAGACCACCGGCGGTGAACTCCTCGTACAGCAGCAATCGGCGCACATCGTCGGCCTCTTCCGGCTCCATCTCGCGCAGCAGGGTTTCGGCCACATCGGGGGACAGCTCGGCCACCAGGTCGGCGGCATCGTCCGGGTCCATCTCACCCAGCACATCGGCGGCCCGCTCGGTACCCAACGCCGAGATCAACTGGATCTGCTCGTCCTCGGGCAACTCCTCGACCGCGTCGGCCAGGGTTTCGTCGTCCAGGGCCGCGACCACCTCGGCGCGTCGCTGCGGCGTCAGATCGTGCAGCTCGCGGGCGATGTCGGCCGGTTTCATGTCCTCCATCTGGGCGAGCAACTCGCTGGTGCTGCGGCCCGAGCCCATGCTCAGGGCCGACACCTCCGACCAGTCGACCACCACATCGTGGCCGCGGCGACCGAACCTCGAACGGGAGGTGTCGCGCAGTGCCACCTCGCTGATCTCCCAGTCGTGGGAGCGCACCTGACGCATCGCGATATCGAAGACATAGGCATTGCCCTGATGCCCGGCCCGGGTCACCTTGGCATCGAAGAGGTCACCGATCACCAGGTTCTCGGCGTCCCGACGTTCGAAGCGCCGGGTGTTCACCACCCCGGAGATCACCACCTGCATCGCGGTCACGCTGTAGACCCGCACCATCGGCACGAAGATCCGGTGCCGGGCGAACAACTCAACCACCAAACCCTTGGCACGGGGGGCCCGGCCGGCCGAACGCACCTGGATCACCACATCGCGCAGCGTGCCGACCCGATCGCCGGCGGTATCAACCACCGGCATGCCACGGATGCGGGAGATGAAGATCGATGTCGAATTGGTGACCACGAGGGAACGGTACTAGGTGCGCGAGGTGCTCGGTTAGGCTCACAGCAACGATCACGATCGAAAGGCCCCGCCCCGTGTTCACTTCCGACGATGCCGCCCCCGTCATTCGCCGCACCGTGCTGGCGGTGCCCGGCTCCAGCGACCGCTTCCTGACCAAGGCGATGAACCTGGACGCCGACGTGGTCTTCCTGGACCTGGAGGACGCGGTCGCACCGCCCGCGAAGGTCGAATCCCGGGCCCGGATCGTCGACTTCCTGCACCGGGAGTGGGCCGCCCCGACCGTCACCGTCCGGGTGAACGACTGGACCAGCCCCTGGACCTACCAGGACGTGATCGACATCGTCGGAGGTGCCGGCGACCGGATCGACGCCCTGGTACTGCCCAAGGTCACCTCCGCCGCCCAGATCATCGCCCTGGACCTGCTGCTCAGTCAGGTGGAACACCAGGCCGACCTGCCCGTGGGCCGGATCGGGATCGAGGCCCAGATCGAGGACGCCCGCGGTCTGCTCGCCGCCCACGAGATCGCCGGGGCCAGCCCCCGGATGCGGTCGCTGGTGTATGGGCCCGGCGACTTCGCCGCCAGCATGGGGATGCCCAGCCTGAACATCGGCGCCCAACCGGCCGGCTATGTCGGTGATGCCTTCCACCACGTGCTGATGACCATCCTGGTGGCCGCCCGGGCCCACGGCATCGCCGCGATCGACGGACCCTATGTCGCGATCCGCGATGTCGACGGCTTCCGGGCCGCGGCCGAGCGTTCGGCCGCGTTGGGGTATGACGGCAAGTGGGTGCTGCACCCCGACCAGATCGCGGCCGGCAACGAGGTCTTCACCCCGACCCAGGCCGTCTTCGACCGCTCGGAGCGGATCATGGCCGCCTACCGACACGCCACCGCCGAGGCGGGGGGCGCGGTCGGGGCGATCGTGGTCGACGACGAGATGGTCGACGAGGCCGGAATGAAGTTGGCCGCGGTGCTCGCCGCCCGGGGCCGGGCCGCCGGCCTGCAGGTCGGGGAGTGAGCGGTCACCTGAATCCGGCTGCTCCCGAATCCCGTTGAACCTGGGCGGGCCCCAAGTGCGCGCGACCACAAACGCACCCGTAACGGGGGCTGGGGGCCGAATTCGGCCCGAAATGGCCGATTCGGTTGCGTTTTCATCCATCGCCTCGATGTGATCCGCCGCCAGTCATCTGCAAGCCCGCGCGGGGCGCGCTGGGTGCCGACGGTTAGGCTGGCAGTGTGTCCATGCCACCGACGTCCGATGCCCGCGCGCTGTTCAAACTGAACTTCCCGCAATCGCTGGCCGTCTACGACTCCTACGACGACGCCCAGGCCGCGGTCGACTTCCTGTCCGACCGCAAATTCCCCGTGGAGAACCTCTGCATCGTCGGTACCGATCTCAAGTCGGTCGAACGGGTACTGGGACGCAAGAACTGGGGCACCGTGCTGCGCAGTGCGATGGGTTCCGGCCTGTCGATGGCGGTGTTCTTCTCGCTGTTGGCGCTGATCTTCTTTCCACCCGAGCAGTTCCTGGCGATGGTGCTGGCCGCGCTGGTGATCGGTGTCACGGTGAGCATGATCTTCGCCGCGATCGGGTACGCACTCACCGGCGGCCGCCGCGACTTCACCTCGATCACCCAGACCGTGGCGACCCGCTACGAGGTTCTGGTCGAGCACAAGCACCGGGCCGAGGCCCGCGCCCTGCTGGACGAGAAACCGGGGGAACGCGCCCGCGCCTTCGAGTAGCAGCGCGCCCCGGACCTGCGCCGCGGAAACGAAACGGTAACGGTTCATCACTTGCCCCCGCATCCAACCGTTTCGTCGTCGGCTGGTTGCCGTTTGTTCACCTGCGGGTAGCGGTTCAGTGGGGTGGGACTTCTTTAGTGCACCTGGAAGTAGTTATCACTCACCCTCAGGAGTACTCATGTCCCGCATCTTCACCCGCGCCAAGGTCGCCACTGTGGCGTCGATGGCCGCGGCCCTCGTGCTCGCCGGTTGCGGCGCGTCGGCCGACGACACCAAGACCAACACCGATGGTGGTGGCGAGGGTAAGGACACCCTGATCCTGGCCTCCGTGCCCTCGGAGGAGGCCGGCAACCTGCAGGCCCAGTTCGACTCCCTGATCACCGTGATCGAGAAGGAGACCGGCAAGAAGGTCGAGTTCCAGGAAGCCACCGACTACGCGGCCGTCATCGAGGGCCAGCGCGCCGGCAAGATCGACCTCGCCTCCTACGGCCCGTTCTCGTACAAGATCGCCAAGGACGGCGGCATCAACATCGAGCCGATCGGCGCCATGGTCGACGGCGAGGACGAGGAGCCCGGCTACACCTCGATGCTGTGGGTCAAGAAGGACTCCGACATCCAGAAGATCGAGGATCTCAAGGGCAAGACCGTCTGCTTCGTCGACAAGGCCTCCACCTCGGGCTACCTGTACCCGAGCGCCGGCCTGCTGGAAGCCGGTCTCGACCCGGCCAAGGACGTCAAGGAAGTCATGGCCGGTGGCCACGACGCCTCGCTGCTGGCGGTCAACTCCGGCCAGTGCGACGCCGGCTTCGCCTTCGACGCGATGATCGACAAGGTGGCCGAGTCCGGTCAGATCAACAAGGACGAGTTCCGGATGGTCTGGGAGTCGGAGCAGATCATGGGCTCGCCGCTGGCCATGAACAACGACACCATCGACGAGGAAACCCAGGAAGTGCTCCGCAGCGTCCTGATCGAGAAGGGCAACGTGGACGCCATGACCGAGGCCGGCGTCTGCGAGAGCCCCGAGAGCTGCAAGCTCCCCGAGGATTCCTGGGGCTTCAAGAAGGTCACCGACGCCGATTACGACGGCGTCCGCAAGGTGTGCGAGCTGACCAAGGCCGAGGCCTGCAACGGCTGATCGGCTGTTCGTCCCACCCGAATCTGACTCACGGAGACCTGACATGCCCGACAACAACGATGCCCCGATCGTCCTGGAGAACGTCACCAAGAGGTTCAGCCCCACCGTGCTCGGCCTCGACGATTTCAGCGCCAGCTTCGAGCCGGCCAAGGTAACGGTGTTGTTGGGCCTGTCGGGCTCCGGCAAGTCAACCCTGCTGCGCCACATCAACGGGCTGCAGCGGCCGACCTCGGGGAAGGTCCGGGTGCTCGGCAAGCAGATCGAACGGGCCGGTGACCGCACCCTGCGGCAGGTACGCCGCCGGATCGGTTTCATCTTCCAGAACTTCCACCTGGTCGGCCCGATGTCGGTGCTGGAGAACGTCTGCACCGGACGACTCGGCAGCATGCGCGGGCCGCGCCTGTCGCTGATGACCTACCCCAAGGACATCCGCCGCGAGGCGATGGAGCAGCTCGAGCGGGTCGGCCTGGCCGACCGGGCCTTCCAGCGCGCCGACACCCTGTCCGGCGGACAGCAGCAGCGGGTGGCCATCGCCCGGGCGCTGATCCAGCGCCCCGATGTGCTGCTCGCCGACGAGCCGGTCGCCTCCCTCGACCCGGTCTCCAGCGCCCAGGTGATCGACCTGATCCGCCGGATCAGCGCCGAGGACGGCCTGACCGTGGTCTGCAGTCTGCATCAGGTGCAGTTGGCGATGGACTTCGCCGACCGCATCATCGGGCTGCAGTCGGGACGCAAGGTGCTCGACAGCCACGTCGAGGGCATGACCAGCGATCAGGCGCTCACCATCTACGACGCGGTTTCGTCGGTCGATCCGACCGAGATCGAGGTCGCCGACGCCCCCGTGGCCGGCTGAGGCTCGCCATGTCCACCGGCACCCTTCAGCGCCGCCCCGTCCAGCGGGAACTGCCGAAACGTCCCGCCCCCTCGGCCAACACCATCGCCGTCTGGTCGGTGCTCGTCGCCCTCTTCGCCGCCTCCGTCTGGTCGGTGATCGACCTGCGGATCAACATCGCCAGCATCCTCGATTCGATCGAGAACGCGCAGCGGTTCGTCGCCCGGATGTTCCCACTGGACTTCCCCGAACCCCTGGTGCTGCTGTCGATGGTGGCCGAGACCCTCGCCATCGTCACCCTGGCCACCGGACTGTCGGTGGTGCTGTCGGTGCCGATCGCCCTGTGGGCGGCCTCGAACACCACCACCTCCAACTTCGCCCGGAGCAGTTCGCGCACGATCATCGTGATCGCCCGGGCCGTGCCGGACCTGATCCTGGCGATCGTCTTCCTGCGGATCTTCGGCCTGGGTGCCCTGCCCGGCATCCTGGCGATGGGCCTGCACTCGGTCGGCATGATCGCCAAGCTGTACGCCGACGCGATCGAATCGCTCGACAACGGGCCGCAGGAGGCGATCCGGGCGGCCGGCGGAACCCGCTGGCAGCGGATCACCTCGGGCATCATGCCCCAGTTGATGCCGCAACTGATCGCCACCGCCCTGCACCGCTTCGACATCAACCTGCGTACCTCGGTGATCCTGGGCTATGTCGGTGTCGGTGGTATCGGTAAGGGCATCTCCGAGTCGCTGCGCTCGTTGAACTACCAGCGCGGGATGGCCCTGGCGCTGACGGTGCTGGTGTTGTGCATCGTGATCGAACTCCTCTCCGGTGCGATCCGGGCCCGGCTGCTGGCCGGCAAGGAGAGCAGCACCCCCAAGACCTGGGCCGACAAGGTGTCCGGCGGCTGGGTCAGCGGCGGACCGGCCGCGACCCGGGAGCGCCTCACCCCACCCTGGACGCCGGAGCGGGTCTCGCGTTTCCTGTCCATCGGGGTGCTGACCCTGATCGTGCTCGCATCCTTCGTGGGTTCGGACCTGAGCTGGGGCACCATCGGCCAGGGCATCTGGAGCATCCCGAACACCATCGGCCTGTTCCTGCCACCCAACCTCGACGGCGAACTGCTGCCGTCACTGCTGCAGCAGATGCTGCTCACCGTGCAGATCGCACTGGCCGCGACCCTGCTGGGTTCGATCCTGGCCGTCCCGATCGGCATCTTCGCGGCCCGCAATGTGGTGCCCAACCCGGCGATCCACAACTTCTTCCGGGTGCTGATCGTGATGGTACGCGGGATGCCCGAACTCATCCTGGCGATCATCTTCGTGGTGATCACCGGGCTGGGCGGGGTGGCCGGCACCCTCGCCCTGGCCATCGGTGCGGTCGGTCTGCTGAGCAAGCTGATCGCCGACTCCCTGGAAGAGACCGATGTCGCCGTCCAGGACGCGGTGCGCGCCAACGGGGCCACCCGGGTGCAGGTCTTCTTCGGCGTCACCGTCCGTCAGGCCCTACCGTCCTTCGTGGCCCACATCATGTACCTGCTGGACGTGAACATCCGCTCGGCGACCCTGTTGGGCATCGTCGGTGCCGGCGGCATCGGCTACCTGCTGATGAACGCCTCCCGGGTGATGCAGTTCGACGTGGTCAGCACCATCGTGTTCCTGATCCTGATCGTGGTGCTCATCGTCGAAGCGCTCTCGATCTGGGTGCGCCGAGCGGTCAAGTAGCCCGGCACACCGGCAGATCGAGAAGCATCGACCACCAAACTCGTCAGAACCGCCGCATCAGAACCGCAGCAGCGCTGCCAGCGACACCCCTTCGGGCAACTCGCTGACCGCGATGGTCGCACCGGTGCGCAGCGCCGCCACCACAGCCAGGTCGGCATCCTCACCGGCCGGGGCGCTCTGGGCGTCGACCTCCACCGGCGCCAGCAGGGTCTCCACCCGTCCCTCCTCGGCGGCCCGGCGCAGTTCGGCCGGGTCAGTCACCGCACTGCCGGTACCGCGGGCGGAGCCCAGCCGTTCGGCCAGTTCGGCCCGGCGCGCTTCGATCGGGCCACGGGCCACCGGCCAGGCGCCGGCCAACAATTCGTCCGGACGCGACCGGTCGGGATTGCCGGCGACCACTTCGTCGACCAGGGTTGGCAACTGTCCGGTCGCCTGGAACAGCGGCAGGTGCTCGGCCACCGCGGCCAACACCAGGGGTTGGCGATTATCGGCACCGAGTTGACGCCGCACACCGGCGGCCACCTCGGCGACGAACTTCTGCAGCGCCGTTGCCGCGGTATCGGCGCCACCGTGGCCGTGGAAGATCGCGCCACCGGGGGAGGACTGGTGTTGCAGCTCGGGTTCCTTGGTGCCGCTGCGCTCCATCTCGTCCATCGAGGCGGGGGCATGGGTGAGTTCGAGTTCGTGAATCGAGTCGCGGCTGCCCTCGAACAGGCGCACGCTCTTCTGGCTGAAGGCCAGAATGTAGAAGGCCTCATCACCGGAGGCGACCCGGAACAGCGGCCACAGCAGGGGAGCGGCACCCACCCGGGCGAGCTGCGGGAGTCGGCGGGGAACCCGGAAGACGTGGTGCTGCTCGGCGTCGGCGAACACCGCGAGCCCGTCGCCCTGGCGACGCCAGAAACCTCCGTCGTCGACCAACCGCATGATCGGGGCGAGGACGGCATCGGCATCCGCACCCTGGTCGCGCAACTGCCCGGCGGCTTCCTGGGCCAGATTGCGCAGAATGAGGGAATCGTGCCGGGTGTCGATGCGGTCGCGGTGGGTCGGCAACATCAACGACACCACCGGGGACTGCAAGCCGGCGAGCTCTTTCAAGGTGTCGGGGGTGACTTCATCGACGATGTCGCTGAAACGTTCGGAGGTCTGATCGGTCATGGCGCTCCTCTCATGAATCCCGAGGGCCAACTCGGGACCAACCACCTTATCGAGCCAGTTGTTGGCCTCCTCCCTCGGTAGGAGGCGAGCTCGTGGACCGCAGCCTAGGATCGACCCCGTGACCAGCCACCGTCCTCCGATCGCCGACCTGATCCTGGCCGCGGTGGCACTGGCACTGACCGTGCTGGTGGCCCTGGCCGGGCTCGATCACGGTGTCCAGTGGTACGTGGTCGCCGAGATCGCGATCCATCTCGGGCTGACCGCGATGGTGGCGGTGCGCCGAACCCGGCGACGAACGTCCTTCGTGGCCACCTATCTGCTGCTGGCCCTACTCGCCGCACTGGTGTGGATCGCACCGGTCAACCTCGGGGTCAGCCCGCTGGTGTTGTGCGCACCGCTGTCGCTGTACGTGGTGGCCCGGCACGAACCCACGATCTGGGGGATCGCCGGATTGCTGTTGGGAATCGCCGGGGCGTTCATCAGCCCGGCCGGCCGGATGCCCGGCGGTGGCAGTGGTCTGGTGCCGCTGATGATTCTCGGCATGGTCGGCACGTACTTGTGGGCCAGTGGGCGCCGGCGCACCGAACTCGCGCACCGGGAACTGGTCGAGCGGCAACGCCGCGAGCACGAACGTGCCCTGGCCCGCCAGGTCGAACTGGCCGAGGAGGCCGAACGTGCCCGGATCGCCCGCGAGGTGCACGACATCGTCGCGCACAGCCTCGCGGTGGTGACCGTACAGGCCAATACCGGCCTCGCCCTGGGCGGGGAGGCCCAATTGCGCGAGGCCCTGACCGGGGTGCGCGATGCCTCCCGCACCGCCCTGAACGAGTTGCGTTCCCTGGTGAGCGTGTTGCGCGACAACGCGTCCGATCAAGGGGTTTCCGGTGACCTGCTGCGGGTGCCGGCGCTGGCCGCCGAGGCCGAGGCCTCCGGGGTGCGGCTGACCAGCGACCTGCCGGGGGAGGAAACCCTGCAGCGGTGGCAACAGGACTGGCCCGCCCCGGTGCGACTGGCCGTGGTGCGGATCGTCCAGGAGGGCCTCAGCAACGTGATCAAGCACGGCGGCCCCGAGCCTCGGGCCACTCTCACCCTCGCCGAGGAGGGCGGTGCATGCCGGGTGGAGATCACCAACGATGCGGTGGCCCGGGGCGAATCCGGCGGCTACGGGTTGCCCGGTTTGCGCGAACGGGTCGCGCTGAGCGGCGGTACGATCACCAGCGGCACCCGCGGTGACGGATTCGAACTACGGGTCAGCCTGCCGGTCGAGGGCGAGGAGGACCGACGATGAGCCAGGTGCGGGTCGGCATCGTCGACGATCAATCGCTGCTCGTCTCGGCCTTCGCGGCCCTGGTGAACAACCAGCCCGACCTGACCGTGGTCGGCACCGGCAGCGATGGGCTCGAGGCGATCGACCTGTGCGACCGGCACGAGGTCGATGTGCTGTTGATGGACATCCGAATGCCACGGCTGGACGGGGTGGCCGCCACCCGACGCATCGTCGCCGACCGCGACCGACCCCGGGTACTGATCCTGACCACCTTCAACGTCGACGAACTGGTGCTGTCGGCGATCGGCGCCGGGGCCCGGGGATTCCTGCTCAAGGACGCCGACCCCGATCAGGTGCTCGACGCGATCCGGGCGGTGCACCGCGGCGAGGCGGTGATCGCGAGTCAGGCCGCCCCCGCCCTGCTCGACGCCCTGCGCACCGGTCGAGAACTCCCGTCCGACGAAGCACGGCCCGACGAAGCAGGGCCCGACGACGGACGGCCCACCGAAGCCGCGTCCGAACCGGGCCCGGAACTACCCGCCGAACTGACCGCCCGCGAACTCGAGGTGCTCACCCTGATCGGCCGCGGCCGCAGCAACACCGAGATCGCCGAAGACCTCTTCATCGCCGAAACCACGGTGAAAACCCACGTCGGCAACCTGCTGATGAAGCTGCAGGCCCGCGACCGGGTCGCGCTGGTGGTGCTGGCCCACAGCGTCGGGCTGGTCGGCGGCCCGGCCCAACGCTCGGTACCCCTGGGCTGACCTCCTACCGGGGGAGGAGAGCACCGTCGCCGCGGCCCGGCAGAACCCTTCCCCGGCAGGATGTCCGCACCGGTCCGCGTCGCCACGCTGGAGACATGACTACGAACGCACATCCGATCCTGGGTTGCCGAGGACTGGTGAAGTCCTTCGGTGGCCACCGTGTCCTCAACGGGCTCGACCTCACCGTCACCCCCGGCCGGGTGTACGCGCTGCTCGGCCGCAACGGGGCCGGCAAGTCGACCAGCCTGAAGATCATGCTCGGCCTGCTGCCCGCCGATGCCGGTACCGGCTACCTGCTCGGCAAGCCCTGGCAGCGTGACTCGCTGAGCAAGGTCGGGGCCAGTATCGACGGGCCCGCCCTGTACTCGCATCTGAGCGCCCGCAACAACCTGCGGGTACACGCCCGACTCACCGGTGTCGATGACAACCGGGTCACCGCGGTGCTGCAGCAGGTGGGGCTGGCCGACACCGGTAAGAAGAAGGCCAAGACCTTCTCCACCGGCATGAAGGCCCGACTGGCGCTGGCGATCGCCCTGCTGACCGACCCCGAGGTGTTGGTGCTGGACGAGCCCCAGAACGGCCTGGACCCCGAAGGCATCATCGAACTGCGCAGCTTGATCCGTTCCCTGGCGGCCGCCGGCCGTACCGTGCTGATCAGCTCACACCAGTTGGGCGAGGTCGTCCGGCTCGCCGACGACATCGGCGTGCTGGCCTCGGGCCGGCTGGTCTACGAGGGCCCGCTGGCCGACTTCGCCCACGACGACCTCGAGGGCGCCTACCTGGCTGCCACCGGGCAGGTTCCCGCCCCGACCGGGCAGGTGAGGTCATGAGTATCGGTACCACTGCGGCAGTACGCGCCGAACTCGTTCGCACCCGGGGCAGTGCCTCGGCCCGGTTCGCCCTGGTCGGTCTGATCCTGTGCCTGCTCCAGGGCCTGGGCTGGTGGCTGGTGGCCACCAGTTCGGCCCCCGACTGGTTCGGTCTCTTCGGCTGGCAGTCGATGTATGCCACCGGTCTGCTCGCCCCCCTGGTCGGGCTGCTGGTGGGCATGACCGTGAGCCGCGAGGCCAAGGCCCGCGACGGCGGCACCTGGGCCCGTCCGCTGGCACCACGAACCGCGATCCTGGCGCGCTTTCTGGTGATCACCGGCCAACTGGGCCTGTTCCATCTGGCCATCACCGCCCCGCTGCTCGGCTTCGGTCTGCTGCAGGGGCTGGACGAGCCGCCCTTCGGCCGGTTCGTCACCCTCTGGCTGGTGCTGTGGGGTGCTTCGCTGCTGCCGGCGGCGGTGTCCTTCGTCCTGGCCCGACGAATCGGCATGCTCGCCACCATCGGTCTGATGGTGGTGTGGCAGGTGGCCGGCACCGTGCTGGCCGAGTCGTCGATCTGGTGGACCCAGCCCTGGGCCTGGCCGGTGCGGGCCGTGCTGCCGGTACTGGGCATCCATGCCAATGCGGTGCGGCTGGAAGCCGGCTCGCCGCTGTGGCTGAGCAACCCGTGGCTGCCGACCCTGGCAGCGGTGCTCGTGGCCGGGCTGTGCATCGGCGCCCTGGCCCTGACCGCCGGCGGAGCTTCGGCCGGGCGCGGGGGCCGACCGAAGCGTCAGCAGCGTCGCGAAGCCGCCCATGTGGTGTCGACGCCGGTGAGCCAGCCGGTGGCCGACCACGAGGTGATGCAGGGGCGTCGGCGTCCGGTGGCCGCACACCTGCAGGTGCTCGCCGGTACCGCGGTGTGGCCCCTGGTGGCGCTGACGATCGTGGTCTTCGCCGTGGTCGCGCTGGTCTGGAACGGTGCCTACGTCGCCGGTCTGGCGACCTGGCTGGTGATCCCGATCGGGTGCGCGGTACTGGCGGTGTTGGCCTGGACCGCCCATGAATCGGCCTGGCCGGTGGCGGTGCTGCGCACCCGTCCGGCGGTGCTGGGGGCGAGCCTGGGGCTGGTGTGCGGGGTGATCCTGACCGTGATCGTCGCGGCCATCGGCGGCGGGCTGTGGCTGAGCGGCGGCGCCGGCCCGGCCGAACCGATCAGGTTCCTGACTCTGCTGTGGCTGGTCGGCCTGGCCACCCTGATGGTGGACCTGTGGCTGGTCACCCGCTTCGGCACCGCCGCCACCCTGGGGGTGACCTTGGTCGGGCTGGTGATCAGCCTGGTCTTCGGCGGCAGTTGGCTCGCCGAGGGCACCACCTGGCTGGTGGGTTGGTTCGGCTGGCCGCACAGTGCCACGACCTGGCCGCGAGCACTGCTGGCCGGTACCGCCTCGGCGGTCGTCGCCGCAGCAGCCGGGCTCGGCTGGTGGCGCGCCCTGCGCCGCGCGGCCGCCCGCTGAGGTTAGAGCCGGTCGAGGGTACGGCCGGCGACGCCGAAGGCCAGCGTCATCCCGATTCCGGAGGTGACCGTCACCGTGGTCACCCCGGGAGCCGGGGTGGTGACCAGCAGGTCGGTCAGCGGCGAATGGGCGTACACGCCCTGCCAGCGCTGCCGCACCCGCCACCGGTTCGTGCCGGTGATGGTGGCCACCTCGGCCAACAACCGCTCGGAAATGTCCTCTTCCAGGAAGGGATCGACCGTGAGGTCGTAATGGTGCGAATCACCGATCAGCAAGGTGCCGTCCGGACGCCGGGTGAACATCACATTCGGGTCCATCGCCATCAACTCCGGCTCGGCCGCGGTCAACTCCTCCCGAACCGTCACCGCAGCAGGGGTGCCGGCCATCGCCGCATACCGCAGCATCGAGGTGCCGGTCAGCACCGCCGAATCCAGGGTGTAACCGCCCGGCTGATCGACCAGAGCCATCTGCAGCCGACAGCGCCGCACCTGGTGACGTTCGGCATCGGCGGGGTGCAGGCGGTCGAGGTCGTGGCCGACACACACCAACACGTGTTGGCCCCGCACCTGTCCGCGGTTGGTGTGCACCACCCCCGAATCGACGTGGTGGGCATGCGTACCCCAATGCAGATCCACCAGCGGATGGGCGGCCAACCAGTCGGCCAGCATCGGCGCGGTGGTGCGCGGGTCGACCCGCAGATCCAGGGGCAAGAAGGCCCCACCGACGATCCGCGGGTCCGGCTCGGAGTCGTCGCTGCGCAGCCGGTCGCGTACCTGATCGGCTGCCAGCAGGTGCACGTCCTCGGCCCCCCGGTCGGCCCGGAAAGCCTCCAACACGGCCAACTCGGCCTCGCTGCGGGCGACCACCACACAACCTGCCTCGCGGGCCCAGAAACCCGCCTCCTCCGCGGCCCGCAACCAGCCCACCCGCGAGTGCATCGCCAGGTCGGCCAACGGCCCACTCTGGGCGGTGATGCAGGCATGGCCGAAGTTGCGCACCGAAGCCCCCACCGGGCGACGGTCACGTTCGATCAACTGCACCCGCAAACCCCGCCGAACAGCCTCGAAAGCATGGGCCAGGCCGATGATCCCACCACCGACGATGACCAGGTCACTGCGTGCGTCGTTCATATCCGTGATCGTCTCGTGCCGCCGGCTCCGGTGGCGAATCGCCCGCACCGGCTATCCGGGGATTCACCTGTGTGTAACCGCCGCGTTGCCGGAGGAGGGGAATCCGGTCACCCATCGCCAACTAGGGTCGAGGGCATGTTTGAACTTGTCGCCTCCGATGTGGCCGGTACCACCGTCGATGAACGCGGCCACGTGTATCGGATGCTGCGCCAAGCGGTCACCGATCGGGGAGCCACGGTGAGCGAGGACGTCTTCGCCAACTGGATGGGCACCGAGAAGCGCACCGCGATCACCAACCTGCTGGAACTCGGCGGGGTCGACGCGGACGAACAGATGATCGACGAGGCCTACCGCTGGTTCACCGAGAATCTGAAGCAGGCCTACCGGGACGAACCGCCGATGCCTTTCCCCGGGGTGCCCGAGGCGATCGCGGCACTGCGGTCGGCCGGCGTGAAGGTGGTACTCACCACCGGTTTCTCCACCGACATCGCCGAGACGGTCATCGAAGCCGCCGGCTGGAAGGTCGGACGCGACCTGGACGGCCTGGTGCCGGCCGACACCGTCGCCGCCGGACGCCCCGCGCCCTACCTGATCCACCACGCGATGGAAGCGATGCGGGTCACCGATGTGCGCAAGGTGGCCGCGGTCGGCGACACCCTGGCCGACATCCGCGCCGCCCGTAACGCCGGCGTGCTGGCTGTCGGTGTGCTGACCGGTGAGGTCGGCCGTGAGGCCCTGGCCGCCGAGCAGCCCGATTTCCTGATCGACTCGGTCGCGGACCTGCCCACCGTCCTGCAACAGGGGTGAACACCCCAGTGCCCGTCGAACTGCCGGAGCGCGCAACGGCCCTGGTCTGGCAGGGCACGGGCCCGGGCGGTGCCTCCTTCGAGCTTGCCGATCTGCCGCTGACCCCCGGGCCCGACGACGCCGTGGTGCGCGTCGACTACGCGACCGTGTGCGGCTCGGACCGGCACACCGTCGAGGGCCGCCGATCGGCCGCCTGCCCCTCGGTGCTGGGACACGAGGCCGTCGGCACGCTGGTGCGGGTACCGCCGGGACGGCTCGACGTGGACGGTGCCGAACTGCGGGTCGGCGACCGGGTGATCTGGTCGGTGATCGCCTCCTGTGCCGGTGCCGAACGGTGCGACCGCTGCCAGGCCGGACTGAGTGCAAAATGCCGCAACCTGCGCAAGACCGGCCACGAGGCGCTGGAATCCGGTTGGCCGCTGTCGGGCGGTTATGCCAGTCATGTGGTGCTGCCGGCCGGGCTCGCGATCGCGGTGGTACCGCCCGAGATCGACGACCTCACGGCAGCCACCGCAGCCTGCGCCACGGCCACCGTGATGGCCTGCTGGCAGGCCGCCACCGACATCGCCCCGATCTCGGGGCAGCGGGTGCTGGTCATCGGCGCGGGCATGCTGGGCCTGTACGCCGCGGCCATCGCCGCGTCCGTGGGTGCCGAAGCGGTGGTGGTGGTCGATCCCGACCCGACCCGTCGCGAACTGGCCGGCGCGTTCGGTGCCACCGAGGTCACCGACACCGCCGAGGGGCAGATCGCCGACGTGGTCTTCGAACTGTCCGGCCACCCGTCCGCGGTCCGTGCCGGGCTCGCCGCCCTGGACATCGGCGGGGTACTGGTGCTGGCCGGATCGGTCGCCCCCCGCGGCACCGTCGACCTCGACCCCGAGAACATGGTGCGCCGACTGCTCACCGTGCGCGGGGTGCACAACTACGAACCCCGACACCTCAGCGAGGCGATCCGCTTCCTGGCCGGCACCCACTGGCCCTGGCACCTGGTGATCGGCGAACCGGTCGACCTGGCCGACCTGCCCGAACTGCTGAGCCGCCCGGCCCGACCCGAGGTACTGCGCGACAGCGTCCGGCTCGGAGGTGCCCGATGACCTCCGGACGAGAACTGGTCACCCTGCTCGAGGAACGGATCGGCGCGATGCGCCACGGGGAACGGGTGCCCAGCGAACACGACATCATGACCCGCTACGACGTCAGCCGGTCACTGGCCCGCTCTGCGCTGCGTGAACTAGAGGCGCGCTACCTGGTGCGGCGGGTGCAGGGTGCGGGCACCTTCGTCAATGAACGCCTCGACTACGTCATCTCGCGGTCGCGCAAGCCGTCCCTGCACGCCACCATCGCCGAGGCCGGACGCACCGCGCGCACCTTCGTGGTGGCGATCGGCAACCACAGTGCCCCCGAGACGTTGGCCAGAATCCTCAACGTCGCCCCGGGCACCCCGCTGGTGCGGCTGGAACGACTCGGCTATGTCGACGACCAGCCGACGATGTTCCTGCAGGAATGGCTCGCTCCCGGTGTGATCCTGCACCCCGAAGTCGGCCTGACGGTGATCGAATCGGTCGAGGAGCTACTGCGTGGGTCGGGGCACGAACCCGTGCGGGCCTGGTTCCGGGCCACGGTCGACCCGCCGCCGCCGATGGTGCACGAGCGATTGGCACTGCCCCGCGGGTCACGCACCTGGGTGGTTGATTCCTGCACCCGCGACGGCAAAACCGGACAACCGCTGATGGCCAGCCGCGCCTGGACCCGGATCGACGTGATCCGGATCGTGTGCGAGCTCGACGACGACTTCCAACCACCCGTCCGCGCCTGATCGGTGCCACGCAGTCGGTGGCGCGGGAGCGCAGGCCGAACCGGGCCAAGCCCATACCGGATTCATGGCCGGTTCACCTTCCGGTCACATTGCGGTGAGGGTACGTCCGGGTCGATTCAGCACAGTGTTCACCATGACGACCACGCCCAACGACACCACTGTGACCCGGGAAGGCATCGGCGAACTGCTGGGCCGCGCCGAGTCGGCCACCGTGGTGGCCCTCGCCGACCGATGCCTGGCCGAGGTGGATCAGACCGATATCCGCGTCGTGCGCCCCGCCGAGGTGGGGGTGGTCGCGATGCAGGTGCGAGACCCGATCGGCCACGACCGATTCCTGCTGGCCGACCTGCTGGTCACCACCGCCGAGGTGGAAATCGCCGGCACCCGTGGCTGGGCGATGCGCCAGGGCCACGACCCGGCCGGTGCCTGGGCCCAGGCGGTGTGTGATGCCGAGGTGGCCCGCCGCGGCCCACATCTGGCAGAGGTGGTCGGTCACTGCCGCACCCGGTCGTCCGAACTGGCTGCCGCCCGGGCCGAGGAATGGGCCCGGCTGGCCCCGACCATCGTCGAGTTCGAGGAGATCCTGTGAGCCCGCGCGTACTGACCGCCGACGAATGCCAGCAGGTCTTCCGGATCCTGCTCGATGCGCTGGCCCGTCCCGGCCAACCCGGTCACCTGCCCGAGATCGGGGACCCGCTGGACTTGCCGCTGTTGGCCCTGACCGACCTGACCACCCCGGTCGCCGCGCTGGACCCCACCGAGGAGGAGCAGGCCTGCACCGAGGCGGTCGTGGCCCTGACCCAGGCCCCGCTCACCGCCGCCGACAGCGCCCGCTTCGTGATCAGCCACCGCGAACCCGACCCGGCCGCATTCGCCTCCTTGCACCGCGGCAGCAATGAACGCCCGCACGAGGCCGCGCTGCTGATCCAGGCCGCGATGATCGCCGAACAGCCCCAGCCCGATTTCGACACCTGGGAACTGACCGGCCCCGGCATCGCCGACAGCACGCAGGTGCACCTGGCCGGCCTGGACCGTGACTTCTTCGCCGTGCGTGAGCAACTGGTGGCCGACTACCCCCGCGGGGTGGACGTGCTGCTGATCGACCCGATCGGAACCGTGCTCGGCCTGCCGCGCACCACAACCATCACCGAGGTGACCCCATGACCTATGCCGGAACGAGCAAGGGCGGTACCTCCGCCATCCTGGCCGCCGAAGCCCTGGTCGGTGAGAAACCCGGCCACCTGGATGCGGCCACCATCGCCGATCAGTTCCCCGCCGTGGTCGACCGGCTGATGGGGGAGGCCGGGCTGTGGGATCCCGAAACCGCGGCCGCGGCCCTGGCCCAGGCCGGGGGAGACCTGCCCGAGGCGGTGCACCTGCTGCGGGCACACCGCTCGACCCTGACCCGGTTCGCGGTCACCGAACCGATCGACCCCGATGACGTCGAACTGTTGCGCCGGATCGTCCCGGCCCACCGCTCACCGGAAGGCCCGCAACTGTTGGGCGAGACGGTCGATTACACCGCCCGGCTGCTGCGCCGTCCGGGGGAACCCGCACCACTGCCGCCGACCGACGACCTGCTCGAGGTCGCCCAGGCCGACTCCGTGCCCGCCGACGAGGTGCCGCCCCGATACACCAGTTGGCTGGCTTCCCAGGGGCTGCTCGTCGACCGCCCCGCGAACCCGGACGACCCGGAGCCGGTCGACCTGGCCCGGCACGCACCCCGCCTGCCCGCCCCGCGTTCGGCCCTGCTGTCGTCGATGGCGATGGCCGAAACCGGTGGGCTGGTGAACCTGTGGTACCGGTCGATCCTGGGCCCGGACGGGTACGCCGACGAGGCGGTCACCCTGGGTGAGGTGCGGCACGCCCGGGTCGGGGTACAGGTGCGCCACCCGCACACCGGTAACCCGATCACCGTCGGCACGATCCGGTTCAGCGAATGCGAGACCATCGCCCACCTCGACGAGCGCGGCGAGGACCCGTCCCGCTTCGAGGTCGGTTGGGGAATGACCCTGGGCCACAACGAACGCAAGTCGATCGCGATGTCGGCGATGGATCTGGCCGCTCACCGGTTCCGGGGCACCGTGGCCGGCCACGAGTTGGAACAGCTCCTGGTGCTGACCACCGACGGTCTGGCGTCCAACGGTTTCCTGGAACACCTGAAGCTGCCGCACTACGTCACCTTCCGCTCCCAGATGGACCGGGCGATCGCCGCCGGCCAGGAACTGGCCGAACACGATGCCGAACGAGCCCGCTTCGACACCCCCGAGCCAGTACAGGAGGCTTCCTGATGACCACCATCGCCGAGCTGACCGCCCAACAGCCCGTTGACCGCCGGGTGGTGGTGCTGGACGAGCAGGGCAAGCGCGAGGTGCGCCGGGCCGCCCTGGCCGGGGTGTGCATCCCCGGCCAC
This sequence comes from Pseudenemella bisphenolivorans, assembly GCF_051133435.1. NCBI lineage: Bacteria > Bacillati > Actinomycetota > Actinomycetes > Propionibacteriales > Propionibacteriaceae > Pseudenemella > Pseudenemella bisphenolivorans. The sequence continues at coordinate 395,920 of NZ_JBPGNY010000001.1, read as the reverse complement.
CAGGTGCCCTTCGGCTCCCGGGAAATGCCGGTGGCCCGCGGCTGGGGTTCCGGTGGCCTGCAGGTCACCCTGGCCGTTGCCGGGCCCGACGACACCGTCAAGGTGATCGACCAGGGTGATGAGGAAGGCGTCAACGCGGTCAACCTGCGCCGGCTGATCCGCGGCGCGGTTGGTTGCGGTTCCAGCGCCGACACCCGCGAGGCCAATGTGATCCAATCCCGGCACCGGATTCCCGAGGACCGTCTCGGCCCCGACCACCTGCTGGTGTTGCAGGTGCCGCAGTCCGAACCGCTGCGTCCGGTGGAGAAATCGGTGCGCGAATGCGTCCGCCGGCACGGTGAGGCCGACTACGCCCGGATGTGGGTCGGCATGTACGAGGACCTGGTCACCGGCGGGGTGGTCAACGCCGCGGCCGGGTACCCGGTGGTGGTGCACGACCGCTACCTGATGGCGCCCAGCCCGATCCCGCGCTGGGACATCCCACGCCTCAACGACGCCGAACACCTCACCCTGTTCAGCCACGGCCGGGACAAGAAGATCTACGCGGTACCCCCGCACACCAAGGTCGAACCGCTCACCTTCGACGACGTCCCCTTCGAGGTCGAATACCAGGCCGGGGCGAGCTGCATGCTCTGCGGCTCCGACGACACCTACCTGGTGCAGACCCGCGGCGGTGACTTCCTGTGCAGCGACGTGGAATGGTGCGCCCGGGTGCGCGACCGCGACGTCGACGCCGAACAGCACCGCAGGATCGCGCCGCTGGCCTGGCTGCCCGACCCGAGCAAACGCGTCCGCGCCACCTCGACCGCACTGATCGGCAAGGCCGCCCTCGGGGTCGCCGAACGCACCGTGCAGACCGCACCGGGGGAGGAATGGGCGCTGAAGGTCAGCGGCCTGAGCAAGGTCTTCCCCGGCCGGCGCGGTTCCTCGGAGGTGCAGGCGGTCACCGAGGTGTCCTTCGATGTCGCACCCGGCGAGGCGATGGGTGTGATCGGAGAATCCGGTTCCGGCAAGTCGACCCTGATGCGATGCATCATCGGCGACGAACAGGCCACCAGCGGGGCGGTGTACCTGGCCGCCCACGACCTCGGCCGCGCCAATGTGCTCGACCTGCCGGCCCCCGAACGCCGCAAACTGCGAATCTCGACGATGAGCGTGGTCTACCAGGACCCGGCCGCCGGGCTGGACCTGGGCATCAGCGCCGGCGGCAACATCGCCGAACGGCTCACCGCTGGCGGCTGGCGCTCCTACCACCGGATCCGGCAACGGGCCGCGGCCCTGCTGGACCGGGTCGAGGTGCCCCTGTCGCGGATGGACGACGTGGTCGGCCAGTTCTCCGGGGGCATGCGCCAGCGGGTGCAGATCGCCAAGGCACTGGCCTCCGACCCCGACGTCCTGCTGTTGGACGAGCCCACCACCGGCCTGGACGCCTCGGTCGCCGCCGGGGTACTGGATTTGCTGGTCGAACTGCTCGAGGAGCGCGATATCGCCGTGGTCGTGGTCAGCCACGACTTCTCGGTGATCAGCGCGCTGACCGACCGGGCTCTGGTGATGCACCGGGGCCGGGCGATCGAAACCGGCCTGACCGACCAACTGTTGGCAGATCCCCACCAGCCCTACACTCAGCGGCTGGTAGCCGCAGCGCGGAGTTGATGATGACGAATACCGACCGAATCCTGGCCGTCGAAGACCTGGTCAAGACCTTCGTGATGCATGCCATCGGCGGACGGCAGATCACGTCCCTGGACCGGGTCAGCCTGCACGTCGACGCCGGGGAACATGTCGCCCTGGCCGGTGCCTCCGGTGCCGGCAAATCGAGCCTGCTGCGGTGCCTGTACCGCACCTACCTGCCCGATGCGGGACGGGTGGTGCTCTACCCGGACACCCCCGAGGAGTTGGAGCTGACCACCCTGCCCGACCGGACGATGGCCCGGTTGCGCGGACGCGCCTTCGGTTACGTGTCGCAGTTCTTGCAGGCCCCGCCGCGGGTCGGCCCGCTGAACCTGGTCACCGCCGCCGCCCGCCGCCGCGGTCTGGACCGGGAGGAATCGGTCGACGCGGCCGGTACCAGCCTGGACCGGCTCGGCATCGGCAAGGCGCTGTGGGACGTGGACTGCTCGGTGTTGTCCGGTGGTGAGCGGCAGCGGGTGAACCTGGCCGCCGGCACGGTGTCGCCCCCGGCCCTGCTGCTGCTGGACGAGCCGGTGTCCGCCCTCGACCCGGCCAACCGGGAACGCGCCCTGGCGGTGATCGAAGACCTGCGGCACGGCGACGTCAGCGTGCTCGCGGTCTACCACGACATGCACATCATCCGGCGGCTCGCCTCCCGGGTGCTGGTGATGGCCGATGGGCGGATCATCGGTGACGGGGCCGCCGCCGACGTGCTGACCAAGGACGTGGCATGAGCAGCTCGGCGATCCTGACCGAACAAACCTGGCGGGCCGGGCTGGCCCCCGACGACTACGTGCTCGGCAACGTCCGGGCGGTGCTCACCGACCGAATCGTCGATCGGGCCCGGGTGGTGGTGCGCCAGGGCCGGATCGCCGAGATCACCGATCGGCCCGGGGCACACGATCTGGACGGGGCCGGGCTGCTGGTCACGCCCGGGTTCATCGACGTGCACTCCGATGCGCTGGAGAAGGAACACGCACCGCGTCCCTCGGCCGAACTGCCCTGGGACTTCGCGCTGACTGCCTTCGAGGGACGCTGCGCGGCCTCCGGGGTGACCACGGTCTTCCACGGCGCCGCCTTCCGTCCGATCAACCTCGACGGGGCGCAACGTTCGGTGCAGAAGGCGGGCGAACTGTGCGAGGTGGTCGATGATGCCGCCGGCCGCCGCACCCGGGTCGACCATCGGGTGCTGTACCGGGTCGACATCATCAGTGCCGAATCGGTGGCGGCTTTCGCCGAGCGGCTGGCTGCGCTGCCCGACAACGTGGTGCCGCTGGTCTCGCACGAGGACCACACCCCGGGCCAGGGGCAGTACGCCGACCCGACCAAGCTGGAGGACTGGCTGATGCAGTCCCGGGGCCTGACCCGGGCCGAGGCGGTCACCGAGGTCGCCGACCGGCGTGCCGAGGCGTCCGAACTTGCCGGCCTGCGCCGAGAACACCTCGACTGGTTCGGGGTGCTGGCCCACAGCGGCCGGATCCGGCTGCTCGGACACGATCCCGACACCGCCAAGTCGGTCGACGAGCTGCTCGGCCGCGGTGGGGCGGTGGCCGAGTTCCCGACCACGGTGGAGGCCGCCCGGCGGGCCCGGGAACTCGGGCTGCTGATCGTGGCCGGGGCGCCCAACCTGCTGCGCGGGGGATCACACACCGGCAACGTCTCGGCCCTGGCCCTGGCCCGCGGCGGTCTGGTCGACGCGATCGCGTCCGACTACCTGCCCCCGGCGCTGCTCGGGTCGGTGGCCCGGCTGGCCCGGGAGTCGCGCGATCTGCCCAGTGCGGTCTCGCTGGTCACCAGCGGTGCGGCCCGGGTGGCCGGGCTGGACGACCGCGGTGAACTGGCCGAGGGCAAGCGTGCCGACCTGGCCCTGATCGACGACCGCGCCGAGTGGCCGCATGTGGTGCAGACCCTGACCGCGCGCTGAGGGCTGGCACCACCAGTGGGCTGTTACAACCAGTGGCGGTGCCGGAACCAGAAGAACATCGCCAACATGATGGTCGACATCGCCAGTAACACCATCGGGTAGCCGAACTGCCAGTTCAGTTCGGGCATGAACTTGAAGTTCATCCCGTAGATACCGGCGATCATCGTCGGAATCGCGGCCAACCCGACGAAGGCCGAGATCTTGCGCATGTCGTCGTTGTCCTGACGCGACAGAATCGCCAGCGCGGCCTGCAACATGGTGGTCAGCACCTCGTCGTAGGAGGCGATCGATTCCCGCACCTGGGTGTGGTGATCGCTGAGTTCGCGGAAATAGGCCCGAGCCGACTCGGGGATGGTGGCCAGATCCCGGTTGGCCAGCGCGGCCAGCGGTACTCCCAGCGGCACCACGGCCCGCTTGAACTCGATCACCTCGCGTTTGAGCTGGTAAACCTCGTCGATCCGGGTGGTGCCCTGCGGTGCGAAGACGGCCGCCTCGACGTCCTCGACATCGGCCTCCATCGCCTCGACGACGGCCAGGTAATCGTCGATCACGGTGTCCAACACGCCGTACAGGACGGTGGACGGGCCCTCGGCCAGCCGTTCGGGTTCGCGTTCCAGCCGGGCGCGCAGGCTCGACAGGGGTGATTGCTCGCCGCGGCGGACGGTGAGCACGAAATTCTTGCCGACGAAGACCATCACCTGACCGGTGCTGACGATCTCGGCGGCCTCCGAGATGTCGTCGTGGTCGACATAGGCCACCGTCGAGACGACCATGAAGAGGGTGTCGCCGAACTGCTCCAGTTTCGAGCGGTTGTGGCCCTCGACCGCATCCTCCATCGCCAGCGGGTGCAGGTTGAACTGTTCCCCGAAGGCGCGCATATCGGCGTCGGTGGGGTCCTTCAACCCCAGCCACAGGAACCCGTGCCCGTCCCCGGCATGCTCGGCGGCCTCGGCCAGCGGGACGTCCTCGCGCTTCTCACCGTGCAGGTACCAACCCCACGCGACGATCGAGCTGTGCGGGTCCTCCTCGCTCGGCGCGGGCTCGTTGACCACCGGCTGCTGGGTGGCCGGAAACAACCCGATCCGTCGGCGGAAACTCCCGTTCACCGGCGGCCCCGTTCCAGCAGCGGGGCCATCCACTCCTCGACGTCCTCGGCGGTGCGGGGGAGGGCCGAGGACAGAATCCGCGGGCCGTCCTCGGTGATCAGCACATCGTCCTCGATGCGCACCCCGATGCCCTTGAGTTCATCGGGCACCAACAGGTCGGTGGCCTTGAAGTACAGCCCCGGTTCGACGGTGATGATCATGCCGGCCTGCAGGATGCCCTCGCGGTAGTGCTCATTGCGGGCCTGGGCACAGTCGTGCACGTCGATTCCCAGGTGGTGCGAGGTGCCGTGCACCATCCACCGACGGTGGTGCCCACCGGTTTCGGGGTCGAGGGATTCCTCCGGGGTGACCGGCAACAGGCCCCATTCGTGCAGTCGGCGGGCCAGCACCGAGATCGCGGCCCGGTGCACCTCGATGAAGGGGGTGCCGGGATGGCACATCGCCAGGGCGGCGTCGGCCGCCTCCAGTACTGCGTTGTAGACCTTGCGTTGCGGTTCGCTGAACCGACCGTTGACCGGCAGGGTGCGGGTGATGTCGGCGGTGTAGAGGGTGTCGAGTTCGATTCCGGCGTCGATCAGCAACAGGTCGCCGTCGCGCAGGTCACCGTCATTGCGGATCCAGTGCAGGGTGTTGGCATGGTCGCCACCGGCGGCGATCGTGTCGTAGCCCACCGCGTTGCCCGCATGCCGGGCGTAGAGGCCGAAGACCCCCTCCACCCAGCGTTCCCCGCGGCCCCGCCGGACGGCCTCGGGCAGGTCGGCCACCACCGCTTCGAAGGCGGTGGCGGTCTCGTCGCAGGCCCGCTGCATCTGCTCGATCTCGAACTCGTCCTTGATCAGGCGCAGTTCGCTCAGGGCGGTGGTGAGTTCGGCGTCCTGGGACTCGGCCTGTTCCCGCTGCTCGGATTCGCGCAACTGGTCCACCTGCGCGGTGACCGTGGTCGAGGCATCGCGCAGCACCCGGATCCGGGTGCTGTCGGCGTTCTTCTCCAGGGCGGTGCCGAACTCGTCGATCGAGGAACACGACAGCCCGGTCATCGCCGACATCTCGTCGAGGGATTCACGTTGGCCGACCCACATCTCGCCGTACCGGGCGTCGGCGTAGAACTCCGGGTCGGTGCGCGGCGAGCGCGGCTTGAAGTACAACGTGGCCTCGTGACCGTCGTCGGTGGGCTCCAACACCAGCACCGCATCGGGCTCGCGGTCGGTGCCCAGGCCGGTCAGGTGGGCGAAGGCCGAATGCGGCCGGAACCGGTAGTCGGTGTCGTTGGAGCGCACCTTCAGGCCGCCGGCGGGGATCACCAGCCGGTCACCGGGGAACATCTCGCTCACCGCGGCCCGGCGCGTCTCCGCGGCCTCCGAGGCCGGCAGGCGGGCGGGCAGTTCGGTGGAGTACGGCGCCCAGTCTGCGGCGATGAACTCCTTGAAGGCCTCGGTGAAGGCGGTCTGCCGGTTGGGAAGTTCGGGCTGCTTGTCGCTCATGGACCGCATTGTGTCACCGACGGGGCGAATCTTCCCCCTCGAGTTCGATCGGATCGGGCTCAATACTGCTCGGCGTTGACCGCCTTCCAGCTCAGCCCGAGCGCGACCAGCGCGATGACATGCGCCAACGCCATCATCACCCCGAGCGGGGCCGGGGTGTCGCGCAGGAAGAAGCCGACCACCGGTCCGGCGAAGCCGGCGATCGCGAACCGGGCGGTGCCCATCAGTGCGGCCGCGCTCCCGGCGTGTGCACCATGCCGGTGCAGGGCCACGGCTTGGGCGTTCGGCACGGCGAGCGCGCTGAAACCGTTGGTCAGCGCGACCATGGCGGCCAACATCAACACCCCACCGACCCGCAACTGGGAGGTCACGGTCAGGATCGTCGAGGTCACCAGCGCCAGCACCAAAGCCACCGCCATGATCGGGCCGGGATTGAACCGGCGCAGCATCACCGGGTTGAGCTGCACCATCAGGATCGTCACCGAGGCGTTGATCCCGAAGATCAGGGCATAACTGCCCTCCGACAGACCGAAGATGCCCTGGAAGATGAACGGGGAGGCCGCGATGTAGGTGAAGGTCGCAGCCGAGGTCATCGCGCCGACGACCAACATCGCCACATAGGCCGGGTCCCGCAGCAGCAGCCAGTAGGTGCTCAGCGACGACTTGAGTCCGGCCGTCCGCCGTCGGTGCCGGGGCAGGGTTTCGCGCACCCCGAACACGGTCAGCAGGAACAACAAGGCAGTGATCACCGCCAGGACGACGAAGATCCCGCGCCAGGAGGTGAACTGCAAGACCAGCGACCCCAGCGCCGGGGCCAGGATCGGCGCCACCCCCAGCACCAACATCAACTGTGAGAACAATGCCGCGGCCTTGCGTCCCGAGTACAGGTCGCGCACCGAAGCGGTCACGGTGACGGTCAACATCGCCCCGACCAGGCCCTGCACCACGCGCAGCGCCAGCAGAATCTCGATGGTGGGAGCGAAGGCGATCGCCACCGAGAGCAGGGCATGCAACACCAACCCCACCATGATCGGACGGTGCCGGCCCCAGGCGTCGACCAGCGGGCCGACCAGAATCTGGCCGACCGACATGCCGATCAGCATGCCGCTCACCGTGGCCGCCCCCTGGGAGGTGCTCGCTCCGAGTTCGGTGACCAGGGCGGGTACCCCGGGCAGATACATATCGATGGTCAGTGGGGTGATCGCCATCAGCGCCCCGAAGGTGAGAACCACCCGTAGATAGCGGGGTTTCCATTCGGAATAGCCGACCTCGGGCGCTGCGGACATGGGCGTCACAGTACGGCTGATCGGCGAAAGCGTCAGATTTGGTTTCGGCCGGTGGGCTCGATCCCGTCCTCCGGCTGTCTTCGAGGTGCCCGAGTGCGCCGCCTGCTCGGGTGGGGCGGGTAGGCTGCACTGCACAGCACGATCACAGGAGGGCCGAGTCATCAGAGCCAGCCATGCCAGCCAACTGCGCCTGCTCGACCTGCAGGCCGTGGACAGTTCGATCGCCCAGACCAACCATCGCAAGGCGACCCTGCCGGAGTTGGCCCGGGCTGCCGAGTTGAAGCGGCGGGTGGGGGAGTTGGACGACCGGTTGATCGCCGCTGACACCGCCATCGCCGACCTGGAGGTCGCCCAGGCCCGGGCCGAATCCGACCTGGTGCCGGTGCGTCAGCGCCGCGAGCGGGAACAACAACGGATCGATTCCGGGTCGGTCACCGACGGCAACACCTTGTCGAACCTGATCACCGAGGTCGAGCAGCTCGGCAAGCGGATCAGCGATCTGGAGGATGCCGAACTCGAGGTGATGGAGAAGCTGGAGACCGCCCAGGCCGAGCGCGAGGAACTGCGTGCCGAACGTGCCGAAGCGCACACCGAACTGACGGAGGTGGTCACCCGGGGACGGGCCGCGATGGCCGAGCTGAACCAGCAACTGGGCCAGGCGCAGACCCGTCGGGAGGCGGTGGCCGCCGAACTGCCGGACGATCTGTTGCAGCGATACCAGCGGATCGGCGCCAAGCACGGCGGGGTCGGCGCGGCCGCCCTGGTGCGCCGCCGTTGCACCGGCTGCCAACTGGACTTGAACGCCGCCGAGGTGGCGCGGTTCGCCGAGGCCCATGTCGACGAAGTACTCATCTGCGAACAATGCGGCCGCATCGTGGTCCGCACCGAAGAATCGGGGTTGTAATGCCGGATCCACAGTTTCGTGAGCAATACCGTCCGATCGACCCGGAGCAGGCCGCCGATCTGGCCGCCCAGCAGCCGTCGCTGTTCGCCATCGAGGTGGCCAACGCCGACGCCTGCCGGTACGGGCTGCGGCTGGTCAACCTGATCACCGGAGAAGAAGTCGCCCGGCATGCCGATGATGTCGAGCCCGGCACCGAGGAACTCGTCGCGGTGGCGATGGGCATCGCCGCCGCCCTCGATATCGACCCCAGGGCCCGGTTCGTGGTACGTGGGTCGGCCGACCTGGTGCACCGCCTGCGGGTGGAAGAACTCGACGACGATGCCGCGGTGGCGGAGGTGGCCCGCGAAGCACAGCCCTGACCCGGCACCGCTAGGGTTAACCCATGCCGGCCCGCCATGTCAGTGTCGAAGGTAAGGTGCCCGGTCCGCTGGAAGCGGGCCTGGAGGATGTGCGTGCCGATCTCGGCATCGACGAGTCCTTTGCACCCGAGGTGCTCGCAGCCGCCGAAGCGGCCGCCCGCTCACCCAAACTGCCACCCACCGATCTGCGTGAGATCGAGTTCGTGGCGATCGACCCGCCCGGGGCCCGCGACATCGACCAGGCGATGGCGATCGAGCCGCACGGCAATGGCTGGACGCTGTGGTACGCGATCGCCGATGTGGCGTCCTTCATCGAACCCGGTGGGGTGATCGATCAGGAGGCCCGCCGCCGCGGCCAAACCATGTACGCCCCGCACCGGCGCTACTCCCTGCATCCGCCGGTGCTGTCGGAGGGGGCGGCGAGCCTGCTGGCCGGCGAGGACCGGCCCGCGCAGGTCTGGCGACTGCGGCTGGACGACACCGGTCAGGTGACCGAGGAAACCGTCACCCGGGCGATCGTGCGCAACCGAGCCCAGCTCACCTACGAAGAAGTGCAACGCGACCTCGACGCCGGCACCGCCTCGACGACCCTGCAGGCCCTGCGTGATGTCGGTCGGCTGCGCCAGGAACAGGAGGCGATTCGGGGCGGGGTGAGCTTGCCCCTGCCCGATCAGGAGGTACGGGTCACCGAATCGGGCAAGTGGCGGCTCGGGTTCCGCACGCCGCTGCCGGTGGAGGGCTGGAACGCCCAGATCTCCCTGGTGACCGGCATGGCCGCGGCGACCATGATGTTGTACGCCGAGGTGGGTGTGCTCCGCACCCTGCCGCCGGCCGAGAACGCCGACCTGCGCAAGCTGCGCCAAACCGCTCGGGCCCTGTCGATTCCGTGGCCGGCCGAGATGGACTATCCCGAGTTCGTCCGCAGCCTCGACCCGCAGGACCCCGAACACGCCGCCATGCTCTACGCCTGTACCCGGCTCTTCCGGGGCGCGGGATACCTGCCCTTCAATGGCGCGATTCCGCCCACCGAGAACGCCATGCACTCCGCCCTGGCGGCGCCGTACAGCCACGTCACCGCACCCCTGCGCAGGCTGGTCGACCGCTATGCCGGTGAGGTCTGCCTCGCGCTCAGTGCCGACCAGCCCGTACCGGAATGGGTGCTGTCGGGGCTGGAGGACCTGCCCGAGTTGATGCAGGAATCGAACCGGCGCGCCAACCAGTTCGAACGCCGGGTGGTCAACCTGGTCGAGGCCCTGGTGCTGTCGGGCCGGGTGGGGCAGACCCTCGAGGGCTCGGTGGTGGAGCTGGACGAGGAATCCGGCAAGGCCACCATCGTCGCCCGGCGTCCGGCCGTGGAGTTGTCGGTGCGCGGCAACGGGATGCGGCTCGGCTCCCCGGTGACGGTGCAGGTCGAACAGGTCGACCTGAAGACCGGCGAGGTGGAGTTGAGCGTGGTCGATGCCGATGGCGAGACCGAACAGGGCGCCGACGACACCGAGTAGGCGGAACGAGTCGGCGTGTAAGCCGGATTCTGTCGCCCCGAGGGGCGGGTGATCATCCATCTAGGGCCGCCGTTGCCGACGGCCTCCAGCGACCTACCCGGGAGCTCCGGCGAGCAGCCGTCGAACACTCCCTGTCTGGCCTTGCTCCGAGTGGGGTTTACCCGGCCACCTCGGTCACCCGAGATGCCGGTGGTCTCTTACACCACCCTTTCACCCTTACCCCCGAAGGGGCGGTCTACTTTCTGTGGCACTTTCCCGCGGGTCACCCCGGGTGGGCGTTACCCACCACCCTGCTCTGCGGAGTCCGGACTTTCCTCGCCGCCATCACCCTTGCGGGCTCGGCGCCGCGATCACCCCGCCGACTCGTTCCGGTATCCAGGCTACCGCCTCGGGCCGGTTCCGAGCGATGTTGGCGCACCTCATCCCCACCCCTATGCTAATGACACTCATTTTCAATAGGAGGTTTGATGAGATTACGAAAGCTCCTCGGCGTCGGCCTGGTCGCCACCATGATGGCGGTCGGGCAGGCGGGGTCGGCAGGTGCCGACTCCGACGCCGAGTACACACTGGAGATCCTGGAGCCCGGGGCGGAGCAGATTGTCTCCTCGGGGTTGGGGATCAACGACGCCGGTGATGCCGTCGGCATCACCCGGCCCGCCTCGAGCGCGCAACCGCAGTTCTCGGCGATCTGGCCGGCCGGGCAGGTGGAGCCGGAAGCCCTGCCGCAGTTGGAAGGGTCCCGCTTCTCGCGCGCCTTCGATCTGAACAACGACCAAGTGGCGGTCGGTGAGGCCTTCGATGCCGACGGGGCCACCGTGCCGATCCGCTGGATCGACGGCGTTGCCTCGGTGGGCGAGGTGCCCCAGGGTGACGGACGCGGTCTGGCGGCCGATATCGCGAACAACGGCTCGGTCGTCGGCACCGCCGCTCGACGGGCCTACCTGGTGGCCGGCGGCACCGCCACCGACCTCCCGCTGCCCGATGTCGACGAGGGGGAGATCAGGAGCACCCGGGCGTCCGCGATCTCCGACTCGTCCGAGTACGTGGTCGGCACCACCCAGGTGGCCGTACCGCACGACGGTCACACCCACAACGAAAGCCTGCTCACCGTCTGGCACCAGGGGGCGGCGACCGCCCACCCCAGCGAGACCGACGGGCTGACCCTGCGGGTGCACGGGGTGAACGACTCCGGCCTGGTGGTGGGCTACGTCGCGGTGAACCGCGTCACCACGGCCGTCCAGTGGCGCGATGGTGGCATGACCCGGCTCGGCAATCCCGAGGCGCCGGACATGCCGCACACCTCGGCGATGGCGGTGAACAACGACGGCGTGGTGGTCGGCAATGCGACCAAGTTCGCCGACAGCTGGAGCTTCGGCGGCATCGCGGTGCGTTGGATCGAGGGACGCCCGGTCGACCTGAACACCCTCGTGGACGCCCCCGAAGGGGTCGTGCTGCAGAGCGCCTCGGACATCAACGCCTCGGGGCAGATCGTCGGCACCGCGATGACCCCGGACGGGCAGCGCGCCTTCCGGTTGACCCCGGTGCAGAAGGATCCCGATCCGTCGCCGGATCCGACTCAATCGCCCGATCCGAGCCCGTCCCCGGATCCGACCCAGTCTCCCGAGCCGACCGGGTCGCCGAGCCCGACCGGATCGCCGACCGCTGGGCCGACCGGTGAACCGAGCTCGGCGCCGTCCGATGCTCCGGACAAGCCGAGCCCGTCGGGCAAGCCTCGGCCGAAGGGGCTGCCGGACACCGGCCGCTGAGCCGAACTGAACGGCTGGATCAGGTGCTGGGCAGAGTGAGGATCTCTGCGCCGTCGGCGTGCACCACGAGAGTGTGCTCGAACTGGGCCACCCGTGAGCCGTCGGCGGTCAGCACCGTCCAGCCGTCGTCCCACTGCTCCCAGGCGTAACCGCCCAGGGCGATCATCGGTTCGATGGTGAAGGTCATGCCCTCTTCGATGATCGTGTCGTAGCGGGGTTCGTCGTAGTGCGGAATCACCAGCCCGGAGTGGAAGGCGGTGTGCACCCCGTGGCCGGTGTAGTCACGGATCACGCCGTAACCGAAACGGGCGGCGTACTTCTCGATCACCCGGCCGATCACGTTCACCTGCCGGCCCGGGCGCACCGCCTTGATGGCGCGCATCATGGCTTCCTCGGTGCGCTCCGAGAGCAGACGGGACTCCTCGTCCACCTCACCGACGGGGTAGGTCTTGCAGTTGTCGCCGTGCACGCCGTGGATGTAGGCGGTCACGTCGATCTTGACCAGGTCGCCGTCCTCGAGGGGGCGCAGGTCCGGGATTCCGTGGCAGATCACCTCGTTGACCGAGGTGCACAGCGACTTCGGAAAACCCCGGTAGTTCAGGGAAGCGGGGTAGGCGCCGTGGTCGAGCATGTACTCGTGCCCGACCCGGTCGATCTCATCCGTGGTCACCCCGGGGGCCACGGCCTTGGCCGCCTCGGCGAGTGCGTCGGCGGCGATCCGTCCGGCGATCCGCATCTTCTCGATCGTCTCGGCGCTCTGCACCTCCGAGCCGGTGTAGTTCTCCGGGCCGAGGTCGCCTACATAGGGCGGCCGGGGGATGCTCGCCGGAACCGGTCGCATCGGGGTGACGGGGTAGGGCTTGATGGGTGCACTCACGCCCCCGATGGTAGCCGTGGCGCAAGGGCTGGGGCCGACTCCACCCCGAGTGGCATCCCGTGACGGCCGGGCCGACCAGGACCCCGGGTCAGGAGCCGGTACCCAAAACCCCCAACTCACCCGCGGCGAAACAGCCGGGATCGCCCGATTTGCGGTCCTGAGTTGGGGATTTGCGTACCCGGGCCCGGGGCGTCGGCACGTGGGTGGAAAGCGGTGGTGGATGAAAACGCACCCGGAAAGGCCTCGGATCAGCCTTGCGTGCCGTCTGGGCGCCGCAAGGGTGCGTTTTCATCCACGGGCTTGGTCGCCCGGGTTCAGGCCTGCTTGACCGCCGCGATGTCGATCGCGATCTTGATCCGGTCGCCGACCAGCACGCCACCGGTGTCCAGGGCGGCATTCCAGGTCAGGCCGAAGTCCTTGCGGTTGATCGTGGTCGCAGCCTCGAAGCCGGCGCGCAGCAGGCCGTCGGCATCAACCTGGGTGCCGGCGAACTCGGTGCGCAGCTCGACCGGCTTGGTGACGCCGCGGATGGTCAGGTCGCCGACCAGGACGAACTCGTCACCGTCGATGTCGCGGACATCGGTGCTGACGAAGGTGATCTCGGGGTAGGTCGCGGTGTCGAAGAAGTCGCTGGTCTTCAGGTGGCCATCGCGCTGTTCGTTGTTGGTGCTGATCGAGTCGGCCTTGATGGCGGCCTTGACCTCGGCAGTGGTCGGGCCGGTCACCTCGATGGTGCCGGCGAAGTCGCCGAAGCTGCCGCGCACGGTGCTGATCATCGCGTGCTTGAGCGAGAAGCCGACGGCCGAGTGGGCCGGGTCGATCTGCCAGGTGCCGACGAGGTCGCTGAGCTGGGTCATGGGTAACTCCTTCGAGTTGTTGGTGGGCCGGAAGTCATTGAAAGTTCATTAGTAGAACTTTCAACTACTAGATTAGTCAAACTTTCAACTAAGTCAAGTCCGGGTCGATCCGGACCCTCCTCCCGAGGAATGGGCAGGGGCTGCGGGGGAACGGCACAGCGGGGCTGCCCACCACAATGTCGACTCGTGGGGCACAATGAAGGACGGGAGAAGGAGGGCATCATGGCTCAGGGAGAGTGGTACTACTGCTTGGATCACAAGCAGGTGGAGCCGTACGAGGGATGCCGGTCCGCCACCCGGCTCGGCCCCTACGCCAGTCGCGAGGACGCCCAGGAGGCTCTGGAGCGGGTGGCCGAACGCAACACCGCCTGGGACGAGGATCCGCGCTTCAACGATGACGACGAGGACGAGGACCGCACCCGGTTGGACGGTTCCCCGATCGACTGAACCCGCCCGACAACCCGGCGGGGTATTTCGTAACGCGGCTGTTACACGTTTCGGGGCAGACTTGGGGGCATGGACAAGCAGACCGAATACGTATTGCGAGCGCTCGAAGAACGCGATGTCCGCTTCATTCGATTGTGGTTCACCGATGTGCTCGGATTTCTGAAGTCGGTCGCCATCGCCCCGGCCGAACTCGAGGGCGCCTTCGCCGAAGGTCTGGGCTTCGACGGGTCGGCGGTGGAGGGCTTCGCCCGGGTCTACGAGTCCGACATGGTCGCCCAGCCCGACCCGTCCACCTTCCAGCTCTTGCCCTGGCGGCACATCGACAGCGGCACCGCCCGGATGTTCTGCGATATCGAACTGCCCGACGGGTCACCGTCCTACGCCGACCCCCGCCACGTGCTGAAGCGGGCGATGTCGCGGGCGGCCGATATGGGGTTCACCTTCTACACCCACCCCGAGATCGAGTTCTTCCTGCTCAAGGACGAGATCGTGCCGGGTCAGGAACCGACGCCGGTCGACAGTGCCGGATACTTCGATCACACCGCCCTCGGTGGCGGCGTCGACTTCCGCCGCACCGCCATCACGATGCTGGAACAGATGGGCATCTCGGTGGAATTCTCCCATCACGAGGCCGCCCCCGGCCAGCAGGAGATCGATCTGCGCTACGCCGACGCGTTGACCATGGCCGACAACATCATGACCTTCCGTCAGGTGGTCAAGGAGGTCGCGATCATGCAGGGCATGCGTGCCTCCTTCATGCCTAAACCCTTCACCGGCCAGGCGGGTTCGGGCATGCACACCCACGTGTCGCTGTTCGAGGGTGACACCAACGCCTTCTACGACGCCTCGGCCGAGTACCACCTGTCGCGCACCGCCCGGCAGTTCATCGCCGGCATCCTGAAACATGCCCCGGAGATCACCGCGGTCACCAACCAGTGGGTCAATTCCTACAAGCGGCTCTTCGGCGGGGGAGAGGCCCCGTCCTATATCTGCTGGGGACGCAACAACAGCTCGGCGCTGGTGCGGGTGCCGATGTACAAGCCGCACAAGGGCTCGTCGGCCCGGATCGAGATCCGCTCGATCGACTCGGCCTGCAACCCCTACCTGGCCTACGCCCTGGTGTTGAACGCCGGGCTGGCCGGCATCGAGGGCGAGTACGAACTGCCGCCGGAGGCCGAGGACGATGTCGCGCGGCTGACCGAACCGGAACGCCGCGCCCTGGGGATTTCCTCCCTGCCGCGCAACCTGGATGAGGCGATCCGCAATATGGAGAACTCCGAGTTGGTCGCCGAAACCCTCGGCGAGCACGTCTTCGAGTTCTTCCTGCGCAACAAGCGCGCCGAGTTCGACGAGTACCGCCGCCAGGTCACGCCCTTCGAGCTGCAGAAGCTGCTGCCCCTGCTCTGAGTCGACGCCTGCCGCTCAGCGCAGGATCGGGAAAACCGACCGCAGGTCGGCATGCGGGCCGCTGGCCGAAATATTGCCCGCACTCAGTTCATCGGCCCAGTCGCCGCCACCGGAGACCAGCCGCAACAGGGTTGGGGAGTTCATCTCGACCACATTCGGCGGGGTGCCCCGGGTGTGGGTCGGCCCGATCCGCTCGGTGCTGCCCGGTGCCTGTGGGACCCCCAGTTGTACCGCGGCGAAGGGCGGCACCCGCAGTTCGATCGCCCGTCCCGGGTATTCCTTGGCCAGGATCGCGGTGAGCAGCCGGATCGCATCGGCCAAGGCCGGACGTGAGGTGGCGACCGCTCCGCGGTGCGGCAGGATCACGCGCAGATCTTCGCCGTGGCCGAGCCAATGGGCCAGTTCCACCCGCAGCAGATCGACCACCCGCACCGGGTCGCGATGCTCATCGAGCACCCCGGCGTCGAGTTGTTCCAGAGCCCCGCGCAGTTCACCGGCCCCGCTGGCGAGGTGTTCCAGCAGCACCCGGTCGGAGTCGCTGCCGCAGATCTCCAGGGCGCGGCTCATCGGGTGCGAATTGCGTGCCCAACGGCGCCGCAGATAGTGGTTGATCGACATCGGGCGTGAAGTGGACGGACGGTTGACCGCGGTCAGCAGATCTTCCTGGGCCGAGATCAGATGCCCGATCAGGTGCCGCACCGACCAGGTGTTGTACTGATCGCGGCTGCGGAATTCCGCAGCCGTCAACGGGTCGAGCCACTGCACCACAGCCAGCATCTGGGTGAGCAGCAGATCGGCGACGGTCTGATGCGCTGCCACTGTGGTCACCTGAGTAAACCTAGTCTTCACGAGTTGCCTGAATGTGACTTACTTCCCAACAGTTGACGAACGTCACACCCCTAGACTTCGGGTCATGGTCAGAGCCGAGAGTAGCGCGGGCCGTTGGCTGCGGCGCGGGTTCGACAACCCGACCGCCGCCGAGAAGATCGTGGCCGACTGGTCGCCGGAACAACGTGCGCTGCTCGATCTGTTCGATCGGGCCGCCGATCCCGACCTCGCCCTGGCCGGGGTGCAGCGGGTCACCGAGACCCAGCCGAGCCTGTTGGACGAGATGCTCACCGACTCCGGATTCGCCCGCCGGGTGATCGCGGTGGCCGGGGGCAGCACCGCCCTGCAACAACATCTGTCGCGGCGTCCCGAAGCGGTGCAGCAGCTTCGCACCCGCCCGACCCGAACCCCGGCCGCCCGGCTGCGGGCCGACTTCCTGCGGGCGGTGGGCGCCGACCCGGATGCCTCCCTGCCCGTCGGTGACCCGGACCTCGGGGATGAGTTGCGCCATGCCTACCGCGACGCCGTGGTGCGGGTGGCCGCCCGCGACCTGGTCAGTGACGACCCGCTGCCACTGGTAGAGGACGTCAGCGCCGAACTGTCCGATATCGCCGATGCCGTGCTCGAAGCGGCCCTGGCCATCGCCCGCGGCGAAGAGGGCCCCGAGGCCGAACGCTGCCGGCTGGCGGTGGTGGCGCTGGGCAAGTGCGGTGCCGGAGAGCTGAACTACATCTCCGATGTCGACGTGCTCTTCGTCGCCGAACCGGCCACCGGTGCCGACGGTGAACCCCTGGCCACCGCCGATGAGGCGGTTGCGATCGGCACCCGGCTGGCGGCCGGACTGTCCCGGGTCTGCTCGGCCCACACCGCCGCGGGCACCATCTGGCCGGTCGATGCCGCCCTGCGTCCGGAGGGCAAGGCCGGACCCCTGGTGCGCACCCTGGCCGGGATGGAGACCTATTACCAGAACTGGGCCAAGGCCTGGGAGTTCCAGGCGATGCTGAAGGCCCGTCCCTCGGCCGGCGACCTCGCCCTGGCCCAGGACTTCTGCGACCTGGTCTCGCCGTTGGTGTGGCAGGTGGGCGATGAGGAGCATTTCGTCCCCGACACCCAGGCGATGCGCAAACGGGTGGTGTCGCTGATCCCGGCCAAGGAGGCCGGCCGGGAGATCAAACTCGGCGAGGGCGGGCTGCGCGATGTGGAGTTCACCGTGCAATTGCTGCAACTGGTGCACGGACGCACCGATGAACGGTTGCGTCATCGCGGCACCTTCCCCGCCCTGCAGGCCCTGATCGATTACGGCTATGTCGGACGGGTGGACGGCGCAGAGTTCGCCCAGGCCTACCGGATGGAACGCGCCCTGGAGCACCGGGTGCAGTTGTCGAAGCTGCGCCGCAGCCACCTGATCCCGTCCCAGGAAGCGGATCGACGTCGGCTGGGCCGGGCGATGGGCTGGCTGCGCGAACCGCTGGACAATCTCGACAAGGCCTGGAACTCCGCCCGCCGCAGCGTCCTGGCCCTGCATCGACGGCTGTTCTACTCCCCGCTGCTCGAAGCAGTCGCCTCGATTCCCGCAGAGGGGCTGCGGCTGTCGCAGGAGGCGGCCCACGACCGGCTCAAGGCCCTGGGGTACGGCGATCCGGTGGCCGCCCTGCGCCATATTCGGGCCCTCACCCAAGGGGTCAGCCGACAGGCGGAGATTCAGCGACAACTGTTGCCGGCGATGCTCGGCTGGTTCGCCGAAGGGGCCAACCCCGATGCCGGCCTGCTCGCCTTCCGGCAGGTCAGTGAGGGACTGGGCAGTACCTCGTGGTACCTGCGCGCGCTGCGCGATGAGGGCACGATGGCCTACCGCTTGGCCCGGGTGCTCACCCAGAGCCGCTATGTGGTGCAACTGCTGCTGCGCGCACCCCAGGCGGTGCAACTGCTCGCCGATGAGGCCGACCTGATGCCGCGCAGCACCGAAGAACTGATCCGGACGATGGATCGCGCGCGGGCCAGACACGACTCGGCGGAGGCCCGGATGGATTCGGTGCGGGCGCTGCGTCGTCGCGAACTGTTCCGGGTCGCGGTGGGCGACATTCTCGACCTGCTCGACGTGGAACAGGTCGGTACCGCGCTGAGTGACCTCGCCTCGGCGACCCTGCACGTCGGGATGCGGATCGTCGCCGATGAACAGCGCGCCGAACTCGGCCACGACGAGGAGATCCCCGCCGCCGCCATGGTGGCGATGGGCCGCTGGGGTGGCCGGGAGATGTCCTACTCCTCGGATGCCGATGTGATGTTCGTGATCGCCGACGGCACCAGCGAGGCGGGTCTCAATGCGGCCCGCAAGGCCATCACCCGGTTGCAGGCCCTGCTCAGCCGTCCCGGCCCCGACCCGGCCCTGGAACTGGACGCATCGCTGCGTCCGGAGGGCAAGGGCGGACAACTGGTGCGCACCGAATCGGCCTACCTGACCTACTACTCGCGCTGGTCGTCGACCTGGGAATCCCAGGCCCTGATCCGGGCCGCCCACGGGGCCGGCGACCGGGAGATCACCGACCGGTTGCTGGAGGCGATCGACCGGCTGCGATGGCCCGAAGGTGGGCTCACCGGTGACCAACTCGTCGAGATCCGCAAGCTGAAAGCCCGGATGGAGGGGGAGCGGCTACCCCGCGGCACCGACCCGAAGCGGCACACCAAACTCGGCCCCGGTGGGCTGAGCGATGTCGAATGGACCGTGCAGTTGCTCCAGTTGCAACATGCCCACCGGATTCCCGAACTGCGCACCACAATGACCCTGCCGGCCCTGCGGGCCGCCCGCGATGCCGAACTGATCGACGCCGAGGACGCCGCCGCCCTGGAACGGGCCTGGGCCTATGTCTCCCGGTTGCGCAACCAGATCATGCTGGTGCGCGGTCGGGCCAGCGATGTGCTGCCGCACGATGTGCGCGAACAGGCCGCCGTGGCCGAGCTGATGGGGCACGGTTCGCACGGCGCCTCGCACCTGACCGACGAATACCGGCGGATCACCCGGCAGGCCCGCAGCGTGGTCGACCGGTTGTTCTGGGGGCAGTGAACTCGACTCCGCGCTTCGGTGGCCTGCGCCCACACCCCGTCGCGGCCGCGATCCGAACCGGCACAGGATTCGGTCGAACCGGCGTGCACGTACGCGCATCCGGCTGAAGTACGCTGGGCTGGACCTCTGCGGAAGGACTTGTGCCCCGATGAGCATGCCTGGCTGGTATCCCGACCCCTCCGGCGCGCCCGGACGATTCCGCCACTGGGACGGGGCCACATGGTCGGCCCAGACCACCGATGACCCGAACATTCCACCGCCCCTGGGGGCCGGAGCGGCCGGCCCGGCGCAGGTGCCGCCACCGCCCAAGCGGAAGGCCTGGCCGATCATCGTCGGTTCCATCATCACCGCGATCGTGCTGATCGCCGCCGCCGTGGGTATCTGGCGGCTCACCGCCGGCGACAACCTGGTGACGCCCCCGGAGGAGACCCCGGCGACCGCCCCGAGCAGCGAAGCACCCACCCCACAGGAGGAACAGTCCTCACCGCCGGCCCAGGTCACCTGTCTCGACTCCTACGGGACGGTGGAGAGCCAGGACGGCCGTTACACCAGTGGTGGCCTGACCTATGAAGCGGTGCCGGATTGGGGATTCCGTTTCGACCGGACCATGTTCGGGTGGATCGATGACGTGGCCGCGTGGGGAACCCTGCTCGAGGACGATTGGACCGCCGGCATCGTGTTGGGTGCCCTGCGCACCGAGAACGGCTTCACCGAGCTGCCCCAGGCCGCCGACGCGACCATCGAATGTATGAATACCCACGGCCCCTTCAACGACCAGAAGCACACCTGGGACGTGAAGAAGGAGTCCACCACCATCGACGGGATGGACGCCTACCAGGTGTCCGGTCGGGTGACCCCGGGCGGCCCCAACGACAAACACCCCGGATATGAGGTCAAGATCGTCGTGGTCGACACCGGCGACCAGAAGCAGTTCGGGCTGTGGATGTCCTTCCACCCGGTCGATCACACCGAGACCGAGCAGCAGATCGAGCAGGCCTTTCAGAGTTTGCGGCGGGCCTGATTGACTCCGACGGCTACCGTTGTTTGCTGGTGGTAGTGCAGGGAGGAACCGCGAGATGATCGATGCGACCGTCGCCGGAACGGGCGGCGCCTCGGCCGACAGCACCCGGGCGCTGACCGGCACCGTGGTGCAGGACGTGTGGGATCTGCTCGACTCCGACCCGCGCCACCTCGGTGACGTCCGGCTGGTGAAGCGGCTCAAAGTCGACCAACGGCCGATCCACGATCGGAAAATGACCCCCTTCCTCGGTGAACGGGGCGGTGACTGGGTGGTCGTCAAGGCCGTCCGGCAGGGTGCCCTGGCCGAGCAGTTGGCCGCCGAGGTCGACGCCGCCGCCCGCTGGGGGCTGGCCGTGGCCAACCCGTTGGGCAACGACGGACAATACGCCTGGGTGGTGCGCCGTTTCGTCGACGGACGCACCCTCTCCGGCCTGCGTTCCCGTCCCGACTTCGCCGAGAACCGGGAAACCCTGGCCCGGATGCTGTTGCAACGTATCGCCGATGTGCACGCCGCCGGGGGACATCACGGCGACATCAAGCCGTCCAATGTGTTGGTCACCCCCGACCTGACCGTGCAGTTGATCGACTTCGAATCCGCCCATTCCGGACACGCCCGGGCCAGCATCCGCCACCTGACCCCGGAATTCGCCGCTCCGGAGCACTTCAATCTCGACCAGACGGTGGGGCAACCGTCCGACATCTTTTCCTGGGGCCTGACCGTGGCCGATATGTACGCACCCGGCCTGCACCCCTTCCTGCCCGGCACCTTCAGCACCGAGCGGCTCAACCGGGCTTTCATCGCCGGGGAACGGCTGCCCGACCTGTCGGCGATCGAGTCCCACCCGCTGCGCACCGCGGTGGCCGCCGCACTGCGCCTGCCACCGGCCGCCCGCCCCGGGGCCACCGCCCTGATCAACGACCTGGACCGCACGCGTCCCACCGAGAACCCGCCCACCCTGACCATGGAACCCGGTCTGGGCACCACCACGGTGATCAGCCCGGCCGGCGAGACCCGCAGCGAATCTCCCGCTCCGGTGCCGGCCGCCGAACCCGACCTGCCCCGGTCGGTGATCACATTGGTGTTCGGGGCCACCGGATACCCGGGACGTCGGCACCTGACCTGGCAGTTGGTGGCCGCCTACGGGCTGACGGGTGTGGTGCTGGCCTTCCTGACCGCCCTGGTGTTGTTCGTGCTGCTCTCATCGGTGGGAGTGTGGTTGCAACCATGAATCGCTACTGGGGTCAACTGGCCAAGGGCCGGGTCGAAGCCGAGGTGCGCGCCCAACATCGACGGGCCGCCGACCGGCGCCGCACCTGGCTGATCTGGTACGCCGCTTGGACCGTGCTGTTCCTACTGCTGTTCTTCGTGATGGGTTGAGCCGATGGCACCTCGAGTACGACGGGGCCGGGTGCTGTGCCCCCAGTGCGCCACTCATTACCGGCGCAGCCAGATCGTGGACACCGACGAGCACGGCCGCCGCTGGCAGCCCCCGCCCGCAGGCGTCCTCGGCACCCTGCGCGAGATCGTCGCCGCGCTGAGCCGCGACCGGGATTGGTTCGCCGACCGGGATCGCCGCGACGGCCTGGCCCGCGACCGGGCCGGGGTGATCGCCCGCTGCCCGAGGGGGCACCCCCTGCCGGCCGGATTCGTCGACCGGCCGACGGTGGTGATCGGGCTGATCGGGCCCAGCGCGGTGTCCAAGAGCACCTACCTCGGGGTGTTGGTGCAGCGGTTGGTGAACCATGCCGACCTGCGCACCCTGGACCTGGCCTTCTCGTTGGACGACCTGCGCTCCCGCGACATGTTCACCTGGTTGTACAACGTGCCGTTGGAACAGAGCCGCCCACCCGAACCGACTCCGGCCCATGAACCCCGCGACCCGCTGGTGGTGCGGATGCAGGGCCGGGGCCATGACGTGAACTTGTTCTTCTTCGACGCAGCCGGGGAATCGCAGGGTCGGCACCGCGACAACGCGCACCTGAACACCTTCATCACCGTGATGGATGCGGCCCTGGTGTTCTGGACCCCGGCCGCACTCGACCTGCCGCCGTCCCTGCAACTGCCACCGAGCGCCGAACCGGGGGTGGCGCCGGGCCCGCACCGGGTGATCCAGGTGATCACCACGGTGGCGGCGAACAGGTCGGTCGACCGCTCCCGGCGTGACATCCCGGTGGCCGGGGTGTTGGCCAAATGCGA
This sequence comes from Pseudenemella bisphenolivorans, assembly GCF_051133435.1. NCBI lineage: Bacteria > Bacillati > Actinomycetota > Actinomycetes > Propionibacteriales > Propionibacteriaceae > Pseudenemella > Pseudenemella bisphenolivorans. The sequence goes on along the minus strand of NZ_JBPGNY010000001.1, from coordinate 373,227 downwards.
CGAGATCACCGGCCTGCTCACCGACCCGGCCGGACACCCGCTGGGTGAACTGCACTTCGACGCCGACTTCGCCGCCGACCCGCGGGCTGCCCTCGACGCCCAGGGGGAGGTGCCCTACCGAATCACCGACACCTTCGCCCCCGGCATCATCCAGGCCGTCGAATCGTTCAGCGGCCGGCGCAGCTTCCATGCGGTGTCGGCCACCGGGCACCAGCCCACGGCCGAACAGCGTTTCCCCGAGATCCGCCCGATCCGAATCCATGAACCGCTGCTGGCCATCCTCGATGGCCTCGGCCTGCTGGAACAGAGGTCCTCATGAGGTGTGAACAGCTGATCCTCGGGTGGTCGCAGGACAATCTGCTGCGCACGGACGGCTTCGGGCCGATCGCGGCCTCGACCGGCTGGCCGCTGGACGCCGGTGACCGCACCGCCGGACTGGGGGAGTGGTCGGCCTTCCTGCCCGAGGGCAGCTCCTCGCGGATCGCCGAGGGCGAACCGGCACCCTTCTGCGCCGCTTTCGTGCCGGTCCGGGCCGGCATCGGTCTGCCCGGTGGGGTGGTGCTGCTCAGCAAGGTGTACCTGACCCGGGCCGATCGTCCCGGTCAGTACTACATCCACGCCCTGTGGGACCCGGAAGGACGACTCGCCCCGGCCGACCTGGCGGGTGCCTACCGCGCCGGGTTGCTGCTCAGCGACGACGCCGCCCCACCGACGGGGGAACTGCCCCCGCTGGACGTGCCGGTCGAGACGGTGACCGAACCGGGTGCGGTCGTCGACGAGGACGTCACCCTGGTCGGTCACCTGGTGCACGCCTGGTTGAACGACTACCGCTTGGTGGTCGACATCGGGCAACGTGAACCGATCGTCACACTCGATCAGCTCAGCCGCCTGCTGCCGCAGTCGGTGGCCCGGGAGATGGCAATGACCACCTTCCTGGGGCGGCAGGATCCGGCCCCGGCCACCCTGGCCTTCGCGGTCTTCCCTTTCTCACCGGCAGCGGTCGGCTGGGACGAACTGGTGGCCGATCACCGCCACGACGACCTCGGCCACGGGGTGCTCGCCGGTGGCCCGCACGTCGACGAACCGTCCCGGTTGCGGGCCTGGGCCCAGTTGCGCGACACCGACCTGAGCTCCTTCCGCCGGGGCCCCGGTTCGGCCCAGGAACGGGCCGCCGCCCAGGCCGAGGTGAGCGATCGGTTGGACGATCAGGCGATCCTGCACTCCCTGCTGCCCGCCTTGCGGGCCGGCGCAGGACGTCCCGTCATCGCGGTACCCCGGATCGCCGAACTGGCCGCCGGCAGCACCGTCGATCTGTCGGAGTTCGACTGGGCGGTCGGCACCGAGAACTGGTCGCGACTGTCGAACCATCTGGTCGGGGTGTGGCTCAGCGGCGCCCGGCGTCCTGCGGCCCACATCGTGCGGCAGGCCCACGTTGCCCCCGACCGATTCGGTGCCGCGGTCGAAGCCGGGCTTGCCCGCGAGGACGCCCCCGAGGTCGAAGAGCTGGTGGAGGTGCTGCAGCGCTGGCCCGACGAACACGTCGAGCTGCTGCTCACCGCCCTGGCGCCGGTGGCACTACCGGCCGGGGTATTGCTCGCCGCCGTGCTCGACCGTCCCGAACCGGTGCTGCGTCGGGTGCTGCGCAGCCACTGGCCACAACTGGCCGAGCAGGCCGACCTCGCGCCACTGGGTAAATTGCTCAGGCCCAGCGGTGGCCGATTGTTCGACCGCCGCTAGGCCCGTGCGTGTGTCGACCGCTGCGGATCAGCAGTCGAAGTAGAGCTCGAACTCGTGTGGGTGCGGCCGCTGCCGCAGCGAGCTGATCTCTTCCTGCTTCAACTCGATCCAGGTCTCCAGCAGGTCGGAGGTGAACACGTCCCCGGCCTGCAGGAAGTCGTTGTCCTCCTCCAGGGCCTGCAAGGCATCGGTCAGGTCGGCCGGCACGGTGGCGATATCAGCGTGTTCCTCCGGCGGCAGCTCGTAGAGGTCCTTGTCGATCGGCTCCGGCGGCTCGATCCGGTTCTGGATGCCGTCCAGACCGGCCAGCAGCATCGCCGAGAAGGCCAGGTAGGGGTTGGCCGAGGGGTCGGGGCAACGGAACTCGACCCGCTTCGCCTTCGGGTTCGAGCCGGTGATCGGAATCCGCATACAGGCCGACCGGTTGCGCTGGGAGTACACCAGGTTCACCGGCGCCTCGAAGCCCGGCACCAGCCGGTGGTAGGAGTTCGCGCTCGGGTTGGTGAAGGCCACCAACGCCGGGGCGTGGGCCAGGATGCCGCCGATGTACCAGCGGGCCAGGTCCGACAGGCCTGCGTAACCGGCCTCGTCGTAGAACAGGGGCTCCCCGTCCTGCCAGATCGAGGAGTGCACGTGCATGCCCGAGCCGTTGTCACCGAAGATCGGCTTCGGCATGAAGGTGGCGGTCTTGCCGGCCTCCCAGGCGGTGTTCTTCACCAGGTACTTGAACAACTGCACGTTGTCGGCCGACTGCAACAAGGTGTCGAAGCGGAAGTTGATCTCGGCCTGTCCGGCGGTGCCGACCTCGTGGTGGGCCCGCTCGACCTTCAGGCCGGCATTCTCCATGTGCCGCACCATGTCGTCGCGCAGATCGGAGAAGTGGTCGGTCGGCGGGACGGGGAAGTAGCCGCCCTTGTACCGCACCTTGTAACCGCGGTTGCCGCCGTCCTCCATCCGTCCGGTGTTCCAGGCGCCGGCCTCGGAGTCGATCGCGTAGTAGCCGGTGTTCTGCTTGGTTTCGAAACGCACATCGTCGAAGACGTAGAACTCGGCCTCGGGCGCGAAGAAGGCGGTGTCACCGATGCCGGTGGAAGCCAGGTAGGCCTCGGCCTTGCGGGCGATATTGCGCGGGTCGCGGCTGTACGGCTCCTTGGTCAGCGGGTCGTGCACGAAGAAGTTCAAGCACAGCGTCTTCGCCCTGCGGAACGGATCGAGGTAGCCGGTGGTGGGGTCGGGCAGCAACACCATGTCGGATTCATGGATCTTCTGGAAACCGCGCACCGACGACCCGTCGAAGGCCAGGCCGTCCTCGAAGACGTTGGCTTCGGCGAACTCGCGAGCGGTCATGGTGAAGTGCTGCATGATGCCGGGCAGATCACAGAAGCGGATGTCGACTACCTCGACATCTTCCTCGGTGAGGTATGCCATCAGGTCATCTTGTCCCTGGAACATGGTGCCTCCGAGCGGTTGAGTGAACGGTCCCAGCCTATGCAGCCGTCGTTGCTGCTCAGTTGCACCCCTGTTTCAGGCGTGTAACACCATGACCACCGGCTACCCTTGGCCCGTGGCCAGCAAGCAGCAATCCCGGGTTCCGGGCCCCGGTGACCCCGACTATGTACCCGGATCCCGACTCGGCTTGCCGGACGACGGACCCGGTTCGCTGGCCAGTTGGTGGTCGCGGATCGCAGCCCTGGTGATCGACTGGGCCTCGTCGATGGCCCTGGCCGTGGCGCTCTTCGGCGGCGAGGTGGTCACCGGCGGCGGCTGGCAGCGCTGGATGACGCTCACCGTGTTCTTCGTCCAGACCGTGGTGATGACCGGTCTGACCGGCTCCAGCCTGGGGCACTGGTTGGCCCGCATCGGGGTGGCCCGGTTGGACGGTCAACCACTCGGCCTGCTGCGCGCGATCCCGCGCGCCTTCCTGATCTGCCTGGCGATCCCACCGCTGGTGGTCGACGGTGACCGCCGCGGTCTGCACGACCTGCTGCTCGGCACGGTCGTGGTGTACCGGCGCTGACGGATCAGGCGCGGTCGCCGTGCACGTACTTGACCAGGTGGTCGCGCTCGTTCTCCAACTGATCCAGCCGTGATTTCACGATGTCGCCGATGCTGACGATGCCGACCATCTGACCGTCCTCGATCACCGGCACGTGCCGCACCCGATGGTCGGTCATGTACCGGGCCAACTCCTCGACATCGTCGGTCATCCCACAGGTGTGCACGGTGGAGGTCATGATGTCGCCGACCCGGCATTCGCCCGGGGACTGCGACGACCAGGAGCCGCGGGCCAGTTGACCCACCACATCGCGTTCGCTCACCAGGCCGCTGACCTGTTTGCCGTCGTCGGAGACCACCACACAGCCGATCGTGTGGGTGTCGAGCAATTCCAGGAGCTCGGCGACAGTGGCCGACGACGGAATCGTGACGACCTTGCCGACGCGTTGACCAATGACATCCGAGATTTTCATACCCGTCAGTATGGCACGGTGGCGTGATCGAGGTCACACATCAACTTGTGGGTCGCTGTGAAGCCGTTGAGATTCGGTCCAAGAACTGCTGATCTCAGTGCTGATTCAGGGTTTTCGGCGCAATCGCTCAGCACCGCCGACTACGGTCGCCGTTCGTGAAAGCTACTCCCACCACGACAACTCGACGGCTGCCGGCCCTGGACGTGCTGCGCGGCATCGCAATTCTGGGCACGCTGCTGACGAATATCTGGATCTTCTCCAACGCCGGAATGGTGATCGACGGCGACGATCCGACCGTGCTGGACGAGGCGGGCAGGATCACGCAACTGTTCGACACCGCGCTGGGTCTGGTGACCGACGGCAAGTTCATCGGTCTGCTCACCATCATGTTCGGTATCGGCCTGGAGATTCAGCGACAGGCCGCGCTGCGCCGTGGGCAGAGCTGGCCGGGACGGTACCCCTGGCGGGCCGGGATCCTGGTGCTGGACGGGTTGTTGAACTACATCTTCATCTTCGAGTTCGACGTATTGATGGGCTACGGCCTCACCGCGCTGGCCGTGGCGGCGATCATGATGACCAGCCCGCGGGCCCAGAAGATCTGGCTGGTGATCGGCCTGATCGCCCATGTGGTGTTCACCGTGTTGACCACCGTGGTTCTCGATGGCCCGGCCACCTACCGCAAGGATGAGGTCGTCGAACGGTTCGTGGTCGAGGGCCGCGAGAACATTCCGGCCCTCGACGGCATGGGTGTGGGCACCGACTCCTACTGGGCCATGGTGCAGCACCGCCTGCACACCTTCCTGGAGGGTCGCGCCGAGATCCCGATCATGTTCTTCATGGGGCTGGGCCTGTTCCTGGTCGGGGCACACCTGTACCGGGCCGGCATCTTCGAACCGGCCGGACGCAAGCTGCGACGCTGGACGATGCTGCTGAGCTTCGGCATCGGCCTGCCGATCGACTGGACGCTGCGGTTGTTCTACGCAGACCAGGCCGGTGGGATCACCCGCTACATCACCTCGTCCATGGTGGCCTTCGGGGTGCTGGCCGCGGTCGCGGCCTGGTACGTGCACCGCAGTGATCCGGGCCCGGTGGGTACCGGATTGTCCGCGGTGGGTCGGATGGCGTTGACCTGTTACATCGCCCAGAACCTGATCGCCTCGATCATCTTCTACGACTGGGGCTTCGGGGTGGCGGCCAAGATCGCCGGCCCGAACATGACCTGGTGGACGATGCTGATCTTCGCCGGCATCGCGGCCGGCCTGATGGTCTTCAGCCTGCTCTGGCTGAGCCGGTTCCGCCGTGGCCCGGTGGAGTGGCTGTGGCACCAGAGCTTCGAAGGTGTCGGACGGTTGCTCGATCGTCGCCGGGCCCGGTCGACCGAACCGGCCAAGGTCGACTCGACGGTGGGTGGTCCGCAGGCCTGAGGGCGCATGGCGCTGTGAGAATGGTTCTCAATAGGGGTAGTGTGATCCCATGCTCGACGACCTCTACACAGCCAACGCCGAGTGGTATGCCGCCCTGGTGGCCTCCTGGCAGGACGAACTCGATGCCGGTGTGAGTGCGCTGCTGGGGCCGATCACCGGCGACGTGGTCGACATCGCCTCCGGCGTCGGCACCGGTCTGCCCGTGCTGCGCACCCTGGGAGCCGAACGCCTCTTCGCGGTCGAACCATCGGCCTCGATGCGGGTCGGGCTGATGACCACCATCGCCGCCGACCCGGATCTGCTGCGGCGCACCACGGTGGTACCGGCACCGCTGCCCGAGGCGCTGGAGGCCCTGCCCACCCGGTGGGGTGCGGCGGTGATGTTGAACGCCCTCGGTCACCTCGACGATGCCACCCGCGTCGGTCTGTGGCGGGCGGCGGCCGAACGACTTTCACCCGGTGGCCGACTGGTGATCTCGCTGCAACCCCCGGAGTCGGTGACCGCGATCCCGTGGACCGACTTCGGGGCGGTGCGCATCGGGCAACAGCATTTGACCACCCGCGGCAAGGCCGAAACCCTCAACGACACCCACGTGCAGTGGACGATGGAGTGGACCCTGCATGCGGCCGACGGCCGGGTTGTGGACCTGCGAACCGCGGAACACTCCTGGCGGGTACTCGGCCGCGAGTACCTGCGTGAGGAGGCCGGCGAGCACGGTCTCATCGCGATCGACGACGGACCGGACTCCTTCCTCGCTTTCGAAAGGCCCTGAGTCCCGCTCTGAGTCGGGTCCGCCGGCTACCGGGTCATCACATAGCCGATCAGAATCATCGTGACCGCAAAACCGGCGATCTGATTGAGCCACAGGAACCGTCGCCAGGCCGCGGTCGCGGTATCGGCCCGCTCGTCGGCGACCGAACGGTAGGGCCAGATGGACGCGATGTAGAGCAACACCAGCGGTGCGGCCAACGGACCGGGCAAGGTGCTGAAAGCGACCGCGACACCGGCCAGTCCATAACAGATGATCGAGAACCGCACCGTCCACGCCGCCCCCAACTTGGTGGCGATCGAGTCCAGTCCGGCCTCCCGGTCGGCCGGCACATCCTGCACCGCACCGAAGGCGTGCGAGGCGATTCCCCACAGCGCGAAGGCGATGATCACCGCAACCAGCGGAAGGTTCCACGAGGTTCCGGCCAGCACCAGCCCGTACACCGCGGGGGAGAAGAAGTGGATGCTGCTGGTCATCGAATCGGCCAGCGGAATCTCCTTCAGCCGCAGCGGCGGGGCGGAGTAGAAGACCACGAAGAACAGGCTCGCCGCCAGGACCACCCAGGACGCCCAGGAACCGACCGCGACCAGGTAGACCACGAACGGCAGGCAGGACGCCGCGGCGGCGATCAGGGTGATCCGATGCACCCGACGGTCGAGCACCGCCCCGTGGGCGCCGCCCTTGCGTGGGTTGCGCAGGTCGGATTCGTAGTCGAAGACGTCGTTGATGCCGTACATCGCCAGGTTGTACGGGATCAGGAAGAACAAGGTGCCGAGCACGAAGGTCACATCGATGGTGCCCCGGGTGATCAGCCAGGCGGCCGCGAAGGGATAGGCGGTGTTGATCCAACTCACCGGACGCGAGGACACCACGAGTTGGGTGGCGACGCTCGTGGGCGACAGGGCGGTCATCGACGGGGCTCCCGTTCGGGCAACAGGGTGTACAGGGCGGGAATGCCGTAGGCGGCACACAGCGGGTAGGCGAAGTCCTCGATCGGGGCCAGGCCGATGCGCACCCCGCTGATGTGCGTGTCGGGGTAGGTGAACAGTCCGGACGCGATCATCACATTGTCGAAGATTGCGGTCAGGACGAAGAGCACCCCGACGGTGATCGTGGAGGTCACCATCCGGCGCCGGAACCAGGGCCGGGTGGCGCTGATGGCCACGAGCACGGCGGTCACCGCGAGAAAGGGCAGGGTGATCAGCGGATAGGTCACGTCCGCTCCCCGGGGGCTCGGCGGTGCAGGACGGCCTCGGCACCGCGCCAGGTGACCAGGGCGAGGTAACACAGGAAGAACAGGAAGAAGGGTTCCTCCAGCGGCAACTCGGGGGCCAGGTCGATGCCGAGCAGAATCGAGCCGTCACCCTTGACGAAGACCCCGGTCGCGATCCCGACCCAGTCCCAGATCAGGAAGAAGACCGTACCGATCACGACGGTGAGCAGCGCCCGAATCGGGTGCCGGGCCAGCACCAACCGGTACCGCAGGTCGAGTACGACGATGCCGGCCAGGCTGATCAGAATCGCCGCCAGGTAGGCGCCGCTCACCTCACGTCCCACCCTCGGCAGGTTCGGGCAACGGCCCTGGGGTTCGGTCACCGCGCAGCCGCTTGAGCACCAGTTCGGCCGAGATCAGGCACATCGGCATGCCGATTCCCGGCAGGGTGGACGCGCCGGCATACAGCAGGCCACCGACCTTGCGGGAGGCGCCCCGGGGCCGGAACATCGCGCTCTGCCGCAGCGTGTGGGCCAGCCCCAGGGCATTGCCCTGCCAGGAGTTGAGTTCGCTGCTGAAGTCACCGGGTGCCACGGTACGACGCACCACCACCCGTTCGGCCAGGTCGTCGACGCCGCACCAGGTCGCCAACTGGGCCACGACCCGGTCGGCGGCGGCCTCCACCCGCGGATCGCCGGCGCCGTCGATACCGCCGTGGCCGATGCTCGGGTCGGCCGGTACCGGAACCAGGGTGAACAGGTTCTCGTCCCCGGGCGGGGCGACCGAGGGGTCGGTGGCGCTGGGTCGGCAGACATAGATCGAGGCCGGGTCGGGTATCCGCGCCGAGGGGCCGAAGATCGCCTCGAAGTTCGCCCGCCAGTCGGCGGTGAACAACAACGTGTGGTGGGCCAACTCGGGCAGTTCACCACGCACGCCGAGCATGATCAGCAGCGCCCCGGGGCTCGGGGTCCGCCGGTTCCACCAGCGCTGCGGGTAGGTCTGCTGGGTCCGTTCCAGCAAGGCGGTCTCGGTGTGGTGCAGATCTGCGGTGGACACCACCAGATCGGCCGGCACCTCCCGTCCGTCGGCCAGCCGCACCCCACGCACCCACCGGTCGCGGGTCAGGATCCGGGTGACCTCGGCGTCGGTCTCGATCCGAGCCCCGGCCGCGGTGGCGAGACGGGCGATCGCCTCGATCACCGTGGTCATCCCGCCCTGGGGGTAGAGCACCCCCTGATCGAGGTCCAGATGACTCATCAGGTGGTACAGGCTCGGCATCCGGTACGGGGAACCGCCCAGGAAGACCGCCGGGTAACCGAGAATCTGCCGCAGCCGCCGATCGGTGAAGCGGCTTTCGATGAGACCGGCCAGCGACCGGCTCAGCAGCGGGGCCAGCTTCGGCAACCTGCGCAGTAGTGCAGGGTCGCGCAGGCTCGCGGCGTTCTCGTAGCTGTCGTAGAGGAACTTCTGCACCGCCAGCTCGTAGGTTTCCGCGGCCGAATCCAGGTAGCCGGCCAGCCGCTCACCGGCCCCGGGCTCGACCTCGTCGAACAGGGCCGTGGCCACCTCGCGGCCGGAGTGCACATCGAGCGGTTGGGCGGGCCCGATGCCCGGCGGTTCGGGGTAGATCCGGTAGGCGGGGGTGAGCCGGCGTAGGTCGAGCTCCCGGTCGGCGGTGGTACCCATCAGCCGGAAGAAGTGCTCGAACACCTCCGGCATCAGATACCAACTCGGCCCGGTGTCGAATCGGAAACCCTGCTGCTGCCACGACCCGGCACGTCCGCCGATGCTGTCGCGGCCCTCCACGACCGTGACCCGGAAACCCTCGCGGGCCAGCAGCCCTGCGGTGGCCAGCCCTGCGATCCCGGCACCGATCACCACCACGGTTTTCAGCGGTCGGCTCACGAGGCACCTTCTCGTGGCGTGCCCGACACCAGCACGCTCGCGGCGATCAGGGCCTTGCGGCCGGTCGGCACCCGCACCCGTCCCGGGCCCGGGTCGCGCAGGCGGTCGGCGAGTTCGGCGAACAACCGGTAGGCCAGGGTCACCGCGCGGCGGCAGTCGGCCGGCAGCATCGGGATGCAACGGGCGGCGGCGTCGAGGTCGGCATCGATCCGCGCCAGCGCCTCGGCCCGGGCGGCCGGGGTGCGGTTCAGGCCGAGGTAGTCACGTCCGAGCTGATGCTGATCGTGGTCGGCATCGCGCAGAAAGTTGATCTCCTGAAAGGCCGAACCGAGCCGGCAGGCGCCCTCGCGCAGCATCGGGGAAGGTTCGCTGTGGTGCTCGCGGCCGGCATTGACGAAGGCCTGCAGGCACATCAACCCCACCACCTCCGCCGAACCATAAATATACGCGGCGCGGGAACGGGTGTCGTGGCTTGCGGTATCCAGATCGGTGCGCATGGAGGCGAAGAAGGGCAGCACCAGATCCTCGCCGATCCGGCACTGCCGGGCGGTTCGGGCGAAGGCGTGCACGATCAGGTTGCTGCTGAACCCCGACTCGATCGCCCGCAGGGTTTCGGCCTCCAACTCGTCCAACGCCTGCCTGGTGGCGGCCGGGTCGAGACCGGCCTCGGCGGCCGGCCCGTCCACGATCTCATCGGCGATCCGCACCAGGGCGTAGATCGTGCGGACGTGGGTGCGCACCCGGGGGCCGAGCAGCCGGCAGGCGAGCCCGAAGGAGGTCGAGTAGCCGTCGATCACGGTGGCCGCGGCGCGGGCCGAGGTGCGGTGATACAGGTCGAGCCCGTCCATGGCCGTCATGGGATGCGCTCCCTGATCGAGGCGGCCAGATCGGCCAACAGCGTCATCGCCTCACCCGGAAGTGCGGCATCGGTGAAATGTGTGCGAGCTTCGACCAAGGTGTCCTCGACCAGCAGCCCGACCCGGCGGCGGGCGCCGCTGGTCTCGAGTGCTTCCTGGGCGGCTCGTAGTTGCGCGGGCCCCTGGTGGGCCTCGGCCACCGCCCGGCGGACCTCGGCCCAGTTCTCACTCCGCCGAGCCAGCACCAGCAACGCCGTGTGCTTGTGCTGACGGAGGTCGGCCCCCGGCTCCCGGCCCGCCTGTTCGGCGGTACCGAAGGCGCCGATCAGATCGTCGACCAGTTGGAAGGCCAGCCCCAGCGACCGGCCGCCGGCCGCCAGTGCCGCCAAAGTGTCGTCGTCGGCCCCGGCCAGCAGCGCACCGGCCTGCAGGGGAGCGCTGAAGGAGTACTCGGCCGTCTTGTCAGAGGTGGCGGCCAGCACTTCCTCGGCATCGGGCACGCGCGGCAGCACCGCGTGCTCGACGTCGGCCAACTGGCCCCCGGCCGAGACCAGGATGGCCCGGTCGACCAGGTCGAGCAGCCGACTGCGTTGGGCCGCCGGCAGCTCGGCGGTGGCGATCACCCGGGTCGCTTCGTGCAACAGCAGGTCTCCGGCCAGGATGGCCGCGGCATCACCGAGCTGGACCGCCTGATCGGGAGCCGAGCCCGCAACAACGGCCTGCTGCCGGAACACGCCGGCCACATTCGGCCGGCCTCGCCGCTCCACATCACGGTCGATGACGTCGTCGTGGATCACGAAGGCGGTGTGCAGCAGTTCGAAACCGGCCGCGACCTCCAATACCGACCGCGGCACCTCGTCGTCGGCGGCGAAAGCCCGGAAAGCGGTCAGCACCAGCCGGGGCCGGAACCGCTTGCCCCCCGCACCGGCCTGCCGGGCAGCCCGCACCAGCCGGACGGCCTCGTTCCCGTGCGCCGAGGCGCGGCAGGCGAGGCGTCGGAAAGCGCCGTCCACGGCCGCGTCGATGTCGGTGGAGGACAGGGCGGGGCCGCCGGGCAGCATCAGCATCGCCGCTCCGCGGATCGGTAGAGATCGAGGTCGCGGCTCTGCAATACCAGCCAGGGACTGAACGCCCAGGGGGTGGCCTCGATGGCCGCAGCGAGGTCGGCCGGGTGCGCCCACCGGTGCTCCATCACCTCATCGGGATTGGGGTGAACCGGCTCGTCACAGAAGGCGGTGTGAACCGGGCAGATCTCATTCTCGACAGTGCCGCCGGCATCGACCGCCCGGTACCGGAAGTGGGGCAGGACCCCGGCGATATCGGTCGGGGTGATCCCGAGTTCGTGCCGGGCGTGGCGCACGATCGCGTCCTCGAGGGATTCGCCGGGACGAGGGTGGCCGCAGAAAGAGTTCGTCCACACCCCGGGCCAGGAGCGTTTGGTCAGCGCCCGACGGGTCAGCAGCACCCGGCCGTCGGCACGAGTGAGATGACAGGAGAAAGCCAAGTGCAGCGGTGTCTCCCCGACGTGCACGCCTTCGCGGGGTGCCGAACCGATCGCGTTCCCGGCCTCGTCGAGAAGCACCACCTCATCGCGAACCGGCGTCGATTCGAATGACTGCAGGTAATCCCCTGACATCAATAACTCCGAATCAAAGTCGCTTGGTATCGGAGTTAAAGTATCATGTTTCCGTGACGAGTAACCCGAACGATCCCGGCGGGCTGGAGTCGACCGCAGCCGAGGCCTCGTGGCAGGTGCACAAGCTGATCGTTGCCGCCGCGGTGCTGGACGTGGTGCTGGGGCGCAGGCTCGGGTTGCATCCGGTGGATTACCAGGCGATGAAGCACCTGCTGACTTCGGCCAACCCGATGGGCACCGTCGAACTGGGCAATCTGGTGGGCCTCACCTCCGGTTCGGCCACCGGGCTCGTCGACCGTCTGGAACGCGCCGGCCATCTTCGGCGCACCGATGACCCGCGCGATCGTCGCCGACTGATTCTGCAGCCCACCAAAAGGGCCATCGACCTCGCGATGAGCGACCTGAACCCCCTGGACAGCCGGGTGCAGGAGATCCTGGCGGACTACACCCCCGAGGAGCGTGGTGTGATCACCCGGTTCCTGCAGGAGACCGCGCAGGTGTTCATCAACTACGCCGACGAAACGGCCGAACTTCGGGAACAGGACTGAGGTGGCCCGCGGAGGGCTTGCGCCGGCTACTCGGCGGTGTGGGTGTGCATCCGGGCCCCGGACTCGTTGAAGATGCTGATCACCTGGGCCGGTCGTCCGCCCGCTGCCGAGAGGGCATGCGGAATGCGGGTGTCGAACTCGGCGGCCTCCCCGCGGGTCAGCGTCAGATCCTGCTCGCCCAACCGGAGCCTGAGTTGGCCCTCCAGTACGTAGAGCCATTCGTAGCCGTCGTGCACCCGTAGCTTGGGCAGTGCGCCACCGGGTGGGTAGGTGATCTTGTAGGTGCGGATCGGTGCGTGCTCGGGGGCCAAGGGGGCGATGACCAAGCCGTTGCGGCGGATGACCGGTCGCCGGATGCGTGGGTCGGCGGGTTCGATGGGCACCAGATCGTCCAGCCGAATCCCGAGCCGCCGGGTCAATGGCACCAGTAGCTCCAGGCTCGCTTGACGCTTCCCCGACTCCAATCGCGAGAGCGTGCTGGCCGACATGCCGGCGCTCTCGGCGAGCTCGGCCAGCGTCAACCCGCGCTCCTTACGGGCGGCCCGTAGCCGCGGCCCGACCTGCTCCAGCTCGTCGCCCACGATCTTATCCTTGCTGTTTCAGCATACTTGTTTGCTCCTCCTGCATTGTGCCCCACAAGCTGGGGCAATGACAGAGGAAACCTGGGATGTGGTTATTGCCGGCGGTGGCCCGGCGGGGCTTTCGGCCGCGCTGATGCTCGGCCGCTCGCGCCGGCGAGTGCTGGTTATCGACGGAGGGAGCCCCCGCAATCGCTTCGCCGCCCATATGCACGGCGTGCTGGGGATGGAAGGCATCGCGCCGACGGATCTGAAGCAGCGTGGCCGCGAAGAAGTTGCCGGTTACGGCGTCGAGTTCGCCGACGGGGCCATCGAACGGGTCGAGCAGGGCCCGTCCGGTCTGCGGGTCACCGATGATCGGGGGAGGGTGCGTCTGGCGCGCACCCTGGTCGCCGCCACCGGGCTCACCGATGTGCTGCCCGACATGCCGGGGTTGGTCGAACGGTGGGGGAGCACGGTGCTGCACTGCCCCTACTGCCACGGCTGGGAAGTGCGCGACCAGCGGCTCGGCGTGCTGGCCACCTCACCGTTCAGCCTCCATGTGGCCGAACTCGTCCGTCAGCTCAGCGACCGGGTCACCGTGTTCACCGCCGGCCTCGCCCAGCTCGGCGACGAGGCCGAGCAGCGGCTGCGCTCCCGCGGGGTGCAACTCGAACCGGCCCCGGTGGCCGAGATTCTCGGCGCCGGAGACCGGATCAACGCGGCTCGGCTCATCGACGGTCGCGAGATCCCGCTGGATGCACTGTTCGTCGGTGGTCTGTTCCGACCGCACGACGACTACCTGGCTCCCTTGAAGTTGGCGCGAAACGACTTGCCGTTCGGCTCCTTCACGGCCGTGGACGGCACCGGACGCACCAGCAACGAACACGTCTGGGCGATCGGCAACCTGGTCAACCCGATGGCGACCGTGCCGATGTCGATCGGTGCCGGCGCACACACCGGCGCGGCGGTGAACGCCGCCCTGGCCGGTTGGGACTTCGACGCCGCGGTGGCCGCAGCCGCCTGATCCTTCCCAGATGCAACCCGGACTCGTTCCTGCGTCACGTAGTAGGCCACGCAGGAACGAGTCCGCGTTGCATGTGCCAAAGAAAGGGGACGTGACGACTCAGCCGAGACGCTCCGACAACTCCAGCCACCGATCCTCCAGGTCGGCCACCTCGGCCTCCATGCTGCGCAATTCCTCGGTGTGCTGCTGGAGTCCTTCGTAGTCACTGTGGTCGTGTTCGGCCAAGCGCTGGTGCGTGGCCTCGATGGCTCCGGCGAGTTTGGCGAGCTTGCGCTCGATCGACTCGATCTCCTTCTGGATGGCGCGGCGCTCCGCACCCGACAAGCCGGACGGTTGCCCGGTGGTTTCCGCCGGTGCGGGGTCGTCCCGTTGTGCCGGCGCCGGCTGTTGACTGCGCAGCCGCAGATACTCGTCGACGCCACCGGGCACATGCCGCAGCCGACCGTCGAGGATCGCGTACTGCTGGTCGGTGACCCGCTCCAACAGGTAACGGTCGTGGGAGACCACGATCAGGGTGCCGGGCCAGGAGTCCAGCAGGTCCTCCATCGCGGTGAGCATCTCGGAATCGACGTCGTTGGTCGGCTCGTCCAGGGCGATCAGATTCGGCTCGTCGAGCAGCAACAACAGCAGTTGGAGTCGTCGCTTCTGGCCGCCGGACAACTCGTCCACCCGGGCCGATAGGTGTGCGCGCTGGAAACCGAGCCGCTCCAGCAGTTGGGCCGGGGTGTGCTCCTTGCCGTCGATGGTGAAGCTCGTCCTGGTGCGGGCCAGCACCTCACGCACCCGGTCGCCACCGATCTCGGCGAGTTGGGAGAACTGCTGATCGAGTACCCCGACCCGCACCGTCTTGCCGTGCTTGACCCGCCCCGAGGTGGGCCGGACGGTGCCGCAGACCAGCCCCAGCAGCGTCGACTTGCCGGCCCCGTTCGGCCCCAGAATGCCGGTGCGTTCACCGGGGGCGAGTCGCCAGGTGATGTTGCGCAGCACCTCGTTCTCGCCGAAGCTCACCGAGGCGTTCTCGATGTCGACCACGTCCTTGCCCAGTCGGGCCACCGCGAGACGTTGCAGTTCGATCGGGTTGCGTACCGGCGGAACGTCCTCGATCAACTGGTTCGCGGCCTCGATCCGGAACTTCGGTTTGGAGGTGCGGGCCGGTGCCCCACGGCGCAACCAGGCCAGTTCCTTGCGCATCAGGTTCTGTCGCTTTGCCTCGGCCGCGGCGGCCAACCGGTCACGCTCCACCCGTTGCAGCACGTAGGAGGCGTAGCCGCCCTCGAAGGGTTCGACGATCCCGTCGTGCACCTCCCAGGTTTCGGTGCACACCTCATCGAGGAACCACCGGTCGTGGGTGATCACCAGCAGTCCGCCGGCGTTCTTAGTCCAGCGGTTGCGCAGATGTTGCGCCAGCCAGGCCACACCCTCGAGGTCGAGGTGGTTCGTCGGTTCATCGAGGGCGATCAGATCCCAGTCGCCGACCAACAGTGCGGCCAGCGCCACCCGGCGGCGTTGTCCGCCGCTGAGCTCACCGATCCGGGCGTCCCAGGCGATATCGGAGGCCAGCCCGCCGATCACATCCCGAATCCGGGCGTCGCGGGCCCATTCGTGTTCCGGCCCGTCGCCGACGATCGAACGGCCCACGGTCTGGTTCGGGTCGAGGTCATCGCGTTGATCGAGCACCCCGAACCGCACCCCACTGCGCCGGGTCACCCGGCCGGCGTTCGGTTCGATGCGTCCCGAGAGCATGCCCAGCAGGCTCGATTTGCCGTCACCGTTGCGACCGACGATCCCGATCCGGTCGCCCTCTTCCAATCCGAGGGTCAGCGACTCGAAGACCACCTTGGTCGGATACTCCAGCCGCAGCCCTTCGGCTCCCAGAAGATGCGCCATTCAGGTGTCCTGTTCGGTGATCAGCACGGCATCGACCAACTCGGCCACTCCTGGGTTCCCTTCGGTGCGCAACACGGCAAAATCCGACAATACCGCGACGGACGCGCCTGCCGAAGTACGGCGGACGCGCCCGAAGCGGTGATCAGTTGTGAAGAGTCGGAGTCAGATTCCCTGCTGGGGGAGCTGCCCCGGCTGCGCCTGCGGGGCCGGCTGCGGGAACTGGCCGGGGGCGTTGAACTGGGCCGGGGTGCCCTCGTGCAGGGACGGCTGGGCGGCCATGGTCTCGGCGGGCTCGGCCGAACGTGACTTCAGCACCATCGGCAGCACCAGTGCGGCGATGCCGGCCACGATCAGTCCGATACCGAGGAAGGGCTGGGCCGAGTCGGCCCACATCAGCAGTCGGAACTGCATGTTGAACATCGGCAGGATGAGTGAGCCGAGACCGAACACCATCAGGAGGAGACCGAGACGCACCAATGCACTCATGGAGGAACCTTTCAAAACCAGTTGCAGCGCCGCGGCGTGCGGCGGACAACATCATGGACGCCCGCCGGGGCGACTCGGTTCCTGATCCGGAGCGACGAAATCAACCGCCCCGCAGGGCGCGTCGCGATCCCTTCGCCGCACGTGGGCTGGTCGGCATCGGGCCCTTCGGCACCGGCAGTTTCGGCCGCACCGCATCCAGGGCGCGCAGCCGCTGCCGGATCTCGGTGATGCCGTTGGTGTCGAGCTTCTTGGGCAGCTTCTTGATGTGTTTGGCGAGCTGGTCGAGCGGAACCTGACCGTCCTTGTTGCCCATCATCAGGGTCACCACGGGGGCATCGTGAACCACCGAACGGTGTTTGCGGGCCTCGGCCTCGACCATCTGCTTGGCCCGGTTCGGATCACCCTCGCCGATCAGCACGATGCCGCCGGGCCCGACGGTGCGGTGCACCACGTCCATGTGCCGGTTGGCGTGGATCGCGGGGTTGCTGACCCATTTCTTGCCCAGCATGCCCAGCGCCACCTCGGCCGACCCCGCCTGGCCCTCGAAGCGGGTGTAGGTGGCCCGCTTGGTGCGTTGGGTGAGCACCAACAGGGCGGCGATCAGGCCGACCAGGACACCGCTGATGGCGAACATGATCGGCCGGTCGAGCAGGAACCCGATCACCAGGATGATGATGAAGGGCACCACGAAGGCGCCGGCCAGCATCAGGTTGAGCTTCGGGTCGTTCTCCTTGGTGATCCGGTAGGCCTGCCGGATCTGCCGCAGGGTGCCCCAATCGCGAGGGTCGTCGCTGTTCTTCTTGCGCTGCTTCTCGGCCTTGACAGCCGCCTTCGCGTCCAGTTCGGCCTGCTTGGCCTTGCTCACCGGTTTCTTCGCCATCGCCCCGTCCCGTGTCAGCGCCTCAGCGGCGCGCCTCAATTGCCTGACGATACAGCCGTCCGGCCCGATAGGACGAACGGACCAGCGGCCCGCTCATCACCCCGGCATAGCCCAACTCGGTGGCCTCGGCGGCGAGCTCGTCGAATTCCTCCGGGGTGACCCAGCGTTCGATCGGGTGGTGGCGCGGGCTCGGCCGCAGGTATTGGGTGATGGTGATCAGTTCGGCTCCGGCATCGTGCAGGTCGGCCAGGGCCCGGGAGATCTCCTCGCGGGTCTCTCCCATGCCCAGGATCAGGTTCGTCTTGGTGACCAGGCCGGCCGCCCGGGAGGCGGTCAACACCTCCAGGGAGCGCTCATACCGAAAGCCCGGCCGGATCCGCTTGAACAACCGCGGCACGGTCTCGACATTGTGGGCGAACACCTCGGGACGGGCGTCGAAGACCGCGCCGAGAAACTCGGGGTTGCCGCTGAAATCCGGGGCGAGCATTTCCACCCCGACACCGGGGTTCAGCTCATGGATCTTGCGGATCGTCTCGGCGTACAACCAGGAGCCCTCGTCGGGCAGGTCGTCGCGGCACACCCCGGTGACCGTGGCGTAGCGCAGCCCCATCGTGCGCACCGACTCGGCGACCCGCTGGGGTTCCTCCCGGTCGAACTCGGCCGGTTTGCCGGTGTCGATCTGGCAGAAATCGCAGCGCCGGGTGCACTGGTCGCCACCGATCAGGAAGGTGGCCTCCCGGTCTTCCCAGCACTCGAAGATGTTCGGGCAGCCCGCCTCCTGGCACACCGTGTGCAGGTTCTCACCGGCCACCGTTGCCTGCAGGTCACGGTAGTCGGGACCCATCTTGGCGGTGGTGCGAATCCACGGTGGCTTCTTCTCGATCGGGGTCTGCGCATTGCGGACCTCCAGCCGGAGCAGCTTGCGTCCTTCAGGTGCGATGGTCACCCAGCCAGCCTACATGGCGATTCGTGGGGCTATTGGGGGTCGCGGAAGCGTTGGGTGAGCAGTGCGGCGATCAGCATCACCGTGCTCAACACACCCCAGATGACCCCACCGAGGGTCGGGTTGAGCCGCAACTCCTGGAACATCCCGTTGTCCCAATAGGTCAAGGTCGTGCCGCCACCGACCCAGGCCTGCGCCTGGGTGATCAGATCCAGGGCCGGGGCCGCTCCGGTGCCGATGTTCAACGACACCGTGACCCGGTTCAGCAAGGTGTACACCGCAGCCATCCCGATCGCCACGGCGGACCGGCGGGTGATGAAGGCGGCCGAGGCACCGATCAACCCACCCAGCATCACCAGCAGGGTGCCGCGCCCGGCCGAGATCAGCGAGCCGACCAGATGATCCTGCGTGACCGGCACCTGCCAGGCCCGGGCGGCCAGGTTCAGTGCGATCAGCAACACGCCGAAAACGAGAACCCCGGCGACCAGGGAGAGCACCCCCACCGTCGTCAGCTTGCTCACGGTGAGCACCATCCGTCGCGGCTGGTGGGTGAGCCAGGTGGTCATCGCACCGCTGGCGAAATCACCGCCGACATACAACGCGCCCACCACGTACATCGTGACCGCCAACAGGGCCGCAGCAACCAGGATCGTGATCCCCGAGGCGATCCGGTAGTCGGCCTGCCACGGCTGGTAGGACTCGGGCGTGGGCCGGGGGACGGCGCACTGTTCGTGCGAACCCCCGTCTTCGATACAGGCCCTTTCCCACTGCTCGTGTTCGGCCTCCCACTCGGCCAGCTTGGCCTGATAGGTCTGCTGAGCCTGGGTCAGCTCCGCGGCGCTCGGCGGTGCCATATCGCGAATCGACTGGCCGCCCAGCACGCTGATTGCCAACAAAGCCACCCCGCAGACCACCCACACCACAGTGCGGTGGCGCAGCAGGAAAGCATCGGCGGCCAATGCTTTGAGCATCAAGCGGCTCCGGTGCGGCTGAGCTTGACGATGGTGTCCTCCAGGCTGGGCGAATGAGTTGTCAACTGGTGAATGTACAACCCTTCGCGCGCCAGCAGGGCGGTGATCCTGGCGGTTTCGGCCGGGTCGGCCCCGGGCACCGAGATCACCAGTTCGGACTGCCCGCGGCTACGGATCCGGAAATCGTGTTCGGCCAGGATCCGTTCGGCCCGGGCGGCGTCACGCACCCCGATGGTGACCCGGTGCGAGCGCTCCTGGACGATCTCGGCGACCGTGCCCTGGATGACCAGACGACCGTGGTCGATGATCGAGGCCGTATCGGCCCATCCCTGCACCTCGTCGATCTGATGGCTGGACACCAGCACGGTGGTGCCGTTGGCCGCCAGATGGGTCAGCACGGCACGCACCTCGGCGATCCTGTGGGTGTCGACCCCATCGGCCGGCTCGTCCATGATCAGCAACTCCGGCGACTTCAACAGTGCCGCGCACAGGGCCACCTGGTGGCGGGAATCGGGGTCCAGGGTGCGGAAGGTTTCGTGTTGCAGCACGGTCAGCCCGAGCAGATCCAGACATTCGTCGATGCGTTCGGACTTGATGCCCAGCCCCAGGGCCAGCACCTGCAGGTTGTGACGCACCGACACATGCGGGTGAAAACCGGGCCGCCCCACCACCGCGCCCACCCGGTGCATCACGCGGGGGAGCTGGCGGGGAATGCTGTGATCGAGCAGGGTGATGCTGCCCCGATCGGGTCGGGTGAGCCCGACCAGGATGCGCAGCACGGTGGTTTTGCCCGAGCCGTGCGGACCCAACAGGGCATGGATGCCCCCGGTCGGGACGGTCAGATCGAGTCCGTCCACGGCGGGCCTCGGGCCGTACCTCTTGGTCAGCCTCTCAACGACGACAGCGGGTGGCTGTGGTCGGCCCGAGGTGCTGGACGTGCCGTTGCGCATGCCGACACGATAGGGCGCTTATCTGCTGAATTCCCAAGAGAATGTGAAGAATGTAAAGCCACCGAGATGGTTCAGAGGTCCAAGCCGACCCGCACCTCGTCCGGCGCCGTGACCAGATCGGGCGACGGCTCGTAGGGCTCGAAATTCAAGAGTTCACGCAGATGCGGCTCGAGCATCCGTCCGGTGTCGAAAACAGTGGGTGCCGCACCGATTTCGGCCTTGATCGAGGTGACCCCCGCGTCGCTGATGCCGCAGGGCACGATCCGGCCGTAGTCACTCAGGTCGCAATTCACGTTCAGGGCGAAGCCGTGCATGGTGGTGTGCTGGGCCACCCGGATGCCGATGGCGGCGATCTTGCGTTCCGGACCTGACTGGTCGGCCGGCAACCAGACCCCCGACCGCCCCGGAATGCGGCCGGTGCTGAGCCCGACCTCGCGCAGGGCCCGGATCAGGGCTTCCTCGAGGCGACGCACATAGTCGACCACCCCGATCGCTTCGGGCAACTTCACGATCGGATACCCGACCAACTGGCCCGGGCCGTGCCAGGTGATCTTGCCGCCCCGGTCGACGTCGACCACGAGTGCACCGTCGGTGGGGCGCTCATGTTCCTCGGTGCGGCGTCCGGCGGTGAATGTTGCGGGATGTTCCAGCATCAGGACGGTGTCACCGAGGTTGCCGGCCGCCACCGCGGCATGGGTGGAACGCTGCAGATCCCAGCCAGCCAAGTAATCGATGTGGTCGGTGTGGCCGGGCAGCAGACCGACGTAACGAAAGATCAGGCCCATGGGGGCAAGTCTAGGTGGTCAAATACAGCGCACGAGGCACAAATGTGACCTTGGTCCGATACATTCGGGGTGATCGGTTGCCCGGGCGAACCCAGCAGCCACGTCTTCATGAAGGAAGGAACACCCATGACCGACCAGTCAGGCCAGGGCGGACAGGGCTACGGCGGCGACCCGAGCCAGCAGTACGGCAACCAGTCCTACGGCTCCGCCTCCGACCCCAACCAGGGCTACCAGGCACCTGATGCGCAGTCCTATGGCTCGGCTCCGGACCAGGGCTACGGCGCCCAGTCCTACGGCTCGGCCCCCGACGCCGGTTACGGCGCGCAGTCCTATGGCTCGGCTCCGGACCAGGGCTACGGCGCCCAGTCCTATGGCTCGGCCCCCGACGCCGGTTACGGCGCGCAGTCCTACGGTTCGGCCCCCGACGCCGGTTACGGCGCTCAGTCGTACGGTTCGGCTCCGGACGCCGGTGCCTACGGCACCCCGCAGGGTGGTGCCGCCTACGGTGATCCCGCTGGCCAGGGCTACGGCAACCCCTACGATTCGGGAGCCGGCTACGGTGCCGGCGCTCCCGCCTACGGGGAGGTGGCTCAGGCCCAGTCCGGCCTGGTGCAGATCCCCGGTCTGGGTACCGCCAAGGTTGCCACGATCGGCCAGCGTGCGCTGGCCCGCATCATCGATGGCGTGATCCTTTCCGTGGTGATCTTCGTGCTCTACTTCATCGGGATCGCCATCATGACCGCCGGTGCGAGCAGCGGTTCGGATGCGGCCGCCGGAATCAGCGCCGGCGCCTTCATCATGATCTACGGCCTGAGCTTCCTCATCGGTGTGGCCTACGAGGTCGTGATGATCGCGCTGAAGGGCCAGACCCCCGGCAAGATGCTGATGGGCGTCAAGGTCGTGCAGCAGGCCAACGGGCAGGTGCCGGGCTGGGGCGGATCCTTCATCCGCTGGATCATCCCGATGGCTGCCAACATCGTCTGCTACTTGGGCATCGTCGTGTACCTCTCCCCGCTGTTCGACAACTCCGGTCGTCAGCAGGGTTGGCATGACAAGGCCGCCAACACCCTGGTCATCTCGACCAAGTGAGGCTGAATGCAGCCGCAGGACCCATTTCTTGCTGACTGGCAGGCTGCTTTCGAACTGACCCGGGCACTGGCTGGGGGTTTTCAACCCCAGCCGGTGCCCGTGCCGTTTCAGCTCGATCCCGGCGAGGTGGCCTTCGCCGTACTGGGGGCGCAGGTGTTGCGGCGGGTCGGGTTGGAGTTGGCCTTCAACGATCTTTCCCAGAGCCACGCCGCGGCGGGTCGCTGGGAGCCGGCCGATCGCGGCACCCTGGCGCTGACCCCGCGCCGGGTGGTGATCGGCACCCCCAGGCAACTGGTCTCCTTCGGCTGGCAGGGGATGCACCGCACCTGGGCCGAACCCGATGGCACCGTGCTCGACTACGGCACGAACCCCGACGGCAGTAGCCGGCGGATGAAGCTGTGTACCCAGCGTCCCGTCTGGCTCGACGTGATGTTGAACTTCATCGCCTTCAAACGGCTGGTACCGCGCGCGGTGCCACCACACCTGCACCGCGTTCTCGGGGTGATGAAGTTCTGAGCGAGGTGGTGATCCGCTACTGATCCCGCCTGAAACGCCCGGGGCCCGGTCCATCAGGACCGGGCCCCGGGCGTTTCCGCGCTTGCTCTACAGACCGAACTCGGCGCCGAAGTCGCCCTCCTCCAGGCGCTCCTTGACCGCGGCCAGGAAACGACCCGCGTCGGCGCCGTCGACCAGACGGTGGTCGTAGGTCAACGACAGGTACATCATGTCGCGCACCGCGATGGTTTCACCCAGCTTGGCGTCGTCCATCACCACCGCGCGCTTCACCAGCGCACCGGTGCCCAGGATGCCCACCTGCGGCTGGTTCAGGATCGGGGTGTCCATCAGGGTGCCGACCGAACCGTAGTTGGTGATCGTGAAGGTGCCGCCGGACAGTTCGTCGGGGGTCACCTTGTTCTCGCGGGTGCGGGCACCCAGGTCGGCGATCTTCTTGGCCAGCCCGGCCACCGACAGGTCACCGGCGTCACGAATCACCGGCACCAACAGGCCCTTGTCGGTGTCCACCGCGATACCGATGTGCTCGGCATCGGGGAAGGTCACTTCCTTGGCCTCGGTGTCGATCGTGGCGTTCAGCTTCGGGAACTGCTTGAGGCCCTCGATCACAGCCTTGGTGATGAACGACAGGTAGGTCAGCCCCACACCCTCGCGGGCGCGGAAGTCGTCCTTGACCTGCTTGCGAATCCGGGAGATCTCGGTGAGGTCGACCTCCACGGTGGCGGTGAGCTGGGCCGAGATCTGCAGCGAATCGACCATCCGGGTGGCGATGGTCTGACGCAGCCGCGACATCTTCTCGGTGGTACCACGCTGGCTGCTCGCAGCAACCGGCGCCTTGGCAGCGGCAGCCGGTGCCTCGGCCGGCTTCTCGGCAGCCTTCTTCGCCTCTTCGGCCGCGGCCAGCACGTCCTGCTTGCGAATCCGGCCACCCACTCCGGTGCCGCTCAGCTTCGCCAGATCAACACCGTGCTGATCGGCCAGCTTGCGCACCAGCGGGGTCACGTAGGAGGCGTCGTCACCGGTGGCCTTCGGGGCCACCTTCGGTGCCGGGGCGGCCTTGGCCGGGGCCTGCTTCGGGGCCTCCTGCTCAGCGGCCCGGCGCGGCTGCGCCTCCTCGGCGGCCGGGGCCGGAACCGGATCCTGCCCACCCTCGTCACCGTCGGCGGCCTGTTCCTCGACCTTCTCGTCGGTCACCGGTTCCGGCTCGGGCTCGGCGGCCTGGGCTGCCTGCGGGGCCTCCTCGGCTGCTGCAGCCGGCTGCGCGCTGCCGTCGCCGACCACGGCCAACACCGCGCCGACCTCGACCGTCTCGTCCTCACCGACCCGGATCTCCAGCACGGTGCCGGCGACGGGGGAGGGAATCTCGGTGTCGACCTTGTCGGTGGAGATCTCGACCAGGGGTTCGTCGACCTCGACCGAATCGCCGACCTGCTTCAACCAGCGCGAAACCGTGCCCTCGGTCACCGACTCACCCAGCGCGGGCAGTTCGACGTCGGTGCCCTGTGCTTGACCCGACGAAGCCTGGCCGGACGAGGCTTGACCCGACGACTCGGCTGCCGGCGCCTCAGCGGCCGGAGCCTCCTGCGCGGGCTCCTCGGCAGCGGGGGCTTCTTCCTCGGCGGCGGGTTCCTGCTGGGCGGGGGCGTCGTCGGCCGGGGCCTCGTCGGCATCGCCGACGATCGCCAGTACGGCGCCGACCTCGACCGTCTCGTCCTCGGCGGCCTTGATCTCGAGCACGGTGCCGGCGACGGGGGAGGGAATCTCGGTGTCCACCTTGTCGGTGGAGATCTCCACCAACGGCTCGTCCACCTCGACGGTGTCGCCGACCTGCTTCAGCCAGCGTGAGATGGTGCCTTCGGTGACGGATTCGCCAAGCTGCGGAAGCTCAACAGAAGTCGGCATGGTGTATCAAGACTCCTTCGGTGGGCGTGCATACGCGCGGTTGGAGTTCACCCTACCCGTGCGCGTCCCGATCCGGCCACGTCACCCCCGCAGCGGCCACCGATGAATGTTCAGGGCAAATGCAATGGGGTGCCGGCCAGGGCCAGGTGGGCCTCCCCGAGGGCCTCGCCCAAGGTCGGATGGGCATGCACCAGGGCGGCGACCTCCTCGGGATGGGCGCCCCAGCCGACGATCAACTGGCCCTCACCCATCAGTTCCCCGACACCGGGCCCGACCGCACTGATACCCACCACCGGGCCATCGGCGGCCCGGATCAGCTTGACCATGCCCCGGCCCCCGGACAACTGGGCCCGGGCGTTACCGGCCAGGTCGGCGGTGCGTACCTCGATCGCGCCGTGGCGGTCCCGCGCCGCCTGCTCACCCAACCCGACCGAAGCCACCTGTGGCTCGCTGTAGGTGATCCGGGGCAGTTCATGATCGGCCATCAGCACCGGGCGCCGATCCAACCTGCCCGACGCGTGGGCGGCCCGTTCGGCGACGAAGATGCCGTGGGCGAAACCGCGATGGGCCAACTGGGGGCCGGCGATCAGGTCACCGACCGCGAAAACCCCTGGTACTGAGGTGGACAGATGCTCGTCCACCCGCACGTGGCCGGTCTCGGTCACGTCGACCCCGGCACCGGCGAAGGCATCGGTCACCGGTTCGCGACCGACCGCGACCAGCACGGCGTCCACCTCGAGCGTGTCATCGGCCAGCTCGATGCGCACCAGATCGTCCTCGCGGCGCACCTGTGAGATCGACACCCCGGTGCGTACCCGGATGCCCCGACGGGTGAACGCGCGGGTGAAGGCGGCGGCGATGTCGTCGTCCTCGGCGAGCAACAGCCGATCGGCGGCCTCCACCAGATGCACCTCGGCACCCAGGGAGGCCCACAGCGAGGCGAACTCGACACCGATCACCCCACCGCCGATCACCGCCACCCGCTGCGGAATCCGGTTCAGGCGCAGGGCTTGATCGCTGGTGACGATCCGTTCCCCGTCGAGCTCGACGCCGGGCAACTGCCGGGGCCGGGCACCGGTGGCGAGCACCACCGTGTCGGCCCGCAGCACCCGGTCGCCGACGCGCACCCCCGGGCCGTCGGCGATCAACTCACCCTCGCCGCGCACGACGGTGATGCCGGCCTTGTCGATCAGGCCACCCAGCCCGGTGTGCAGCCGGTGGACGAGTTGGTCGGTACGGGCCAACAACGTGCCCGCGTCGATCTCGGTGACCTGACAGGCCACCCCCCACTCACCTGCCGTCCGCGCCGCATCGGCCAGGTCGCCGGCATGCAGCATGGCCTTGGTGGGCACACATCCGCGGTGCAGGCAGGTTCCGCCGACCAGGTCGCGTTCGATCAGGGTCACCGACAATCCCAGCTGTGCTGCGCGCAGGGCCGCGGCATAGCCGCCGGAGCCGGCCCCGAGCACCACCAGGTCGGTCGCATCGTGCGTCATGGGGTTCATCCTGCATCATGGAGCGGTGGCATGGTGGAAGAGGCGCAAAGAGCAGACCCGCAAGGACTCCTCGTCGGGGGCGGCCAATCCGGCATCGGTTCAACACCTGACCGAGTTCGCCCAATCGCGCCGGGGGGTGGAGGTTTTCGTCGAGGCACCGACGAATGTCGCCCAGGCTTCGGTGCTGTTGATCGCCGGGGACGGGGAGTGGACCAGACGGCAGGTGCCCTCGCCGGCCTGGGGTCACAAGTTCGCCGAACACCTTGAGATCCCGTCCTATGACGCCGGGGTGGTCGGTTACCCGCAGCGGATGCGCGATTGGAACCGCGCCCAGAAGCTGCGCAAGAAGCGCGCCGAGAACGACTGAGGCGTCCGGCACCCACCCGGGCACCGGACGCCTCGTCCGTTGTGAGACTCCTCAGTCGGTGCGGCTCACTCGGCCAGCGAGCGGGCCACCTCGACCAGGGTGCGCACTCCGAAACCGGTGCCCCCGTTGCTGTCGGCACCCGCGTCCGGCTCATCGCGCCAGGCCGGGCCGGCGATGTCCAGGTGCGCCCAGGCGATCGATTCGGGCACGAACTTACGCAGGAAGGCCCCGGCCACCAGGGCCCCGCCGTAGCGGCTCTTACCGCTGGAACGCACATCGGCGATCGTCGATTTCAGCGACTTGGTCGCCTCCTCGGTCAGCGGCAGCCGCCAGAAGGGCTCCCCGGCCGACTCGGCCGCGGCCAGCACCCGCTCGGCCAGGTCGTCGTAGTCACTCATCACCCCGGCGGTCGAGTTGCCCAGCGCCACCATGCAGGCGCCGGTCAGGGTGGCGATGTCGAGCACCACATCGGGCTTGTCCTCACTGGCCCGGGCCAGGGCGTCGGCCATCACCAGCCGGCCCTCGGCGTCGGTATTGGCGTTCTCCACCGTCAGTCCGCCGTACATGGTCAGCACGTCGGAGGGACGGTAGGCGGTGCTGGACGGCAGGTTCTCGGCCATCGGGGCGTAGCCGGTGACCTGCACCTTCAAGCCCAGGTCGGCGATCGCGCGCACGGCGCTGATCACCGCGGCGGCACCGGCCATATCGCACTTCATCGTGTACATACCGTCGGCCGGCTTCAGGTTGAGGCCACCGGAATCGAAGGTGATGCCCTTGCCCACCAAGGCCAGGTGCGTCTTCGCCCCCCGCGGGGAGTACGACATCTGCACCAGTCGGGGCCCGCGCGAGGAGCCGCCCCCCACCGTGGTCAGACCGCCGAACCCTTCGGCGGCCAGGTCCTCGGGCTCCCACACCTTGACGGTGACCTTGCTGCCCTTGTGAATCTGGCGGGCCCGCTCGGCGAAGGTCTCGGGGTAGAGCAGGTTCGGCGGCACATTCACCAGGTCGCGAGCAATGGCCACCGCACGGGCCACGGCGAGGGTCGCGTCCACCTGCTTCTGGCTGTGGTCGGTGATCAGGGTGATCTTCGGGGCGGGGGAGTCCTCCGGGGTCTTGGCCAGCTTGTCGACCCGGTAGGCACCCAGCACCGCTCCCTCGACGGTGGCAGCCAATTCCTCCGGCTCATCGGTGGGCAGGGCGACGGTGATCTGCTCGAACTTCGAGGTGACCGCCAGCCGCACGGCCTGACCGGCCGCCTTGCGCAGGGTGGCGGGGCTGTCGTCCTCACCCAGGCCCACCAGAATCAGGTGCTCCGAGCCGGGGCCGGGCACCAGGGAGGCCTTGCCGGCCTCGGAATCCAGCCGGTAGGAGGGCAGGGCGCGCTTCGCCCAGGACTTACCCAGCACGTCCGGCACCAGCAAACTCGTGTCCTCGGTGGGCCCGACGACCCCGAGAACGATCACATCGCTCTTGGGCAGCTTGCGGCTGACATGTACCTGGGGCAGATCCGACATAAAGGCTCCTTCACACTTGATTGATGACCCAGGCTAGTCACTACCGAGTCGGGTTGTGCAGTGCGATAGCGTCGAAGCGTTTTCACCCCCGACCCCAATACCTCATCGGAGAGGATGGCCATGGCCGAGGAGAAGCCCGAATCCGGGGCGAACGACCTGATCCGGTCGCCCCTGCACGCCCGCCATGTCGAGGCCCGGGCCAAGTTCGCCCCCTTCGGCGGCTGGGACATGCCGGTGGAATACGCCGGGGCCGGGGTGCTGGTCGAACACCGTGCGGTGCGCACGGGGGTGGGCATCTTCGACGTGTCGCACCTGGGCAAGCTGTCGGTCACCGGGCCCGGGTCGGTGGACTTCCTGAACACCGCGTTGAGCAATGACCTGAACAAGATCGGCCCGGGCCAGGCCCAGTACACCCTGGTCTGCAACGACCGTGGGGGAGTGATCGACGACCTGATCGCCTACCGGCGCAGCGACGAGGACGTGCTGTTGGTGCCGAACGCGGCCAACAACGACGTGGTGGCCGAGATGTTGCAGGCTCAGGCGCCCGAGGGCGTGACGATCACCAACCAGCACCGTGAACTGGCGGTGTTCGCGATTCAGGGCACCCACTCCGACGAGGTGCTCGGCGGCCTGGGGATTCCGGTGGGCCACGACTACATGGCCTTCGTCGACCACGAGATGGACGGCACTCCGATCACCGTGTGCCGCTCGGGTTACACCGGTGAACGCGGCTACGAGTTGATCGTGCCCACCGAGGCAGCGCTGACGGTGTGGGACGCGGTCACCGACGCCGGCGAACCCTACGGTCTGCAGTTGTGTGGGCTGGGGGCACGCGACACCCTGCGCACCGAAATGGGCTATGCCCTGCACGGTCAGGACCTGTCCCCGGACTTCTCGGCCCTGGAGGCCCGGGCCGGCTGGGCGATCGGCTGGGACAAACCCGAATTCTGGGGACGTGCGGCGCTGTTGGAGACCAAGCAGGCCAAGCCGAAGCGGCTGCTGCGCGGCCTCAAGGCGCTCGGACGCGGGATCCCGCGTCCGGGGATGACGGTGCAGTCGTCCGACGAGACCGAACTGGGCACCGTCACCAGCGGCACTTTCTCACCCACCCTGAAACAGGGCATCGGGCTGGCGCTGCTGGATCGTTCGGTGACGGTCGACGATGTGGTGCAGGTGCAGGTACGCACCCGCATCGAGGAGTTTCGGGTGGTCGCCCCGCCGTTCGTCGAACCGTCGGTGCGCGAACACTGAGTTGCTGTTCAGCCCGGAGGCTCGCGGGTCAGGCCTCGGCCAGGCTCATCGGGCCGTAGACCACCCGATCGGCCTCCCAGAGGGTGACCGCGGTGGCGCCGGCATCGGCCAACTCACTCCAGTTCTCGCCGAACCAGGCCTCGGCCTCGGCCTGGTCGTCGAACTGACGGTCCAGATCGGGCAGGTCGATGCCCTCGGGTTCGGCGGTCCAGCGGTAAGCCATGGTCACTCCTGATCAGTATTCCTCGCCACGCTTGATACGCGGCGCGGGGTTGCGGAACCGGCGGATCTGAATCGAACGGTTGATCGCGTAGCCCAGCAGGCCCTTGCGGGAGGCCCGCGGGTGACGCTCGGCGAGCACCTTCTTGAAGCCGCGCCACATCAAATAGATGTCGAAGGCGGTCAGAAAGATGAAGGCGTACAGGCCGGCGGTCGACATCAGCGGGGCCAGCGACCACACCTGCGAGAGGAAGGTCAGGGCGAGCATCAGCGCCAGCATCGGCAACAGGAACTCACCGACGTTGAAGCGGCTGTCGATGTAGTCGCGCAACAGGGTGCGTTCGGGCGTGGTCTCGCGAGCCTCCATCAGCTTCGCGCGCTCGCGTCCGGCCGCCTGACGGTTGCGGCGGCGCAGTTCTTTCTTCGTCAACACCGGAGTACGGCGGTCACGACGTGCCTGCTCGGCCTGTTTCCGGCTCGGGGTGGGCGTGCCCTTGCGCCGGGGCGCGGCGGGTTCCGGTGCGATGGATTCCTCCGGGGTGGCCGGCTCTGGCTCCTTGGCGCGGAACAATCCCACGATGACCTCTTACGATTTCGAACGACGACTGACTGAGGGTCAAGCCTAGCCCGTCTCGGGGAGGTCACCCATTTTTCGCCCTCGGCTGCCGTTCGGCACCATCTAGCGCATAGGCTTGGCTCAACGTGTCTGCCCGATGGAAGGACCAGCAGAGCTCATGAGTGGCATCTTTCAACGCATCTCGACGATATTTTCCAGCAAGGCCAACAAGGCCCTGGACAAGGTCGAGGATCCCCGCGAGACGCTGGACTACTCCTACCAACGCCAATTGGAGCTGTTGCAGAAGGTGCGCCGCGGGGTGGCCGATGTCGCCACCAGCCGCAAGCGCGTCGAACTGCAGGCCACCCAGTTGAACAGCCAGGCCGAGAAACTGCAGATGCAGGCCCAGCGTGCGCTGGAGGCGGGCCGGGAGGATCTCGCCCGTGAGGCGCTCACCCGCAAGTCCGGCCTGCAGCAGCAGCTCGGCGACCTGCAGGTACAGCACGCCCAACTGCAGGGCGAGGAAGAGAAGCTGATCCGGGCCAGCCAGCGCTTGCAGGCCAAGGTGGACGCCTTCCGCACCCGCAAGGAAACGATCAAGGCGACCTATTCCGCGGCCGAGGCCCAGACCCGTATCAACGAGGCCTTCACCGGCATCTCGGAGGAAATGGGCGATGTCGGTCTGGCGATCCAGCGCGCCGAGGACAAGACCCTGCAGTTGCAGGCCCGCGCCGGCGCGGTCGACGAGTTGTTGGCCAGCGGTGCCCTGGAGGATTCCAGCGGGCTCGGCAAAGACGACATCACCCGCGAGCTGGACATGCTGGCCTCGACCTCCGATGTGGAGAACGAACTCGCCGCGATGAAGTCGCAGTTGTCGATCGGCACCGGTCAGCAGCAGGCCCCCGCCCTCGAGCAGGGTCAGGATCAGCCCCAGCAGGCCCCGCAGGCTCAGCAGCAGCCGCCCGTCCAGCAGCCTCCCGCGCAGCAGGCCCCGCCGGCACCTCAGCAGCCGGCCCAGCCCGCGGACTACTCCCCGGTCGATTACACGCCCGAGGAAGGCGCTCCGGGACAGGGCTACCAGGCACCCCAGACCGACCAGGGTCAGCCCTTCGCGATGGGTGACGGCTCGGAGCAGAACGGTGGGCAGCAGGGATGATCATCCGGATTCTGGGTGAGGGGCAGTGGCGACTGTCCGACGAGGCGATCACCGAACTGAACGAGTTCGACGACCGGATCGAGAAGGCCGTGAACGAGGAGGATCAGGACGGGCTGCGCAGCGCGCTGCTCGGCCTGGCCACCCAGGTGCGGTCGACCGGAGAGTTGCTGGCCGATGACGAGTTGCACGACTCCGATCTGATCGTGCCCAGTTCGGAATCGACGCTGGACGAGATCCGCGAACTGTTGTCCGGCGGTAATACCGACGGGCTGATCCCGGGCTGAACATCGTGCGGGTGCTGGTCGTTCCCGACCGGATGGGGGCGATGCCCGCCGACGTGGCCGGAACCGCGGTGGCCGAGGGTTGGCGCGCCGCGGCGGGCGAGACCGAGGTGGCCGTGGTGCCCTGCGGGGACGCCGGAGCCGGTTTCGCCGACGCGGTCGCGGCGCTGTGGCGGGTGGAGCCCACCCTGGCCTCCGACGATCCCGACCAACTCGCCACCTGGGTGGTGGCCGACGAGCGGGCGGTGGTGGCGGTCGAACCGCGCCCCGACCTGACCGGTTTTCGTCCCGAGGCCTCCTCGGCACCCCTGGGCCGGGCGGTACGCGCCCTGCTCTCACAGCACCGGCCCCGCCGGTTGGTGATCGATCTGGCCGGTACCACCGGCCACGACGGCGGTGCGGGGATGCTCGCCGAATTGGGCGCCACCGCCGATGTCTCGCTGACCGACGGGGTGACCGCCCTGGGCGGGCTGGGACACATCGACATCGCTCCGGTACGGCAACTTCTCGACGGGATCGAGCTGGTCGGGGTGGTTCCGGTGGCCGAGGCCTCGGACCAACTGCTGGGCCTGCGCGGGATCACGTCCCGGCGTGGCACCGAACTGGGCATGGACCCGGCGGTGATGCTCAGCACCGATGCGGCCCTGGAACGACTCGCCCGGCTGGTCGACCCCGAATCGGCGGCGATCGCCGGGGCCGGGGCGGCCGGGGGATTGGCCTGGGCGATCCTCGCCCTGGGCGGACGGGTGGTGCCCGCGGTGGATCTGATCGGCGAACTGGCCTCGATCCCCGACACCGCCCGGTTGGCCGACGTGGTGGTGACCACCAGCACCGCCTTCGATTTCCACCACAAGGGGGGTGGGGTGGTCGACCGGGCCGCCGGCTGGGCCGCCGACGCGCTGCGTCCGTGTGTGGTGCTGGCCGGTGAGGTGATGATCAGTGACCGCGAGATGCGGCTGATGGGCATCGAAGCCGCTTACCCGGTCTCGATCGCCGACCCCGACCGGTTGCGCGATGCGGTCACCCGGGTGGCCGGGTCGTGGACCTGGTCCTGAAACCACGTGTTTTGAAAGCACGCATTTTCGAACCACAGTGCTGCAGGCCCCTACGATGGTGGGTCGGAGGAGGCGAGGATGACGAAACCGGAGGCAGCATTCTGCCGGCTGTGCGGTACCGCGATGGAACGGCGGATTCCGCCGATGGAGGATCGCGAACGAGCCGTGTGCCCCCGTTGTGGGTTCATCGACTACATCAACCCGATCAATGTCGTCGGCACGGTGCCGGTCTGGCGCGAACCCGATGGCACGGAACAGATCCTGCTGTGTCTGCGCAATATCGAACCGCGCAAGAACTACTGGACCCTGCCCGCGGGCTTCCTCGAGGTGGGGGAGACCAGCTCCGAGGGGGCGGTGCGCGAAACCTGGGAGGAAGCCGGAGCCCGGATCGAACTGGGCGGGCTGTTCACCGTGTTGGACGTGCCCTACTCCGACCAGGTGCACCTGTACTGGCTGGCCGAACTGCACGACCTGGACTTCGACCCGGGGCCCGAGACCATCGAATGCCGGATGTTCGGGCTGGACGAGATCCCCTGGGAGACCCTGTCGTTCCGCACCGTCCGCCGCACTCTGGAGCACTACTTGGACGATCACCGGCGCGGTGAGGGTTTCGGGGTGCACTACGGCAGCATCGAATGGAACCCGTCCCGCGGCTGAGTGGCAGCGGACCGGATCGATTTGACCGACCCGGTCGCCTACTGTGTGAGCCGTGCGTTTTCTCACTGCTGAACCAGCTCACGAGCTGACCTACAACGACGTCTTCATGGTGCCGCACCGTTCGTCGGTGTCCTCGCGGTTCGATGTGGACCTGACCACCACCGACGGGCTGGCGAACCCGCTACCCCTGGTGGTGGCGAATATGACCGCGATCTCGGGTCGCCGGATGGCCGAAACGGTCAGCCGGCGCGGCGGTATCGCGATCATTCCGCAGGACATTCCCACCGATCAGGTCGCGAGGTCGATCGAACGGGTGAAGGCCTCCCACACCGTCTTCGAAACCCCGGTCACCGTCACCCCCGACACCACCGTCGGACACGCGATGGCGTTGCTGCCCAAGCGCGCCCACGGGGTGGCCGTGGTGGTGGACGGCGACCGCCCGCTCGGCATCGTGATGCCGACCGACACCTCCAATGTCGATCGCTTCGCCCAGGTGCATCAGGTGATGAACACCGGCCTGCTGACCGTGCCGCACACCATGAGCCCCCGGGAGATCCACGACGAACTGCGTGGCCATCATCCCGGGATCGCGGTGGTGATGGACGGGGATCGGCTGGTCGGGGTGATGACCCATAAGTCCGCGGTGCGCGCCACCATCTACCAACCCGCAGTCGACGAGGACGGCCGGTTGAAGATCGGCACCGCCGTCGGCATCTCCGGAGAAGCCGGGAACCGGGCCGAGGAGCTGCTGAGGCTCGGTACCGACGTGCTGGTGGTCGACACCGCCCACGGACACCAGGAACGGATGCTGACCGCTCTGACGGCGGTGCGGGAGGTGCGCGACCGTGTGGCCGGCGAAACCGGCCGCCGGGTGCCGATCGTGGCCGGCAATGTGGTCACCGCCGAGGGGGTGCACGAGTTGATCTCCACCGGGGCCGATGTGGTCAAGGTCGGCGTCGGCCCGGGCGCGATGTGCACCACCCGGATGCAAACCGGGGTGGGTAGGCCGCAGTTCAGTGCGGTGCTGGAATGTGCCGCCGCCGCCCGCGAGGAGGGCAAGGCGATCTGGGCCGACGGGGGAGTGCGCTACCCCCGCGACGTGGCCCTGGCCCTGGCCGCAGGTGCGGGAGCGGTGATGATCGGCTCCTGGTTCGCCGGCACCCACGAGTCGACCGGTGAGGTGCTCTACGACGCCGACGGCCGGATGTACAAGGAATCCTTCGGGATGGCCTCGGCGCGGGCGGTGCGTCACCGCACCCGGGATTCGGAAGGCTTCGACCGGGCCCGAGCAGCCTTGTTCGAGGAGGGCATCTCGTCGTCGAAGATGTACCTCGACCCGCAGCGTCCGGGGGTGGAGGACCTGATCGACTTCATCTCCTCGGGAGTGCGCAGTTCGTGCACCTATGCCGGGGCGCGGTCGGTGGCGGAGTTGCACGACCGGGCGGTGCTCGGGGTGCAGTCGGCCTCCGGCTACGACGAGGGACGCCCGCTGCACGCCAGTTGGTGATCTGCAACGACAGAGGGCGGGCAGCCGATCGGCTGCCCGCCCTCTGTGCGTGTCGCGTGGTGTGGCGCGTCAGTGCGCGTAATCACCCCGGTAGTACTCGTACACCCAGCCGGCGACCGCCCAGATGCCGATGCCGGCACCGATGATGGTCAGCCACCAACCCAGCGCGGGGCCGATCACCATGAGGCCGATCACCAGGGCGCAGAAGAACGGCCACGAGCTCTGCGGCGGGAAGAAGCCGTACTCGCCGGCTCCCTGGTAGATCTCGCCGTCCTTGTCGTCCTCGGGACGCGGGTCGATCTTGCCGGTGCGCATCCACAGGTAGATGGCGATCATGCCGCCCAGCCCGGCGGTCAGGGTCAACGCCACGAAGCCGGTCCACTCCATGCCGGTCGGCGAAATGGACGTCATGTAGGCGTAGACGGGGGCGGTGATCAGGAAGAAGATCGTCACATAGGTGAAGATCCAGGCTTCGGCTTTCACTGTTTCGTATCCTCCTCGTCACGGTCGACCGCACCCACGGCAACCAAGCTGTCGATGTGGGGATCCACCTGCTCCAACCGGGAAATCTCCGGGTGATGCAGGTCGAAGGCCGGGGACTCCGAACGGATGCGCGGCAGGCTGGTGAAGTTGTGCCGCGGCGGCGGGCAGGAAGTCGCCCACTCGAGGGAACGGCCCCAGCCCCACGGATCGTCCACGGTGACCTTCGGCGAGTTGCGGCTGATCCACATATTCCAGAAGAACGGCAGCAGCGAGACACCGGTGATGAAGGCACCGACGGTGGAGATCTGGTTGAGCAGGGTGAACCCGTCCTCGACCAGGTAGTCGGCGTAACGACGCGGCATACCGGTGGTGCCCAACCAGTGCTGCACCAGGAAGGTCAGGTGGAAGCCGACCATGGTCAGCCAGAAGTGCACCTTGCCCCAGGTGTTGTTCAGCATCCGGCCGGTCCACTTCGGCCACCAGAAGTAGAAGCCGGCGAACATGGCGAACACGATCGTGCCGAACAGCACGTAGTGGAAGTGCGCGACCACGAAGTAGGAGTCGTGGACGTGGAAGTCCAGCGGCGGGCTGGCCAAGATGATGCCGGTCAGGCCACCGAACAGGAAGGTGGTCAGGAAGCCGAAGCTGAACAGCATCGGCGTGTCCATCCTGATCGATCCTCGCCACATCGTGCCGACCCAGTTGAAGAACTTCACGCCGGTGGGTACCGCGATCAGGAAGGTCATGAAGGCGAAGAACGGCAGGTTGACCGCGCCGGTGGTGAACATGTGGTGCGCCCACACCGAGATCGACAGGGTGCCGATCGCCAGGGTGGCCAGCACCAAGCCGACGTAGCCGAACACCGGCTTGCGCGAGAACACCGGGATGATCTCGGTGATGATGCCGAAGAACGGCAGCGCCAGCACGTACACCTCGGGGTGACCGAAGAACCAGAACAGGTGCTGCCACAACAGGGGGCCGCCGTTGGCGGCGTCGAAGACGTGGGATCCGAGTACTCGGTCGGCCTCCAACACCAGCAGGCCGGCGGCCAGCACCGGGAACACCGCGATCACCAGGAAGGAGGTCACCAGCACGTTCCAGGTGAACATCGGCATCCGGAACATGGTCATGCCCGGGGCGCGCATCGTGGCGATGGTGGTGATGAAGTTCACCGCACCCAGAATCGACGACAGACCCAGCATGTACAGGCCGACCAGCCAGAGGTCACCACCGATACCGGGGGAGTTGATCTCATTGCTGAGCGGTGCGTAGGCGAACCAGCCGAAGGAGGCCGCACCCTGCGGGGTGAGGAACCCGGCGCAGGCGATCAGCGAGCCGAACAGGTAGAGCCAGAAGCTGAACGCGTTCAGTCGCGGGAAGGCCACATCGGGGGCGCCGATCTGCAGCGGCATGATCGCGTTCGCGAAGCCCGAGAAGCTCGGGGTGGCGAACATCAGCAGCATGATCGTGCCGTGCATGGTGAAGAACTGGTTGTAGGTCTCGTAGTTGAGGTACTGCAGACCGGGGGCGGCCAGTTCCAACCGCATGCCCAGGGCGAGGATGCCGCCGAACATGAAGAACACCATCGAGGTGATCAGGTACATGTTGCCCAGCAGCTTGTGGTCGGTGGTGGTCACCCAATCCACGACCCGGGCGCCGAGGCCGTGCCTCGGTTCGGTGTCCGAGACCAGCTCGGCAGTGCGTTCGACCGTAGTCATCAGTTACCCTCCGCCTGCTCAGCGCGCTTGTTGGTGGGAACGTCGGCTGTTTGCGGGCCGTGCGCGGTGCCGGTCTGGCCCTTCTCGGCAAGCCCCTGCAAGTACTTCTCGTATTCGTCGGCGCTGACCACCTTGACGTTGAAGATCATCGCCGAGTGGTAGGTGCCGCACAGTTCGGCGCACTTACCGGCGAAGGTGCCTTCCTTGGTGGGGGTCACGTCGAAGGAGTTCGCCCGGCCCGGGATCACGTCCAGCTTGTAGTGGAAGGCCGGGATCCAGAAGGAGTGGATCACGTCGGGGGAGCTGAGGTTGAAGCGCACCGACTCGTTGACCGGCAGCACCAGGGTGGGCACCTTCTCGACGGTGCCGGCTTCCCACACGTCCTCGACGTCGACGTCGGGGTTCTCGCCCTCGCGGTAGTTGAAGGTCCACGACCACTTCTGACCGACGACGTCGATCACGTGATCGGGGTTCTCCTCCTTGCGGTTCATCTCGTTCTGCGTGAGCACCGTGAAGTAGAACAGCACGCCGATGATCAGGAAGGGCACCAGGGTGTAGAAGACCTCCAACGGCAGGTGGTAGCGCGTCTGGCGCGGTACCTCGTCGTCGTGGCGGCGTCGGTAGCGGATCACGGCCCAGAACATCAGGGCCCACATCAACACGCCGACGGCCAGCGCAGCGATCCAGGCGCCCACCCACAGGTTGCCCATGTGTGGGGCGCGGTCGGTTGCCGAGCCCGGCAAGCCGAACCAGTGCTCGGGGTTGTCGCTGGAGCAGCCCGCCAATACCAATGGAGTGGCTGCTGCCGCGGTCAACGCGAAGAATCGCGACCGCGTCCACTTGCCTCTCAGACCCACGTCATGCCCTTCCGGTGTCGAGCCGCGCGACGTAACTCGCCCGCGCCGCTATTCGGGGCCACACTAACGTAAAAATCGACCTACGTCGCCCGGCCCACCGCGACGTGGGAAGTGCCTTCTTTCCTACGGCCCGTAGTAAAACAGCGATCCCCCGTCACCGCGGTGGGGACGGGGGATCGGAGGGTGTTCGCAGAGGACTCGATCAGTGGAAGGAGTCGCCGCAGGCGCACGAACCGGTGGCGTTGGGGTTGTCGATGGTGAACCCCTGCTGCTCGATCGTGTCCTTGAAATCGATGGTGGCACCGGTGAGGTACGGGGCGCTCATCCGGTCGGTCACGACCGACACGCCACCGAAGTCGGCGGTGATGTCACCTTCGAGGGAACGCTCGTCGAAGAACAGCTGATAGCGCAGGCCGGAGCATCCACCCGGCTGCACCGCAATCCGCAGGGCCAGGTCGTCGCGGCCCTCGGCGTCGAGCAGAGCCTTCACCTTGGCGGCGGCGCCGTCGGTCAACAAGACGCCCGATGCTTGGTCCTGAACGGTCATGAAGCTCTCCATATCGTTGTTAAGGCGTTGTCCAGCGTATTTTGCAACAGTCTACGAGCAGAAATCATTCCCACCAAGCAGACGAGATCAGCGCAGGTGTGCCGCGGCGGTGTGGGCGGGGTCGACTTCCTCACCCTCGCGCACCGGGCCCGGCGGGGTTCCGTCGCCGAAGGGTCGTCCGCCCAGTTCCTCGCGGTGGTGGGGATCCAGCCAGTTCGACAGGTCCGGGCCGGCCGGCACGATGCCGGTCGGATTGATGTCGGTGTGCACCACGTAGTAGTGCGCCTTGATCTGCTCGAAGTCGACGGTGTCACCGAAGCCCGGAGTTTGATACAGGTCGCGCGCGTAGGCCCACAGGGCCGGCATTTCGCTCAGGCGTTGCCGGTTGCACTTGAAGTGGCCGTGGTAGGCAGGATCGAAGCGGGCCAGGGTGGTGAACAACCGCACATCGGCCTCGGTGATGGTGTCACCGACCAGATACCGCCGGGTGCTGAGGCGTTCCTCCAGCCAGTCCATCGCCGCCCAGAGCCGGTCGTAAGCCTTGCGATAGTCGGCCTGGGAGCCGGCGAAGCCGCACCGGTAGACGCCGTTGTTGACGTCGGTGAAAACCCGCTGCATGACCTCCTCCTGCTCCTCGGCGTGCTCGGCCGGCCACAGGTCGGGGGCGCCCTCGCGGTGGTGGGCGGTCCACTCCGAGGAGAAGTCGCGGGTCATCTGATCGAAATCGTTGGTCACCAGCTTGCCGGTGGTGACGTCCACCATCGCCGGGACGGTGATCCCACGCGGGTACTCGGGGTCCAGGGCGAAGTAGGCCTCCTGGAGCCGCTCGTAGCCCAGTACCGGGTCGCGGCCGGCCGGATCGAGGTCGAAGGTCCACGAACGCTTGTCATGGGTCGGGCCGGGGGTGCCCAGTGAGAAGGCATCCTCCAGGCCCATCAGGCGTCGCACGATGATCGCCCGGTTCGCCCAGGGACAAGCCCGAGCGGCGATCAGGCGATAGCGTCCGGGCTCTGCGGGGAAGCCGTCGCGGCCGTCGGCGGTGATCCGGGTGGTCACGTAGTTCATGTCCCGGCGGTACTCCTGACCGGAGGTCACGTAGCTGCCGGAGGTGCTGTTCTCGTCGGTGCTCACCCCACCGAGGGTACGCGGCCGGCCGGGAATGCCACAGCGGGACGTCCAGAACCAGGACGCCCCGCTGTGTGCACCTCGTGTCGATCAGTGCCCGGTGGTCACCGAGGTCTGATCGTCGTGATCCGAATCGTGGTCGTGCTCGTGGTGGCTGGCGGCCTCCTCGAGCTCGGCACGGGTCGGCTTGCGCAGGTTGTGGCCGCTCCACCAGCGCGAGGCCCGGGCCCGGCGCTTGCTGATGCCACCACCGGGACGTGCCACGCCGTGCTCGTCCTCGGCCTCGGCGGCCTCCAGCGGGTGGTTCTCGGCATGCTGGGTGAGGGTGAACGCCTCGTCCTGACTGATCGGGACGTGTGCCTCGGAGTAGCCACCCCGGGGGTCGCGCACCATCGTGCCGGTCGCACTGCCGTGCAACAGCCGCTCCCGATCGGAACGCTGCAGGCCCAGGCAGATGCGCTTGGTGATCATGAAGGCGATCACCGGGGCGATGAAGAACGCCGCCCGCAGCACGAGCGTGATCGCGTTCAGGCTCAGGTGGAACTTGGTCGCCAGGATGTCGTTGGCGCCACCGGCCCACAGCATCAGGTAGGCGGTGATGCCGGCGACACCGAAGGCGGTGCGGTTCGGGGCGTTGCGCGGACGATCCAGGATGTGGTGTTCGCGGTTGTCACCGGTGAGCCAGCGTTCGATGAAGGGCCACACACCGATCAGGGTGAACAGGATGCCCAGCGAGCCCAGGCCCGGAATCATCACGTTCCACGACCAGGTCGTGCCGCCGATGTGCGATTCCCAACCGGGCATCAGGCGCACCGCACCCTCGGCGATCAGCATGTACCAGTCGGGCTGGGAGCCCGCGGTGACCTGGGCCGGGTTGTAGGGGCCGTACTTCCACACCGGGTTGATCTGCAGCACCGCACCCATCAGGGTGATGACGCCGAAGACGATGAAGAAGAAGCCGCCGGCCTTGGCCATGTAGACCGGGAACATCGGGTAGCCGACCACGTTGTTGTTGGTGCGGCCCGGGCCGGGGAACTGGGTGTGCTTGTGGTAGACCAACAGCCCCATGTGCGCGGCGATCAGGCCGAGCAGCAGGCCGGGGATCAGCAGGATGTGCACCATGTACAGCCGCGGGACGATCAGGTCGCCGGGGTACTCGCCACCGAAGACGAAGAACTCCGCCCAGGTGCCGATCACCGGGATCGACCGAATGAGGCCGTCGACGAAGCGCAGGCCGGTGCCCGACAGCAGGTCGTCGGGCAGGGAGTAGCCGGCGAAGCCCTCGACCATGCCCATCGACAGCAGGCCGGTGCCGATCAGCCAGTTGATCTCGCGCGGGCGGCGGAAGGCGCCGGTGAAGAACACCCGCAACATGTGCGCGAACATCGCGGCCACGAACAGCAGCGCCGCCCAGTGGTGCATCTGGCGGATCAGCAGGCCGCCCTTGACGTCGAAGGAGATGTCCAGGGTGGAGGCGAAGGCCTCCGACATGTGCAGGCCCTTGAGCAACTGGTACGAGCCGTCGTACTGGATCTCGGCCATCGAGGGCTTGAACCAGAAGGTGAGGAACACACCGGTGATCAGCAGGATGATGAAGCTGTACAGCGCGACTTCACCGAGCAGGAAGGACCAGTGGTCGGGGAACACCTTGCGCAGGTTCTTGCGGCCCATTGCGGCCAGACCGATCCGGTCGTCGGCCCAGGTGGCCACCTTGGCGCCGGTGGAGGGACGGCCGGGGGCGGGGCGCTTGCCCTCGACGGTGGCCTCGGAAACCTTGGTCGGCTTGGCCATCAGTTGTCGCCCTCCTTGTAGTCATTGCGGGAGTCCCGCTCGAAGTAGCTCGGGCCGACCGGGACGGTGAAGTCCCCGTGGGCGACCAACTCGCCTGCTTCATTCACGGTGATCGGCAACTGCGGCAGCGCGCGCGCGGCCGGGCCGAAGACCACCACACCCGAGTTGCCCAGGTCGAAGGTCGACTGGTGGCAGGGGCACAGCAGGTGGTGGGTCTGCTGCTCCCACAGGCTGATCGGGCAGCCGACGTGGGTGCAGATCTTCGAGTAACAGAGGATGCCGTCGACGTGCCAGTCCTTGCGAGACTCGGGGATGGTGATCTTGTCCATCGCCATCCGCACGATGATGATCGCGGCCTTCGACTTCTCGATCTGGACGTCCTTGCCGTGCAGATCCTTGAGGTTCTCCGGCTGGGCGTTGACCAACTGGCCGATCTCGAGGTCGGCGGCCCGGATCGGCGCCATGGTGGTGTCGTTGACCAGGCGAACCGGCTTGTTCGGGGTGGCCTCGGCGAACAGCGTGCGCTCGATGGTGCGCTCGCGCACCGAGCGGGTCGGCCACGGACCGAGGTCGGCGAGGGTGACCAGCATCGGCACCGCGAACAGGCCGAGGGCACCACCCATCGAGGCCTTGATCAGCTTGCGGCGCGACAGGCCCGAATCGGCGACACCCTGGTCGATCTCTTCCAGGATCGCGGCGCGGTCCTCATCGCTGGAGGCGATCGGGTGCCGCTCCTCGATGATCTCCTCGTCCGACATCAGGGTGCGGGCCCAGTGCACCGCGCCCAGACCGATCAGCAGGATCGCCGAGCCCAGCAGCAGGCCGAACCAGAAGTGGTGGGCCGGGGTGTGGAAGCCGAGGAAGGTGATCTCCAGGTCACGGGGGACCGCGAAGTACACCACGGTGGCGGCCAGCGCGAGCAGCGGGGAGAGACCGAAGAGGGTCACCACCTGCCGGTTCGCGGCCCGGCCGAGGCGCTCGTCCGAGTCGATGTAGCGCTCGAGGTGCGGCTCCACGCCCGGGTCGTCGACCGGATGCTGGTTCCGCTCGAGTTCGGTGGACGGGTCGGTGTGCGTACTCACTTGGTGCGGCTCCCTCTCGAAGCGATCCAGACGGCGATCATGCTCAGGCCGCCGATACCCAGCAACCAGGCCCAGAAACCTTCCGACACCGGGCCGAGGCTGCCGAGGGTGATGCCACCGTTGGCGCTGCCGTGCAAGTCGTTGAGGTAGGCGATCATCCAGGTGACTTCTTCATCGGTGATGGTCGCCTTGGAGAAGACCGGCATCTGCTGCGGTCCGATGCGCATGGCCTCGTAGATGTGCTTGTTCTCCACACCCTCCAGGGTCGGGGCGTGCTTACCGTGCGGCAGGGCACCGCCGGAGCCCTGGTAGTTGTGGCAGGCGGCGCAGTTGCTGCGGAACAGTTCACCGCCGATGGCGATCTGCTCGGGGGTGATGTCACCGGCCGGGGTGTAGGCATCGGGTTCGGGGATGTCCGGACCGGGGCCCAGGGTGGCCACCCAGGCAGCGATCGCGGAGATCTCCTCGTCGGTGAACTTGTCGTGGGTGCGGGGAGCCTGCGGGCCGGGCTGGGCCATCGGCATCCGTCCGGTACCCATCTGGAAGTCGACCGAAGCGGCGCCGACACCCACCAGGGACGGGCCCTGGCTGGTGCCCTCACCGTTCAGGCCGTGGCAGGAGGCGCAGCTGACGGCGAAGAGCTTCTTGCCCTCGTCGATCTGCTGGGAGGTGCCGTTGTCGGCCGAAACCTGTTGGCTCGGCGCCACCACGGCGTACAGGGCCCCCATCAGGAAGAGCGCCAGCACCAGGATCAGCGGCTTGGCTGCCTTGTGTCGAAGCCGGGAGGAGAGAAATCTCACGATTGGTCCCTTCTGAGGTGTGGGCGCTCAGCCACCGATGAACATGGAGTAGAGGGGCCCGCCGTAGATCACGGCGAACAACACGATCCACACCACATCGACGAAGTGCCAGTAGTACGAGATCGCCACGGCGCTGGTGGCTTGCTCATGGGTGAACGTACGGGCCAGGTAAGTGCGGCCGAGCACATACAGGAAGGCGATCAGACCGCCCAGCACGTGCAGCCCGTGGAATCCGGTGGCGAGGAAGAAGACCGAACCGTAGACATCGGACGAGATGGTCAGGCCCTTGTGCACCAGTTCGGCATACTCGAAGACCTGGCCGGCGATGAAGACCGACCCCATCACGAAGGTCAGGATGTACCACTCGCGCATACCCCACTTCAGAATGGCCAGCGGGCCACCGGTGCGCTTCACCTGACCGTGCTCGGCGGCGTGCACACCCAACTGACAGGTGACCGAAGACAGCACCAGGATCAGGGTGTTGCCGAGCGCGAAGCCCGGGGTCAGCAGAGCCTGGCCGTCGGCCCACAGAGTGGTTTCGCCGGGGCCGGCCATGGCGTCGGTGACGTTCTTGATCGTGAAGTACGCCGCGAACAACGCCGCGAAGAACATCAATTCCGATGCCAGCCAGACCATCACTCCGAACGGAAGCGCATCCGGACGTCCCGGGATGCCTCGCCGGCGGGGATTCGCAATCGGATGCAGCGCGCCGTGCGGGGTCGTCGGCAGGCTGCTTGCCGTTTCAGATGAAGTAGCCACGGGAGCATTATTGCCATACTTCGGGGATTGGTCACCCCACCCAGGCACTGGGTGGACTACTATCGTTTGTCGTTATCACCCCCGAAGCGAGCTGGTTTTCTCCCGACGCTCGCCCGAATCACCGCTCTGGGCCGGTACACGGCCGGATCGGGGCCCGGTTGAGACCATCGAACGCGCCTGCGAACCCCTGTGCGGAAAGTTACGCCGTTGTTGCCCGTACCCACCCGCTCGGGCGTGTCGCGGGTGTCGGCACGGTCGCCCCGGCGCGGATGGGTGGGGTGGCGCTACCATGCGTGACGAACCGGTTTTCCCGGCCCACCACCGTCGTCACGATTTCGAGGATGCAGATGAACGCCGCCGCGCCGCAGACCCAAGCCCCGGCCCGGGTCCTGTTGTACTCGC
This sequence comes from Pseudenemella bisphenolivorans, assembly GCF_051133435.1. Taxonomy (NCBI): domain Bacteria; kingdom Bacillati; phylum Actinomycetota; class Actinomycetes; order Propionibacteriales; family Propionibacteriaceae; genus Pseudenemella; species Pseudenemella bisphenolivorans. The sequence continues at coordinate 329,057 of NZ_JBPGNY010000001.1, read as the reverse complement.
ACGACCGCACCACCCGTCAGCAGGTGCGGCTGGCCATGGGACGGCGGGTGGCCGCCGACCTGCCCGAGATCGAGGTGGTCGAGGTGGCGACCCCGCCGATGGTGGTCAACACGGTCGAACGCGGTGGAATCGATGTGGTGATCCTGGACGGTGAGGCCACTCCCGAGGGCGGCATGGGGATTTCGCGACAGTTGAAGGACGAGGTGCCCGACGCGCCACCGGTCCTGCTGCTGGTGGCCCGCCGCGACGATGCCTGGCTCGCCACCTGGTCGCGCGCCGAGCTGGTGCTCACCCACCCGGCCGACCCGGTGAAGCTGCCGCAGGCCGTTGCCGAACTGTTGCGTTCGCGGCTGGGCAAGCCCGGGCCGGGTTCGCAGGTGGCCACCTCATGACCGAAGCCACGTTCACGTGGCCCGCTGTCCTCACCTCCCTGGTCAACCGACAGGATCTGTCGTCCGAGCAGGTCGAATGGGCGATGGGTCAGATCCTGACCGGGCAGGCCTCGCCGATCCAGATCGCCGGGTTCGCCGTCGCCCTGCGCGCCAAGGGTGAGACCGTCGCCGAGATCTCGGGGCTGGCCACCGCGATGCTCGACCATGCCGAACTTGTCCATGTCACGGGTCGTACCGTCGACGTGGTCGGTTCCGGCGGAGACCGCGCCAACACGGTGAACATCTCCACGATGTCGGCCCTGGTCGCCGCATCCGGGGGAGCCCGGGTGGCCAAGCACGGCAACCGGGCCGCCTCCTCGATGTGCGGTACCGCCGATGTGCTCGAAGAACTCGGGGTCAAGCTCGATCTGGAACCCCAGCAACAGCAACAGGTGATGGACGAGGCCGGGATCGTGTTCCTGTTCGCCTCGCGCTACCACCCCTCGCTGCGGCACGCGGCCGGTCCGCGTCGCGAACTGGGCATCTCGACCACCTTCAACTTTCTCGGCCCGCTGTCCAACCCGGCCCGCCCGCAGGGGCAGGCGATCGGTGTGGCCGACCGTCGGATGGCCGAACTGATGGCCGGGGTGCTGGCCGATCGCGGTACCCGGGGGCTGGTTTTCCACGGCGACGACGGTCTGGACGAGTTGACCACCACCACGACCTCGGATGTGTGGGTGGTCGCCGACGGTGCCGTGCGCCACGAGGTGCTGGATCCGCTGGAGCTTGGCATCGAGCGTGCCCGGGTGGAGGATCTGATCGGTGGCCCGCCGCCGGTGAATGCCGAGATCGCCCGTGCGGTGCTCGCCGGAGCGCCGGGCCCGGTGCACGACATCGTGGCCTTGAATGCCGCCGCCACCCTGCTGGCCGACCGGGGGCCGTCCGATGCCCCGCTGCGCGAGCAGTTGGCCGTCGAGCTCGACCGCGCCCGGGAACTGCTCGCCGATGGCGGGGCCTTGCAGGTGCTCGAGCGCTGGGTGGCGGTCTCCAACCGGGTCTGAGTCAGCCGGACAGCAGCCGCTGGACGACCAGGGCCACCGGAACCCCGGCCCACAGGGCCGGGCCGTAGGCGAAACCGCCGGAGCGGCCGGTCAGGCGGGCGACCACCCCGAGCCCGACCCCGATCAGGCTGCCCGCAACGAAGGCGACGATCGCGGTGTTGATCGACACCGCGGCAGCAATGGCGGCGACCATCGGTGCCAGCCGAACATCGCCGTAGCCCAGTTGCCCACCCGAGACCCGCCACAGCAGGTGGAACAGGCCGAAGGCAACGGCGGCCGCCACCAACACCACCGGCAGCCGGGCCGGTGCCAGACCCCACCAGAGGGCGGCGAGGGTGCCGAGCAGCATCGCCGCCCAACAGACCCGGGTCCACGACAGCGGCAGCCAGGTGGTCGCCGCATCGATCGCCACCAGCAGCGCCACCGGCCCGGCCCAGACCCACCACAGTGGGGCGGTGCCCGCCGGTGCCAGCAGCACCCCGGTCAGGCCGGCCGCCAGCGAGGCCGCGGCCAAGCCGACACTCCAGCGCGGACGGGGCAGCCCGGCCCACGGTGGCTGCGGCCCCGGGTGACCGGCGGGGGAGGGTAATCGGCGCAGCACCCACCCGGCGCCACCGGTGGTGAGCACGGTGACCAGGATCGTCACCAGCACTGCGGACACGGGCACATCTCGATCCTAGATCCGGGCCGGGTCGAGCCGGCCGCTCGAACTCGGGCCGACATCAGGCCGCCGCCTCGGCCGGGGCGTCCAACCACGGGTGGCGGGCCGCATGGGCCTGCACCGCGGCTCGGGCCAACAACTCGGTGCGCGCCGAACACCAACCCCGGTCCCGTCCGAGCCGGTCGGCATCGGCGGCCGAGATCTCCAGCATCTCGGCGACTTGGTCGCGGGCGAGGCCTTGGTCGAGCAGCCACCGCACCCGTCGGGCGGTGACCCGGCGGCGTCCCGGAGTGGCCGCGAGCCCGATCACCTCGGCCTCGGTGACCGTCACCAGCCGCAGCGCCACCGCGGCCGGTACCCGCCGTGGATACCGTGGCCCGGCGAGCCGCCGGACGAAGCGCATCGGCACTTCGGCGTGGATGGCCACCGCTCGCCACGGCAGTCGGCTCTGCGACATCAGCCTCAGCAGGTGTTGTCGGTACGGCCCGGCCGGTACCCAGCCGCGCAGCCGTGGTGGCTCGGCGCAGATCGCCAGTTCGTCGAGTTGGTCGGCGTGGTCGAGGTCGTGCATTCGGTCCCTCCTGATCTGGTCTGTCACCAGGAACAGGCCGCGACACGCCGGGGCGTTGTGAGCCCGAGTCACCAGAAAGGCAAGAAAAAACCGCGCCCCGTCACGAATGACGGGGCGCGGCGGAGTCGCGTGGATCAGCGCTGGGCGCGGGTGAACCCGGCGGCTTCGGCCGCTTCGGTGGAGTTGAACCACACATCGGCGATGGTGCGATCGTACGAATCCGATCCGGCCACGTGGTACTTCATCGAGCGGTCATTGCCCTTGATGTCGTACCCGGCCGGGGGCTCCATCCCGACATAGGACCCCTCGCCGAACTTCGAGGCCTCCGGGGCGACCTCGGCCACCGGGTCGACCGGCTGGACCTCGGTCTCGGCCACCGCGGCCTCGGCAACCTCGGGCGCGTCGGCGGCGACCGCCGCAGCCAGGGTGTCGTCCATCGTCGCCTCGGCGGCCGGGCCGGCGGGCTCGGTGATGGTGGTGACCGGGCTGGCCGGCTCGGTGGGGGTGGTGCTGGTCGGGCCGCTGAAGGTGCTCGGCTCGTAGGACTGCCAGGGATCGTCCCGCTTGGCCGCCAGCAACTGCTTCACGACCACACCGACCGCGCCGATGATGGTCAGTACCAGCAGAACCTTGCCGAACTTGCCCTTCTTGTTCTTCTTCTGCTTCTTGAGGGCGCGCTTCTTGACCGCCTCGACCTCGTCGCTGATGTTCTTCTTGGCGTCCTTGAATTCCTTCGCGATCGCCTTGTTGCGCTTCTCGGCCTTCTTGGCGCGACGCTTCGCGATCTTGTTCAGGTCGCGCTCCGAGACCTCGATGTCGCCGCGCAGGGCAGCGGCGGCGGTACGGCTGCGCTTGACCGCTTCCTTGGTGTTGGGAGCCTCAGCGGCGTCGTGCACCATTTCGTTGAGTTTGGGCAACAGGGTGTCCTGCACGGTGGTCTTGGCCGCATCCAGACCGACCTCGGCCTTGCCCAGCGCCGGCGCCAGCGCCTCCGACGCATACGCCTGTGCCTGCTCGACGTAGGGGGTGACGGTGCTCACGGCCTTATCGAGTGCGGCTGAGCCGCGTTCGGCCAATTCGACGTGCTGCTTCTTTCGCTTCACGGTTCCTCCGGTTTCGCTGTGGACTCCAGGCAGGTTCCAAGCCTACCCATAGTCGAATCAGCGATGAGCGAAAGGTGTCCTGTTGGGTTCGGCATGCAAGGATGGCGGACGATGAAGTAGCTCCGGTGCACCTCCATCGGGTGCTGCTCAATCCGCAAACTGCTCCCGTCCAGGAAGGGGATCACAGTGGCCAAGGCCGCAGTCCTGCACACCAACCACGGTGACATCACGATCAATCTGTTCGAGAACCAGGCTCCCAAGACCGTCGCCAACTTCGTTGGTCTGGCGACCGGCAGCCAGGAGTACCGGGATCCCGAAACCGGCCAGTCGACCACCGGCAAGTTCTACGACGGTCTCGGTTTCCACCGGATCATCGACGGTTTCATGATTCAGGGCGGCTGCCCGCTCGGCACCGGTACCGGCGGCCCGGGCTACCAGTTCGAGGACGAGTTCCACCCCGAGCTGGCCTTCAACAAGCCCTACCTGCTGGCGATGGCCAACGCCGGGCCGGGCACCAACGGCTCGCAGTTCTTCATCACCGTGGCCCCCACGCCGCACCTGAACCGCCGCCACACGATCTTCGGTGAAGTCGCCGACCAGGAGGGCCGCGATGTGGTGGACGCGATCGCCAAGGTTCGGACCGACCATCGTGACAAGCCGGCCGAGCCGGTCGTGATGGAGTCGGTGGAGATCATCGAGAACTGATCGTGTCCGACCAGCCCGGCCCCGATTTCAACGAACCCGGCTTCGCGCCCTGTTATCGCCACGCCGACCGCAGCACCGGCATCAACTGCCAGCGCTGCAGTCGGCCGATCTGTGGTGAATGCATGGTGCCGGCGTCGGTGGGCTTCCAATGCCCCGATTGTGTGGGCCGGGCCCGAGCCCAGAACCGGGCGGCCGGCCCCAGGCCGGTCACCCGGTTGGCTCGCGGCGGACGTACCATCACCAAGTCGGCCACCCTGGTGATCATCGCCATCGTCGTGGCACTGCAACTGATCAACCTGTTCACCCGCGACATGGCCACCCAGCTCACCGCCTGGTTCACCCCGCTGGTCGAGATGGGGCAGTACTGGCGGATCCTCACCTACCTGGTGTCCCCGGCAGGCCTGCTGGGAACCCTGATCACCGGCCTGGTGATGTATTTCATCGGCCGCTTCGTCGAAGAGATGTTGGGTACCGCCCGCTTTGTGGCGGTCTTCCTGATCATCGGCCTGGGCGGTGCCGCGGCGATGTCCTTGGCCTCGCTGGCCGGCATCGTGATGGCGGCCGCCTCCGGCACGGTATCGGTGATCGGCCTGTTCGCCACCAACGCGATGGTGAAACGCAATCAGGGCATGGACATCCGGCCCGATCTGATCCTGCTCGGCATTCTGCTGGCCTTTTCGCTGGTCACCGGAGGTTTCACCTTCATCGGTCAGATCGGCGCGATCGCCGGTGGCGCGGCCGCCGGGGCGGTACTCACCCGGCGCGGTTTGCATCGCACCCAGCGCCGCAACGGCCTGATCGCGATTGCGGCAGCCCTGCTGGTGCTGATCGCGGTCGGCATCATCTTCTGAGCGCGCGCCGCCCCGGCGGTCGGCGCTGGATGTGAGAAGCGCTGTATTCGAGAAGCGCTGTATTCAGAACGTGCCCTGTTTCAGAAGGCACTCGTGGAATTGCTCGGCAACGGGTCCAGCGTGTCGCGGGACACGTAGTTCAGGGCGAACAGGATCGCGCCCAGCAGCACCAGCGCGGTGACCACGATCAGCACCCACCCCAACACGCCCGAACGGGCGGTATCAGCCGCCCCGGGCATCAGCCGGTGCCCAGCGAGAAGGCGGCGTCCAGATCGTGCTGGGAGAAGGCCCGGAACGCGATGTGGGTTTCGGTGTCGAGCACCCCGGTGACCTTGTTGATGCGGTTGGCCACCACCTCGGCCACCTGATCGTTGGATCGCACGCGCACCAACGCCACCAGGTCGATCGCGCCGGTGACCGAGTACACCTCGCTGACCCCGTCCAGGGAGGCAATCTCCTCGGCCACCTCGGGAATCCGGGAGGTCTCGGCAGTCACGAAGACAATCGCTGTGATCATGAGCCAACCCTAGTGGTCAGCAGTGCCGGAAGTTCATCGGGCAGTACCACCGCGGTGCGCGGCCAGGTCCATTCACCGTCGATCTCGATGATCCGCACCCCGTCGGATTCGAGCCATTCGGCGATCAACCGGGTCTCCTCGACCAGGGCACTGGGTTCGGGGCCGTTCGGTGCCGCGACCACCTCGGCCGAGGCCCGGGCCGCCAGCGCCACCTGCATCGGATCGTCCCCGACCCGGGCCAGTGCCGCATTGGCGAGTCGCCCGTAGCGCAAGACATGGATCTCCCAGCCGTCCTCGACCCGGCGGGCCGCCACCACCTCGGCACATCTGGCGATGCTGTGCAGCCGGTGGAAGCGGGTCACCGAGGAGCAGTAATGCACCAGCCGGCGATGCACCTCACCGGCCTCCTCGAATCTCTCCTGGGTGATCAACCGGTCGATCCGCTCGCGATGGGCGTGCAATACCGGGCGGACGTCGTGGTGCAGAGCATCGCGGAGGCGCTCGATCAACGCGCCGTAATCGTCGATGGACACCCCTCCGGTACAGGGGGCCACGCAGCGGCTCATCTCGGCCAGCGCGCAGCCCGATTGCTGTGGCGTTCTGGACAGTCGTGGGGTGCAGCGACGCACCGGGAAGGCCTCGTACAGGGCTGCGCAGATGTCCTCGGCCTCCCGTCCCAGGGGCCCCAGATAGGTCGCGTGATCGCGGGCCACGGTACGCACCACCGACAGCCGGGGGAAGGGCTCGACGGTGACTTTCAGCCAGCGGGTGCGTTCGGGAAACTTCGAGCGGCGGTTGTAACGCGGCCGGTGCGCATCGATCATCCGCAATTCCCGCACCCGGGCCTCGAGGTCGGTGACGCATTCGACATGACGCACCCCTTCGGCCACCCGGATCATCTCCTCCATCCGGCGCCGCTTCTCCGCAGCGGTGAAATAGGTTCGCACCCGGGTGCGCAGCCGCTTGCTGGTGCCCACGTAGAGCACCTCACGTTCGGGTGCCGACCCCTCGAACCAGTAGACGCCGGGCCGTTCGGGCAGGGTGTCGGCCCAGGTCCGTTTCGCCCGGCGCTGGGGGGAGACCCTGCGATGCAGGCCGTGCAGATCCTCCACGGTGTGCACGCCGAGATTGCCCACCCGCTCCAACAGGCCGTGCAACACCTCGACGGTGGCCCGGGCATCGGACAGTGCCCGGTGATCGGGGCTGACGTTGGTGCGGAAATAGCGGGCCAGGGTGGACAGTTTGTAGTTGGGTACCTCGTCGCGATGCAGGATGCTGCGGGCCAGGGCGACGGTGTCGTGCACCATCGGGCCCGGCCAGCGATACCCCAGTTCGGCGCAGGCGCGGGTGAGGAAACCGACATCGAAGCGTGCATTGTGGGCCACCAGCACCCCATCGGAGAGAAAGCTCAGGAAGCTCGGCAGCACCTGCGGCAGGGACGGGGCGTCGGCGACCGTGGCATTGGTGATGCCGGTCAGCACCGCCACCAGGGGCGGAATGTGACGGTGCGGGTTGACCAGGGTCTGGAACTCACCCAGCACCTCACCACCGCGCACCTTGACCGCCCCGATTTCGGTGATGGTGTCGTCGGCTCTCGCGCCGGTGGTTTCCAGATCGACCACCACGAAGGTGACCTCGGACAGGGGTTGCCCCAGATCGTCGAAACTCGGCTGCACGCTCATACCGGGCACAGTAGGGACGCCCACCGACAGTTCCGGTTCACCACAATCGGTCAACGGCTCCCGGCATGATCACTCGGCTGACGGCGTCCCTCGCGTCGTGGCTTATTGACTGCTACGGTCGATGAATGGTTCGTCGACTTCCCCTGTTGAAGCTGTCCGTACTGACCCTCGTGCTCGTGATGACCCCACTGGCAACGCTGTGGGCATTATCCCAGGGGGCTCGCGCCGACCTGACCCAGGCGAACTCCGAGGTCGAGTACCAGAATCCCGCTAACGGAGAGTGGGTGCAGGTCGGACCGACCAGCACCCCGCCGTGGAGGTTGACCGGCGGGCCCCCGAACCCGGGGAGCCCTGGTTACACAGCCACCGTCAGAATGCGGGCCACCACCGACAACACCCAACACGTGCACGTTCTGTTCGGTATCGAGGACCTCAGCAAGCTGGATGCCGACGAGCAGGAGAAGGGCAACCCCAGTGACCTCATGTTCACTGTGCATGTCGATGGGGAACAGGTCGGAGAGCGCCGATTGGGGAATGCCTTCGCTGAGGACGGACCTTTCGAGTACCGCGAAGGTGTTCACTGGCGGTTGGCGGTGAAGGCACCGGTTTCCGGAAAGAACGAGGAACATGTGGTGACCGTGCGGATGTGGCTCCCTGCGGACAGCGGAAATGAGTCGCAGGGGGTGAGCTTTCACCTAGGCATTCTCACCGTCCCCGAGCAGGCGCCTTCGCCCACACCGACGCCGACTCCGGACCCCACCGAGGAGCCCTCGCCGACGGTCGACCCGACCGAGGAGCCGACGCCGACTCCTGATCCCACTGAGGAGCCCACGCCCACGGTGGACCCGACCGATGAACCCTCGCCGACGGTCGACCCGACACCGAGTGCCGATCCCGAGCCGAGCGGACCACCCTCGGCCGGCCCCACCGCCGGACCGCGTCCCCCCGGTGACAAGCCGCGGGAGATGCCGAGAACCGGTCACTGACCGCCGGGCCGTGCCCGGGCAGGCAGTGCCGAGGTCAGACGACCGCACCGTCCCCGGAGCCCGACGGTGGCCGATCCCGCGGCAACCGGCTGAACAGAATCACCAACCCGGCCACGAAACAGGCCAAAGCCACGAACCCGCCCCAGCCGCGCAGGCCCGGGACGAACACCATCGCCACGGTCAGCACGATCGACAGCACCAACAGGCCGGCCCCGCCGCGGCCGGACCCGACATGCCCGCGAACCGGCTGAGCAAGGGAGCGGATTCGGGCCGCCAGTCGTCATCGCCGGGTTCGGGATCGGGCTCGACATGATCGAGGGTGTATTCCGGCTCCGGTTCGGGCTCGGGATTCGGATCCACCCAATCGAACAGGGTGGGCGGGTCGGCCTCGAACCGTTCGTAGGGTGCGGGGTCTTCGACCGCCGGGGCCTCGGGAAACTCCCGGGCGATCATCTCGTCGAAGGCGTCGTTGACCGGGTCACCGTCGTCGGGACGGGTCATGCCGGCTCCGTGTGCCGGGCCAGGAACTCGGCCGAGCGGCGGAAGATCAATTCGTCGTCGTGATCCAAGGTCGCGACGTGGTAGCTGCGTTCCAGATGCACCCGTTCCAACTCGGTCGAGCTCACCCCGGCCTCGATCGCCTCGGCCGAACTGGGGTCGACGACATGGTCGATCCGTGAGGTGCACAGCAGGATGGGTTGGTCGACCCGGCCCAGATGGTTGCGCACATCGGCCCACAGGTGGGTCATCGAGTTGGCCGCCTTCAGCGGGGTGCGCGGATAGCCGATCTCGTCCCCACCGCGGGCGATGTCGTTGCCGATGCCCTTGATCGAGGCAATCACCCGCGACAACACCGGCAACAACCGCATGGCGCGATCCCGGGAGGCGATCGCGGGGTTGACCAGCATCAGCCCGGCCACATCGGCGCCGTAGCGTTGCGCCAGCCGCAGCGACAGCGCACCACCCATCGACATACCGGCGACGAAGACCTGACGGCATTCCCGACGCAGCACGTTGAACTCCTGCTCGACGCAGGCGTACCAATCGGTCCACTCGGTCAGATTCAGATCGCGCCAGTGGGTGCCGTGGCCGGGCAACAGGGGCACCGCGACCCGGTACCCCCGATCGGCCAGGTATTGGGCCCAGGGCCGCATCGAGGCGGGTGATCCGGTGAATCCGTGGCACAGCAGTACCGCGGTCTCACCCGAACCCGCCCGGAACGACTCCGCCCCGGGCATCACCTTCGGGCCGGGCTCGGGACGATGACGGATGGCATTGCGGCGGGAGATCACCCTCGCATGGTAGATGCCCGGGAGCGGTGTCACCACGCTGAGGGGCGCGTCATGGGCCCGATGTCTTAGGCTGCTGCCTGTCGATTCGCGGTGCCGGTCGACAGGAGGAGTGGCTGTGACGCTGTCGTATCAACTGTTCAAACACCTGCTGTTCACCCCGATGATCAAGCTCTTCTGGCGACCGTGGGTGCAGGGGCTGGAGAATGTGCCCCGCAACGGGGCCGTGATCATGGCTGCCAACCACATCTCGATCGGCGACCCGGTGCTGCTCGCGGCGATGCTCAACCGTCAGATGGCCTACCCGGCCAAGGCCGAGGCCTTCGAGAAGGGCCGCAGCCTCAAGGACCGGATCATCGCCTGGTTCCTCAAGACCGTCGGCATGTTGCCGCTGGACCGTTCCGGCGGCCGGGCCAGCGCGGACAGCCTGGGTGTGGTCGGTGAGGTACTCGCCGAGGGGCAGAAGGTGCTGGGCATCTTCCCCGAGGGCACCCGTTCCCCCGACGGCAGGCTGTACAAGGGCAAGACCGGGGTGGCCCGGCTCGCCCTGGCCACCGGTGCCCCGGTCATTCCGGTGGCGATGTTCGACACCGAGATCACCCCGGGCCTGTTCGGGATTCCGCGAATGGTGCGTCCCGGAATCCGGATCGGTAAGCCCCTCGACTTCTCCGACTACCGCGACCGGCCCACCGACCGGGTGGTATTGCGGTGGGTGACCGACGAGATCGTCAACGCGATCCACCAGTTGTCCGGGCAGGAATACGTCGACGTGTACGGCGCCTCGGCCAAGTCCGGCAACTTCACCGCCGAACAACTCGCCGCCCGGGTGTTGCCCCGTCCGGGAGCCAACACCGAGCGGCCGGCACTGCCGAAGGAGTAGTTGACCGGTATGTCGGCACCGGCCCCGGCCACCCCCGCCCCCCGGGAGTTCGAGGAAACCCCTGTTTTCAAGGCGCACACCGCCTTGCGCAGCGGGATGCTGATGCTCGCCGCGCGCAACCTGTGGCTGGTCGACGGCCACCGGCTGTTGCTGATCGCCTGCTTCGCCTTCATGGTGGCCTGGACCCTGGCCACCGCGATCGCCTATGCCCGAACCCGTCCGACCTGGCTCCTGGCCGCCGACTTCGGGGTCACGCTGGCTCTGGTGCTGTGTTCGCCCTGGGTGGTCGGCCCGCACTCGACGGTTCCGGACCTGTGGATTGCCGGGGCCCCGATGGCGATCGCGCTGTGGCGCGGCTGGGTACCCGGAACCATCGCGGCCGGCTCACTGGCCGTGGTGGCATCCGTGGTGGCCGGCCCCAGCACCGACGACATCGTCGCCTCGATGATGACGGTGATCGGCTGCGCCTGCCTGGGCTACCTGGTCGAACAGTTGCGCTGCCATGCCGCCGAACTGCGCGTCATGACCGCTCAGCGGGCCGCGATGGCCGAACGCCAACGTCTGGCCCGGATCGTGCACGACGGCGTGTTGCAGGTGTTGGCCCTGGTGGAACGCGAGGGTCGCAATCTCGGGCCCCGGGGCCAGTGGCTGGCCAAGGCCGCCCACGAACAGGAATCGGCCCTGCGCGCCCTGTTGCAGGAACAGGCCGCCGAACCCGACGAGGCCCTGATCGACGTCACCCGGCGCAACCTCTCGTCCTTGCTCGACCGGCATGCCGGGCCGGGGGTGACGATCTCCACCCCGGCCGAAACAGTGCTGGTGGAGGCGACCCGGGCCCAGGAAATCGAAGCCGCGGTGCAGGAGGCCCTGAACAATGTCAACAAGCACGCCGGCACCGACGCCCAGGCCTGGGTGCTGCTGGAACGCGAGGGCGACGAACTGGTGATCGGTATCCGCGACAACGGACGGGGCGCGCAACAGCAGGATTTCGACAGCGCCGTCGAGCGTGGCCGGATGGGCATGAAACACTCGATTCACGGCCGGATCGCCGAACTGGGTGGATATGCCAAACTGCGCACCGCCCCCGGTCGGGGAGTGGAATGGGAGTTCAGGATTCCGATGCAACATGAATGACATGTCGATGCCCGGCTGGAACAACAACGGGGACGCGGACGCGTTTCCCCGCCGGGTGATGCTGGTCGACGACCATCCGATGTGGATCGAAGCCCTCAGCGGTGACCTGGAGGACGACGGCTTCGACATCGTCGCGACCGCCCGTTCGGGGTCCGAAGCCCTCAACCGGGCTCGCGCGATCCGGCCCGATGTGCTGGTGATGGACCTGAACATTCCCGACCCCGACGGGGCCACCTGCACCGAAATCCTGTTGAAGGAATTCCCGCAGATGCAGGTGCTGGTGATCTCGGCCAGCGGCGAACGTGGGGACGTGTTGCGTGCGGTCAAGGCCGGGGCCCGCGGCTACCTGGTGAAATCGGCCACCCCCGAGGAACTGGTCGACGGGGTGCGTCGCACCGCCCAGGGGGACGCGGTGTTCACCCCGGGGTTGGCCGGTCTGGTGCTCGGCGAGTTCCGCCGGATGGTGACCCGCGCCGAGGAACACAACAGCACCGGCCCGGTGTTGACCACCCGTGAGGTGGAGGTGCTGCGGCAGGTCGCCAAGGGCAAGGCCTACCGCGAGATCGCCGAGGAACTGCACGTGGCGCACCGCACCGTGCAGAACCACGTCCAGAACGTGTTGCGCAAACTGCAACTGCACAACCGGGTCGAATTGGTGTTGTACGCCATCGAACAGGGCATCCATTCGGAGGACTGACTCGGAGGACTGACACCGCCGGGACGGCTCGGTGTGCGAAACCGACGAGCGAGATTCGGCCCGGCGGGCTACCCTCTATCCGTGTCTGACTCCGTGAAGCTTCCCAGTTTGGCCGACCTGCACGCTCTGAAGCCGGTGCAGCAGCCGAGCTATGCCGACGCCGCGGCGGTCGAAGCCGTGGTCAGCGAGTTGCGCACCCGTCCGCCGCTGGTGTTCGCCGGCGAATGCGACGACCTGCGCGACAAGCTGGCCAGCGTCGCCCGCGGTGAGGCCTTCGTACTGCAGGGCGGCGATTGTGCCGAGACCTTCGCCGGGGTGACCGCGGCCAATATTCAGAACAAGCTGCGCACCCTGCTGTCGATGGCGGTGGTACTCACCTATGCCGCCCAGGTGCCGGTGGTGAAGGTGGGCCGGATGGCCGGCCAGTACGCCAAGCCGCGCAGCAGCGACACCGAAACCCGCGACGGAATCACCCTGCCCAGCTACCGGGGTGACTCGGTGAACGGGTTCGAGTTCACCGAAGCGGCCCGCGGTCACGACCCCGACCGGTTGCTGCAGACCTACAACGCCTCCTCGGCGACGATGAACCTTTCCCGGGCCCTGTTGACCGGTGGATTCGCCCACCTGCGCAGCGCCCATTCCTGGAACTCCGATTTCGTGCGCAGCGCGGCCGGGGTGAATGAGCGCTACGCCGCGCTGGTGCAGGAGATCGAACGGGCGTTGGCGTTCATGGTGGCCTGCGGGATCGACGACGACGTCTTCCGCACCGTCGAGTTCTACGCCAGCCACGAGGCCCTGCTGCTCGACTACGAGCACGCCCTGACCCGGATCGATTCGCGTACCGGCACGCCCTACGACGTTTCCGGCCACTTCCTGTGGATCGGGGAGCGCACCCGCCAGTTGGACGGTGCCCACGTCGAGTTCATGCGGCATCTGCGCAACCCGATCGGGGTCAAGCTGGGCCCGAGCACGACGGTGGAGGACGCCCTGGCGCTGGCCGACCTGCTCGACCCGGATCACGAGCCGGGCCGGTTGACCTTCATCACCCGGATGGGGGCGGGCAAGATCCGTGAGAACCTGCCGCCGATCATCGACGGCGTCACCAAGGCCGGACGCAATCCGGTGTGGATGTGCGACCCGATGCACGGCAACACCTTCTCGACCTCCAACGGCTACAAGACCCGGGCCTTCGCCGATGTGGTCGATGAGGTCAACGGCTTCTTCGATGTGCACGACGACCTGGGCACCTGGCCCGGCGGGGTGCACGTGGAGCTGACCGGCGACGACGTCACCGAATGTGTCGGCGGGGTCGACGATCTGCGTGAGGAGCACCTGGTCAACCGCTACGAAACCCTGTGCGACCCGCGCCTGAACCGCAATCAGTCGCTGGAGCTGGCCTTCACCGTGGCCGAGCGCCTCACCGACGGCCGGATCAACCGCACCAACCCGGTGCAGGATTTCGTGCCGATCAACTTCTGAGCCGACACGACGAAGCCCGGCGGGGGTGATCCCCGGCCGGGCTTCGTGTTCGTTGGTGGTGGTTTTCCGGTCAGTTGCCGGTGATGTTCTTGGCGGCGTCCTTGATGTTCTCGCCCGCCTGCTTGGTGCGGCCGGAGGCCTGGTCACCCTTGCCCTCGGTCTCGAGACGCTCGTTGTCGGTGGCGTCACCGACGCCTTCCTTGAGCTTGCCGCCAATCTCCTCGGCCTTGTTCGAAATCTTGTCTCCGATACCCATACTCATCCCTCCACTGCGTCTCTTGAGCACCGAAGTGTGCTCATCTCCAACCTATGGGGGCCGGATGCCGGGGACAACACCCTTTCGGTCTCTTTATCGACCTTGTGCGGTCAGGGGCACCGGGGGTGCGGCGTGGAGGTCCTTCCAGACGAAACTGGGCACCCGCGAGATGAACCCGGCGAAGAAATCACAGATCCACTCGATGGTTTCCTGGTTGTAGGCCTCGAGCCGGAACAGGGCCCGTCCGTCACCCCAGACGAAGGGTGGGGGCTGGGTGCGGGCCAGGTATTCCATCTGGCGCGGATGCACCACGTCGTAGGCGAACTTGTGCGACACACACCGGATGTCGAAGATCCGGTTGAAGTCGGCGTGCTCGAAGTCGATCTCGCGCAGGCCGGTGATCCAGCCGTTGATGAACTTGGTGCGGTCGTAGGACACCGCCAACCGCGGGCTGCGGAACGGCAGCGCGAACTCCATCACATGCTCGACATGGTGTTGGGTGTGGGTCTGGGTTTGGGTATTGCCCTGGCTGTCGGTGTACGTGGTGGTGTGGGTCGTTACCCAGTGGTGCCGGAAGGCGACGAACGGCAACCCGTCGTTGCGGCTGGTGACCACTTCCTCGGTGCGGTGCCGCTGCCCGGCCCGGGTGACCTCCACGGTGTTCAGCAGGGCGTCGTGTTGGCCCAGGTAATCCCAGTCGGGACGTCGGTGGAAGGTGTGGCCACGTTCGGGTTCGGGGCGCGCCCACTCGGTGAAGACCCGCTCGTCGATCGCGCGGGCCACCGCTGCGAGGGCATCGACGGCTCGGGCCAGCAGATCGGGATCCTCCGAGACACTGACCGCGACCAGGTGGTTGCCGTCGATGCTCAGGTCGAGCGGATGGTGCTGCCCGTAGGCGAAGATCGCCGACATCACCGGCTCGGTGAGCACCGCCCGGGCGTAGCGCTCGTCCTCGCAGTTGACCAGCAGGGGAGCGAAGCCCTCGATCCTCGGTGCCTCCACCCCCGGACGGGGCCGGCCGCCGGCCAACACGTACAACTCGGGCAGGGCCCGGGGCAGCCGAATCGTCAGCACCCGGTTGTCGAACTCGGTGGTGCGGTAGTCGAACGCCTGGAACCAGTAGCCGTCCGAGGTGCGGCCGCGGGTGAGGTCGTCGACTTGCCGGTCGAATTGTCGGCCGAAGGGCGGGCAGTGCAGCATCGCGACCTCCCACATGGCCGGGTCGTCCAGAAACGTCCAGCCACGCGAGGTCAGGGACGCGACATAGCGGCGGCGGATGCCGGCCCGAACCGCCAGTACGGTCACCGGTACGACCAGCAACGCCAGCACCAGCAGCGCAAGGCCGATCAGCAGAAACTCCAACACCGGTACCTCCCAGATATGGCGATCACGGTAGTGCCCGGTGGGGCGAACAGCCCGGGTCAGACCAGGTAGAGGGTGATCGTGGACCCCTTCGGGGCCGACGACCCGATGCCGGGATCGGTGTAGGCGACGTAGCCCAGCCCCAGGTAGTTCTCCTCGACCGGACGGGTGGTCACCTTGAAGCCCTTGTCCTGCAGCACCTTGGTGGCGGCCTGGACGCCCATCGACTTCACATTGGGCACCTGCACCATCACCGGCCCCTTGGACACCGTGATCGACACCCGATCACCCCGGTACAGGGTGCCGTCGGCCGGAGCCTGGCTGATCACCACACCCTTGGGCACCGAGGCGGAGTGCGCCTGTTTCACCTCGGCGGTCAACCCCGCCTTCTTGATCGCGGCCTGCGCATCGGCTTGGGATTTACCGGCCACCTTCGGCACGGTGATCGGTTGACGACCCTTCGAGACGGTCAGATCGACCTTGTCGCCGCGTTTGGCCTGGCTGCCGGCATCCATCGAGGCGCCGACCACCACACCGGCCGGCACCTCCTCGTGCCAGACCTCCTTGGTCTCGCCGACCACCAGATTGACCCGGCGCAGCGCCTCGGTGGCCTCGCCGACGCTCATCCCGACGAGCTTCGGGACCTCGAAACGTTCCGGACCCAACGACAGCGCGACCTCCATCGAGCTGCCCCGGGTCACCCGTGCACCGGCTGCCGGATCGGTGTCGATCACCCGACCGGCCGCGACGGTTTCGGAGTGCGCCTCGTCGAAGGTCACTTCCAGATCGGCCGCGGTTGCCGCCGAGATCGCGTCCTCGCGGGTCAGCCCGGCCAGGGCCGGGGTGTCGGTCCAGCGTCCGGCCATCAGCCACCACCCCCCGACGCCACCGACCAGGCCGAGCACCAGCAACAGGATCAACAGCAGCAGGCCGCGGCGGCGCCGGTAGACCTGGGGTGGCACCGGACGCAGATCGGTCGGGGTGTACTCGGAATACTCCTGCGGTGAGGGGCTGGAACCCGCACTCGGTGCCGAAGGCATCACCGGGGCCGGTTGGTGCACCGGGAGCCGGGTCACGGTGGTGATCGTCGCCTCGTCGTCCGGCCCGGCGTGATCGTCGTCGCCGACCAGCGCGAGATGGTTGTGGCTCGGGGTGTCGCTGGTGAACTTGCGCACCAGGGTCGGGCTGCTGGTGACCCCGTCGGCCAGCGCGCTGCGGGCCAGGCGCACGTTGGTCAGGAAGTGTGCCGCGTCGACCGGACGGCGGGCCGGGTCACGCCGCACCGCGCCGGCGACCAGGGCGTCCAGATAGTCGGGGAATAGAGCCCGTTCGCTTCCGGGCAGGAAATCCGAGACCGGCGGAATGTCGTTGTGCACATGGGCATAGGCGACCTGGATCGGGGTGTCGCCGGTGTGCGGCTTGCGGCCGGTGAGCATCTCCCACAGCACCACTCCGGCGCTGTAGACGTCGGAGCGGGTGTCGGCCTTGCCGATGGTGACCAGTTCGGGCGGCAGGTACGACACGGTGCCGATCAGCAGGCCCTGGGTGGCGGTGGCGGTTTGGCCGCTGATCGCCTTGGCCAGGCCGAAATCGGCGACCTTCAGTTGTCCGCGATCGGAGATCAGCACATTCTCGGGCTTCACATCGCGGTGCACCAGGCCGGCCTCGTGGGCGGCGGCCAGGGCGGCGAGCACCGGTTCGATGATGTCCAGCGCACGGGGTGCCTCCAGGGGGGCGTCGCGCACGATCATCGAGCGCAGCGTGCTGCCCGGCACGTACTCCATCACGATGTAGGGACGGCCGTGGTCGCGTCCCTGATCGAACACCGACACCACGTTGGGGTGTGACAGCCGGGCGGCGGCCCGGGCCTCCCGGTCGAACTTGCGGCCGAAGTCCTGATCGTCCCCGAGACCTTCGTGCATCACCTTGACCGCGACGATCCGGCCCAACCGGTTGTCGTGCGCCCGATAGACGGTGGCCATACCACCTCGGGCGAGTCGATCGGTGATCTCGTAGCGACCCTCCAAGGCATGGCCGACCAACGGGTCGCGCATGCTTGTCAACGTCACGAATCTGCTCCATACACGGTCTGGGGAAGTGGGCCGTGTTGGCCTGCTGTCGAGTGTAGGGAGGCTTGGGGCATTCCGGTGAGCTAGCGGTCGGCGTGGCGTCGAACTGGGGTCTTCGGTACTTGTCGGTGCCGGTCAGTAAAGTTGCGGCCATGACCGTTCTGTTCGGATTGCGCCAGCGGCTCTACGGCGCCAAGCTCTACCTGATCACCGATGCTCGGGTTGCCTCCGATGATCTGGGCCCCTTCGCCGATGCCGCCTTCGGTGCGGGGGTCGACATGATCGGCTTTCGCGACGAGAACCTCAGCCGCGTGGAAGCCCTCGAACAGCTCGCCCTGCTGCGCACCCTGAGCTACCGGACCCAAGGGCTGGTCGTGGTGCAGGACGATCCGGGGCTGGCCGAGGCCTTCACCGCCGACCTGCTGCATCTGGACGAGAACGACACCACTCCGGCCGAGGCGAAGAAGATCCTGCACAAGTGGGCTCTGGTGGGCCGGGGGGCCCACACCGACCAGCAGGCCCGTGCCGCGATCGCCGACGACCTGGTCGACTTCATCACCATCGGCCCGGAACATCCGACCGCCACCGCCCCCGACCTGGTGCGGACGATGGCCGACCTCGCGCCCCCCGGGGCGGCGGAGACCAAGCCCTGGTTCGCCACCGGTGGCACCAGCCTGCAGGACGTCGATCAGGTTCTGGCCGCCGGTGCCCGCCGGATCGTGGTCGGCTCCGAGATCCGCGATGCGGCCGGCTTCGAGGACGCCGCCCGGGCGATTCGGGAGCGGATCGACGCCGCCTGGGACGCCGACCCGGCGATGGAGGGGTACTTCTTCCGGGGCGGTAACCGCAACTGAGGTCACCAGCTGTATCGATCGGGGACATCGATCGACTGCGGGCTTGTCGCCCACCGCTATCCGGCGGGACGCGAGTGCCTGTCGGCGAGATCCCTGGCGAGCAGCCTGACGCGTTCGCGGGCTGTGGGTGGGGTCAATATCTCGATGTGGTCACCGAACTGGAGGAGCTGACGCACTGACTCGATGCTGGGGTAGCGGATGACGACCGAGCACCAGCCGTTCTCCCTGTCGGAGATTTCGTGGATGCGGGCGCCGAGGATGCGCCGTGCCAGATCGAGGCGGTTTTCTCGGAGACGGACGGTCACGCTGACGCGACCGGGCGTCTCGGTGCGTTCCTTCAGCGCCGCCCACATGGTGCGGAGGGTCTGACCCGGACGGAGGGCAACCGGAGCCTCGAGTGTCTCGTAGGCCGAGAGCCGTTCCAGAGCAAACAGCCGGCCGGCTCCCTGGTGATCGGCGATGAGGTACCAGCGGCCCGATTTCGCGACGATCCCGTACGGGTCAACGACCAGCACCGAGGCCCGACCCTCGGCGCTGCGCCGGTACTGGATGCGCATCCGGCGTCGGTGTCGCAGCACTGCTGCCAGATCCGCTACGTCCACTTCCGCGTTCGGGTCGGCGAGCCACGCATTGCTGTCCACCAGGACCAGGTCCGACAGGCGTGGCAGGCTCGGGGACTCGACCGCTGCGTTCTGGCGGGCAGCGATCTTGCGTGCGGCCGACTCACGCACCGCAGACAGTCCCAGACTCTCAAGTTGTGCGTCGTCCAGACCGGCAACCGAGAGGGCTTCCAGTTCCCGAGGATCCAGATGGGATGCGTTGAGCCGTGCACCGGGGAGCAGGACGATCCCACCGCTCCGTCCCCGTTCGGCATATACAGGCACACCTGCTGTCGACAGCGCCTCGACATCCCGCAGCACAGTCCGCCTGGACACCTCCAGGCGGCCGGCGAGTTCGGTAGTGGTGATGCGCTGACGTGTCTGCAGGAGCAGCAAGAGGTGCAGCAGTCTCGACGCCTTCATACTGACCAACTTTCGCAGAAAAGGTGACAGGTCTTGTCGTGATTGGACGGTCAACTGGTGCGGTAAGAGAACCCAACAACCCGAGGAGTGCTTGATGCCCGCACCCAACCTGTTCCTGGTCTACGTCCGCGATGCTGAGAACGCCACGGCTTTCTACAGCGACCTGTTCGAAATCACACCGGCCTTCATCAGTCCCCGTTACGTGGCTTTCGAGGTGGCCCCCGGCGTTCTGTTCGCGCTGTGGACAGGACGAAGCGAGCACGCGGACCCGAGCACCCCTCGCACGTGCGAGGTCGGGCTCATGGTGCCGGGGCCGGTATCCGCAGTTGATGAGACCTTCACGAGCTGGGTCTCGAAAGGAGTCCACGTCGTGGAGGAGCCTCACGACGATGTCTTCGGCCGCACGTTCGTGATCGCCGACCCCGACGGCAACCTCATTCGGGTCTCCCCGGTGGACTGACCTGCACGTACCCCGTCCACCATGCTCGATCTAGAAGGGCCGGCCACTCACGATGGCCGGCCCTTCGGCCTGTTCCGGAGTTCAGCACATCACACCCGGCCGCACATTTCGCCCCACCGGGATCCTCCCCCGTGGGCAAAGTCGTTTCAGGCTGCCTTCCGATTCCCGTGGTGGGCATCTCCGCTGTCGGCGCATACCGGCTGAACATCGCAGGTGTCGAGGTCTTGTAAATATCCGAAATAGTGGATATTCTTTCGATCGTGGGACTCCAAGAGCAGTTCATGTCCAAAGAGGGACGCATTGCCGTCCGTCTTGCTGCCTTGCTGTCCACGATGCGTGTCGGCGAACGACTGCCGGCAGTGAAGCAAGTTGCAGCCGAACTGGAAGCTTCGAACGGAACGATTCAGGGTGCGCTGACACAGTTGACCGATTTGGGTGCAGTCCAACTGAAACCTCGTGGCCGATTGGGCACGTTCATCGAGGCACTGGATTACCCGCTTCTGTGGGAAGCCAGTGGTGGACGCTCGATATCGATCGGTACACCGATGCCGTACTCCCTGCGCTACGAGGCGATGGCGTCGGCACTGCAGGCGAGCTTCGCCGACGCAGGCATCCCGCTGTCGCTCATGTTCCAGCGTGGATCCACGGAACGAGCCCGTTCGGTCATGGATGGGCACACCGACTTCGCACTCATGTCACGCCTTGCTGCAGAAAGCTCCGAGCTCAACACGATCCGGGACTTCGGGCCCAACACGTACGTCGGCAGTCACGGCTTGATCATTACTCGGGGCAGGGATCGTCACGATCCGACGCTGCGAGTGGGGGTCGACTCCAAATCGACCGACCAGGTGACCCTGACTGCACGCTACTTCCCCGACTTGGACGACGAGCGGTTGGTCGATGTCTCTTACCACCAACTTGCAGGTCACTTCGACTCCGGCCTGATCGACGCCACTGTCTGGAATCTCGATGAAGTCTCCGACCATCTGCGGGTGCCCATCGACATTTATCCGCTTCCCGAGATCGAAGGGAACACCAATGCCGTTCTGGTGCACCACCACTCGAACGTGATTCCGTGGCCGGTTCGGCGGGCCATTGATTCGCCACTCGCGATGACCGTATTCGCTGAGGTGCTTGCTGGAAAGCGCCCCCCAACCTATTAGGAACCCCGATGGACCAACTGCTGGAAGACAGGCTCAGAATCACGGCCGAAACGGGGATGGCGACGCCCGAGATCGTGGCCTTCGTGTCGCAGCTGCTCGCGGAGCTCGACTCGGAGTATGTGGTTACCGAGCAGACGGCCGGCATGTTCGCTGCGCATCTCATGGCTGCCCTGGAGCGAGTTCGGACCGGGGACACATCGGTGGGCGAACCCAACGTGGCTCACGTCGCCGAAGCCCGCACCGCCAGCCCGAGTTCCCCCGCCCGGGCCCGGGCAATCGCCGACCGGGCAGCCGCCGAACTGGGCCTCACCCTCCCCAAGGGAGAAATCGACTTCCTCACCATCCACCTCGCGACCTTGTATGTCGCACACCGTAAGGAGAACCGATGAAAATCATGACTGGTGGCGTTGCCAAGGCAGAAGTTGCCGATGCGCTGAAGAAGCTGGTTGGCCCCGACGACGAAGTCATCATTGGCACCGACATGGATGCCGCGATGAAACTTCGCTCCGGTGCTATCGACTACTACTTCGGTACCTGTCACACCGGGGCCGGCGCAAGCCTCGGTGTCCTCCTCGGGCTCCTCGGGGGAGCCAAGACTCACACTTTCGGGCGCACCGTGCCGCCCCGTGAGGTGATCGCCAAGGAAGTTGCCAGCGGCAAGGTCGCTTTCGGCTTCGCCATGGACCAGATCCAGGACGTCGTCCCGGTGCTCTGGTCCGAGATCGCATCTTCTCGGGCATGAACCAGAAAGGTATGGCCCCATGCTTCACTCAGTAGTTCTGGAAACCACGCCTGAGGTGGGTATCCACTTCGCGACGTGGCAATCGTTTCTCGTCATTGCGGTCTCGGCTTTTGCCGCCCTCATCGCACATAAGGCGCTTGCCGTGTTCAACGACGGTGCCCGTCCCTTCATGCTGGATTTCATCCAGGGGCGGTCTTCGCGAGGTGCTACGGCGACCATCGTGTTCGGTCTGAGTGCCGGCTTCATTTTCGGCCTCGGCGCCCCGATGGCCCTGTCAACGGGTGTGCTGAACCCTTGGCTGATCTTCCTGCCGGTGGAGATCCTGGGTCTGCTCGCTCCTTGGTGGTGGGCAGCTCTGATCGCGGGTGGCGCATGGGGAGCCGTATGTGCCTACGGTCTCGCCGCTGCCAACAACTTGGCTCATCAGTTGCCGGTCGACTTCGTCACCGCCTTGCAACAGATTTCAGGTCCCATCCTGTGGCTGTTCGCCATCTTCCCCGTGATCGCCGTCGCGCGCCAGTTCGGCAGGTTGAAGGGTGTCGTCACGTTCGTGTTGGAGGTCGTGACTGTGCTGGTCATGGCCAAGGTCTGGCCCGATGTGTTCGGCGGCGCGATCGCGATGGCCGTCGGTGTCATCATGCTCGTTGCGTTCGCGTTGGCAAGAGACTTGGCAGCCAAGAAGTCCGAGAAACTCGAACACGCGAAGCTTTCTGCCGAAGAGCAAGAACAAATCGCCGAGTCCAAGCGGGCCGAAGCAGAAGTGGTTGACCAGCTCTTTGGTCCGAACGCAGCGCGGCTGCGCAAGAACGTGGTGTGGTTCGCGATTCTCGGTGGGGCAGTCGCGATGTTGGCCGCATCGGGGATCTTCGCTGGTGGGGAGGCAACCAGCTTCATGGTCGCTGACGGCAAGTTCGCCGAAGCAGCGCAGATCGACTTGCCGCGAGCGTTCGGGTTCATTCCACTCATTGCCACCACGGCCCTGGCGTCCGGCGCCTATGCAATGGCCGGTTTCACGTTCGTCTACTCCGCCGGCTACCTCATCGGTTCCGGGATCGAAAACTGGCCGTTGGCGCTCGGTATCGCCTTCGTGGCCGGCGCAGCGATCATGGCAGTGGAAGTCTTCGCCCTATCCGCGCTCGGCAGTTGGCTCCAGCGCTGGCCCTCAATTCGGGACTCTGCCGACCACATCCGTAATGCCATCACCGAGTCACTGAGCTTGGCGATTCTGGTCGGCTCGATCATGGCGGCCAATGCGATGGGCGGCGGCATCGCGATGGCCATCGTGGGCGGCCTCTACCTCCTCAATGAGGCGCTGGGTAGGCCGATCGTCCGAATGGCTGCAGGACCGACAG
The DNA here is from genome assembly GCF_051133435.1 of Pseudenemella bisphenolivorans. NCBI lineage: Bacteria > Bacillati > Actinomycetota > Actinomycetes > Propionibacteriales > Propionibacteriaceae > Pseudenemella > Pseudenemella bisphenolivorans. The sequence goes on along the minus strand of NZ_JBPGNY010000001.1, from coordinate 305,790 downwards.
CGGTCATTGTGGGTGGCATCTTGCTGAACCTGCTCGTGCCACTGGGGCTCTTCGCGCCCATCGGAGGATGACAACAATGTTGCAAACCGTAACTGGGGAGCTCGACCCTCGGACAGTAACCGGGCCGGTGCTTGCCCATGAGCATCTCGTGGTCGACTTGCGCACCGACACGGATTCGGTGGGCTTCCTCGACGCCGCACAAGTCCAGCCCGAGTTGGCCGACGTGGCACGACAAACCGGTTTGGGTCTGGTCGTCGAGTTGTCCTGTCGTGGGATGGGGCGAGACGTCGTGGCACTCCGACGCATCTCCGAAGCCACCGGAGTGCCCGTCGTGGCGGGCACGGGCTACTACTACGAACGCTTCCACCCCGTGGGCGAGATCAGTTCCGTGGAGTCGGTCGAACAGAGGATTTTGGCCGAGATCACTGAAGGTGTGGATGACACTGGTATCCGGACAGGCGTGATCGGTGAGGTCGGTTCACATGGTGACGCGCCTTCGCCGGCAGAGGAGATCAGCCTGCGTGCCTCGGCCAGAGCATCCGCTCGGACTGGGACCCCGCTTGCTACGCACGCACATCTTGGACGAGGTGGCCTGGGGCAACTTGAACTGCTCTTATCCGAAGGCGTCGACCCGGCACGCGTCGCGATTGGGCATCAGGACCTGTGGGCCGGCTCCGATCAGCATGTGTCCATTGCACGTGAAGGTGCCTACGTCGCATTCGACACCATCGGGAAAGCCTCTTACGAAAGTGATGAAGCCAGACTGAGCCGAATCATCACGCTGATGGACGCGGGGTATGCCGATCGTGTCTTGCTCAGCAACGACATCTCTCGGTTCGGATACCTGACCGCGAATGGCGCACACGGGTATGGCCACGTATTGCAAGCGTTCAAGGCCCAACTCCGTTCGCGGGGTGTCGATGCCGACACACTGGATCTGCTCTATCGGCGTAATCCGTTGCGCTGGTTGTCGGGAGTGGAGGTATAGCGCCATGCTTCCGCCCACCACGCCATTGCCGATACCGACGATGTCCCAAGCCCGGGAGGCTCAACGGAAGCTGGTCGCAGCCGCCAGTGAACACTTTGCCGGCAACGCGATCTTCAGTACGGACGTGGGGGTCAACCCACCGCTGGGCCGGCCGGACACAACGGCACGAGTTGAAGCCGCATTGGCGATGGCATTCGATGCCGAGGCAGCCTGCTTGGTGCAGGGAGCCGGCACCGGTGCGATCCGGACCGCGCTCTCGGCCGGGCCGCTGTCGGAGGGAGACCGACGACCCATTGTTCATGACGCAGCCGATTACGCGACCACCGCTACAACCTTCCACGACACCGCGATCCAACCGGTCAGAGTCGACTTCAACGACGCCGAGGCCCTGGCCCGAGAACTGGCCGGCGGCAACGTCCAGTGGTTGTATCTCCAGCACACTCGGCAACGGCTGACTGACTCCTACTCCCCGGCTGACGTGATTGCGGCAGCTCGGGCTGCGGGGGTGCGGACCATCGTCGATGACAACTACGCGGTCTATCGAACTCCGCTGATGGGTTCGCAACTCGGCGCCTCGGCATCGGCGTTCTCGCTGTTCAAGCTGCACGGCCCCGAAGGTGTCGGGGTAGTGGTCGGCGACGCGGACGTCATTGAGCGTGCCCATCGGGCCAACTATTCCGGGGGAGGGCAGGTGCAGGGCCACCAGGCGCTGATGGCCCTACAGCAGCTCGTGATGGTGCCGGTGAACTGGGCTCTGCAAGCCCAGGCGAGTGTGGAACTCGCCCAGCGACTCGCTGCGGGGGAGGTGCCGGGAATCGTCGAAGCACAACTGGCCAATGCTCAAGATCTGTGTGTGATCGCGTTGTTGGATCGCCCGGTTGCGCCAGATCTGATGCGAGCAGCTGCGCGCTGTGGTGCGGCCACTCATCCGGTTGGTTCGAACTCGCGGTACGAAATTCTGCCGATGGTCTACCGACTGTCCGGCAGCAACTTGGAGACACACCCGGAACTGCGTGATCGCACCTTGCGGATCAATCCCATGCGTGCCGACGCCGAGTTGTGTGTGCGCATCCTGCAACGGGCAGAGGGGGAAATCGATGTTCCTTGATGTGACGCTCCAGCGCAATCCGGCGTTGGTCGATACCGCGGTTGAACTCCACGCCGGCGGACAGATACCGCCGGACACGTATCTACTCGATCTGGATGCCATTACAGTGAATGCGCGCAGCATCGCCGAAGCCGGAAAGCGGTATGGAGTTGAGCTGTGGCAGGTCGGGAAACAGTTCGGTCGCAACCCACTCGTCTACGCTGCCATCGGCGCGGCCATTCCCAGGGCGGCGGTGATCGATACCCGTGAAATTGCTCCGATCCTGGCCGCCGGCGTCCAACTGGCGAACGTGGGACATCTTGTGCAGATCCCGGTTCGCCAATTGCCGACCGTGCTGGCGCATCGCCCGGCACATGTGACGGTCATCGATGAGCAGAACCTGCGCGCTGTGTCGGACGCTGCGGTGCAGGTTGGTATCACCCAGAACGTGCTGTTGCGGGTCACTGCTGCTGCCGAAGACCTGTATCCGGGTCAGGACGGCGGATTCGATCCGGAAGACGTGGAACGAATGCGGGATCTCGGCCTGCCAGGCATTCGAATTGCGGGCGTGACGGGTTTTCCGTGTGTGCTTTTCGACGATGCGAGTGGTGTTCCCCGAGCAACGGCCACCGCAGACAGAGTGCTACGCGCTGCCAGTGTGCTTGAGGACCCGGTGATCAACCTTCCCAGTCACACCAGCGCCGGGTCGTTGGAGTTGTTGTCCTCCCTGGGGGCAACTGTCGGCGAACCCGGTCATGCCTTGACCGGCACAACACCTGAGCATGCTGTGAACTACGAACTGCCCGAGCAGCCGGCCATTGTGTATGTGTCCGAGGTCGCCCTGGGTTCGCCAGTGGCAGCGGTTTTCGGCGGGGGATTCTATCCGCGCGGTCATGCCGAGAAAGCTCTGATCGTGGACAAGGCCGAGCGCAAACTGGTGCGCCTGCACAAGGGCTCCGCGGAGAACATCGACTACTACCGCAGGTTCGATTGCCCAGGGACAAGTCCAACGGTCGGGTCCACGGCAGTGATGGCATTTCGAACTCAGCTCTTTGTGGTGCGGTCATTGGTGGCGGTTGTCTCCGGAATCTCAACAGGACACCCGGAGGTGCTCGGCCTGTTCGACGGTCAAGGTCGTGTAGTCGAGTCGGGAAGGTGAGCGGATGCTGAACGGACTGGTGGTCCTGGTCATTGATGGGTTTGGTATCGGTGCGATGCCGGATGCCGGAGAACTGCGTCCGGAAGATGCCCGAGCCGACACCTTGGGGTCGCTTGTTGCCTGGTCTCGAAGCGAGCGCGGTCAACAGTTGCACATTCCACACCTGGCTGCGCTCGGATTGAGTGATCTGCGGCCGGATCTCGAACTCGCAACTACTTCGATCACGGCCGCCACCACATTCCGTCGAGCAGCCTTGGGATATCCCGGCGCGGACTCCTTCGCCGGGCATCAAACCATGATGGGTGCTGACATGTCCCAAGTGACTTTGGCGGCTGTGGGGGACTACGTGGATCAGCTGTCAGCGGTGCTATTACGAGCCGGGCATCGCGTCGACCTTGCTTGCGGAAATCGGATGCTGATTGTCGACGGCGGTGTGCTTGTTCATGACAATCTGGAAGCGGACCCGCGTCTGAACTGGAATGTCTCGGGTCGGCTATCGGAATTCGAGTGGGGCCAGATCGAAGGAATCGCGCGACTCGTCAGGTCGATCGCCCCGGTGGCCCGGGTTATTGCCGTGGGTGGCTACTCGGACAACGCGTTGATCGAGTCGGTGCGCGAAGGTGAAGTCGGCACGGTGGGACTGGACACGCCTGCTTCCGGTTTCTACACCAAGGGTGGTTTGAAGGTGAACCATCTGGGTGCCGAGATCGACTATCGTCACCAACTGCCCGAGGTGGCGGCACGGGCAGGATTGCCGGTGACCCTCGTGGGGAAAGCCTCCGACATCCTGATCACAGAGTCTGAGGTGAGGCGCTTCCCCGGAGTGGAAACAGAAAAGCTGCTGGACATCACCACCGACCTGATCGGCGAACCAGGACTGAGCGTGGTCAACGTCCAGCAGACCGATTTGGCCGGCCATCAGCAAGATGTTGGGCGTTATGTGTCCCTGATCGAACAGGTGGACGCCGCTGTTGGTGAATGGCTCCCCGGGCTTGGGGACGCGGGGCTCGTCGTGACTGCTGACCACGGGAACGACCCCTGCATTGAGCATGCTTTTCACACGCGCGAGTATGTGCCTGTGCTTGCGGCATCCACCGGCCGTGGACACAGCTTGGACGTAGATCTGGCCACGCTCGCTGACATCGCCGGGGGAGCATGCGTTGCGTTGGGTCTGGACGTGGACGAACTGGTGCACGGACAGCCGGTCAAGCTCATCTGAGCGCGTCCTTACTGCGAAGAGCGCTGGTTCAGTGGCTGCGGTTCACCGCGGCGTGGGCCAAGGCGGTCAGACCTTCACGGCCCACCTCGGAGAATTCCGCGGTGTCGAGGGCATTGAGTGCCTCGGCCAGGCAGTCCTCGATCATCTGCTCGACCTGTTCGCGCGCCCCCGAGCCGGCGATGATGTCGCGGGCTTCGGCCAGTTCGTCCCCGGCCAGGGCCGGATTGCCGACCAGTTCGGTCAACCGCCGGGCGCCGGCCTCGGTGGTGCCGGCGAAGGCGTGGGCCAACAACAGGGTGCGTTTGCCCTCGCGCAGATCGTCCCCGGCCGGCTTGCCGGTCACCGCGCTGTCGCCGAAGATTCCCATCACGTCGTCGCGGAACTGGAAGGCCCGGCCCAGCGGTGAGCCGTAGGCCGCCAGCGCGGTCAGTTGGGCCTCGTCACCGTCGGCCAGGGCGGCACCGAACTGCAGGGGACGCTGCACGGTGTAGCGGGCGGTCTTGTACTCCACCACCCGGTGCGCCTCATCCTTCGCCCGGTCGGGGTCACCGAAGGGTTGGGCCTGGGCCACGATGTCCAGGAACTGTCCGGCGGTCACCTCGGTACGCATCGACTCGATGAACGGCAGCGCCCGGGCCAGATCGGACACCGACAGCCCCCCGCGCAGCGGGCTCTGGTCGACCATCTGTACCGACCACATGGTCAGCAGATCACCGAGCAGAATCGCCCCGGCCCGGCCGAAGGTGAGCGGTTCCCCCAGCCAGTCCGAATCCCGGTGCAGCGCCTCGAACTGCCGGTGCGCGGCCGGCACCCCACGGCGGGTGTCGGAGGCGTCCATCACATCGTCGTGCACCAGGGCGCTGACGTGCAGCACGTCCAGACTGGCCGCCGCCCACAGCAGCGCGGACGGATCGGCCGGGACACCGCGCACCGCGACATTTCCCCAGACACAGAAGGCCGGACGCACCCGCTTGCCCCCGGCGGTGAACTCCGAGGCCCGGTCGGCCAGGGCCGCCACCTCGGGGCCGATCGCGGCCAACTCGGGGCGGCGGGCGGCGATGAACTCGTCGATCGCCTCCCCGACCGCGCGACGGAAGTCCTCGGACAGGGGCTGACGGGGGTCGAGGTGTAGTTCGATGGGCACCCCTGGAGCCTACCCAGCAGCACCGCAACCCCGCCCGGGCGTCCGGTCAAGGTTGTTCACGTGGTGGCAGCGGATGCTGCGGTGGTATCCGAACCCCTAGGGTGGCCGCCATGTCCGACCCGACCGCCACGATCGCCGAGCTGCTCGCCACGGCCGATCGACCGCTGTATTCCTTCGAGTTCTTCCCGCCCAAGGACGCCGAGGCGGCCGAGTTGCTGTTCCGCACCATGGACGAACTGGCCGATGTACAGCCCGATTTCGTGTCGGTGACCTACGGGGCCAGCGGGTCGACCCGGGAACGCACCATCGAGATCACCGAGAAGCTGGCCCACACCCAGCACCGGGTGATGGCACACCTGACCTGTGTCAGCCAGTCGCGTCGGCAACTGATCGAGGTGATCGAGGCCTATGCCGCAGCCGGGCTGACCCACATCCTGGCGGTGCGCGGTGACCCGCCCGGTGGGCCGACCGCTCCCTGGCAGCAGCATCCCGAGGGACTGGCCAATGCCACCGAGTTGGTGCGGCTGGTGCGCGAGGTGGGGGACTTCTGTGTCGGTGTGGCCGCCTTCTGCGATCCCCACCCCGACAAGATGGATCTCGATCTGGACGCCCGAATCCTGGTCGACAAGGTCGAGGCCGGGGCGTCGTTCGCGATCACCCAGTTGTTCTTCGAGGCGCACACCTACTTTGAACTGGTTGACCGGGTGCGGGCCCTGGGCTGCGATATTCCGATCATTCCCGGCATCATGCCGGTGACCACGATCTCCCAGATCGAACGCTTCGCCGAACTGTCCGGCGCGGCCCTGCCCGATGCGGTGGTGCGCCGGTTGCGTGCGGTGGCCGACGACCCCGAGGCGGTGCGGCAGGTCGGGGTCGACATCGGTACCGAACTGTCCCAGGAACTGCTCGACGGGGGAGCCCCCGGCCTGCACTTCTTCACCCAGAACCGCTCCCGGGCCACGATGCGGATCCACCGGCGGCTGCGTTCGCGCTGAGCTCCAACTGGGGGCCGCGCTGGCAGTGCGCCCCAACGGGGCCGTGTCGCGTGCCGTGTCTCAGGCGTTCAGCGGGGCGCGCCACTTACCGGGCAGCGCCTTCGGGTTGACGTCGAGCACCACCAACTGCTGGGTCGGACGGGTCAGCGCCACGTAGAGAATCCGCACCCCGCCGGGGAACTCGGCGACGATCGCGTCGGGGTCGACCACCACCACCGCGTCGTACTCCAGACCCTTGGCCTCCAGCGGGGTGATCACCACCAGCCGGTCGCGGATCGCGTCCAAACCGGAGTCGTGGGTGATCAGGGCCTCGATCGCCCCGAGGCGGGCCGAGGGGCCGATCACCCCGATCGTGCCCTCGACCTCGGCGGCCAGTTCCTTCACCGACTCGATCACGGTGCGGTCGGCCCGTTCGGGGGTGCTGGTGAGCAGCAACGGTTCCACCCCGGTGGAACGCACCGCTCGCGGCAGGTCGGCCTCCGGCCACGCCGCGGTCACCACGGTCGCGGCCAGATCGAAGACCTCGGCCGGGGAACGGTAGTTGGTGCTCATCCGGAAGCGCCGGGTCGGGGCGGTGCCGATCAGCTCCTGGATCGCGCGTTGGGTTTCGTCCGGGTCGGGCCAGGACGACTGGGCCGGGTCACCGACGATCGTCCAGGATGCCTGTGGCCCGCGTCGGCGCAGCATCCGCCACTGCATCGGGGTGATGTCCTGGGCCTCGTCGACCAACACGTGGGCGTAGGTGCTGTGCGGTTCGCCGGTCTGCTCGTGATCGGTCTGGTTGCGCAACCGGTCGGCGGTGGTGACCACCTCGGTGACCTCCGAACCGTCCGGCAGGAACACCGGCAGCACCCCCTCGTCATCGGGGGGCGGGACGGGGCCGAGAATGTGCACCAACTCGTCCAGCAGGGCCGCGTCGGCCACCGACCAGGACCTCCGGTCGCGGTAGGACTCGGCCAGCAACAACTGGTCGCGACGGTTCAAGGTGCCCTCACCGACCGCGGCGACCACGGCCGGGTCGGCCAGCCGGGCCAGCACCGCCGGGGCCTCCAGCACCGGCCACCAGGCATTGCAGAACATCCGGAAGGCGGCCTGATCGGTGATCAGATCGTCGAACTGATCGCGGTCGTCGACCTGCAGGTCCCCGGTCTCGTCCGCCTGCTCCCACAGCGCGTCCAACAGGGCGCGTTCGGCCTGTTCCCGGGCACCGTTGGGACGGTGTACCCGCCACACCGCGCTGCGGATCCGCTCCAGCTCGTCGCTGCGCAGGGTGAGCACCAGGCCCTTCACGCTGACCCGCAGTTCGGTGCCGGGCGACATCGGTAGAGCGGCCAGCTTGCGCAACACGGTCACCATCCGCAGGCTGCCCTTGATGGTGCCGACCGGGGGGTCGTCGAGACGTTCCCCCTCCAGGGTGATCACATCGCTGGGCACCTGGCCGATGGAGCGCAGGTTCACCGAATCCTCACCCAGGGAGGGCAGCACCCGCTCGATGTAGTTCATGAAGGTGCGCGAGGGGCCGACCACCAGCACCCCACCGTTCTCGAAGCGCTTGCGATGCGAGTACAGCAGGTAGGCGGCCCGGTGCAGGGCCACCACGGTCTTGCCGGTGCCGGGCCCACCGTTGATGATCGTCACACCCTGGTAGGGGGCGCGGATCGCCTCGTCCTGTTCGGCCTGGATGGTCGCGACGATGTCGCGCATCTGGTGGCCCCGGGCCCGCGCCAGCGCGGCCATCAGGGCACCCTCACCGACCACCACCAGGTCGGAATGGTCACCGGACCCGTCCAGCAGGTCGTCCTCGATGCCGATCACCCGTTCCCCGCGGCAGCGCAGCACCCGGCGGCGCACCACCTCCATCGGGTCGGACGGGGTGGCCCGGTAGAAGGGTTCGGCGGCCCGGGCCCGCCAGTCGATCACCAGCGGTTCGTAATCCTCGTCGCGCACCCCGATCCGGCCGATGTAGCGCACCTCGGAGTCGGTGCGGTCGAGCCGGCCGAAGACCAGCCCCTCGTGCTCGGCGTCCAGGGTGGCCAGTCGGCGGGCGGCCTGGAAGGCGAAGACGTCGCGTTCGAGCAGGCCGGTGCCGTCCTCGTCGCGCACGAAGTTGGCCCGGTCGGACTGGAACAATGCGCGCCCCTCGGTGGCGACCTGCTGGGCGGCACGAGTGGCTTCGTTGAGTCTGGCGTATACGGCGTCGACATGAGCCTGCTCGATGGCGAGTTCACGCTCGACGGAACCGGTGCTGGGTGGTGCGGGCAAACTACTCCGATCACGGCGACCTGGCATTACAGACGAACCAGTGTACTCGGCGACGGGCGGCTCATCGGCCGACTGTCGGAGGCCGGGCACTTCAGATCGGGGCGGACATCGTCGCCAACACCATCACCGGCCGGGCAATCGCGCTGCGTTGTAGGTCTCCGGCGAGCCCGTCGAGAGCGGTTTTCCCGCCTGCTCCGGTCACCGGGAAACCGGGCTCGTCCAGGGGGCCCGTCGAGTTGCTCCACAGGGGCCTAAATGATAATGATTATGACTCTCGATAAGGAACTGGAGCGCTGAAGATGAGCACAGCAACGAAGACCCGGGGACGCTGGCGAGCGTTCGCGGTCGGCGTCGCCGCCGCCCTCGCGGTTGCGGCGATACCGATTCCGGGCCATGCCAATGACATCCTGGTGATCGACAAGGGGCATGTGGATGCATTCAACGTCGTCGCCGAGAATGACGGGCTGACCCTGGACCTCAAGGAAGACGTCACCGGGTCCCACGTGCGGCAAGACCCCGGTCGGGTCGAGCTGAACGTCAAGTCCGCCGCCTTCCGGACCGGGCTTCCCGACACCATTCCGGGCAGCCCCGAGGGATATGTGCTTCCGTTGGTCCAGGATCACGACCTGCTCTGGCCGGGCTGGGACACGCTGCCCATCCAGGGTTCCGGCTTCGAGCCCGGTATCAAACTCCACTTCACCGAGGTCACCGGACCGGGAACCATCCACCTGTTCGGCCAGGGAACATTCGGTGGAACGGAGCCCTTGCTGGAAGGCGGTGCCACCCAACTCACCGCCGGTGCCGTGCGCGACCAGAGCATTCCGGCCCACACCCACGCGAACTGGGTCTTCGGTCAGCCCGGCGTGTACCGGATCACCCTGCACGCGACAGGGGTGAAGGACGGGCAGGAAGTGCGCAGTAACGATGCCACCTACACCTTCACCGTGGGCGACGAATTCCGCGGGAAGGGGTATGAGCCCGCTGCGGATCCGGCTCCGGAGCCGACCCCGGACCCCACCCCGGATCCGACCCCGGACCCCACGCCGGATCCCACCCCGACTGCGGACCCGGAGCCCACGCCGACTTCGGATCCGGAGCCCACGTCGGATCCCACACAGGCCCCGGATCCCACGCCGGAGCCGACGCAGAACCCGGACCCCACCCCCGACCCCGTACCGAGTTCATCGGCACCTGCTCCGCTCGGTGAGCCGGGTACCCCGGCGCCGCCGGCTGCTGCCCGGGTGTGCAAGCCGGTCGAGGTGAAGCGTCCGGCCACGCCGGAGGAGATCAAGGCTGCCGGCGAGCAACCCCGCGACGCCTCCGGCTCCGGCGCGGCACCGAAGGAAGGCACAGCACCGAAGGAAGGCGCGGCACCGAAGGAAGGTACAGCGCCGAGTGCCGGCGCCACCGAGGGCAGCCACACCGTGCCCGCCAACACCCACGTCCACCCGAACTGGGTCTTCACCAAACCGGGCACCTACACGCTGACCGTGCGGCAAACGACGAAGTCGAAGTCGGGCGAAGCCCTGTCGGCCACCGGAACCTTGATCTTCCAGGTCGGGCCGGGAGCTTCCGGAGCGAACAACGGACACTTCGACTTCGGTGCCCAGATCGTGGACGGCAAGCTGGCGGCCAAGATCAAGGACGACCGGCAGTCACCCGCGACGTGGGTCGAGCCGAACTCGCTCACCTTCGCCTTGGGGGACACGGCCAAAACCACCATCCCCGCAGGTCTGGAGTTCCTGGCCCCGGCCGGGTCGCAGGTGTGGATGATCGCCTCGGCGCAGGTCAACGGCGTGCCGTGGCTGGGTGCCAACACTCAGCATGAGTCGTTGCTGGCCGGAAGCACCGGTGAGGTGACTTTCACCCTGGAGTCGGCAACCGGGCCGGGCAAGGTGGGCGTCTTCACCTCGGGCAGCCTCGGCCAGATCGTCGGCGAGAAGTGGTTCACCTACACTCCCGGTGCGGCCGGAGCCAAGGATGCGCCCGCAGCCGATGCTCCCGCAGCTGCCAAGCCGAAGATCACCACCGTCGGTGGCAAGCAGATGGTCATCGAGAAGAAGTGGCAATACCCCGATGGTCAGCCCTGCACCCCGCCCAAGGGGCTGCCCCGTACCGGTGCTGATACCGGCGCCATGACCGGCAGCGAAGCAACCGGTGGTTCGGGTGCGGCTCTGGCGGCCCTGGCCGTCGTCGCCTTCGGGGCGGCCGCACTGCGTCGGTCCGGCGCGTGAGCCGAGTTCCGATCAAGGTGGTGGCGGTCGGCCTCGCGCTGGCCGCCACCATCGTGCTGCCCGGACGCAGTACCCCCGCCGCCACCGACGACCGGGTCACCGTGGTGGCCACCACCGGGATCGTGGCGGACCTGACCCGTCGGGTGGCCGGCGATGCCGCCCATGTGGTCGGGCTCGTACCGCCGGGGGCCGACCCGCACACCTACGAACCGACGCTGCGTGATGTGCGCGATATCGTGCATGCCCGGCTGGCCTTCTCGAACTACCTGATGCTCGAGGAACAGTCGCTGATTCGGGCCATCGACGCCAACCTGCCCGACGGGGCCCGCCATGTCGCGTTGGCCGAGGAAGCCTCCGGGTACTCGGCCGAGATCATTCCGTTGGTCGAGAACCACTCCCTGGACACGGTGTGGCTGGGGTTGCGGGTGGCCGGCAAGAAACCCGGGGCGACCCGTGCCGCGGCGGTCGAGGTGGCCATGGTCGACGCGTCCGGCCCCGGGGGTGCCCACGGGTTCGTCACCGGCACCTTCGGACGGCCCGACTCGGTGTTCAACTCCGCCGACGGTTTCGATGCGGGGCGCGATTTCGCCGAGGACTCGACGTCCCTGCCGTTGGACGCGCATACCCACATGAGTTGGGCATTCACCGAACCGGGGCTGTATCGGCTCAAGTTCCGGGCGCAGTACCGTCCCGACCCGGCCGCCCGGCCCCGCGATGTCCAGCACGGCGAACTCCTCGTCGCGGTGGGCATCGACCCGGGCACCACGGGTCGCTCGGTGGTGCTGTCCGAAGGGCACGCCGACCTGACCGTCAACCTGAACACCGGGCGACTCGAGATTCACTCCGACAAGGTGGCCGACAAGAACTCCGGCGTCCCCGGCATGGGTGTGGTCGACCTCGACCGGGTGGTGATCTCGGTACCGCCGAAGGCCCTGATGCCGGTTCCGGCCGACCCGGCTTACCGGTTCATCGAGCGTCCGGGCCGCGACGTGTACCAACTGCCGCAGGCAGTGCTGGGTAAACACGTCCACGGCGAGATCGACCCACATCTGTGGCAGGACGTGCGCAATGCCCAGGCTTACCTCGAGGTGATCCGCGACCAACTGATCGCCGTCGACCCGGCTCATGCGGGCACCTACCGGGCCAATGCCGCCGAGGCGATTGCCGAACTCGACGAGGTACATGAATACGTCGAGCGATCGGTGCAGAGCATCCCGGAGAACAACCGGCACCTGGTCACCACCCATGACGGTTACGGCTATCTGGCGCACCGGTACGGCCTGAGCATCGCGGCCGTGGTGGCGCCCTCGCCGGCACAGGAACCGTCGCTGGCCGATCGGCGCCGGCTCAGCCGCACCCTGGCCGACCTGGGCCTGCCGGCGGTGTTTCTGGAACCGAATGCCAGCCAACAATCGACGGCCCTGATCGAGGCGGCCAAACACACCGGCACCCGGGTGTGCCGGATCTGGGGCGACGCTTTCACGCCTCGGACAGCGACCTATCCCGACATGATGCGCGCCAATGCCGACTCGTTGGCGCGTTGCCTGGGCGGCACCCCGCTGGGCGACAACGACCTCAAGGATGACGAATGAGACGACTCTTTGCCACGGCCCTGGCCGGGGTGGTGTTGATGGTGCCCGTTGCGGCGTTCGCGGACAGCCCGAGCCCCGATCCCGATCTCGGTTCGGACGACCCGGCGCTGCAACAGCGGGTCGACAGCGACGAACCGATCGCCGACGATCGGGCCGTGATCGAGGCCGGCCATGTTGACCTGGGCCCGAGGTTCGTCGACGGCACGTGGACCCTGCTCGCCCGCGACGACACCGCCGCGCTGAACGGCGGCAAACCGGTATGGCGCCGGCCCGAGGAGACCGTCTTCGCGGTCTCCGATACCGCGAAGACCGCCCTGCCCGAGTCCGACGAGTACGCCTTCACCGGCGCCAAGCCCGGGGACACCGTGTGGGTGGTGCCCCAGACCGAACTGAGCGGTGTGGTGTGGCTGGGGTGGAATACCCAGGACCCCCGCGTCGTCGCCGAGATCAACCGGGGCGTGACCCTGCGGTTCGCCGAGGTCCGTCCGGTCGATGGTGACGGACGAATGACCGTATTCCTGCAGCCGGGCAACTTCGCCCCGCCACAGGTTCTGTACGACGGCACCTCCCCGGGCGAGGCGTGGGTTGATCTGAACACCCACACGCACGCCAACTGGATCTTCACCAAGCCCGGGGTGTACTTGGTGCGGGTTGAGATCACTGCCGAGGGGCTGAACAAACAGCAGTACACCGATCAGGCCTGGTTGCGGTTCGCGGTGGGTGATGCGACCAGCCCCGAGAGCGCGTTCGCGGCCGAACTGCCGGCCGAATCGTCCACCCCGTCGACCCCGTCCACCGAGGCCACCCCGGCTGCCGCGCCGGAGTCCGAGTCGTCCGGGCAGTGGCTGCCGTGGGCGATCGGCGGCGGCACTGTGGTGGCCGTCGTTGCGGTGGGCGCCGGGGTGCTGTTGGCGCGTCGACGACGACGGGTCGAGGAAGAGGTGTTCGGCGATGAGTGACCACACCTTGCACATCGACGGCCTGCGGGTGCTGCTCGGTGGACGTGAAGTGTTGCGCCAGGTGAACCTGCGGGTCGCCCGAGGTGGTGTGCATGGCTTGTTGGGGCCCAATGGGGCCGGTAAGACCACCCTCTTTCGGGCGATCATGCGGCTGATACCGGTGGCTGCCGGCCGCATCGACACCCCCGGCGGGGTGGGCTATGTGCCGCAACGGCAGGACGTGATGTGGGATTTTCCGATCAACGTCCAACAGGTCGTGATGACCGGCCTGACCCGGCAACTGGGCCGACTGCGCGGGCCGCGACGCGAGCACGTGCAGGCCGTGGCCGAGGCGCTCGAACGGGTGCGGATGACCGATCTGCGCCGCCGTCCGATCTCGGAGTTGTCCGGTGGGCAGCGGCAACGGGTGATGATCGCGCGTGCCCTGGTTCGCCGTCCGCACCTGTTGTTGTTGGATGAGCCGTTCACCGGTTTGGATATGCCCACCCAGGAGCTGTTGACCGACTTGTTCGCCGAGCTGGCAGCCGACGGGTCGACGTTGTTGATGTCAACCCACGACCTCTCGCACGCCCTGGTTGCCTGCCACGAACTCACTTTGCTGAACCGCACGGTGATCGGTACCGGGCATCCGGACGACCTGCGGAACCGGCAACTGTGGATGGACACCTTCGAGGTGTCCGAGCATTCGCCGCTGCTACGGCAGTTGGGGTTGGTGCCCCAGCGGTTGGAGGCCGCATGTTGACGCCTCTCGATTTTCTGGCGGATCTGACCAACCCGATGCTGACCTTTCTGCCGAAGGCGCTGATCGTGTCGGTGTTGGCCGCGATCGTGTGCGGGGTGATCGGTTCCCATGTGGTGCTGCGCGGGATGACCTTCATCGGCGACGCGGTGGCCCACTCGGTGTTTCCGGGTATCGCCGTGGCGTTCGTGTTGCAGGGGTCCCTGGTGGCCGGGGGAGTGGTGGCCGGAGTGGTCACCGCGGTGTTGATCGCATTGTTCTCCCAGACCCGGCGGTTGGGGGCCGATTCGGTGATCGGGGTCTTCTTCGTCGCCGCCTTCGCCCTCGGCATCGTGGTGATCTCGATGTCCCCGGCCTACGCGGGGTCATTGACCTCGTTCCTGTTCGGTTCGATCACCGGCATTCCCGATGATGCAGTGCTGTTCTCGTTGGCCATGACGGTGCTGGTGTTGGTGATCGCGGCGGTTCTGCACAAGGAATTCGTGGCCGTCGGGTTGGACCGCGAGTACGCTCGCGCGTCACGGCTGCCGGTGCTGCTGCTCGACGTGGTGTTGTATGTGCTGGTCACGCTGGCCGTGGTGATGAGCATCCGCACGATCGGCAACATTCTGGTGCTGGCGCTGTTGGTGACACCGGCCGCGGCGGCGCGGATGCTGACCGACCGGCTGGTGCCGATGATGCTGGCCGCAGCGACGATCGGGGCGGGCAGCGCTTTCGTCGGGCTGTACTTGTCGTGGTCGTTGGACGTGCCGACCGGCGGCACGATCGTGTTGGTGTGCACGATCGCGTTTCTGCTGGCCTGGGCCTTCGGGCCCCGGCACGGCGTGCTGCGCCGTCCGGCGGTTGCGGTCTGACCCGACCCGGGGGTTCACCCGGCCAACAGTTGCCGGAGCTGCGCCCGGGTAATGATCGGGTGGGTCACCGACCCGGGCGGCGGCGCAGCCGGGGTGGTTGCTGCCGGTTGCTGGGGTGGATGTCCTCACCGGTCAGGTCGGCGTGCACCGCATAGGCGGCCAGGGCGGCGGAGAACAGCTCGCCGACCACCCCGGTACCGGAGCGGGTGTGCGGGCCGACCGCATAGTGCGATCCGATCCGGGGGCCGGAGAGTGCCGCCCAGGTACGCGCCGAGGTCCAGGCCGGTCCGGCGGCCGGGTCGGGACGGCCGGTGCCCCAAACGTGGGTGATCGGGACGGGGGCCGACCAGCCGATCGCCCGGCGGGCATGGTCGACGGTTTCCAACGCAGCGGTGTCGGGGGGCGGTGCGGTGTGCTCGCTCAGCGGCGCGACCGCCCAGGGCAGGGCGGCCGCCCGGCGCCGGGCCCGGTCACCGACCCGCCACAGACCGGGACGGGTCAGCGCGGCCCACTGCTGGGGGGTGACCGCACAGATCACCGCCCGGGCCTGCAACACCTCGGCGGAGGTGGTCACAGTGGTGCCGGCCACCTTCGTGACCGCGGTTTCGGTACGCAGTTCCACCCCCCGCTGGGCCAACCGTTCGGTCAGCAGGTCGAGCAGCACGGTGGCGGGCTGTACCTGCCCGTCGGCGTCGGTGAGGGTCCAGCGGCCGAAGATCCGCGCCACCGCCGGCCATACCGCGTGGTGGGCGGGCAGGCGGGCCGGGTCCTGGCCGCGCTGCCAGGCGACCTGGTGCAGTAGGGCGGCCGGGTGCGGATGCCCCAGCGAGTCGGCCAGATCGGCCACCGTGGCGTTCCGGTCGAAACCGGGCGGGACGAGGTGGGGTGCGGCGGCGCGCCACCTCGCCGGGTCGGTGGTCTGTTCCAGGCCGAGGGTGCGCAGCCGCTGCCAGATCACCCCGAGATCGTCGAGCAACCGGTCCCAGCGTTCTGCGGTGGCCGAGCCCCAGGTGCTCTCGGCGACCCGGCGTTGGTCACCCCGGTTGGTCGGCCAATCCACCTCGGTGCCGTCGGCGAAGCGGTGCCGGGCCGGTGGTGCGGTCGTCCAACTCAGGTCCCGGCCGGTCAGCGTCGCGTCCAGGGCCCGGCCGGATTTGGTGAACAGATCGCGCCACACCGCGGGCAACTCGATCACCGGCGGCAGACCGGTGCGCGCCCAGGTGCCACCCAGGCCGGTGCTGCGTTCCAGCAACACCACGTGGTGACCCCGGTGGGCCAGCCGGGCGGCCACCGCCATCCCGGCCAGGGAACCGCCGACCACCACGATCGGGGAGGCGGCATCGGCGAACAGGGCCGGGTCGGCCGGCTCCGGGCGGGGTGGACGCTCAGACATCACTACCGGTTTCGGCTGTGCCGCGTTTCCGCGCCCACCAGCGGCGGAAGGCCCGCCACCCCCGGCGCACCCGCGCCATCAGGTACAGCGCCAGGGCCACCGAAGCGATCAACAGCAGTGCCACCACGACCGCGACCACCACCGGGTTGACCACCGTCACCGCCAGGGCCGTGGCGGTGATCGCCGCGGTGTCCTCGGCCACCGAGGTGCCGATATTGCTGACCGGCTCGGGGGAGGTGTTCACCGCCAGCCGGATACTCGCCTTGGTCAGATGGCTGACCAGGGCGGTGATACCGCCCACCGAGGCCAACATGATCGTCCACAGGTCACCACTGGCCCCGGCCATCAGGGCGCCGATCGTGGCACCGACGATCGGCCGGATCACGGTGGACACCGAATCCCACACCGAATCGACGTAGGGAATCTTGTCGGCGAAGAACTCCAGGGCGAACAACACCCCGGCGATGATCAGCACGTCGAGCCGGGCCAGGGTGTCGGGAATTTCTGCCATCGGGTGGATGCGCTCGATCAGGCCGAGCACCAACACCGTGGCGTAAGCGTTGAGGCCGCTACTCCAGCCGGTGACGAAGCTGAGTGGTAAGAGCTCCACGTCTGTCCTCCTCGAAGGAATTCCGTCCCGATCCGATCCGCCGTCTTGACGAACTGTCAGAGGTGAAGCCTATAGTTGATGTTGTTCGAACAGGTGTTCGTTTCGGTGCCGGGGAAGCCCGATCGCAGAAACACCTTCGGACGTCCGACTGCTTCGGCGCCGGTGGACCTCGACCCCCACCGGCGCCGGGGCTTTCGGTGGGTCGAGTGGGTCGAGTTGTGTCCGGTGGTCGTGCAGCTTTCGGGACGGACAGGCTTTCGGGAAATGCGCAGGTACAACGAACAGATCCAGGTCGATGCCCGGCGGGTGATGATCCCGCCCACCGCGGCGGTGGGGGCCGCGGTGCTCACCGGTCCGCCGGTGCGGTTCCGCTGGCGCGGGCAACTGTGGCAGGTCGACGAGATCCACGAACATTGGGTGAGCACCGCCGAATGGTGGGACAGTCCGGCCGCCCGGGCCCTGCGCGGGGAGGAAACCGCCGATGATCTCGGCGCCCCCGATCCCGACCTCTACGACTCCCGCGAGACCTGGCGGGTCAGGGCGATCGGTGAGCACCGCCGCGGACTTTCCTGCGATCTGGTGCACGCCGGGGGCCGCTGGTTTCTCGACACGCTGGCGGACTGATGGCCACCGATCCCTTCGTACACCTGCGGGTGGCCTCGGGCTACTCGCTGATGTACGGCGCCAACCAGCCCGCCGACCTGGTGACGGCCGCCGCCGAGTACGGCATGGACGCCCTGGCCCTGACCGACCGCGACGGGGTGTCCGGGGCGGTCCGGTTCGTGCAGGCCTGCACCACCGCCGGAATCGACCCGATCGTCGGGGTCGACCTGGCCGTACTGCCCCTGGACGGGCTGCCGACCTCGTCCCGTGGCCGGCGCACCCCGGCCCGGGGTGGGGCCGAACGCGACCCCCGGCTGCCGCGGATGACCGTGTTGGCCCGACCCGACGGTGGCTGGGCGGCGCTGTGTCGGTTGATCAGCGCGGTACACGCCGCGGGGCAGCGCAATATCCCGATCGCCACCACCGATCTGATCTGCGATCACGCCTCCGGTGGTGACCTGGTGGTGCTCGCCGGGGCCGACGCCGAGATCGGCCGGGCGGTTGCGCGCAAAGACCGGTCGGCCGCGGTGCGCTGGTTGACCGAATGGCGCCGCCGGCTGCCACAGGATTCCTTCGTGATCGGGGTGGAACACCACCTGCGGGCCGGTCACGGCCCCGGGTCGGGGGCCTTCGCCGCCCGGCTGCAATCGCTGGCCGAGGCCGAGGGCATTCCCAGTGTGCTCAGCAATGCGGTGCGGATGACCACCCCCGACCGGGCCCCGGTAGTCGACATTCTGGACGCCTCCCGCAGGCTGGTGCCGCTGGCCGGACACAATGTCGACCGCAGTACCGCCGAATGCTGGCTGAAACCCGGGGTGGCGATGCACCTGGTCGCCGACGACCTGGCCCGCCGCGGGGGTGGGGATGCCGGCGCCCTGCTGGCCCGCACCCGGGCCCTGGCCGACCGGTGCCGGCTGGACGCCGCAGCCGATCTGGGCATCGGCATCGTGCACCTGCCCGAACTCGGCGCCGGCCGGGCCACTGGTGATGCCGGCGGTGCCGACGCCGCCGAGAGCTTGGCCCAACGCTGCCGGGCCGGGATCTCCCGGCGCTGGGCCGACCCACCCCCCGGCGTGTCGGAACGGCTGGCCGACGAGCTGGCGGTGGTCGCCCGGCACGGTTTCGAAACCTACTTCCTGACCGTGGCCGACATCGTCGACTCGATCCGGGCCCGCGGTGTGCGCTGCGCGGCCCGCGGGTCGGGGGCGGGCAGCCTGATCAACTACCTGTTGGGCGTCTCCGGGGTCGACCCGATCGAGCACGACCTGGTGTTCGAGAGATTCCTCTCACCGCTGCGGCACGAACTGCCCGATATCGACCTGGACGTGGAGTCGGCCCGCCGGCCGGAGATCTACGACATGATCATCGACGACTACGGCACCGACCGGGTGGCCTGTGTGGCGATGGTGGAGACCTACCGGGTGCGGCACGCGGTGCGCGACGTCGGCGCGGCACTCAGCCTGCCCCCGGCCGAGGTCGACGCGATCGCCAAGGCCTTCCCGCATCTGCGGGCCTCCCGGGCCCGTTCGGCCCTGGCCGAGTTGCCCGAACTGCGCGCCGCGGGGCTGGCCGATGGTCGGCTCGACCTGTTCTTCCGGCTGGTCGAAGGGCTGGACGGGTTGCCCCGACACCTGGCCCTGCACCCCTGCGGGATCGTGCTGTCCGACCGCACCCTGCTGGACCGCACCCCGGTGCAGACCAGCCATCAGGACTATCCGCTGAGCCAGTTCGACAAGGACGACGTGGAGGCGATGGGGCTGCTGAAACTGGACGTGCTGGGCATCCGGATGCAGTCGGCGATGGCCCATGCGGTGGCCGAGATCGAACGCACCTGCGGTGAACGGGTCGAGCTGGACGCGCTGCGCCACGATGACGAGGCCACCTTCGAACTGGTGCGCAGCACCGAAACCCTGGGCTGTTTCCAGATCGAATCGCCGGGGCAACGCGAACTGATCGGCAAGTTCGCCCCCGAAACCTTCGGCGATCTGATCATCGACATCTCCCTGTTCCGGCCCGGTCCGGTGAAGTCCGACATGGTGCGACCCTTCCTGGAAGCCCGGCAGGGGTGGACCGAAGCCCAGTACCTGCACCCCGACCTGCGCGAGGTGCTCGACGAAACCTACGGGGTGGTCGTCTTCCACGAGCAGGTGATGCGGATCATCGCGATCTTCGCCGGCTGCTCGGTGGCCACCGGCGATGCCGCCCGACGCAAACTCGGCACCCCCGAGGGGCAGGAACAGGTGCGTACCTGGTTCATCTCCCGGGCCCGGCAACGCGACTACTCCGAGGAGGTGATCGCCCGGGTGTGGCAGGTGCTGGCCGCCTTCGGGTCCTTCGGGTTCTGCAAGGCCCATGCCGCCGCCTTCGCCCTGCCCACCTATCAATCGGCCTGGCTGAAGGCGCATTACCCGGCCCATTTCCTGGCCGGGGTGCTCACCCACGACCCGGGGATGTACCCCAAACGGTTGCTGCTGGAAGAAGCCCGGCGGCACGGGGTACGGGTGCTGGGCCCGGACGTGAACGCCAGCGACGACCACTACCGGGCCGAACGGCTGCCCGACGGCGGTTGGGGATTGCGGATCGGGTTGGCCGACCTGCTCGGCATCGACAGCGAGGAACTGGCCCGGATCATCGCCGGTCGGCCCTTCGAGTCGCTGACCGATTTCTGGCGCCGGGCCCGGCCCGACCAACCCACCGCCGAACGGCTGGTGGTGGCCGGTGCCTTCGACGAGATGTACGGCATCAACATCGCCCGGGTGCCGGGCCGGCGCAACCGGCGCGACCTGATGTTGGCGGTGGCCGACCTGCACCGGGCCGAACGGGCCCACCGCAAGGCCGGACACGGACCGGGACAGCCGGCTCTGGAACTGCTCGGGGCGGCGGTCACCGACCCGATGGGTTTCCCCACCGATGTGCCGCTGTCGGGGTTGCCGGAGATGTCCGACACCGACCGGGTGCGGGCCGAACTGGACGTACTCGGCCTCGATATCAGCCGCCATGTGGTCGACTTCCACCGTCCGATGTTGGACGCGATCGGGGTGACCCGGGCCGCCGACCTGTTGCGGCAACGCAACCAGTCGGAGGTGCTGGTCGCCGGGGTGAAGGTCGCCACCCAAACCCCGCCGGTGCGCTCGGGACAACGGGTGGTCTTCCTGACCCTGGACGATGCCTCCGGCCCGGCCGACGCCGCCTTCTTCGCCAACGCCGCCGACTGGGTGGGCACGGTCTTCGCCGGTTGGCTGCTGGTGGTGCGCGGGGTGGTGCGCCGCAGCGGCCCGCGCGGGATCTCCCTGCGCGCCACCGGGTGCTGGGACATGGCCGCCTTGGACGCGGTCTGGCGCGAGAACTTGCGCACCGGCTCCGAGGCCGAGGCGGCGGCCGCGGTGCGGGCGGTGCTGGACGCCCCCGCCCCCGGCAGCGGGGAGGAGCCCGGGGTCAACCGGGTGCTGGTCCACGCCAGCGGGTTCACCCAATCGGCCTATGCCGATGTGCGCACCGCCGGATCGGTCGAGCCCCGACGCAACCTGTGGCACGCCAGCCCGGGCAGCTCGGGGCCGACCGCGGGATCGGCAACACGAACCACAGCAGGGGGATGGGGATGACCACGACGATGATCACGCCGGTGAACAGGGCGATGAACGAGAAGATGAGCGGGGAGGCCGTGCAGGTGACGGTGACAGCGGATAGTCTCAGGGGCATGGGTGAGTCTCGGGCGCCGCGGTCGGTCAGCAGAACAGTGCTGGTCGAGCGGCTGGTCGCGCAGTTGACGCAATGGCAACGCGACACCGGGCACACCGAACCGCCCCGGGTGATCGACCTGGGCGGGGGCACCGGCGGGCTGGCCGTGGCGCTGGCCGAACACGGCTACCCGGTGACCGTGGTCGATCCCAGCCCCAATGCCCTGGCCGCCCTGCACCGGCGTGCGGCCGAACACGGCTGGGCCGACCGGATCGATGGTGTCCAAGGCGATGCCGCCGATCTGGTGCAGTTGTTCGGGGCCGGCAGTGTCGACGTGATCGCCTGCCATCAGGTGCTGGAACTGCTCGACCATCCGGGCACCGCGCTGGCCGCGATCGCCGAAGCCCTGACCCCCGGTGGCGCGTTCAGCCTGGCGGTGGGGCAGCGGTACTCGGCGATGATGGTGCGCGCCCTGGCCGGCGACCTGTCCGAAGCCCTGGCGATCTGGCGCGATGACAACCGCTTCGACGCCCAACGCATCCAGCAGATGGTGACCGGGGCCGGGCTGACGATCAGCGCGGTGCACGGCATCGGCGTGGTGTCGGCGGCGGTGTCGGAGGAGGGGATGGCCCCGTCCTCGATCGCGGCCCTGCGCGACCTCGAATGGGAGGTCGGCGACGACCCGTCCCTGGTGGCGGCCGCTCCCGCGGTGCACCTTTTCGGTACCCGACCCGACTGACCGGCGGGCCGAGACGTGCGCACCATCGCCCACGTCGACATGGACGCCTTCTTCGCCTCGGTGGAACTGCGCCGCCGTCCCGAGCTGAGAGATCAGCCGATGGTGGTGGGTGGTGCCACCCGTGGTGTCGTCCTGTCGGCGACCTATCCGGCCCGCAGCACCGGGATCCGCTCCGGGATGCCGATGACCCGGGCCCGCCGGCTCTGTCCCGGCCTGATCGTGGTGCCACCCGACCACGATGCCTACTCGACCGCCTCGGAACAGGTGTTCGCGGTCTTGGAAACCTTCACCGCGGTGGTGGAGGTCGCCTCCGTCGACGAGGCCTACTGCGACCTGTCCCGGCTGGGTCGGCAACCGGCCACCGTCACCGGGGAGCTGATCCGGGCCCGGATCGCCGACGAACTGGGCCTGCCGTGCTCGGTGGGGATCGGGCCGAACCGGTTCGTCGCCAAGGTCGCCTCCCAGGCGGCCAAGCCCGATGGCTTGTTGGAGGTACCGGCCGATCGGGTGACCGATTTTCTGTACCCGCTGCCGGTGGGCGCCCTGTGGGGAGTGGGGGAGGCCACCGCCGGACGGCTCGACACCCTCGGTCTGCACACCGTCGGCGAGGTGGCACACACCCCACCCGAAACCCTGCAACGAGCCTTCGGGCCGCACCTGGGCGCGAAACTGCACCGGCTGGCCCGGGGGGAGGATTCCCAGCCGGTGGTCGCCCGGGTGCGCGAACGCAGTATCGGCTCCCAGGAGACCTTCGGTTCCGATACCGACGATCCGGTGCTGCTGAAACGCGAACTGTTGCGGATGTCGGCCAAGACCGCCCGCCGGATGCGCCGGGCCCGGCTGGTCGGACGGACGGTGGTGCTGTCACTGCGAATGGCCGACTTCACCGAACTGACCCGGTCGGCCACCCTGCGCACCGCCACCGACAGCACCGACGAGATCTACGCCCAGGCCGTGCAGTTGTACGACCGGCTCGGCCTGCAACGAATCCGGATCCGCCGGGTGGGGGTGCGGGTGGAACACCTCACCGAGGCGGATCAGACCCCCTGGCAGCCGGATCTGCTCACCCCCGAACGCGGCTGGCGCGAAGCCGAACGGGCGGTGGACGCGCTGGTCGACAGGTTCGGCCCGCATGCGGTGCAGCGGGCGATACTCACCAGACGTTAGTTTTCGGGTGGGCGGCTACCATTCGACACCCTCGACGACCTAGACTTGAGACACCCCGGATGGGAACCCGAGCGACCTTCCGGACCGTTGTTCTTTGTAAGACCCCGACCAGCCAGCACGATTCGAACCGCGGAGGTAATGGTGCCCCTCTCCGAAGAAGAGAAGCGACTCCTCGCGCAGATGGAGGCTGCGCTGGCGGCCGATGATCCCAAGCTGGCCGAGAACCTGCGCGGCACCACCCGGCGCAAGGTCAGCCGGCGCACCGCCGGGTTGGCGGGGATCGGTTTCTTCGTCGGCCTGGCGGCCCTGATCGGTGGCCTGCAGATCCACCCCGTGGTCAGCATCATCGGTTTCCTGCTGATGCTCGCCGGCGCGGTGGTGGCGATCAGCGCCTGGCGCAATGTCGACCCGACCGCCGTGACGGCCCCCGACGAACCTCGTCCCGCCCGCTCGCCCGGCGGCGCCGGTGAGGACAGCTTCATGGACCGGATGGAAGAACGCTGGCGCCGGCGGCAGGATCCCGACGGATTCTGAGCCGCTCCTACAGCTCCATGTCGGCGTAGGACACCGGATCCTCGATCGGTTCCAGGTGGGTGGTCACCCGTAGCCCCGGAAACTCCGCATGCAGGGAGTTCTCCAATTCGGTGATCACGTCGTGGCCGCGTTTCACCGTCCAATCGCCCGGCACCAGGATGTGCACCTCCATGAAGCGCCGGTGCCCGGCCTCCCGGGTGCGCATCGCGTGGAACAGCACCTCCCGGCCGTCGATGAACCGGTTCAGGGCCTCCCTGATCTGCTGGTTCTCCTCCTTGGGCAGGGAGACGTCCATCAGGCCCGCCGAGGATTCGGAGATCAACCGCCACCCGGTCCACATGATGTTCAGGCCCACCGCCAGCGCGACGATCGGGTCGAGGCGGGTCCAGCCGGTCAGATAGACCAGCCCGACCCCGACCACCACGCCCACCGAGGTGATCACGTCGGTCATCAGGTGTTTGCCGTCCGCAGTGAGGGTCATCGACCGGTGCCGACGCCCGGCCCGGATCAGCACGGTGCCGACCACCCCGTTGAGCACCGCGGCGATCACCGACACGAGCAGGCCGATGCCCAGGTTGTCCAGCGGTGCCGGGTTCACCAGCCGCTGCACGGCGGTGACCACGATCACCCCGGCAGCACCGAAGATCAGCATCCCCTCGATCGCCCCGGAGAAGTACTCCGCCTTGGTGTGGCCCCAGTGATGGTTCTTGTCCGGGGCCTTGGCGGCGATCTTCAACACCACCAGCGCCATCACCGCCGCGGCCAGGTTCACCACCGATTCGGCAGCATCGGACAGCAGGCCCACCGAATCGGTGATCCACCAGGCGTAGGTCTTCAACGCGATGGTGGCAATCGCCGCCGCGATCGACAGCCAGGCGAACTTGGTCAGGTCACGGGTCTGTTCAGCCACGTTTACCCCGGAAGGGGAGGCCCTCCCGCAGCTCGTCGAAGAACGAGCGCGGCCACCATTTCGCCACGAATCGGGCGTCCCATTCCTCCTGGGCCAGCAGTGAGTTCGTCACCGTGTCGACCAGTTCGGGTACTCCCTCGGCCGATTCCGGGGAGGGGCCGAACCTGGCCCGTTCCACCAGTCTGGACAGCCTGGTCAGGGCGTTGCGGCCCTCGACATCGAGTTCGGCGCCCAGCGTGCTGGCGGTGCTGCGTGGGGTTCCTTCCGGCCAGGGTTGGCCCAGGTCGGTCACCGTCGCCCGCACCTCGTCCCAGGCCGCTTCGACCTGGTCGGCCGGGTCGTCCAGGGGTGCCAGGCGTTTCGTCCGGCTGCGGCGTCGCAGCAAGCCGGGCAGTAGGGCCAGACCGGTGAGCAACGCGACCACGCCGATCACCAGCAGCACCCGCCGCAGACTGATCGCGCCGGCCTCGGCACCGGAATCTCCCGGGTCCTGGGTGGGTT
This sequence comes from Pseudenemella bisphenolivorans, assembly GCF_051133435.1. NCBI lineage: Bacteria > Bacillati > Actinomycetota > Actinomycetes > Propionibacteriales > Propionibacteriaceae > Pseudenemella > Pseudenemella bisphenolivorans. The sequence continues at coordinate 280,423 of NZ_JBPGNY010000001.1, read as the reverse complement.
CCTCGGACGGCTGGGCGGTCGGTTCGGCACTCGGTTCGGCCGACGGCTCGCCGGACGGATCCTGCGGCGGCGGGGAGGGTTCGGGGTCGTCCCCCGGGCCCTCACCCTCCACCGTCCACGGCGGCGGGTTACCGGACTGAATCGCCGGGGTCGGTTCGAAGCGCACCCAGCCCTCGCCCTCGAAGTACAGCTCGGGCCAGGCGTGCATGTCGTGCAGCGACACCTCCCAGGTGCCGTCGGCGTTGCGCTTGCCGGGCAGGAAGCCGACGCTGACCCGCGACGGGATCCCCACGATCCGCGCCATCAGGGCCATCGACCCGGCGAACTGTTCGCAGTAACCGCGCCGGTCGTTGAGCAGGAAGTTCTCCAACGCCTGATAGCCGGTGCCGGGTTGCGGGTCGAGGGAGTAGGTGAAGTCGGGGCCGCGCAGGAAGGCCTGGATCGCCGCGGCCTTCAGCGCCGGCGAATCGGCGTCCTTGGTGATCCTCACCGTCAGGTCGATGATCTCCGGCGGCAGATCCGGCGGCAGCGCCGCGGTGTGTTCGATGTCCTCGGGACGCCCAGGCGCGGCCGACGACAACCGCGCACCGTCGGGCTGGATGTCGACCGACTTGGCGGTGTAGGTCAGGTTGCGCAGCGCCTCCTCCCGGTCACCACCGGTGGCGAGTACCACCAGGGAGATCGGGTCGTAGGCCCAGTCACCCTCGGCGTCGAAGCTGCGCGGCGAATACGGCAGCGGCAGGTACTCGGAGCGGAAGTCACCGACCGAGATCTTGGTGGTGCGCTCATCCTCGGCCGGGCTGGTCAGGCCCGGGGGCGGCGGCAGATCCTTCGAGGTCTGCAACTGCATCGGCACGATCTGCCAGCCACGGGAGTCGAACATCGGCAGCGAGGCCATCCGCAGGTAGGCGCCGCTGTCCTGGTCGGTGGTGTAGGTCATCACCACCCGGTTCTCCGGACGGCTCAGGTTGCGGCGCAGGTCGAGGGTTGGGTCGGTCAACTGCAGGGGCCCGTCCGACCCCGACGGCCGGGTGAAACCCCAACCCATTTGGCTCGGCAGGGGCATCACGGTGCCGACCAACAAGGTCAGCACCAGGGTCGGAATCGCGACCACCAGGGCCATCCGGCCCGCCGACACCGCCAGGCCACCACGCCGTCGGCGCCGCCCGATCAGATTGCGGGGCCAACTCTCGGCCGAGGTCAACGAATCGACGAACAGAATCCCCAGATAACCCAGCGCCAGCAGCACCAGGTACCAGGCGGAGATGTCCTCGGGCAGCCCGAGCGCCGGAATCAGGTACAGCGACAGCATCGGGATGAAGCTCCACGCCGGACGATCGACGCCGGAGACCAACACATCGGTCAAAATCGCCACCAGGCCGATCGCGGTGACCAGCAGCAGCTTCACCCCCGGATGGGGTGGCAGGGGAGCGGCCTCGGATTGGATGTGGCCCACCGCCCCGGCGTAGAGCTGCCCGAGCCGGCTCCACCAGCCACCGTCCTCGCCCAGCGACATGCCGATGCCGAAGAGGTAGACCGCCACGATCAGCACTTGGGCGCCGAAGACCATCCCGTTGTTGACCCGCAACCGGCGCAGCAGGGCGCCGATGCCGACCACCAGGGCGATCAGCACCGCGGCCAGCGGCAGGTAGGACATATCGGTGGTCAGCGGTTTGAGACACAACCCGGCCAGGAACACCGCGACGACGGTCGCGAGGGCATTGCGGTCGGATACTCGCATCACGAGGTGAAACCTCCCATGTGGGCCAGCTCTTCCCAGGCCTGGGAGACCGTGGTGCCGCTGGACACCTCGACCACCCGCCACAGTTTGTCACGCAGAATCCGCACCGCCGTTGCGTGATCGTCGCGTTCCTCGGCCGAGGCCCGCTCCCCGCGGGTCACCCAGGTGTCGGCGTCCAACACCAGGGCCAGGGCCTGGGACCGGTTGCGCTGACACTGCAGCAGTTGTTCGGCGTCCAGGCTGCTCAGCCGTCCGGAGACCACCACCAGGACTTGGCCGTCGGTGTTCTGCCCGGCCGACGAGATCACGGTGCGGAAGTCCTCGGTGTCGTCGCTGGTGACGTCGGTCAGTGCGTAGAGCAGGTTGGTGCCGGCCGATACCCGGCTCTCGGAGTCGGCGTTCGAACCGCTCAGCGGGCCGGCCGAACCGAACACGTCCACCGCGAAACCCTCTTTGAGGAAGTGCAGTCCGATCGAGGCGGCCGCCGAGACCGCCCATTCGAAGGACGAGTTCTCGCCGTGTCCGGCATGGGCCTTGCTGCGGGTGTCCAGCACCACCGAGACACTCGGGTCCCAGGCCTGCTCCTCGCGACGCACCATCAGTTCACCGCGGCGGGCGGTGGAGCGCCAGTGCACCCGGCGCACATCGTCACCGTCGCGATACTCGCGCACCAGAATGTCCTCCTGGCCCGAGACGCCGACCCGGCGGGGCCGCGACTCGCCCGAGGGGCCACCACCGCCGACATTGCTCATCGAGGGCAGCGGCCAGACCCGCGGGGTGACCAACACCTCCGAGGTGGCCTGGAAGGAACGGTCGAGCTGGGCGATCCCGAAGGGGTCGGAGGTGCGCACCATCAACGGGCCGGTCACATGCCGGCCGCGGGCGCGTCCGGTCATCTCGTAACGCACCTCACGGTGCCAGGCCGCCGAGACGTTCTGCACCGTGAACCGTGGCCGACGTCCGAGTTCGGGGGGCACGTGATCCTCGAAGCGCAACACCCCGGCCGGCAGCCGGCCCTCACGGTCGAGGGTCAACCGGGCCTCGACGGGTTCGCCGATCGCCACCTGGGTCGGCTGCACATCGCGCTCGCAGGACAACCGCAAACGGGTACGGGTGACCAACAGTGAGGCGACCAGGGGCAGCAGCAGCAGGGCCAGGCCCAGGAACAGAATGTCCCGGTGCCCGAGCAAGGCGGCCAGCGCGGACACGGCCGCCCCGATCACCAGCAGGACGCGCCCCCGTCCGGTCAGCAACGACCACGGGTTGAGCACGTTACCTCCGATCGGGAACCGACACCGAACGGACGGCCTCGGCGATGATGTCGGCCACGCTGCGCCGAGCGAGCTGGGCATCGGTCGAGGGCAGCACCCGGTGGGCCAACACCGGCACCGCCAGGGCCGCCACATCGTCGGGGTTCACGTAATCGCGGCCCGACAGGGCGGCCAACGCACGGCTGGCCCGCAACAGCGCCAGGGAGGCGCGTGGTGAGGCACCGAGTCGCAGGTCGCGCGAGTCGCGGGTGGCATTGATCACCCCGACCACGTACTCCTTCACCGCCGGTGCGACGTACACCTGCTTGACCGCCTGGATCAGGCCGCGCATGGTCGGTGCGTCGGTGACCGGACGCAGGGTGCCCAGCGGATCCTTCGAACCGTGTGAGTCGAGCATCTCCAGCTCGGCCTTCGGGGTGGGGTAGCCCATTTCGATCCGGGCCATGAAGCGGTCGCGCTGGGCCTCGGGCAGCGGGTAGGTGCCCTCCATCTCGATCGGGTTCTGGGTGGCGATCACCATGAAGGGGGCTTCCAGCAGGTAGGTCGCGCCGTCCACCGAGACCTGACGTTCTTCCATCGACTCCAGCAGTGCGGCCTGGGTCTTGGGGGAGGCGCGGTTGATCTCGTCACCGACCACGATGTTGGCGAAGATGCCGCCGGGCTTGAACTCGAACTCCCGGGACTGCTGGTTGTAGATCGACACCCCGGTGATGTCGGAGGGCAACAGGTCGGGGGTGAACTGCACTCGTCGCACGGTGCAGGCGATCGAACGCCCCAAGGCCTTGGCCAGCATCGTCTTGCCGACCCCGGGCACGTCCTCCAGCAACAGGTGCCCCTCTGCCAGCAGCACCACCAGAGCCAGGTCGACGGAGTTGCGCTTGCCTTCGATCACGCTCTCGATCGCGGCCCGCACATCACCCATGATCCGCACCACATCGTTCAACGAGTACGTGCTGGTTCCGCTGTTCATTTCGAGTTTCTCCTCCTGCAGTCCCACGCCGGTACCGCCCCAGCCTACGCATCGAGCGCCTGCATCGCAGGTCGCACCCGCCCGCGACGCGCGCCCGAAAGGAGAGTAGCGGCGCCCGAAAAGCCGGGTCCGGGAGAAAAAGGGAGCGAAATGTTAGGTCAAGTGGAGCAAAGTGGAGTAAGGTGGTGCGCAGTGGAGCGAATGGGTCCGTCAAGTGGGGCGTCGGGGAGGTGGTCCAAGTGTTCTTGGGCACGTACACCCCGAAGCTCGACGAGAAGGGCCGGTTCTTTCTGCCGGCGAAGTTTCGTGACGAACTGGCCGAGGGGTTGGTGGTGACCCGGGCGCAGGAGCGCTGCCTGGCGATCTACCCGATGTCGACCTTCGTGACGATGACGCAGTCGATTCGCAATGCACCGTCCACGGTGAAGCAGGTGCGGGACTTCCAGCGCATGTTGGCGGCCTCGGCATCGGACGACACCCCGGACAAGCAGGGCCGGTTGACGATTCCGCCCCAGTTGCGCAGCTATGCGGGACTGGACAAGGACATCGTCGTGGTCGGTGCGATCGATCGCGTCGAGGTCTGGGACGTCGCCGCGTGGGAGACCTACTCCGCTGAGCAGGAACCAGTGTTCGCCGAGATGAACGAAGAGATCTTCCCGGGGATGTGACCCTCCGGCGAAGAACCCGACGACAGGTCACCAGCACGAAACGTGTGGCGCGGTTTCGGCCCGGGCGTTGGCTCCCTGGCGCACCTTCCCCGGTGCCAGGTCGCCCTTCCCGAACGTCCGGGCCGAAACCGGGCCACACGAACCGAGTCCCACCCCCGAGCATCGCGAAAGGCTGGGTCGAGATGACCGATGCGAACACCACTGACCGGCATGTGCCGGTCATGTTGGGGCGCATCGTCGAGCTGCTCTCCCCGGCACTGGTCGAACCCGGTTCGATCTTCGTCGACGGCACCCTGGGCCTGGGTGGTCACACCGAAGCCCTGTTGCGCGCCTGCCCGAACGCCCGGGTGATCGGGCTCGACCGCGACCCGCAGGCCATCGCCCACGCCGAGGCCCGGTTGGCCCCCTTCGGTGACCGGGTCACCATCGCCGAGGTCGTCTACGACCAACTGGCCGAAGTGCTCGCCGACCTGGGTATCACGCAGGTGCAGGCGGTGTTGCTGGACCTGGGTCTGTCCTCGCTGCAGATCGACCGTCCCGAGCGCGGCTTCGCCTACGCCGCCGACGCCCCGCTGGACATGCGGATGGACGGGGAGCAGGGGCTGACGGCTGCCGAGGTGGTCAATACCTACTCCGAGCGTGACCTGGCCCGGTTGTTCAAGCACTACGGCGACGAGAAGTTCGCCGATCGAATCGCCCGCGCGATCGTCCGGCAGCGCGATACCGAACCCTTCACCCACTCCGCCCGGTTGGTGGAGGTGATCCGTGAGGCCCTGCCCGCGGCCGCACGGTTCGCCGGCTCCGGCGGGCACCCGGGCAAGCGGATCTTCCAAGCCCTGCGGATCGAGGTCAACGCCGAATTCGACGCCCTCGACGAGGTACTGCCCCAGGCGATCGACGCCCTGGCCCCCGGCGGCCGGCTGGCGGTGCTGGCCTACCACTCCGGTGAGGACCGCCGGGTCAAGCAGGTGCTGCGGGCCGCTGCCGAATCCCGGGCACCCCGGGATCTGCCGGTGGTGCCGGCCGGGATGGGCCCGCAGGTGCGGCTGTTGACCCGCGGCGCCGAACAACCCGAACCCGATGAGATCGCGGACAACCCCCGGGCGGCTTCGGCGCGCCTGCGGGCCGCGGAGAAGGTGGCAGACCAGTGAGCGCGCTGCCGGTTCATTCCCCGTCCACACGTTTCGCCACCCCACGGCGGCACCTGCGGGCGGTTGCCGAACGCACTGCTCGGGTGTCCCGGCTGCCCTTCTTGTTGGTGATGGCCTCGGTGCTCGGCCTGGGGCTGCTCGGCCTGGCCCTGTTGAACACCCAGTTGCAGAACCAGGCCTTCGAGATGCGTCAGTTGCACCGAGAACAGGCGCGGCTGGCCAATTACGAGGCCTACCTGAGTGCCCGGATCGACGAGGCCGGGTCGCCGAGCGGATTGGCCACCAAGGCCTCGGCCCTGGGGATGCGACCCAATACGCATTCGGCCCTGCTGGTGGTGCCGGACGGGAAGGTGATCGGTGAACCCAAGCCGGTGACCGGTGGCGAACTGCCCTCGTCGGTGGTGAAACCGCCGAAACCGACGCCGCCGGCCGGCACCCAGCAACCCGACGACAAGAAGCCGGCCGAGCAGAAGCCGGGCGAACAGTCGCAGAACCGGGCCGAGCCCCCTGCGGCACAGGAGAAGACTCCGGAGCAGGTCGCCGCCGAGAAGGTCGCACAGCAGAAGGCGGCTGCGGAGAAGGCCGCCCAGGAGAAGGCCGCGCAGCAGAAGGCGGCCGCCGAGAAGGCCGCGAAGGAGCAGCAGGAAGCACAGCAACAGGCGGCGGACGACGCGGCCAAGGTCGAACCCACGGCCGAACAGAAGGCCACCCAACAAGAGGCGCGCAACAAGGCCGAGGCCGAACGGGCCCGCAAGGCAGCATCGGGGGAGGGGCAATGAGCGAGCGGGACGATCGACGCAGGTCGGGCCGGCCGTCGGCCGGTAAACCGCGTGGTGCTGCGCAGAGCTCGCGCGGCACCCCCAAGCCGGCGGCCAAGCAGGGCAAGCCCGCCAAGCAGAGCTCCAAGCCGACTCGCCCGGCGAAGCCGACCGCACCGCGAAAGCCGAGCGCCCAGAGTAGGTCGAGCGCCCAGGGCAAGTCGACGACACAGAGCAGGTCGAGCGCCCAGAACAAGTCGACGACACAGAGCAGGTCGACGACACAGAGCAAGTCGACAACGCAGCGCAAACCGGCCGCGCAGGGCAGGCCGACCAAGCCCGCGAAGCCGAGCAGGAGCGCCAAGCCGTCCAAACCGGGTCGCTCCGAGCAGAGCGCTCGTTCGCACCGGGGTTCCGCGGCGAACAAGGCGTCCGGCTCGACCAGGGCCGGGGGCTCGGTCCGGGGCAGCAAGCCCGCGAGCGCCAGCCGGCGTCCGACCACCCCCCGGAAGGACGCCCGTCCGGTGGCCCGTCCGCGCACCTATCGGGCGCCCACCCGGGTGCCGCTGGGCTCCTCGCCGCTGCGGATGAAGGCCCTGATGTTCACCATGGCCATCCTGGTGTCCCTCTTCGCCGGACGCCTGGTGCAGGTACAGGTCTTCGACACCGAGGCCTACGCCGCCTCGGCCTCCCGCCAGACCACCACCTCGGTGCCCCTGCTGCCGGTACGCGGCACGATCACCGACCGCAACGGCACCCTGCTGGCAGCCAGCGAACCCGCGGTGGCGATCACCGCCGACCCGACGCTGACCACCGAGCGCTCCCGGGAGATCGCCGCCATCTTGACCAAGCACATCGGCGGCAAGGAATCCGACTACCTGCCGGCGCTGACCAAACCCGACACCCGCTTCGTCTACGTCGCCAAACGGGTTCCGGCCACGATCTACGACCGGATCTCGGCCGACCTGGTCGAGGCCGACATTTACGGCATCTTCCGCGAATCCGACCCGATTCGCACCTACCCGGCCGGCACCACCGCCGCCAACGTGATCGGCTTCACCGGCGGTGACGACCGCGCCGGTCTGGCCGGTTTCGAGTTCGCCCACAACGAGCAACTCGCCGGCCACGCCGGTTCGGAGGTCTACGAATCGGCCCCCAACGGGTCCCGGATTCCGCTCGGTGCCAACGTGATCACCCCGGCCGAGGACGGCATCAGCTACAAACTCACCATCGACGCCGAACTGCAGTACACCGCCGAACAACGGCTCGCCCAAGCGGTGCGCCAGGCCAAGGCGAAATCCGGCTCGGTGGTGATGATGGACGTGACCACCGGCGAGGTGCTCGCGCTGGCCAACTACCCGAGCTTCAACCCCACCGAACCCGGCAAGGCCGATGCCGAGAACCTGGGCAACAAGGCCCTGACCGACCCCCTGGAACCCGGCTCGGTGCACAAGGTGCTGACCTTCGCCGCCCTGACCGATGCGGGCATGGTCACCCCCGACACCCGGGTGCAGGTGCCCGCCTCGCTGGCCTCGGCCGACCACCGGATCACCGACTCCTTCGACCACGGCAACATCCGGCTCACCGCCCGCGGGGTGATCGCCAAGTCGTCCAATATCGGCACCGTGCTGCTCGCCCGGCAGATGCCCAGCGCGCAGCTCAGCGAGTACCTGTACAGCTTCGGTCTCGGCACTCCGACCGGCATCGAACTGCCCGGTGAGGCCACCGGTTGGGTGCCCAAGGGTGACATGGCCTCGTACACCCACGACCAGATCGCCTTCGGTCAGGGCCTGTCGGTGACACCGGTGCAGAATGCGGCCGCGTTGTCCGCAGTGATCAACGGTGGGGTCTACCACAAGCCCACGATCGTCGCGTCGGGCACCGACGCCCAGGGCAAACCGGTCGAGATTCCCCGGGCCGAACCGCGCCGGGTGATCTCGGAGGAGGCCTCGGCGATGGTGCGCGAAGCCACCCAAGCGGTTCTGGCCGAGGGCGGCACCGGTAAGCACCTGACCCTGGAGAGCTACACCTCCGGCGGCAAGACCGCCACCGCCCAGCGGGTCGATCCGAGCTGTGGCTGCTACCGGGGCTTCACGGCCTCCTGGATGCAGTACGCACCGGCCGACAATCCCAAGGTGCTGATTCTGGTCACCATCGACCGTCCGGTGGCGGGTCGCTACGGCGGCACCCTGGCAGGTCCGGTCGCCAAGGACCTGCTCAACTACGCGCTGCCGCGATACTCGATTCCGCCGCAGAAGGACCCGACACCGCCGGACGCACCCCTCGAATGGTGACGTGCAGTACCGTCGCACTGTGTCACCCGAAGAGCCCGTGCCACCCGAAAAACCCGTGTCAGCTGAAGAGTCCATGTCGCCGCAGAGTCCCGAGTCCACCGCAAAACCCGCCGGCCCGCTCCGTCCGAGGCGCAGCCCCCGGGTGGGGCTGACCGACCTCGGATTCGAGGTGACCGAACCCGTCATGGTGCAGGGCATCAACCTCGATTCCCGCTTCGTCACCCCCGGCGACCTCTACGTCGCCCTGCCCGGCACCCGCACCCACGGCGCCCGGTTCGGTGCCCAGGCGGTCGAAGCCGGGGCGGTGGCGGTGCTCACCGACACCGCCGGGGCCGGGATGCTCACCGAGGTGGACGTGCCGGTGCTGACCACCGACGACCCGCGCGCGGCGATGGCCAAGGTGGCGGCCGTCCTGTTCGACCGACCCACCGAGAAGCTCGATCTCTTCGGGGTCACCGGCACCAACGGCAAGACCACCACCGTGGCGATCCTGGACGCGGCCCTGCAGGCTGCCGGACGGCACAGCGCCACGATCGGCACGATGGGTTTCACCGTCGACGGGCGACAACTGGGCGGCTCGCGCACCACGGTCACCACGCCGGAATCGATCGACCTGCAAGCCCTCTTCGCGGTGATGCAGGAGGCGGGGGCCCAGGACGTGGCGATGGAGGTCTCATCGCATGCGCTGGCCCTGCACCGGGTCGATGAGGTGCGGTTCGAGGTCGCCGGCTTCACCAACCTGGGCCGCGACCACCTCGACTTCCACCACACGATGGCCGAATACGCCGCCGCCAAGGCCCGCTTGTTCACCCCCGAGTTCACCCGGCAGGCGGTGATCACCATCGACGACGACGGTGGCGCGGACATGGCCCACCGGGCCCGGACGGCCGGGCTGGACGTGCGCACCGCGTCCCTCACCGACCCGGGGGCCGATTACCGGGCCGACGCCCGGGTACTCGACGACGGCCGCTGGCAACTGCGGGTACACACCCCCGCCGGCAGCCACGACTGCGAACTGGCGCTGCCCGGACGGCACAATGTCGCCAACGCCCTGCTGGCCGTGGCGATGCTCGACCTGGCCGGACGCGACCTCGAGGCCTGCCTACCCGGCCTGGCCCGGGTACAGGTGCCCGGCCGGATGCAGCGGGTCGCCCTCACCGACCCGGCTCCGGCGGTCTACGTCGACTTCGCGCACACCCCCCAGGCCGTCGGCGCCACCCTGGATGCCTTCGGGGAACGGTCGGGGCGGTTGATCACGGTGCTGGGCTGTGGTGGCGACCGCGACCGGGAGAAGCGCGAACCGATGGGTCGGATCGCAGCCGAACGATCCGAGATCGTGGTGGTCACCGACGACAATCCGCGCAGCGAACCACCCGAGTCGATCCGGGCCCAGGTGTTGGCCGGGGCCCGGCAGGGCAGCGCCCGGGTGCTCGACGGGGGAGACCGGGCCGGAGCGATCCGCGAAGCCCTGCGGCTGGCCGAACCCGGCGACATCGTGGCCGTTCTCGGCAAAGGACACGAACAGGGCCAAGACATCAAAGGTGAGATAGTGCCTTTTGATGACGTCACCGAGGTGACTACGGCCTGGCAGGAGTTGGGATGAGGTCGATCAGTGTCGAGAAGGTGGCCGCCGCGATCGGTGCCCAACTGCACCTGGCAGCCGGGGCGCACCGCAGCGACCCCGTGGGCCCCGATGTCTGCCGCGACTCCCGTGAGGTGACCCCCGGAGCCCTGTTCGTCGCCTTCCCCGGCGAAAAGGTGGACGGCCACGACTACATTCCGGTCGCCCGTCGCGCCGGAGCATCGGCTGCGATCGCGATGCGGGTCGTCGACCCCGAGATGACCACCCTGGTGGTGACCGACCCCACCGCCGCCCTGGGTCGGTTGGCCCGCCTGGTGGTCGACAATGCGCCCGCGCTGACCGTGATCGGCATCACCGGCTCCTCGGGCAAGACCTCGACCAAGGACCTGATGGCCCACGTCCTGGAGTCGGTCGGGTCGACCGTTTCCCCGGTCGGCTCGCAGAACAACGAACTCGGTGTGCCGCTCACCGCCACCCGCGTCGACGACGACACCCGCTTTCTGATCAGCGAAATGGGCGCCCGCGGGGCCGGCCACATTCACTACCTGTGCGAACTCACCCCGCCCCGGATCGGTGTGGTGCTCAATGTCGGCAGTGCCCATCTGGGCGAGTTCGGCTCGGTGGAGGGCATCGCCGAGGCCAAGGGAGAACTGATCGCCGCCCTGCCCGCCGACGGGTGGGCGGTGCTCAACCACGACGACCCCCGGGTGGCCGCGATGGCCGATCGCCGCGCCGAGGGCGTCCGGTTGGCCTGGACCGCGGTGGGCGAACGACCCGGGACGGTCGACGCAGGCGCCGACGATCCGGCCGGGCTGCGGGTGTGGGCCGAAGAACTCGGCATCGACCCCGACGGCAGCAGCCGCTTCACCCTGCACAGCGACGACGGCAACAACCACGAAACCCATCCGGTACACCTGCGCCTGGTGGGCCGCCACCAGGTCGACAACGCCGTCAGCGCCGCCGCGGTCGGCATCCTGGCCGGACTGCCACCGTCCATGGTCGCCTCCGCCCTGAGCAGCGCCCGTCCGCGCTCCCCGTGGCGGATGGAAGTGCACACCCGGGCCGATGACGTACTGATCCTCAACGACGCCTACAACGCCAACCCCGATTCGATGGCGGCCGCCCTCGACAGCACCCACGAACTCGCCCGACATCGACCCGGCACCCGGGTGTGGGCCGTACTCGGCGACATGCTAGAACTCGGCGCCGACACCGACCACGCCCACGAGGAAATCGGCCGGCAGGTGGCCGGGCTCGGTTTCCACCAACTGGTCGCGGTGGGGCAGAATGCCGAAGCAATGTGTCGTGGAGCCCGACAGGCCGGCAAGGCCGAAGGGCTGGAAGCGATCGCCGACCCCGCCGACGTGGCCGGCTGGCTGGCGCCCAGGATCCGCCCCGGTGACACTGTCGTGGTGAAGGCCTCCCGCGGCCTGGCGCTGGAACGGGTCGCCGAGGCGCTGGCAAGCGAATCCGACACGTCCGAACCGAATGGGGGAGCCTGGTGAAGACCATCCTGCTGGCCGGTGTGCTGGCCATGCTCGGGACCCTGCTGGGTACCCGGCTGGCCATCTCGCTGCTGGTACGGCGCGGATACGGCCAGTTCATCCGCGATGACGGCCCGACCTCCCACCACACCAAGCGCGGTACCCCGACCATGGGTGGTCTGGTGGTGATGGCCTCGGTGGTGGTCGCCTATTTCGTCGCCCACCTGCTCACCTGGAGCCCGCCGACCGCCTCCGGGATGCTGGTGCTCGGCCTCTATCTGGGGCTGGGTGTGGTCGGCTTCCTGGACGACTGGATCAAGATCTCCCGACAACGCTCCCTGGGGCTCAACAGCCGGGCCAAACTGATCGGACAGATCAGCGTCGCGGTGATCTTCGGCATTCTGGCGCTGAATTTCCCCGACGCCCGCAACATCACCCCGGCCTCCCCGGCGATCTCCTTCCTGCGTGACATTCCCGCCCTCACCCTGATCGCGCCGCTGGCGGTGATCTGGTTCGTGCTGCTGATCACCGCCACCAGCAATGCGGTGAACCTCACCGACGGGCTGGACGGCCTGGCCACCGGCGCCGCAACCATGGTCTTCGCCGCCTACACCCTGGTGAACATCTGGCAGTACAACCAGTCCTGCGCCTGGGGTACCGCCAGTGCGAAGTGTTACTGGGTGCGCGACCCCTACGACCTGGCCGTGGTCTCGATCGCACTCACCGGCGCGAGCTTCGGGTTCCTGTGGTGGAACACCAAGCCCGCCAAGATCTTCATGGGCGACTCCGGCTCCCTGTCGCTGGGTGGGGCACTGGCCGGGCTGGCCATCTTCACCCGCACCGAACTGCTGCTGGTGATCCTCGGCGGCCTGTTCGTGATCATCACCCTGTCGGTGATCCTGCAGGTCGGCTGGTTCAAGATGACCGGCGGCAAACGGCTGTTCAAAATGGCACCCCTGCAACACCACTTCGAACTGATGGGCTGGTCGGAGAGCACCATCGTGGTGCGCTTCTGGATCATCGCCGGACTGTGTGCCGCGGTCGGAATGGGCATCTTCTACACCGAATGGGTGGTGGGCCTGTGAGCCCGCAGTGGCTGGCCGCAGCCGACCGCTCCGCCCCCTGGGGCCAAGCCCGGGTCGTGGTGGCCGGGTTGGGCCGGTCGGGTTTCGCCGCCGCCGACGGGCTGCTGGAACTGGGCGCCCGGGTGACCGTGATCGACGACGCCGACCCCGACACGCTCACCGATCAGGCCACAATCCTGGACGTACTGGGCGCCGAACTGCGCCTCGGCCCGGGGTCCTCGGCCGAACTGCCGGCAGAGGTCGACCTGGTGATCACCTCACCGGGCTGGCCACCGACCCGTCCGCTGCTCGCACAGGCCGCCGAACGCGGCATCCCGATCTGGGGTGAGGTCGAACTCGCCTGGCGGCTGCGCAACCCGGAGGTGCCCTGGCTCGCGGTCACCGGCACCAACGGCAAAACCACCACCGTGGCCATGCTCGCCGCGATCCTCACCGCCGCGGGATTGCGGGTGGCCGAGGTCGGCAATGTCGGCACCCCGGTGATGGAGGCGGTGCTCGACCCCGAACCGTACGACGTACTCGCGGTCGAACTGTCCAGCTTCCAACTGCACTGGTCGCACAGCCTGCGGCTGCACTCGGCAGCGGTACTCAACCTCGAGGCCGACCACCTCGCCTGGCACGGGTCGATGGACGAGTACGCCGCGGCGAAGGCGAAGATCTACCACGGCATCACCCACAGTTGCGTCTACAACGTCCAGGATCCCGCCACCGAACGGATGGTCGAGGAGGCCGACGTCACCGAGGGCGCCAGGGCGATCGGCTTCACCCTGGGCACCCCCGGCCCGTCCATGCTCGGGGTGGTCGACGACCTGCTGGTCGACCGGGCCTTCGTGGCCCAGCGCGCCACCTCGGCGATGGAAATGGCAACCATCGACGATGTCCGTCCCCCCGCACCGCACAATGTCGCCAACGCCCTGGCCGCGGCCGCGCTCGCCCGCTCCTTCGGGGTGCCGGCCACCGCGGTGCGCGACGGGCTGCGGGCCTTCGAACCCGGTGCTCACCGGATCGCCGAGGTGGCCGAGATCGACCAGGTCAGGTGGGTCGACGACTCGAAGGCGACCAACCCGCACGCCGCCCAAGCCTCCCTGCAGGCCTACGAGTCGGTGGTGTGGATCGCCGGGGGACAGGCCAAGGGCACCGAGTTCTTCGACCTGGTCGAGACCGTCGCCGACCGGCTGCGGGGGGCGGTGCTGCTCGGGGTCGATCGCGACCGGGTTGCCGAGGCACTCGCCCGACACGCGCCCGAGGTGCCCGTGATCACGGTCGACAGCACCGACACTGGAACCATGGCGCGCGTGGTCGACGCCGCAGCATCCTTGGCCCGCCCCGGTGATGTGGTGCTGCTGGCGCCCGGGTGCGCAAGCCAGGACATGTACCGCGACTACGGAGCCCGCGGCGATGCCTTCGCCGAAGCCGTCCGCAGCCGGGTACCGGACACGAGCCGGGAGGCCCCGGGACAGGAGTAGGGACGTGACGGTGCGGACGTTGCCCACAGCGAACTCCCGGCGTCCGTCGACTCTGCTCCGGGCCGCGTTGACCGCCCCGATGGCCAGCTACTACCTGGTGCTCGGATCGGTGGGGCTGCTGGTCATCCTGGGCTCGCTGATGGTGCTGTCCTCGTCCAGCGTCTACGCCTTGGTCAACACCGGCGACTCCTTCTACTTCTTCAAACGTCAGGTGATCTTCCTGGTGTTCGGAGTGATCGGCGCCTGGCTGATCTCGCGCCGCGAACCAACACAACTGCGAATGCTCGGCTGGATCGCCTTCTTCGTCGCGGTGGCGCTGCTGGCACTGACCCACTCCCCACTGGGCGTGGAGATCCAGGGCAACCGCAACTGGGTGCAACTGGGTCATCCGCTGCTGCGCCTGCAACCCTCGGAGTTCGCCAAGCTGGCGATGGTGCTGTGGGGTGCCGAGGTGCTGTCCCGCAAGGAGCGAGTGCTCGACCAGCCCGCCCAACTGCTGGTGCCCTTCCTGCCCGGTGGGGCGATCCTCACCGGCCTGGTGGTGCTGCAGCGCGACCTCGGTACCGCGGTGGTGATGGGCGCGATCTTCGTCGGCATCCTGTGGTTGGTCGGCGCCAACTGGCGGGTGCTGGGCGTCCTCGCCCTCGGATCGGTGGCCGCCGTGGCCGCCATGGTCGCCGCCAGCCCGAACCGGATGGGTCGATTCATCGCCTTCCTGAACCCCGGGGACGACCTGCTGGGTACCAACATGCAGCCCACGATGGGTCTGTACGCCCTGGCCTCCGGCGGCTGGTTCGGGGTGGGCCTGGGTGCCAGCCGACAGAAATGGGGCAGCCTGCGCGAGGCGCACACCGACTACATCTTCGCGGTGGTCGGCGAGGAACTCGGCCTGGTCGGAGCCGTGATCACCCTGGTGCTGTTCCTCACCCTCGGCTGGGCCGGGCTGCGCATCGCGCTGCGCTCCGACTCCCTGTTCAACCGGGTGGTGGCCGGTGGTGTCACCGTGTGGCTGATGTTCCAGATGACCATGAACGTGGCCGTGGTGCTGCGCTTGATACCGGTTGTTGGTGTGCCGTTACCGCTGGTGTCGTACGGTGGGTCGGCGCTGTTGGCGAACCTGCTCGCGGTCGGCCTGTTATTGGCCTGTGCCCGCGATGAGCCGGAAGCCCGCATCGCGATCAAACGTCGTCGGGCCCGATCCGGGCCCCGGATGACCGCAGTGATCGGCCGCTAGGAGTTGTATCGATGGCACGAATCGTGCTGGCCGGTGGGGGAACCGCCGGCCATACCTCACCGTTGATCGCCACCGCGCAACGGCTCACCGAACTCGATCCAGGTGCCGACCTGCTGGTGATCGGAACACCCAAGGGACTGGAGAACACCGTCATTCCGGCTGCCGGGCTACGCCTGGAGCTGGTCGAGCCGGTGCCGCTGCCCAGGCGTCCCAACAAAGATCTGTTCACCCTGCCGGTGCGGCTGGGACGTTCGGTGCGGGCGGCCAAGAAGATCCTCACCGACCACCGGGCGGACGTCCTGGTCGGCTTCGGCGGGTACGTCTCGGTTCCGGCCTATCTGGCCGCCAGGTCGCTGAAGGTGCCGATCGTGGTGCACGAAGGCAACTCGGTGCCCGGTATCGCCAACAAACTCGGGGCCCGGTTCACCACCGACGTGGTGATCACCTTCCCGGGCACCCCGTTGCGCCATGCCCAACACCTCGGCCTGCCCCTGCGCCGGACGATCACCGATGCCGCCGGTCTCGATGCCGGGGCCCGGGCCGCGGTGCGCGCCGAGGCACGGGCGGAGTACGGCCTGCACCCCGATCTGCCCCTGCTGCTGGTCAGCGGCGGCTCCCAGGGAGCGCGCAGCATCAACACGGCCGTTTCGGCGGCCGCCACCGAAGGCCTGCTCGCCGGCGGTATCCAGGTGCTGCACGTGCTCGGGGCCAAGAACTTCACCGAGCAACACGTCCGGATCGAAGACCCGTCCGGGGCGGTGTACCAGCCGGTGCCCTATGTCGACGCGATGGAACGCGCCTACCTGGCCGCCGACCTGATGGTGGGACGCAGCGGTGCCGGCACGGTGGTGGAAACCGCCGTGATCGGGTTGCCGACGATCCTGGTACCGCTACCGCACGGCAACGGCGAACAGGGCCGCAACGCCGCCCCCCTGGTCGACGCCGGGGGAGCCCGACTGGTCGACGACGCCGACTGCACCCCCGAACTGCTCGGTCGGCTGGTGCCCGAGCTGATCAACGACCCACAGACCCTGGCCCGGATGCGGGCCGCCGGACAGGGCCTGATGCCGGCCGATGCCGACCTGCGCCTGGCCGAAATGGTGCTGGCGGCGGTGCGGTGATGCTGGTCGAACCGGTTGAACTCGTCCCCGCCGACGAACTGGGTGGGGTGCACTTCATCGCGATCGGCGGTGCCGGCATGAGCGGCATCGCCCGGCTGATGTGCGAACTCGGCCTGTCGGTCAGCGGTTCGGATCAGCAGGATTCGCCCGTCCTGGCCGATCTGCGCGCCCGGGGAGCCGAGGTCTGGGTCGGTCACGATGCCGCCCAGGTCGGGCCCGGGGTGGGCACGGTGGTGATCTCCTCGGCGATCCGCGAAACCAACCCCGAACTGGCCGAGGCCCGCCGCCGCGGCCTGCGGGTGTGGCACCGCAGTGCGGCCCTGGCCGCGCTGATGCTCGGCAAACGCGGGGTCGCAGTGGCCGGCACACACGGCAAAACCACCACCAGCGCGATGACCGCGGTGGCCCTGCTCGGCGCCGGCCTGAACCCCTCGTACGTGGTCGGGGCGCCCCTGGGCAACACCGGCACCAGCGCCGCCCTCGGCTCGGGGGAGGCCTTCGTGGTCGAGGCCGACGAATCGGACGGCTCCTTCCTGCAATACCCGGCCACCCACGGGGTGGTCACCAACATCGAGGCCGACCACCTCGACAACTGGCACACCCCGCAGGCCTATGCCGCCGGCTACCGGCGCTTCGCCGAGCAGGTGCGCACCCTGGTGGTCAACATCGACGACCCCGGCGCTCGGGAGCTCGCCGACGAACTCCGCACCGCGGCCTCGTCCGGCTCGGCACACCGTGCCCCGGTGCAACAGCGGGTGATCACCTGCGGCACCGATGCCGGAGCCGATGTGCGGCTGAGCGACATTCGGCACAACCCCGCACGCGCCGACGGCTGGCTGATCGGAGCCACCGTGACCACCGCCGACACCGAGGTGACCCTGCGGCTGCGGGTGCCGGGGGTGTTCAACCTGCACAACGCCGTGGCCGCCTGGACGGTGGCGGTCGATCTGGGCGCCGATCCCGTTGCGGCCGCAGCCGCCCTGGGTGACTTCGTCGGCACCCATCGGCGCTTCGAGTTCACCGGGGAGGTCGCCGGGGTGAGCGTCTACGACGACTACGCCCATCACCCGACCGAGGTGTCGGCCACCCTCACCGCGGCCTGCGACGCGGTCGCCGGTACCGGACGGGTGATCGCCTGCTTCCAACCACACCTGTTCAGCCGCACCCGAGATTTCGCCGGCGAGTTCGGCCGCGGCCTGCGCCTGGCCGATCAGGTGGTGCTGACCGAGATTTATCCGGCCCGTGAAGACCCGATTCCCGGCGTTACCGGGCAACTCATCGTCGAGGCCGTGCGCTCCGCCGACCCGGCCCGCGCCGACTCGGTGCACTGGTGTGCCGACCGTGACGAGGTGCCGGCGGTGGTTGCCGCGCTGGCCGAACCCGGGGATCTGGTGCTGACCCTGGGGGCGGGGGACATCACCACCGTTGCGCCGGCCATCGTGGCGGCGTTGGAGCAACGCTGATGGCGGCCCGCAAGCGACGTCGCAACCGGCGCCGTCGGATCGGTATTCGCACCATCCTGGTGACCGTCCTGGTGGTGCTGCTGGCCGGGGCCGGGGTCTGGCTGGTGGGATTCTCCTCGGTGCTCGCGGTGCGCGACATCTCGGTGTCCGGCGCCAAGCTGCTCAGCGAAGATCAGGTGCGCGACACCGCCCAGGTGCCGCTCGGGGTGCCACTGGCCCGGCTGGACACCGATCGGATCGGGTCCCGACTGGCCGACCTGCCCCCGGTGCGCAGCGTCGACGTGTCGCGATCATGGCCGCACACCCTGCACATCGAGATCATCGAACGAACCCCCAGATTCGTGGCCCACAACAAGGGCACCTGGATGCTGGTCGACGACACCGGGTTCGGTTACAGCGAGGTCAACGAGGCACCCGAAGACCTGGTGGTGGCCAAGGAAGTACCCGACGGGGAATGGTCCGACACCGCGCAGGTGGTGCGCGCCCTGCCCAGCACCGTGGCCGAGCGGGCCCAATCGGTGACCACCCGCGGGCCGAATGCGATCGTGATTCACCTCGACCGCGGGGTGAGGATCGAATGGGGTGGGGCCGACAGGTCGGCGGACAAGGCCCTGGTGCTCAGCTCGCTGATGACCGCGGCACCCAATGCGAAGGTCTACAACGTGTCGGCGCCGGATCACCCCACCACCCGTTGACCGGCAGGATTGACTAACCCTCAAGTACAGCTTCACGTTCCTCGGCGCGTCGCGGCGTAGATGGTGGACACTGTTACCGGTGCTTCATAGCCTGAACACGTCTTGAAGTAGCCGAGGTCCACCTTCCCCACCAGTGGACCACCGGTCGACCGCATGAACGAGCAGAAGGAAGATCACGTGGCCAGTGCATCTCAGAACTACCTGGCGATCATCAAGGTGGTGGGCGTCGGCGGCGGCGGTGTCAACGCCGTCAACCGGATGATCGAGGCCGACCTTCGCGGGGTCGAGTTCATTGCGGTGAACACCGATGCCCAGGCGTTGCTGATGAGCGACGCCGACGTGAAGCTCGACATCGGTCGCGAACTCACCCGTGGTCTCGGCGCCGGGGCCGACCCCGACAAGGGGCGACAGGCGGCCGAGGACCATGCCGAGGAAATCGAAGAGGTGCTCAAGGGTGCCGACATGGTCTTCGTCACCGCCGGTGAGGGTGGTGGCACCGGCACCGGCGGCGCCCCCGTCGTCGCCCGCATCGCCCGCGCCCTGGGTGCGCTGACCATCGGTGTGGTCACCCGTCCGTTCACCTTCGAGGGGCGGCACCGCTCGAACACCGCCGAGGTCGGCATCGAAGCGCTGCGCGAAGAGGTCGACACGCTCATCGTCATTCCCAATGACAAGCTGCTCGAGATGGGCGACCAGAACGTCACCATGGTCGATGCCTTCAAGCAGGCCGACACCGTGCTGCTGCAAGGCGTGTCGGGTATCACCGACCTGATCACCACCCCGGGCCTGATCAACCTCGACTTCGCCGATGTGAAGTCGGTGATGCAGAACGCCGGTTCGGCCCTGATGGGTATCGGCTCGGCCCGCGGCGAGGACCGTGCCCAGACCGCGGCCGAAATGGCGGTCTCCTCGCCGTTGCTGGAGGCCAGCATCGACGGTGCCCACGGGGTGCTGATGTCGATCGCCGGTGGCTCCGACATGGGCCTGTTCGAGGTCTCGGCGGCCGCCAGCCTGATCCAGGCCTCGGCCCACGACGAGGCCAACATCATCTTCGGCACGATCATCGACGACTCCCTCGGCGACGAGGTCAAGGTCACCGTGATCGCGGCCGGTTTCGAGGGCGGCCAACCCCCGAAGAAGCAGCAGCCGCAACAACAGCAGCGCCGCCCGGTACAGAACCCGGGGCGTCCGCAGCAGCAGGAGCAGAGCGCTCCGGTGTCCCAACCGCCCAGCACTCCGCGCACCGATCCGGCCCCCAAGACCGAATCCCCGGCTCCGGCGCCGAACGAGTCGAACCTGCGCCCCCAGGCGCCGCAGCCGACTCAACCGACCCAGCCGCGCACCCCGGTGAACCCACCGCGGCCGGCCGATGACGACCTCGACATCCCCGACTTCCTGAAGTAGGTGTTCGCCTGGCAGCGGTCGTTGGGCCCGGTCTCCCTGGGCTTCACCGACCGCCACGGGGGAGTCAGCGCCGGGGCGATGGGTTCGTTGAACCTGGGCCGCACCGACGTCGATGACCTCGACCATGTGATCGAGAACTACCGCCGCTTCGGCGAGGCCATTGCGGTGCGCCGGTTCATCACCGTGCACCAAGTGCACGGCCCCGAGGTGCTCACCGTCACCGATGAGCTGATCGAAGGCTGGCATCCCCTCGGTCATCTGGGCTCCGCGGCGGGCGCTCCCGTGTTGCCGGTCGCCGACGCGATCGTTGCCTCGTCCCGGCACTGCCCGTCCGGCACCGCGCTGTTGGTGCGGGTCGCCGATTGCCTGCCGGTGGTGCTCGCCGACCCCGAACGCGGGGTGGTCGGGGTGGCCCATGCCGGACGGGTCGGCCTTCTCGGTGGGGTGCTGCCCGCCACGGTGGCCGCAATGCGCGCCGCCGGGGCGGAACGGATCTCGGCCTGGGTCGGCCCGCATGTCTGCGGTGCCTGTTACGAGGTACCCGAACAGATGGCCGAGGACGCCTGGGGTCGAGAACCCGCCACCCGGGCCGAAACCTCCTGGGGCACCCCGTCGATCGACCTGGGTGCCGGCGCGCTGGCGCAACTGCGTCACCTGGACGTGGCGGCGGTGGACATCGATCGCTGCACCCGCACCGACACCGACCTGCACAGCCACCGCCGGGACGGGGCCGGGGCCGGACGACAGGTCGGCGCGGTCTGGTTCACCGACGCCTGACCCGGCCGGGGGTGACACTGTCAGGTATGAAGCGCGTCCTGGGAACGTGGGTGCTGCTGGGCCTGGCCGGCCTGGTGGCCCTGATCACCCTGCTCGCGATCTTCCTGACCAATGTCACCGGCGCTCCCCAACCCGACGGGGACCCAACCCGGTACAAGGTGGTCGAGGACCACGTGCAGTTGCAGGCCGACACCTCCTACGAGCTCGGCGTGGTGCTGGACCCCGACCACCCCGAATACGAGGCCGGCCGAACCCTTCCGGCCCCGACCTGCCGAGTCAGCGATGCCGATGGGGAACTGGTGCACTTCGACGCGGTCGACCGGAAGCCGCGAATGCACGAGTTCACCCGCTACGCCCGTTTCACCAGCGCAGCCGCGGGCAGGTACGGGGTGGTGTGCCGCGATGACGTCGGCCTGATCCTGCCCACCGAGCTGGTGGTGCAGCGCGATGTCTGGGTTACCCACCGCGCCGAGGAAGCACGACGGACCGGCCGGATGCTGATCATCGGTGGGGTGGGGGCGGTGGTCTTCATCTTTCTGGTGGCGGCCGCGATCCGGATCGGATCCGGCCGATTGCGCCCCGATCGTCAGGGCGTCCGATGAAGCGCATCATCGGGGCCGTGGCGCTCTGGACCCTGGCGGTGCTGGTCGCGCTGGGGGCTGCGTTCCTGAGCTGGGTGACCGTGGAACTGAGCAAGCCCCGACCGGTGGACTCGGTATCCGTGGCTTACCCGGTGGCCGCCGACGGAACCGTCGAACTGCCTCGGGGCGGGATGGAGGTCGGTATCCGGCCGGACACCTCACATCCCGACTATCAAGCCGGCACCAAGCTGCCGAAACCGGAATGCAGCGTCACCGCTCCCGATGGCGCAGCGCAACCTCTGGATGAGGTGGTGCGCTCACCGCGCTGGGACGAGTTCACCGTCCTCGTGCGGTTCTTCGCCTACCGAGAGGGCACCTATCGGGTGAGCTGTACCGATGTTTCCCCGGTTCCGGCCGAGGTGGTGGTTCGCACCGATGTCTGGGAGGAGAACCGGATGATGGAGCGGGAACGGCGGATCGGCCTGAGCGTGATCCTGATCCCGTCCGGCCTGATCGTCCTGGGGCTGGCCGCCGTGGGCTGGTGGTTGGTCCTTCCCGAACTTCGCGACCGCCGAAAGTAGCCCCGCCCCCGAACGGAACTGCCGCGACGCGCCGCGTGGTTGCCGGTTGTGCCGCAACTGCGTGGGTACAGTCATTGACGGACGTTGAGGAGGACCGATGGGATTTTGGCGGGGTGCAGCCGAGTGGCTCGGTTTGGTGAACCAGGATCGCTACGCCGAGTTCGACGAATCCGACCACGAACTGACCGAGGCCGTCTCCGACTATGACGACGAGGGTGAGGCGAGCGTGACCGACATCGACACCCGGCGCCCGGTGAACCCGCCGGCGCCGAGGGTTGCCGACCTGACCCGGATCATCACCGTGCACCCCCGCACCTACAACGAGGCGCGCACCATCGGCGAACACTTCCGCGATTCGGTGCCGGTCATCATGAATCTCACCGAGATGGACGATGCCGACGCCAAACGGTTGGTCGACTTCGCCGCGGGACTCATTTTTGGGTTGCGTGGCACTATCGAACGGGTAACCGGCAAGGTGTTCCTGTTGTCACCGCAGAATGTCAGTGTCACTGCGGAGGACAAGGAACGCATCGCTGGAGGGTTCTACAACCAAAGCTGAGGTAAAACGGTGCCCGTCATCGCAATGGTCATCCACTACGTCCTGATGGCATACACCTTGGTTCTGATGGCACGCATGGTGCTGTCGTGGGTCTCGGTGCTCAACCAGGGTTGGCGTCCGCGCGGCCTGGTGCTGATCCTGGCCGAATTCATCTACACGATTACCGATCCGCCGCTGCGGGCACTGGGAAAAATCTTCAAACCCGTGACGATCGGCAGCATCGCCCTCGATATTTCTTTCCTCGTTCTGGTCCTGTTGTTGACCATTGCGATGCGGGTGAACCTGATGCTCTGGTGATACCGATGTGCCCGAATGAACCCATTGAGACGGGTGTGACTGGTGTCGCGGAGCGCGGAGGGCTATTCTGAGAAACTGCAAGCTGAAGGCAATGTCGGTAATGCCACAATGCATGTGACTCAGTCACACGGCTGGGCACTAACAACTAGAGGTGAAAGATGACCCTGACGCTGGAAGAAGTCCGGAACACCAAATTCCACATTGCTCGTCGGGCCGGCTACGAGGTCACCGACGTCGACAACTTCGTCGATCGCGTCGAGGAGTCTTTCAAGCAGCTCGTCGAAGAGAAT
This sequence comes from Pseudenemella bisphenolivorans, assembly GCF_051133435.1. Lineage (NCBI taxonomy): Bacteria > Bacillati > Actinomycetota > Actinomycetes > Propionibacteriales > Propionibacteriaceae > Pseudenemella > Pseudenemella bisphenolivorans. Next base: position 256,951 of record NZ_JBPGNY010000001.1, on the reverse strand, counting down.
GACATGCTGCGCCGGCAGGTCGAATCCCTGCAGGCCGCCAAGCAGAATGCCGATGAGGCCGAGGACAAGTACCGTCCGGTGGCCGCTCCGGCCCAGCCGCAGCAGCCGCAACAGCAGCAGGCCCAGGGTGAGGGTGCCCCCGAGCGGCTCGTGGTGACCACCGCCGCCGACGCCAGCCCCGCTGTGGTGCGCCTGGTGCAGATGGCCACCGAGCAGGCCGAGCGCGTCGTCACCGAGGCCGAGGCCGAGGCCCAGGCGAAGGTGGACGAGGCCAACCGCCGCGCCCACGAGATCACCACCGACGCCGAGACCCGCGCCTCGCGGGTGGAGTCGGAGGCTCGGGTGAATGCCGAGCGGATGACCACCGATGCGAAGAACCGGGCCGACGATCTCGACCGCCAGGTCGGTGCCCGTCGCCGTGAGCTGTTCGCCGAACTCGAGACCGAGCGCGACCAGCTCAAGTCCCAGGTGGGTCAGTTGCGCGAGTTCGAGGGCAACTACCGCAAGTCCTTCATCGACAGCCTGCGCGACCAGTTGCACCGGCTGGAGAACGCCCACTTCGAGCCGGGTGAGACCCCCGAGATCCTGCAGCACGACGACCAGAACCAGGGTGGTTCCAGCACCCCGCGTCTGGACGCTCTGCTGGGTGATCGCTGACCGCAACCAGCAACACGAATCTGGCCCCCTTCGCTTGTGAGGGGGCTTTATTCGTGTAGCCTGCCGCCCTGAACCTCAGTACAAAGGAGTCACCACATGCCCCAGGCCGACGGAGCCGACCCGATCGGCGGACGTGACCCGCATTGGCGAGAAAAGGTGGACGCCTCGGTCATTCCGGTAGGTGAGGGTGAGGACCCGTGGACCGATGAGGAGATCGCCGAGGTGATCGCCGAATTGGACGAGGATGTCGAACGCCAGCACACCGCGATCCGCATCTCGGAGGAAGAACTCGCCGGGATGCGGGCCAGCGACGACGGTGCCGGCCGGGATCCGGCCGATGTGGGGTCGAGCAACTTCGAACGCGACCACGAGATGTCGCTGGTGCAGAACGCCCGGCTGATGCTGGAACAGAGCCAACTCGCGCTGCGGATGATCCGGCTCGGGCAGTACGGAGTCTGTGAGAGCTGTGGCCAGCCCATCGGTAAGGGCCGGCTGCAGGTGTTTCCGCGCGCGACCATGTGTGTGAAGTGCAAGCAGCGCGCCGAACGCCGATAACTCGTCCCACGGCCACCGCACTGTTGTTGCTGGTGGCCGCGACCCTGGTGGCCGCCGATCAGGTCACCAAACAATGGGCCCTGAACAGCCTGGAACCGGGGGAGCCCCGACCTTTCCTGGGTGAATGGCTGAAACTGCGCCTGGTGTTCAACCCCGGCGCCGCCTTCAGCCTGGGGGCCGAGTCCACCTGGATCTTCACCATCCTCGCCTCCGCGGTGACCCTGTTCGTGCTGTTCTTCCTGGCCCCGCGGGTGGTGCACTTGGGCTGGGCCCTGGGGTTGGGGTTGCTGCTGGCCGGGGTGGTCGGCAACCTGATCGACCGGATCTTCCGCGACCCGGCACCGGGCCGTGGGCATGTGATCGATTTCCTGGAACTGCCGAACTGGCCGATCTTCAATGTCGCCGATATGTGCATCGTCGCCGCGGCCGCGTTGATCATCATCCTGTCGATCTTCACCCGGGCACAGTGGAACGGCACCCCCGACAGCGAGCAGCCTGCCGACGAGCAGCCGGACGACGAGCTGCCGGACGACGAGCTGCCGGACGGCGACGCGGAGACGTCCGCCCCCGAAGCCGATGAGGCCGAGGACGAGGCCGACGGTGAACCCGCCGACCGGGTCGGCGATGACGAGACCGAGCGGAGCCCGGAATGAGCCGGGTGCTGTTCGTCCCCGACGGGCTCGACGGTGACCGGGTCGATGCCGCGGCCGCCCGGATGCTGGGGCTGACCCGCAGTCAGGTGGCCCAACTGATCGCCGAGGGCCGGGTCCGGGTGGACGGTGAGACCGCCGCCAAGTCCACCCGGGTCCAGGCCGGGGCGATGCTGGACGTCGACCTGCCCGAGGTGCTGCCCGGCACCATCGAGGTGCGGCCCCGGTTCGTCGAGGGCATCGCCATCGTGCACGACGACTCCGACATCATCGTGATCGACAAGCCCGCCGGGGTGGCCGCCCACCCCAGCCTCGGCTGGGACGGCCCCTCGGTGACCGAACACCTCGCCGCGGCCGGGTTCGCCATCTCCACCTCCGGGGCCCCCGAGCGCCAGGGCATCGTGCAACGCCTGGACGTCGGCACCTCGGGGCTGATGGTGGTGGCCAAGAGCGAACGCGCCTACAGCCTGCTGAAACAGGCCTTCCGCGACCGGGTGGTGGACAAGACCTACCACGCCCTGGTGCAGGGCCATCCCGACCCCTTCGACGGCACCATCGATGCCCCGATCGGCCGCCACCCCGGCGCCGAGTGGAAGATGGCCGTCACCGCGGGCGGCCGCGAATCGATCACCCACTACACCACCGTGGAGGCCTTCGTGGCCTGCACTCTGCTGGAGATCGAGTTGGAAACCGGCCGCACCCATCAGATCCGGGTGCACCTGTCGGCTCTGCACCATCCGTGCGTGGGTGACCCGCTGTACGGGGCCGACCCGGTACTGGCCGAGCGGCTCGGTCTGCAACGTCAGTGGCTGCACGCGGTGCGGCTGGGTTTCGAGCACCCGGGCACCGGCGATCGGGTGGTTTTCGAGTCCGCTTATCCCGATGATTTGGCGCACGCTCTGGCGATTGTCTCCGATACGTAACCCCTCGTTCGGACTTCGTCGCCCGGGAGACATAGGGTGAAACCCGTGCGTAGAGCAAAGATTGTGTGCACCCTGGGCCCGGCGACCACCGGAGCGGAGCGTGCCAAAGACCTGATCATGGCCGGTATGGACGTGGCTCGGTTGAACATGAGCCACGGTGAGCACGCCGAACACCTGGAGCGGCTCACCGAAATCCGCACCGCCGCCGAGGAATGCGGCCGCACGATCGGCGTGTTCGCCGACCTGCAGGGCCCCAAGATCAGGCTCGGCCGTTTCCAGGAGGGGTCGGCCACCCTGGTACCCGGCGACCCCTTCACGATCACCGTCGAGGACGTGCCGGGCACCCCCGAGATCTGCAGCACCACCCACAAGAAACTTCCCGACGATGTTCGACCCGGTGATCCGATCCTGATCGACGACGGCAAGCTGGTGCTGCGTGCCGTCAGTGTCACCGACACCGAGGTGCACGCGACCGTCGAGGTCGGTGGGGTGGTGTCCAACAACAAGGGCATCAACCTGCCGGGCGTTGCGGTTAGCGTGCCGGCGATGAGCGAGAAGGACGAGCAGGACCTGCGGTGGGCCCTGCGCAACGGCGTTGACATGATCGCGCTGTCGTTCGTCCGCAACGGTGTCGATGCCGATGCGGTGCGTGAGGTGATGGACGAGGAGGGCCGCCGGGTTCCGCTGATCGCCAAGATCGAGAAGCCCCAGGCGGTGGAGAACCTCGACGACATCATCGACGCCTTCGACGGTTTCATGGTGGCCCGCGGCGACCTGGGCGTCGAACTGCCGCTCGACGTCGTCCCGCTGGTGCAGAAGCGCATCGTGGCCGCGGCCCGACGCTGGGCCAAACCGGTGATCGTGGCCACCCAGATGCTGGAGTCGATGATCTCCAACCCGCGGCCCACCCGGGCCGAGGCCTCCGATGTCGCGAACGCGATTCTGGACGGGGCCGACGCGGTGATGCTGTCGGGTGAGACCAGCATCGGCCGTTACCCGATGGACGCGGTCGGCACGATGGCCCGGATCGTCGACACCACCGAATCCCAGGCCCTCGGCCAGATCGATCACATCGAATGGAATCCGCACACCACCGGCGGGGTGATCGCCAAGGCCGCCGCCGAGGTGGCCGAACGGGTCGGCGCCCGCTACCTGGTGGCCTTCACCCATTCCGGGGACACCGCCCGGCGGCTGTCGCGGCTGCGCAGCCGGATTCCGGTGGTGGCCTTCACCCCCGACCCGAAGGTGCGCCAGGAACTCAGCCTCACCTGGGGCGTGCGGGTGTATGTGGCCCCGGTCGTCCAGAACACCGACGACATGGCCCTGCAGGTCGACCAGTCGCTGCTCAGCCTCGGTCTGGCCGAGGAGGGGGAGCGCGTGGTGATCGTGGCCGGCTCCCCGGTCGGCTTCGCCGGGTCGACCAACGCCCTGCGGGTGCGCAAGATCGGTGGCCGCGCCTGAGCGCGGAAACACGCCATTCTCCCGGAAACACATTGGTCTCCCGGAAACCCGAAACGGGCTCTGCCTCGAAAAGCAGAGCCCGTTTCGTTTCGTACCGGAGAGGGGATTCGAACCCCTAAGCCCTTCCGGGCAGCCGGGTTTGAGCCGACCGCGTATACCGTTCCGCCACTCCGGCAGGAGCGCTGAGCCAGTGTAGCCGAATCCTGGCTCCGACACCCAGTCGAGGCGGGAACGTTTCCCAACTGCAGGGTCGGTGCACCACAATGGGGGGCGTGAGTCAACAAGACACCCCCACAGAGCACTCCGTCCGCGTCATCGTGGCCGAGGACGAGGCCCTGATCCGCCTCGACCTGGTCGAACTGCTGACCGAAGAGGGCTACACCGTGGTCGGCGAGGCCGCCGACGGTGAGGCCGCCATCGCGTTGGCGCGTGAACTACAACCCGACTTGGTCGTGATGGACGTCAAGATGCCCAAGCTGGACGGCATCAGCGCGGCCCAGACGATCGCCACCGAGAGGATCGCCCCGGTGGTGATGTTGACCGCGTTCAGCCAGCGGGAACTGGTCGAGCGCGCCCGTGAGGCCGGGGCGATGGCCTATGTGGTCAAGCCCTTCGACGCCTCCGATGTGGTGCCGGCGATCGAAATCGCGATGGCCCGCTTCGCCGAGATCAAGGCCGTCGAGGCCGAGGTGTCGGACCTGGCCGAACAACTCGCCTCGCGCAAGGCGGTCGACCGGGCCAAGGGCCTGCTCCAGGAGGGTCTGGGGCTGTCCGAGCCGGAAGCCTTCCGGTGGATCCAGAAGACCGCGATGGACCTGCGCAAGTCGATGCGCGAGGTGGCCGAGGGCGTCATCGAGCAAGCCCAGCAGATCCGCAAGTAGTAAGGTCGCGGGGTGCCCACGACCTCAACGACGACCCCGTCCGAGCGACCGCGCCTGCTGCTGATCGACGGCCACTCGATGGCCTATCGCGCCTTCTTCGCGTTGCCGGTGGACAACTTCTCGACCACCACCGGTCAGCACACCAACGCGGTCTACGGCTTCACCTCGATGCTGATCAACGTCCTGCGCGACGAACAGCCCACCCACCTGGCGGTGGCCTTCGACAAGTCGCGGCAGACCTTCCGCACCGAGCTGTACGAGGGGTACAAGGCCCAGCGCGAATCCTCCCCGGCGGAGTTCTCCGGCCAGGTCGGGCTGATCAAGGAGGTGCTCGACGCGCTGCGCATCGTGCACCTGGATCTCGAGGGCTTCGAGGCCGACGACATCATCGCCACCCTGGCCGGCGCCGCGTCCGACCAGATGGACGTGCTGGTGATCTCGGGCGACCGCGACACCTTCCAGTTGGTCAACGACCGGGTCACCGTGCTCTACCCGAAGAAGGGTGTCTCCGAACTGGCCCGGCTCGACCCTGCCGGGGTGGCCGAGAAGTACCTGGTGCCGCCGGCGCAGTACCCCGAACTGGCCGCCCTGGTCGGCGAGAACTCCGACAACCTGCCCGGGGTGCCCGGGGTCGGCCCGAAGACCGCCGCCAAGTGGCTGACCGCCTATGACGGGCTGGAGAACCTGCTGGCCCGCGCCGACGACATCAAGGGCAAGGCCGGCGAGAACTTCCGCGCCCACCTCGATGACGTCCGGCGCAACCGCCGGCTGAACGAACTGGTGCGCGACCTGGACCTACCCGTCGGCCCGGGCGATCTGGCCCGCCGGGAATGGGACCGGGAAGCCACCCACACCCTGTTCGACTCCCTGGAATTCCGGGTGCTGCGCGAGCGGCTGGTCGAAACCCTCGCCCCGGTCGAGACAGAACCCGAGGGCGGCTTCGAGGTCAGCGCCGAGAACCTGCACACCGGCGAGGTGGCCGGCTGGCTGGCCGAGCACGCGACGGCGCACCGCACCGGGCTGGACATGATCGGCTGGGCCCGGCAGGGCACCGGCGACCTGAGCGGGCTGGCGATCGCCTCCGACGACGGTGCCGCGGCCTGGATCGACGTCACCGAACTCGACCCCGAGGACGACCGGGCGCTCGCCGAGTGGCTGGCCGACCCCAACCAGCCCAAGGCCACTCATTCGGCCAAGCCGCTGCTGCTGGCGCTGTGGGCGCGCGGCTGGGATCTGGCCGGGCTGGTCAGCGATACCGAACTGGCCGCCTATCTGCTGCGTCCCGACCAACGCAGCTATGACCTGGGCGACCTCACCGTGCGCCACCTGCGCCGAGAACTGCGGATCGACGAACTGCCCGCCACCGGCAGCGACGACCAACCCGCCTTCGACTTCGCCGCCGACGAGACCGACGCCGCCGCCCACCGGGTCGCCGCGGTGCGGGCCCGGGCGGTGATCGACCTGGCCGACGCCCTCGATGACGAGCTCACCGACCACGGCGGCATCGAACTGCTGCAGGGCGTGGAGTTGCCGCTGCAACGGGTGCTGGCCGGGATGGAACGCACCGGCATCGCCGCCGACGCCGACTACCTGTCCGATCTGGAATCGCAGTTCGACGCCCGGGTGCGCACCGCCGAGACCGAGGCCTACGAGGTACTCGGCAAGCAGATCAACCTCGGCTCTCCGAAGCAGTTGCAGGCGGTCTTGTTCGACGAGCTGGGCATGCCCAAGACCCGCCGCACCCGCACCGGGTACACCACCGATGCCGAGGCCCTGCAGGGGCTGTACGCCAAGACCGAGCACCCCTTCCTGGCCCGGCTGCTGGAACACCGCGACGCGATCCGGCTGCGCCAGACCGTCGAGGGTCTGCTGAAGGCAATCAGCGACGACGGCCGGATCCACACCACCTACCTGCAGACGATCGCGGCCACCGGACGGCTGTCCAGCACCGACCCGAACCTGCAGAACATCCCGATCCGCACCGAGGAGGGCCGCCGAATCCGTGAGGCCTTCGTGGTCGGTGACGGCTACGAGTCCCTGATGACCGCCGACTACTCCCAGATCGAGATGCGGATCATGGCGCACAGCTCGGAAGATGAAGGCTTGATCGAGGCCTTCAAGTCGGGCGCCGACTTCCACACCGCGATGGCCGGACGGGTGTTCGGGGTGGCCGCCGACGCGGTCAGCGTGGAACAGCGGGCCAAGATCAAGGCGATGAACTACGGCCTGGCCTACGGGCTCAGCCCCTTCGGACTGTCCAATCAGCTCGGCATCGAGGTCTCCGAGGCCCGGGCCCTGCGCGAGGAGTACTTCGAACGCTTCGGAGGGGTGCGCGACTACCTGCAGTCGATCGTTGCCCAGGCCAGCCGCAGTGGTTTCACCGAAACCCTGCTCGGCCGGCGCCGCTACCTACCCGACCTGACCAGTTCGAACCGGCAACGCCGCGAGATGGCCGAGCGGATGGCGTTGAACGCCCCGATCCAGGGCACCGCGGCCGACATCATCAAGATCGCCATGCTCGATGTCGATCAGGCCCTGCGCGATGCCAACCTGCGCAGCCGGATGCTGTTGCAGGTACACGACGAACTGGTCTTCGAGGTCGCCCCCGGGGAACGACAGGCCCTGGAAGAGATCGCCCGCGACCGGATGGGCAACGCGATGGCACTGGCGGTGCCCCTCGACGTGTCGGTCGGGGTGGGCCACTCCTGGCACGACGCGGCCCACTGAGTCGCCTCCGCCGGCCGGACGCAGCCGCGCCGGCCGACCGGGGGATCAGTTCGACGGAGCGTTGCCCGGCGCGCTCTCCGGGGCATTCGACGGCGGTGCGGACGGCTGGGTGTTCGGCTTCGGCGCCTGTTCGGTGCGGTCGCTGCCACTGGCACCATCGTCGACCGGGTCGGCGTAGTAGACGATCCGCGAATCCCAGTCCTGGGCCTCGTCGTTGTAGTCCCAGCAGATCACCACCGCGATCTTGGGGTCACCGTCCCAGTCGTAGATCGCATCGGATTCGGGGTCGTAATCCTTCACCCAGATCTTCTCGATGCCCGACACCGTGTAACACGCGACGTTGCCGTTCTCGTCGCGCAGGATCATTCGGTCGCCTTCCTTGACCTTCTTCGGGCCGTCCTCGTACATCTCATTACCCAGCGCGCCACCGTTGCGGTAGGTGTGGATGGTCAGCACGATCTTGCCCTGGGTGCTGCCGGCCATCGGGCCCTCGTTGAACCACCCGGTGGTGTGCGATTGATCCTTGGGCGGTGCCGCGGCTGCGTCGTTGGCATCACGGCCCAGCGACAGCACCGGGGTGACGGTCTTGGAACCGGGCATTTCGAACTCGGTCGGCACGAATCCGGCACCCATCGGGTCGCACTGTTCGGCACCGTCGGCGGGGGAGGGGCTCGCCGGGGCCGCCGAACTCGAGGCCGGTGAGGGTGCCGGCGGATCACCGGCGGTGTCCTTCTCGCCCGAGAGGATGTACCACGTACCCAGCAGCGCGGCCAGCACCAGCGCTACGATGGCGATCACCAACCCGCGCTTGTTCTTCTGTGCCATGGGATTTCCTTTCGAGCCTTGCCGTCGAGTTCGCGCTCATCGTAAGCCCACGGGCGGGGCGGTTCACAGATTGACCAAGGCATCCGCTCGCAGATAGGCTTTCATGGCGCTGTGGCCTGCGCATCCTCGGACGGAGCAGGTTGCGCTCGCGTTGGGTCCTTCAGCAAAAGAGTTCTCCTCCACGATCGGGTTGCGGCGTGTGTCCATCGTTCAACCCCATATCGGAGCCCTACTACATGACCTCCTCCCTTGAGGCCTCCCCTCAGGTCGCCATTGACGACCTCGGTTCGCCCGAAGCTTTCGCCGAAGCAGTCGACGCGACCATCAAGTATTTCAACGACGGTGACATCGTCAGCGGTACCGTCGTCAAGGTCGATCGAGACGAAGTTCTCCTCGACATCGGTTACAAGACCGAAGGTGTCATTCCTTCCAAGGAACTCTCCATCAAGCACGACGTGGATCCTTTCGAGGTCGTCCAGGTCGGTGACGAGGTCGAAGCCCTCGTCCAGCAGAAGGAGGACAAGGAAGGCCGCCTGATCCTGTCCAAGAAGCGCGCCCAGTACGAGCGCGCCTGGGGCACCATCGAGCGGATCAAGGAAGAGGACGGGGTCGTCACCGGCCAGGTCATCGAGGTCGTCAAGGGTGGCCTGATCATCGACATCGGGCTGCGCGGCTTCCTGCCCGCCTCGCTGGTCGAGATGCGCCGCGTCCGCGACCTGCAGCCCTACGTCGGCATGGAGCTCGAGGCCAAGATCATCGAGCTGGACAAGAACCGCAACAACGTGGTGCTGTCGCGTCGCGCCTGGCTGGAGCAGACCCAGTCCGAGGTGCGGCACAGCTTCCTCACCCAGCTCCAGAAGGGCCAGATCCGCAAGGGTGTGGTCTCCTCGATCGTCAACTTCGGCGCCTTCGTCGATCTGGGCGGGGTGGACGGCCTGGTGCACGTCTCCGAGCTGTCCTGGAAGCACATCGACCACCCGGGTGAGGTTGTCGAGGTCGGCCAGGAAGTCACCGTCGAGGTGCTGGACGTCGACATGGACCGCGAGCGCGTGTCGCTGTCGCTGAAGGCCACCCAGGAAGATCCGTGGCAGGCCTTCGCCCGGCTGCACCAGATCGGCCAGATCGTGCCCGGCAAGGTCACCAAGCTGGTTCCGTTCGGTACCTTCGTGCGGGTCGAGGAGGGCATCGAGGGTCTGGTGCACGTCTCCGAGCTGGCCGAGCGTCACGTCGAGATTCCCGAGCAGGTTGTTCAGGTCAACGACGAGGTGATGGTCAAGATCATCGACATCGACCTGGAACGCCGCCGGATCTCGCTGTCGCTGAAGCAGGCCAACGAGGGCATCGACGTCTCCAGCGACGAGTTCGATCCGACCCTGTACGGCATGACCGCCAGCTACGACGAGCAGGGCAACTACCTCTACCCCGAGGGCTTCGACCCCGAAACCCAGGAGTGGAAGGAAGGCTACGAGGAGCAGCGACTGGCCTGGGAGGCTCAGTACAACGAGGCGCAGGCCCGTTGGGAGCAGCACAAGCGCCAGATCGCCGAGGCCGAGGCGGCCGAGGGTGCGGCTGCGGTCGCGGCCGGCACCTCGTACTCGTCCACGCCGGAGACCAGCACCAGCGACGCCGCCCCCGAAGGCTCGCTGGCTTCCGATGAGGCCCTGCAGGCCCTGCGTGAGAAGCTGACCGGCAACCTCTGAGTTCGTCCGTTACCGTGAAGGGGTCCCGCCGGAAGGTGGGGCCCCTTCAGGTTTTCCCGGCTCGAAAGGACCAATGTGGTGCAGGTGGGTTTGACCGGCGGTATCGGCTCGGGCAAGACGGCGGTCGCAGACCTGCTCGCCGAACACGGTGCGGTGATCATCGACGCCGATGTGCTTGCCCGGGAAGCAGTACTGCCCGGCACCGAAGCCCTGGCCCTCATCGCGGAGCGTTTCGGTACCGAGGTGCTCACCGAGAACGGTGAACTGAACCGTCCGGCGCTGGGGGAGATCGTGTTCTCCGACCCCCGGGCCCTGGCCGATCTGGAGGCGATCACCCACCCCGCGATCCGCAAGCTGTCCGAGGCCCGGGCGGCCGAGGCCGGTGACGATGCCGTGGTGGTGCATGTGATCCCGCTGCTGGTGGAGTCCGGCCAACAGGGCCGCTTCGACGCCGTCGTGGTGGTGGACGTCCCCGAAGAGGTGCAGGAGGCTCGAGTACAGGCCCGGGACGGGTGGACCCTCGAGCACGTCCGGGCCCGGATGGCCGCCCAGGCGAGTCGTCAGGAGCGCTTGGCGGTGGCCGATCATGTGATCGACAACTCCGGTGATCACGACCAATTGGTGAGCCAGGTGGCACGTTTGTGGCACGTGTTGTTACCGAAAAGCAACGGCGTTCAGCCCTAAGGATCTACCCAGCCGACCCGGCCATGGGTGACGCTTGAATATGTGTGCCGCCCACCGGCGGCGCACCGGAATCATCAAGGAGGCTCTATGGAATGCCCGCGCTGTCGGGCCGAGATGCCCGAGGTTGCTCATTACTGTCACAGCTGTGGGCAGGACATGCTTTCCTCGGATCCGGACCGCCGCAAGTCTTTTGCCGTGAAGCCGGACGAGCCGGTGGCGTCGTTCGCTCTGGTCTCGTCGATCATGCCGCGTGGCGCTTCGCAGCGTCCTCAGACCTACCGCATCGCGCTGATCGTCGCTCTGGCCGCGGCACTGCTGACCGCCATCGCCGGCGCCCTGCCGATCGCGGTGATGTTGGCAGCCTTCGCCATTCCGATCGTCTACATCGTCTACATCTACGATGTGAACCTCTGGGATGATTCCCCGATTCCGGTCACGGCGATGGCCTTCCTGTTGACCGGTGTGCTGGCAACGGGCTTCACCCTGCTGTGGACCAATCTCCGTTCGGCCAGCCCGGTCACCTTCGGCCTGGGGTCGTCGTCGTCCTTCAGCGTCACCGACTTCCTGCTGCTGTGCCTGCTGGTGCCGGTGGTCGGCGAGATCATTCGCCAGATCGGCCCGCTGTTCCTGGCCAGCCGTCCCCGCTTCGACGACCTGATGGACGGCCTGACCTTCGGCGTGATCTCCGGTGTGGCGTACGCCTGCTTCGACACCATCGTCAAGCACTGGGACCTGATCACCGGAGGCTTCCAGGGCGTCGATTCGGCCGCCACCTGGGCGGCCCTGATCTTCCTGGAGGGCTTCGTCAAGCCCCTGCTGATGGGTACCGCCACCGGTATCGCCTGTGCGGAGTTCTCCGGCCTGGGTGAGGGATACGACGGCTTCTCCGGCCGCTACTTCCGCGGTTTCGCCGAGGCAGTGCTGGTGAACATCGCCTACCAGATCGGCGTCTACCTGCTCAACATGCTGCCCTTCGGCAGCCTGAGCGTGCTACTCAGCGTGGTGTGGGGCCTGATCCTGCTGGCCGTGATGATCCTGCGGGTACGCAATGTGCTGCACACCGGCCTGATGGAAGCGGCCATGGAGCACCACGCCCGCGAAGTGGAGACCGACGACATCATCGAGTACTGCCCGCAGTGCGAAATGCCGGTGCTGGAGCACGCCTCCTTCTGCAACGCGTGCGGTGCCGCGCTGCGCACCGGGGTCAAGCCGCACCACAAGGTCGGTGCGGCGGCCAGCACCATCACCACCGATGAGGAGGCCGGCGCATGAGTCAGCAACCATACGGACAGCAGCCCGGGTTCGGGCAGCAGCCGGGTGGCTACGGACAGCAGCCCCCGCAGGGTCAGGGTTACGGCCAGCAGACCCCTCCGGGCCAGGGATATGGGCAGCAGCCTCCCCAGGGCGGTCCCGGGGGATACGGACAGCCGCAGCCGGGCCCCGGTGGGCCGGGTGGGCCCGGCGGTCCCGGTGGGCCGGGCGGTCCGGGCGGTCCCGGTCCCGGTGGGCCGGGCGGTCCGGGCGGGTACGGCGGTGGAATGCCTCCGCAGTACGGCAACGCCGGACAACCGCCGAAGAAGTCCAACGGCATGATCATCGGCATCGTGATCGCCGCGCTGGTCGCGGTCGGACTGATCGGTGGCATCATCTGGCTGCTCACCGGCCGCGGTGGTGACGAGCCGGTGTCCCCGCCGCCCCCCAGCGCCACGCAGTCCCCGGGCGGTGACGAGTCGCCGGGTGGGGAGGAGACCCCGGGTGGCGACGAGTCGCCGGGTGGGGACGAGACCCCCGGTGGTGACGAGAGCCCCGGTGGCGACGAATCGCCCGGTGGTGGCGAGAGCCCGGGTGGCGACGAGTCGCCGGGTGGCCAGGAGCCGAGCGGCGGATCCGTCGATGTCGGTCAGGGCTTCTCGGTCACTCCGCCGTCCGGGTGGAAGGAAGAGGACGCCGGGCAGGCCGACGCGGTGGTGTTCGCCTCGCCCAGCGGGGGCGAATTGATGTTCGTTCAGGCCGTCAAACTGGAAGGCTCGGCATCCCCGACGACGGTGGTGGACGAGATGCACCAGCGGATTGCCCAGAAGGGCACCCAGGCCAAGATGGAGCCCGCCAAATCCATCAATGTCTCCAAGCCCGGCATCAAGGCCGCTCAGGGCCATGTCGGCGTGGTGATGTCCGGTGGTCAGGGCTCGCAGGCGATGATCTTCACTTCGGTGCTGATGATCCGTGAGAGCGACGGCCAGGCGATCCTGGTGCAGATGGTGTACACCTCGAAGTCCGATAGTGGTCAACTCGGCACCATCCTCACCAACACCGTGAACGAGCTGGTGGGACAGCTCTGACAGTTGTTCATCCGGCGGGGGTCCTTCGATGGCGAAGGGCCCCCGTTGGCATTCCCGGGCCGCACTGTCGGCGCGGGCGCGTAGGCTCGTCGTATGCGTCCCCTTGACGAACTGCAACGCCAAGTTGCCCCGATGCGGGTGCACAGCGACTTCGAACCGGCCGGTGATCAGCCCGCCGCGATCGATGAGCTGGAACGACGGTTGAACGCCGGGGAACAGGACATCGTGCTGCTGGGGGCGACCGGCACCGGTAAGACCGCGACCGTGGCCTGGTTGGCCGAGCGCGTGCAGCGTCCGATTCTGGTGATGCAGCCCAACAAAACCTTGGCCGCACAGTTCGCCAACGAGCTGCGGCAGTTCTTCCCGCAGAATGCGGTCGAGTATTTCGTCTCCTACTACGACTACTACCAACCCGAGGCGTATCTGCCGCAAACCGATACCTATATCGAGAAGGACTCCTCCCTCAACGAGGAGGTCGAACGGCTGCGGCACCGAGCCACCTACTCGCTGTTGACCCGCCGCGATGTGGTCGTGGTGGCCACGGTGTCGGCCATCTACGGCCTGGGTACGCCACAGGAGTGGGTCGATCAGATGGTGCGGTTGCGGGTGGGCGAAGAGATCGACCGCGACGACCTGCTGCGCAAACTGGTCGCGATCCAATACGGACGCAACGACATCGCCGCCGAGCGCGGCACCTTCCGGGTGCGCGGTGACACCCTGGAGATCTTTCCGATGTACGAGGAACTCGCCTGGCGGGTGGAATTCTTCGGCGACGAGATCGAAGCCCTGTCGACCCTGCAGCCGTTGACCGGCGAGGTGTTGACCAACGACGACGAGATGTACATCTTTCCGGCCTCGCACTACACCACCGGGCCGGAACGGATGGCGCAGGCGATTCACGGCATCGAGGTCGAACTGGCCGAACGCCTGACCGAACTGGAAACGCAGCAGAAACTCCTGGAGGCCCAGCGGCTGCGGATGCGCACCAGCTACGACCTGGAGATGATCCAGCAGATCGGCACCTGTGCGGGTATCGAGAACTACTCCCGGCACCTGGACGGCCGGGCCGCCGGCAGCCCGCCCTACTGTCTGTTGGATTACTTTCCCGAAGACTTCATCATGGTGATCGACGAGTCACACGTCACCGTGCCGCAGATCGTCGGCATGTTCGAAGGTGACATGTCGCGCAAACGCACCCTGGTCGAGCACGGGTTCCGACTGCCCAGCGCGGTCGACAACCGGCCTCTGCGGTTCGACGAGTTCACCGAACGCATCGGTCAGACGGTCTACCTCTCGGCCACCCCGGGCGACTACGAACTGGCCCGCTCCGACGGGTTCGTCGAACAGATCATCCGTCCGACCGGGCTGGTCGACCCCGAGGTGATCGTGAAACCCACCAAGGGTCAGATCGACGACCTGCTGTCGCAGATCAACCAGCGCGCCGAACGCAACGAGCGGGTGCTGGTGACCACGTTGACCAAGAAGATGGCCGAGGACTTCACCGACTATTTGATGGAGCACGGGGTGCGCACCCGCTACCTGCACTCCGAGGTCGACACCCTGCGCCGGGTGGAGTTGCTGCGGGAACTGCGGCTGGGTGAATACGACGTGCTGGTCGGCATCAACCTGCTGCGCGAGGGCCTGGACCTGCCCGAGGTGTCCTTGGTCGCAATCCTGGACGCCGACAAGGAGGGCTTCCTGCGCAGTGAACGGTCACTGATCCAGACCATCGGACGTGCCGCCCGTAACGTCGCCGGCCAGGTGCACATGTACGCCGACACGATGACCCCGTCGATGACCGCCGCGATCGACGAGACGAACCGACGTCGTGCGGTGCAGATCGCCTACAACACCGAACACGGGATCGACCCGCAGCCGTTGCGCAAGAAGATCGCCGACATCACCGACATGCTGGCCCGTGAGGACGCCGACACCGACGCCTTGATCCGCAAGGCCACGGCCAAGGAGGCCCCCACCGCAGCGGCGGGCGGTGCGCGCAGCCGGGTGCTGGACCGTCCGGCTGCCGAGGTCGCCGAGCTGATCAACGAGTTGACCGACGCCATGCACGCCGCAGCGAAGGACCTGCAGTTCGAACTCGCCGCGAAACTCCGCGACGAGGTCGCCGAACTCAAACGTGAGTTGCGTCAGATGATCGAGGCCACGAAGTAGCGCCCCCGCGGTTGTGGCGGCGGTTCACCAGCCGCGTTCGCGCCATTCGGCGAGCGAACCGCGCTCGTCACCCAGAGTGGTGGGGTTGCCGTGGCCGGGGTGGATCACGGTGTCATCGGCGTAGGCGTTGAACAGCTTGGTCTCGACTCCGTCCAGCAGGGTGGTGAACTCCTCGGGGGTGTGCGTCTTGCCGACCCCACCGGGGAAGAGGCAGTCACCGGTGAACACGTGCACCGGGTCGTCCGCCCCGGTGTCGAGCACCAGCGCGACGCCGCCGGGGGTGTGCCCGGGCAGCGCGATCACCTGCAGTTCGAGGTCGTCGACGGTGACCCGGTCGCCCTCCCAGACCGTCCTGTCGATGCTCACCCCGGCGCCCTCGGCGATCGCCTCGGCGTCGGGGGTACCGGCGATCAACTCGGCACCGGTGTGTTCGGCCAGTTCGGCCAGGGCCTGCCAGTGGTCGGGATGCCGATGGGTGGTCACGATCGTGGCCACCTCGTGGCTGCTGATCAGGTCGGTCAGCGCACCGGCATCGGCGGCCGCGTCGATCAGTACGCTCCGGCCGCCCATCGGGGTCAGCAGGTAGGCGATGTTGTCCATCGAACCCACCGACCGGGCGCGGATCTCGGTGCCGTCGCTCAGCGTGGTGCTGGTGTCCAAAGCCATGGGATCTCCTCGCAGTCGTCAGTAGGAAGGAATGGTCACCCGGTCGCCACCGGTCACCGCATCATTGTCCAGTCGGCCCATCAGCCAGCCGAGCAACCGCTGCACCGAACCGGTCACCGTCGGGGCATCCGCACCGCCGGTCGCGGCCAGTTCGGTGCCGTCGGGGTCGGTCAACCGGACGGCGAAGTCCGGATTCCGCCCGTGCAGCCGGTCGACGGTGTTGCGCAGCAGCCAGCCGGCCACCTCGGGGTCGAGGTCGTCGAAGGTCTGCCCGATCTGCAGGTCGATGTGGTGCACCGCGACCTCGGTGAGCCGTTGCAACACCGCCATCTCGGCGCGGTCCAGGGTCAGGTTGGGGCGGGTGCGCAGGGGAGCGGCCCACTGTTCGGGCGTGACCTCGTCCAAGGCCCGATTCAGCCGATCGGCGGAACGGTCGAGATCCTCCTGAATCTCCAAACCGCTGCGCTGGGCGCCGGCTTCGATATCGGCGTCGCGGGCCTCGTTCGAGTCGTACATGAACACCTGCTCACCACGCAGCATGCCCTCGATCACGCGACTGAACGCGTCGGCATTGCGGGCGATGTGGGTGGCCACGTGCGCACGGGTCCACCCCGGCAGGGCGGAGGGCTGATGCCAGGCGTCGGCCTCGAGCTGAATCGTGTCACCCAGTAGGGCCTGGGTGGCGTTCATTTCGGCTTGCCGCATGGTCTGCAGATCGGGGCTGCTCATGGTTTCAACTTAACCTGTCGGAGGGGGCGCCTACCATGGCCCTCGTGAATGATCAGCTTGTGATCCAAGGTGCCCGGGAGCACAACCTTCGTGATGTCAGCGTCGAACTGCCCCGGGACTCGATGATCGTCTTCACCGGATTGTCCGGCTCGGGCAAATCGAGCTTGGCCTTCGACACGATCTTCGCCGAAGGCCAGCGCCGCTATGTCGAGTCGCTGTCGGCGTATGCGCGACAGTTTCTGGGCCAGATGGACAAGCCGGACGTCGACTTCATCGAGGGGCTCTCCCCGGCGGTGGCGATCGACCAGAAGTCGACCAGCCGCAACCCGCGCTCGACGGTCGGCACGATCACCGAGGTGCACGACTACCTGCGTCTGCTGTTCGCCCGGGCCGGACGTCCGCACTGCCCCGAATGCGGTGAGCCGATCACAAAACAGACCCCCCAGCAGATCGTCGACCGGCTGCTGGAACTGCCCGAGGGCACCCGTTTCCAGGTGCTCGCGCCGGTGGTGCGCGGACGCAAGGGGGAATACATCGAACTGTTCCGCCAACTCGCCACCGACGGCTACGCCCGGGTGCGGGTGGACGGTGAGGTGCATCAGGTCACCTCCCCACCGACGCTGGCCAAACAGCGCAAACACAACATCGACGTGGTGGTCGACCGGCTCGCGGTCAAGGAATCGGCCCGCCGCAGGCTCACCGACTCGGTCGAAACCGCGCTGCGGCTGGCCAACGGGGTGCTGGTGATCGACTTCGTCGACCGCGACGCCGACGACCCCGACCGGGAACGGCGGCTGTCGGAGAAACTGGCCTGCCCCAACGACCACGACATCGCGATGGAAGAACTGGAACCGCGCCAGTTCTCGTTCAACGCCCCCTGGGGTGCCTGCCCGGAATGCACCGGTCTGGGCACCCGGATGGAAGTCGACCCGCAACTGGTGGTGCCCGACGACTCGAAGAGCATCGACGAGGGAGCGATCGCACCCTGGTCGGGGGTGCACGTCGCTGATTACTTCAAGCGGCTGGTGAAGTCGCTGGGCGATGCCGAGGGGTTCGACACCACGGTGCCTTGGGCGGAGCTGTCCGGCCGGGCCAAGCAGTTGGTTCTGCACGGCGCCGGGGAACCGGTCTATGTGCGCTATCGCAACCGTTACGGCCGCGAACGCAGCTACACCGCCAATCTGGAAGGCGTGGTGCCCTATGTCACCCGCCGGCACCAGGAGGCCGAGACCGACGGCACCCGCGATCGGTTCGCCGGCTACATGCGCGAGGTGCCCTGCGAGGCCTGTCACGGTGATCGGTTGAAGCCCAGTTCGTTGGCGGTGACCGTCGGCGGCAAGAACATCGCCGAGGTGTCGAACCTGTCGATCGCCGAGGCCGCGGTTTTCCTGAACCAGCTCGAACTCAGCGCCCGCGAGGCCAAGATCGCCCAGCAGGTGTTGAAGGAAATCCACGCCCGGCTGCGGTTCCTGCTCGACGTCGGCCTCGACTACCTGACCCTGTCGCGCGCCGCCGGCACCCTGTCGGGTGGTGAGGCGCAACGCATCCGGTTGGCCACCCAGATCGGGTCCGGTCTGGTCGGGGTGCTGTACGTGCTGGACGAGCCGTCCATCGGTTTGCATCAGCGCGACAACCGCCGGTTGATCGAAACCCTGATGCGGTTGCGCGACCTGGGCAACACCCTGATCGTGGTCGAACACGACGAGGACACCATCCGCTCGGCCGACTGGATCGTCGACATCGGCCCCGGTGCGGGGGAGCACGGCGGCCACATCGTCGCCGCCGGCCCACTGCAGAAGGTGCTGGACACCGACGCCTCGCTGACCGGGGCCTACCTGTCCGGACGGCGCGTGCTGGCCCTGCCGCCGCACCGTCGTCCCCGGGTGCCGGGTCGGGAACTGACTGTCACCGAGGCGGTCGAGAACAACCTGCGCAATGTCGATGTCACCTTCCCGTTGGGGCAGTTCATCGCCGTCACCGGGGTGTCCGGCTCGGGCAAGTCGACCCTGGTGAACCAGATCCTGTACACCGGGCTGGCCAAGGAGCTCTACAACGCCCGCACCGTGCCCGGACGACACCGCACGATCAAGGGTGTCGAGCACATCGACAAGGTGATCCACGTCGATCAGTCGCCGATCGGGCGTACCCCGCGGTCGAACCCGGCCACCTACACCGGGGTTTTCGACCGGATCCGCAAGCTCTTCGCCGAAACCCCCGAGGCGAAGGTGCGCGGCTACCAGCAGGGTCGGTTCTCGTTCAACATCAAGGGCGGCCGCTGCGAGCACTGCACCGGCGACGGCACGATCAAGATCGAGATGAACTTCCTGCCCGACGTCTACGTACCCTGCGAGGTCTGCCACGGTGCCCGGTACAACCGGGAAACCCTCGAGGTGCACTACAAGGGCAAGTCGATCGCCGAGGTGCTCGACATGCCGATCGAGGAGGCGCTGGAGTTCTTCGCCCCGATCAGCCTGATCGCCCGGCACCTGCAGACCCTGGTCGACGTCGGCCTCGGCTACGTCCGGTTGGGGCAGCCGGCCACCACCTTGTCGGGCGGTGAGGCACAGCGGGTGAAACTTGCCAGCGAACTGCAACGCCGCTCCACCGGGCGCACCCTGTACGTGCTGGACGAACCCACCACCGGCCTGCACATGGAGGACATCAGCAAGTTGCTGCTGGTGCTGCAACGCCTGGTCGACCAGGGCAACACCGTGATCGTGATCGAGCACAATCTGGACGTGATCAAGTCCTGCGACTGGGTGATCGACATGGGGCCCGAAGGCGGTTCCGGCGGTGGCCTGGTGATCGCCGAGGGCACCCCCGAGGAGGTCGCCCGGGTCGATGGTTCCTACACCGGTCAGTTCCTGGCCGAGGTGTTGGAGGGCAACGAGGTTCCGGTGGGGGAGCAGACCGCCAACCTGCAGGCCGAACTCATCGCGGCCGCCGGCAACGGCACCAAGGCCAAGGCAAAGTCGAAGCGTTCCCGGGCGAAGGCGCGCTGAGGGCGGTCTGCGGGCGTGTCAGCGGCGCCCGCGACGGGTGGCCAGATAGGCGTCCAGGGTCGGGGTGAAGGCGCGCAGATCGGGTCCGTCGATGGCACCTTCGGGGACATCGCGCAGCATTAGTGCCCACACCGTCCCGCGCACCTTCGGGTCGGCCACCGCGATCTCCTCCATCGCCGCGGTCAGTCGGCGGTGGGCCTGGTGCTCCTGGGTGAGTACCTGCCGACCGTGGGCCAGGGCGTCCTCGGCGATCTTGTCGCCGACGCTGGGCCACCAGGTGCGCCGGAACGCCTCCCCGCGCTTCGAGGCGGCCAGTTCGGTTTCCATCCGGTGTACCGCGGCGGTGGCGTTCTGCAGCGCGGTTTCGCTGTACTCGGTGACCTGCCACAGGTAGGCGGGGGTGACCAACTCGCCCAGGTCCTCCATCGCGTCCACCAGCCGGCGGGCTTCGGGGGAGGCCCCGCCGGGGCGACCCCAGTTCAACATCTCCTGGGCCAGCCCCAGGCCCATGTCGGCGAGTTGGGCGAAGGTCGACGAGGTGGTCAGGCTGCGGCCGGCCACCCCGAACTGGCGCAACCAGCCGTGGATCTGGTTCATCACCGGGTCGCCGGCCGGCACCAACGCGGTGCCCGTCGTACTCAACGGGCGCTGGGTGTCCTTGCCGGAGGTGATCGCTTTGCGCACATGCTTGTGGCCGGCGGGCAGTTCCTTGGCCGACATGCCCTGCACCAGGCCCTTGGACACCCCGTCGGCAAGATCGCGGTAGGTCGCCTCCGGCAGGCCCGAGAGGTTCTCGACCACGGCGCCGCGCACCGCCCGGGCATTGACGAGTTGGTCGGCCTGCATCTTGGCCAACTGGCGGTGGCCGGGCGGCAGGGCCGACAGGGTTTCCTCGACCTTGATCATCGCCAGGTCGGTATCGGTCATGTCCTTGTTGGCGACGAACCGCAGGTGCGGCGATTCGCTGACCTCCCGCACCTGCCACAGCACCTGCCCGGGTCGTTCGTTGCTGCCGGGCAGGGCCTTGTGCGCCCGGGCGGTGATCGCCATCCGTCGAACTCCGGCCACCGCGGCGGCGAGGGCCGTCAGGGTGACCAGCATGCCGACGATGGACAGCACGATCAGGGCAGCGTTCATCAAGACTCCAAAATTGGGTACCGCTCGATTCTAGGGCCGTGCCGCACCCCGGGCGGGCATTCGGATCAACAGGGCACCGGGATCGACCCGAAACCTGACCCGGGTCGTCTGCTGCACGGGATCCCCGTCCAGTTGCACCCCGGCCGCGGTGGGCAGGTGCACGATGACCTCGCGCGCCCGCGATCGGACCAGTCCGGCACCCCACACCGGGAGCCGGGTGAAGCCACTGACCGCCACCGGCACCCATTGCACGGGATGCTTGACCCGAGCTTGCAACACCTCGAGCAGCCCGTCATCGGGGCGAGCCCCCGGAAAAACCTGAACTCCGGCCGGAATACCCGGATAGTTCCCGACCAACAGCGACCATGCCTCGGTGTCGGTTTCCACGCCATCGATGGTGATCCGCATCGGCAGTGGGGGATGGGTCATCCGGCGGGTGCCGCGCAGTAGGTAGGCGGGCCAACCGAACTTCCGCTTCACCGCCTTGTCGGTGTCGGCGAAGACCGCGGCGTCATGGCCGACCCCGGCCAGCACCACGAACCCGTCCTCGACGCTCCAGTCGTGGTCACCGACCCCGAAGGCCACCCGACCCACGTCGACCCGCTTGGTCGCCCCGGTCAGGGCCACCCGTAGCTGCCCGGCGACACCGCGGGGGAGTCCGAGGTTGCGGGCCAACACATTGGCGGTGCCGAGGCCGATCACCGCCATGGGCACCCCGGTGCCGGCCAGACCCAGGGCCACCGAGCGGGCGGTTCCGTCGCCACCGGCGGCGATCACCAGCTCGGCACCTTCGTCGACTGACCGGGCGGCCTGGGTCGAGCCCGGTTCCTCGGGGGTGGTTCGGGCGATGGTGAGATCACCGACCGCTTCGCGCACCAACTCCAGCAGCCGGGCGTGCCCGGCCGGTCGCGCCATCGGATTGAGAATCAACGCGACCTTGGCCATCGCGGGCGGAGGGTTCAGTTGCCACCCACCTCGATGGTGTCGCCCTTGACGGTGACCGGAGCGCTCGGCAACGGCTCCAGGGCCGGCCCGGCGGTGACCGCACCGTCGTTGATGTCGAACTCCGAACCGTGGCACTGGCACACGATGTTGGTCTGCTTGACCACCGTCACCTTGCAGAACTGGTGCGGGCAGACCGCCGAGAAGCCCTTGAACTCACCCTCGGTGGGTTGGGTGACCACGTAGTTCTCGAAGATCCTGCCGCTACCGACCGGCACGTCGGCGGCATTGACGGTCTCGGTGGGACCTTCGTCGGGTCGGCCGGTATCCCGCGGCTCGGTGCAGGCGCTCAGGCCCACCCCGGCGGCACCCACCAGTGCGGTCACCCCCACCCCCTTCAACAGGGTGCGACGGTCAACACCAACCTCGGTGTCGGCGGTGTCGATCAGGTCGGCAGTTTCTTCATTCTCAGGCTTGGCGATCACGACATCGATCCTAGGCGAGCCACAAACGCACCCAGAACGGTGTCTGAAGGCCAGTTTCGGCCGCAAAGGCCCGATTCGGGTGCGTTTTCATCCATGACCGGCTGTGCCGTTGCGACACGAGGGTCATCCGATCGGATGAGGCGAAGTCGGAGCGGCTGGAGGACGTGCTGACCGCTTCTCGCCGAGACGATGGAGCCATGGCATTGATCGAGGTGACCGGCCTGCAGAAGTCCTACGGCCGCCGACAAGTACTCCGCGGGATCGACCTGCACGTCGACGAGGGCGAAATCGTCGGCATCCTGGGCCCGAACGGGGCCGGAAAAACCACCGCGGTCGAATGCATCGGCGGTTTGCGCGACCGTGACGCAGGCACCGTCCTGATCGCCGGCATGAACCCGGCCGACAGCCCGCCACGCCTGCGTGAGGTGCTCGGTATGCAACTCCAACAGTGCCGACTGCCCGCCCGAATTCGTACCCGCGAGGCCCTTGACCTGTTCGCCGCCTTCTACGCCGACCCGGTGCCCATCGAAGACCTGCTCGAGCGTTTCGGGCTGAGCGATCGTGCCGACGCCCGCTTCGACAAACTGTCCGGTGGCCAGCAGCAACGCCTGTCGGTGGCGCTGGCCCTGATCGGCCGGCCGCAGATCGCCTTCCTCGACGAACTCACCACCGGCCTCGACCCGGCGGCCCGCCGCGACATCTGGGACTACCTCGGCACGCTGCGCACCGACGGGGTGACCATGTTGTTGGTCACCCACTTCATGGAAGAGGCCCAGTACCTCTGCGACCGGGTGATCGTGATCGACGACGGACGGATCGTCGCGTCCGGCACCCCCGACGAACTGACCCGTGCCACCGGCCGCCAGGAGACCTCCTTCACCCGTCCCACCGACCTCGACCCGGCGATCCTGCGCGACCTGCCCGGCGTGACCGAGGTCATCGAGCGCCACGGCCGGGTGATCATCACCGGCGATGCGGACAGCCCCCAGGCCGTCCTGGGTGCGCTGGCCGCCCACGGGGTGACCGTCCAACAGTTGCGCGTGACCAGCCCGACGCTGGACGAGGCCTACCTCACCCTCACCGACGAGCAGATGCGCCGGCAGAACCCCAAGCAGCAGACCCAGGAGCAGCAGCCATGACCACCATTGCCTCCACCCGAGCGCCCCGGGCCACCTTCGGCACCGTCCTCGCGGCCCAGTTCCGCAACGAGACCCGACTGCTGCTGCGCGAACCGGCCACGATGATCTTCGGGGCGCTACTGCCGCTGCTCGCAGTGGTTGTGATGTCGGCGATCCCCGGGGCCCGCCAACCGCTCGACCAGATGGGCGGGTTCTCGGTGGTCCAGAGCTATGTGCCAATTCTGTGCCTGTTCAGCGGGTCGATCCTCGGGCTGACGGTCATGCCGGCGATCCTTGGTGGCTACCGCGAAATCGGGGTGCTGCGCCGGCTGCGCACCACCCCCGCCTCCCCGGTGACCCTCCTGCTGGCGTTGTTCCTGCTGGTCACGATCGTGGCCGTCCTGGTGAACCTGATCATCGTTGTCATCCCGGCACTGTTCGGGGCCGGGATACCCGAGCACCCGGCGCTGTTCGCGGTGACAACCTTCGGGGCCATCCTGGCCTTCGTCGCGATGGGCACCGCCCTGGCGGCTGTGGTGGGCAATTCCAAGGTGGCGTCCGGGGTCGGCAACGTGATCGCCGCAGTGATGTGGGGAGCGGCCGGAATGTGGTTCCCGCGGGCGCAGTTCCCCGACTGGTTGCTGACGGTCGCCGACCTGACCCCCGGCGGAGCGGCGGCCGAGGCGATGCTCGGGGCCACCCAGGGGGCCGCTGTCGGGTGGCAGCCCTTCGTGGTGCTGCTGGCTTGGGTCATCGCCGGCGCCCTGTTGGCCCGGGCCACCTTCCGCTGGGAGTGACCACCGGGGAAGCTGCTGAGGCAGGATGGACCCCATGAACCGCCACGGCCACTCCGGACGGGGCGAGCGCGTGGTTGCCGCCGACGATCACTCGGGCAGTGCCCGGCACGGGATCGCGCCGACACCCGCCGAGCGGTATCGGCCGAACCTCGTCGTCGCCTTCTTGCTGCTCGGCGCATCCCTGGTCATCTCGCTGGTCATAGCGGGCTGGCAACCGCAGGTCGTGGCCCCGGCCAGGATTCCCTGGTTGTTGGTGTTGGTGGCGGCGCTCATCGGGTTGCGCCTGTTCTGGGCCAGACCCACGACCACGCTCAACCAGGCGCGAGCCTGCTACTGGGGCAACGCCGTCCTCGGTGGGCTGGCCATCGCGATCAGTCCGATCTTCGGCTTGTACATCTTCATCGGCTACTACGAGGCCTCCCGGCTACCGAGCCGGGCCGAGGAGTGGGCCGGCATCGCCCTGACCGCCGTGTTGGCCGGCTTCTCCCAAACCGGTGGACCCAACTCGACGATCTTCCTGCCACCGGTAATCGCGGCCTTCATCGCCCTCAACTTCGGTATCGCCGCCCTGATGTCCACCCTGGACCGGCAACGTACGCGGCTGATCGACCAACTCAGAGCCACCAACACCGAACTGCGCACCCAGCAGGAGCTGGCCGCGAGCCTGCAGGAGCAACTGGTTGATCAGGCCCGGGAGGCCGGGGTCGCCGAGGAACGCGGACGGCTGTCGCGGGAGATACACGACACCGTCGCCCAGGGGCTGATTGCGATCATCACCCAACTGGAGGCGGCCTCCGACGCCGACGATCCGGAGGAGTACCGGCGTCGGCTCGGGATCGCCGACGCCGCGGCCCGCGACGCGCTCGCGGAGGCGCGCAGCGCCGTGCAAGCGTTGGCCTCGCCGCGACTGGACGATGCCGACCTGCCCCTGGCCCTGGACGACCTGCTGGGGCAGTGGCGTTCGGCCACCGGCATCGACGCCGAGTTCACCGTGTCCGGCCGTCGGGCCGCCACCGGCCACGACGACGTGCTGATCAGGGTCGCCCAGGAGGCCTTGGCCAACGTGGCCCGACATGCCGACGCCGGACGGGTCGGCATGGAACTCGCCTTCGGGACCGACCGGGTATCGCTGATGGTGCACGACGACGGCCACGGCTTCGACCCGCACGACCAGCCGGCCGGACACGGCCTCGCCGGGATGCGCGAGCGGCTGACCCGAGCCGGGGGAAGCTTGGAAGTGGACAGCAGCCCGGCTACCGGGACAACCCTGATGGCCCGGTTGCCGAACGAGGGGGCAGCGGCATGATCACGGTGGTGGTGGTCGACGACCATCCTTTGGTGCGCGACGGCATCGTCACGATCCTGTCGCGGGAGGATGACCTGCAGGTGGTGGGGGAGGCCGCCGGTGGTCGGGAGGCGTTGATCGTGGTGGAACGCGAGGCTCCCGACGTGGTGTTGCTGGACCTGCGGATGCCGGGTGGCGACGGGGTGGAGGCGATTCGGGAGCTGCGCTCCCGGTCGGCGCGCGCCCCACGAATTCTGGTGCTCACCACCTACGACTCCGACCACGACATTCGGGTCGCCCTGGAGGCGGGCGCCGATGGGTACCTGCTCAAGGACACCCCACGGGCCGACCTGGTGCGTGCGGTCCGCGAACTCGCCGCCGGGCGTCCGGTACTGACCGCTGCCGCCCTGCGAGCACTGTCCGGGCGCAGCACCGAGGTATCACTCACCGCCCGCGAGAGCGATGTGTTGCGGGAAATCGCCGCCGGAGGCACCAACCGTGAGGCCGCAGCCCGGCTCGCGGTCTCCGAGACCACACTGAAGACCCATCTGGCGCGGGTGTACGACAAGCTCGGCGTCAACGACCGGGCCGCAGCCGTGCGGGTGGCCTACCAGCGCGGCCTGCTGTAGGGGGAACCCGGTGCGCGGTGGCCACAACCGCACCCGAAACCTGCCCTGAGGGGCAAATTCGGCTGGAATTGGCTGTTTCGGGTGCGTTTTCATCCACTCCGGTGGTGCACGCGGAACCCTCCGACCCTGCCGCATTCCCTACTACACAACGTCCTAGAGTTATTCCTGAACCGGAACCGCCGGACCTTCACCCCAAGGACGCACCGTGACAGCACAGCGCACTCCCGTCCCACAGAATGCGGGCCGATCGAAACCGGCCGCCTCCACCCTCATCACCCGTCGGCGAGCGCTCGTCGCCGCAGTGCTCGGAACCCTGATCCTGGCCGGCTGTGGCAGCCCGGGTGAACAACCGGGTGATCACCAGATCGGTGGCGAGGCCAATCTGCAGCTTCCCGACCTTGGTCAGGTGGCGTTCCTCGGTGGTATGTCGGGCAAGGTGCTGCTCGGAATCGGCTTGGCGATCTGTGTCCTCGGCCTCGGCTTCGGCGTGCTCACCTACGCCCAACTGAAACGGATGCCGGTGCACCGCTCGATGCACGAGATCTCCGAGCTGATCTACACCACCTGCAAGGCCTACCTGCAACAGCAGGGCAAGTTCCTGATGGTGCTGTGGGTGTTCATCGCGGTGGTGATCGTCTCGTACTACAAATTCCTGGTCGGCTTCTCCTGGGGGCGGGTCGCGATCGTGATCGCCTTCAGCCTGATCGGGATGGCCGGGTCCTACGCGGTCGCCTGGTACGGCATCCGGGTGAACACCTTCGCGAACTCGCGCACCGCCTTCGCCTCGTTGCGCGGCAAGCCCTACCCGGTACACCAGATTCCGATGCGTTCGGGCATGTCGGTGGGCATGGTGCTGATCAGCGTCGAGTTGTTCCTGATGCTGGTGATCCTGCTCTTCCTACCGGGGGAGATCGCCGGCTCGTGTTTCATCGGCTTCGCGATCGGTGAATCCCTGGGCGCCTCGGTGCTGCGCATCGCCGGCGGCATCTTCACCAAGATCGCCGACATCGGCTCCGATCTGATGAAGATCGTGTTCAAGATCAAGGAGGACGACGCCCGCAACCCCGGCGTGATCGCCGACTGCACCGGTGACAATGCCGGTGACTCGGTCGGCCCCTCGGCCGACGGTTTCGAAACCTACGGCGTGACCGGCGTCGCCCTGGTCACCTTCATCCTGCTCGGCGTGCACGACCCGACGATGCAGGTCACCCTGCTGGTCTGGATGTTCGTGATCCGCGCGGTGATGCTGATCGCCTCGGCGGTCTCCTACCTGGTCAACGACGCCATCACCCGCGCCAAATGGGGCAACGCCGAACGGATGGACTTCGAACACCCGCTCACCAACCTGGTCTGGATCACCTCGGTGGTGTGCATCGTGATGACCTTCATTACCTCCTGGCTGCTGCTGCACCACCTCAGCGACGGCCTGTGGTGGAAACTGTCGGCGATCATCACCTGCGGCACCCTGGCCGGAGCACTGATCCCCGAACTGGTCAAGGTGTTCACCTCCACCAACTCCGCCCATGTCCGCGAGGTGGTGAAGAGCTCGCGACAGGGCGGCGCCTCGTTGAACATCCTGTCGGGCCTGGTCGCCGGCAACTTCTCCGGCCTCTACCTGGGTCTGGGCATCATCGTGCTGATGGCCGGCGCCTTCGGCATCTCCCTGCTCGGGCTGGACGCGGTGATGCTCGCCCCGGCGGTGTTCGCCTTCGGTCTGGTCGCCTTCGGCTTCCTCGGCATGGGCCCGGTCACGATCGCGGTCGACTCCTACGGCCCGGTCACCGACAACGCCCAGAGCGTCTACGAACTGTCGGTGATCGAAGAGATCGACGGCATTGACGAAGAACTCGAACGCGAGCACGGCTTCACCCCGCAGTGGGACAACGCCAAGCAGATGCTGGAGGAGAACGACGGAGCCGGCAACACCTTCAAAGCCACCGCCAAGCCGGTACTGATCGGCACCGCGGTGGTCGGTGCCACCACGATGATCTTCTCGATCATCATGGGCCTCACCGACGGTCTGACCACCGGCATCGAGAACCTGTCCATGCTGCACCCGCCGTTCCTGCTCGGGCTGATCACCGGTGGCGCGATCATCTACTGGTTCACGGGCGCCTCGATCCAGGCGGTCACCGCCGGCGCCTATCGGGCGGTCGAGTTCATCAGCGAGAACATCAAGCTGGACGGGGTGTCCAAGGCCTCCACCGAGGACTCCCGCAAGGTCGTCGAAATCTGCACCCAGTACGCCCAGCGCGGCATGTTGAACATGTTCCTGGCGGTCTTCTTCGCCACCTTGGCCTTCGCCTTCATCGAGCCGTACTTCTTCATCGGCTACCTGGTGTCGATCGCGATCTTCGGCCTCTACCAGGCGATTTTCATGGCCAATGCCGGTGGCGCCTGGGACAACGCCAAGAAGATCGTCGAGGTCGACCTGCACGCCAAGGGCACCCGCCTGCACGATGCCACGATCGTCGGTGACACCGTCGGCGACCCTTACAAGGACACCTCGTCGGTGGCGTTGAACCCGGTGATCAAGTTCACCACCCTGTTCGGTCTGCTGGCCGTCGAACTGGCCGTCAGCCTCACCGCCCGGGGCGCCGGCGGCTGGACCTGGGTGGCCGCTGCGGTTTTCTTGGTGGTCGCGATGGTCTTCGTCTGGCGGTCGTTCTACAAGATGCGGATCAGCGGTGAAATGGCCCGCGACAGCTCCGGACGAACATCGCGGGGCCGCACCACCCCGCCCGATCCGGAGATCGATAGCGTGTCCCACGGTGACAACACACTGAGCGAAAGGAGCCGGTGATGAGAATCGCCATCAAGTACGGCACGACTGAAACGGGCAATGAACGGCTGATCGACCCGGCCGGGGCGATTCACGGTCATCAGGCCGGCCCGGTGCTGGTGCGGCGCTTGTTGAACCTGTTCGAGCCGGCCATCCTGATCGGCACCGAGCGGCAACAGGTCAACGGCTACGAGGTGCTGCCGCTCGACGAGATCGACGCCGAGAACACCGTCGTGATCAACATGGACGTCATCGACTCCACCGAGGTATGGGGTGTCCTGCACACCACCGCCGCCGAGCCGAAGGTGATGAACTTCGTCTGGTGGAATGCCTCCGAGGAGTACCACCACCTGGTGAACCAGGCCCTGCTGGGGCTCTCCTTCGCGCTCTTCCCGACCTTCGCCAACTCCGAACGCACCGCCAGCGAGGTGCGCGAGATCGTCGACCGCTGGACGATCCCGCAGCTCGCCAACCGGGCCGAGCTGGCCTGGTCGAAGCTTGGTGTGCATCTGGGCCGGGTGCAACCGCGCCGCGAGCCGACCGTGCCGGTGGTGTTGTACCCGGCGATCTACGTCCACGGTCGCAAACGTCCCTGGGATTTCATCGACACCGTCACGGCGGTCGCCAAGCGCACTCCGCTGAAGGTCGAGATGCGACTGCATCACAAGCACCTCACCAGCGAACCGGCGATGGAGATGTCCACCCGGCAGTGGGCCTGGGTGGGGCCGCTGACCTCGACCCGCGAAGGGTATTGGGAGGCGCTGGCCGGTACCACCGCCTTCCTGGCGACCGCCTCCGAGGAGTCCTACGGCTTGGGCTATGTCGAGGCGATGGTGTCCGGTGCGATCGGCATCTTTCCCGAGCGGGAATGGGTGCCGCAGTTGCTGCCCGAGGATTACCCGTTCATCTACCGCAATCTCGACGAGGCCCAGGAGATGCTGTACCGGGCGGTCACCGACACCGAGGCCTGCCGGGCCGAACTGGACGCCCTGGTGGGCGGGTCCTTCGTCGATTGGGTGCGCGAGAACCACGACGACACCGCCTTCGAGGCGGCGATGCGTGATGCGGTGTCCGAATGGTTCGGCTGGCAACGACTCGAAGCACTCAACGAAGCCGGCAACGAATCGAAACATTGATGAGCGTTAAGGTGGAGGCATGAGCGAGATCGTGGTGATCGACAATCCCGAACGGAGCCGATGGGAGGCTCGTGACGGCGACGAGGTGGTCGGTTTCGCCGACTACACCGTCGACGGTGACACGATCACCATCCCGCACACCGAGGTACACCGCGAGGGCGAAGGCATCGGCGGACGCATCGTGCGCGCAGCCGTCGATGCGGCGCGGGCCGACGGTAAGCGAGTGAATCCCGAATGCCCGTTCGTCCGGGCCTGGATCGAGAAGCATCCGGAGTATGCAGACCTTGTTGACTGAACCGCAGCCCGTACCGAGCGACTGGGCAACCAGTAAACGACCGATCGCGCTGGTGACCGGCGCCTCCCGGGGCATCGGCTTGGCCGTCGCCCGTGACTTGGCGCGCGATCACCATGTCCTGGTCGGTGGCACCAAGGCCGACACCGTCAACGCCGTGGTGGCCGAACTGGAAACGATCGATTCCTGCCAGGCCTGGCCGTTCGTCGCCGACCTGTCCGACCCGGCCGCGGTGGCCGAGGCGGTCAAGGCGTTGAACCTGTCCCGGTTGGACGTGGTGGTGCACTCGGCGGGAATCGCCGAGTACGGCCACATCATCGACAGCGACCCGCAGATGTGGCAGCGCACCTTCGATCTGAACGTGTTCGCGGTCGCCGAACTGACCCGGCTGTTGTTGCCGCTGTTGCGCGAGCACCGGGGTCAGGTGGTGCTGATCAACTCCGGGGCCGGGCACAACGCCTCACCCAACAGCGGTGTCTACGCCGCGTCCAAGTTCGCCCTGCGCGCCCTGGGCGATTCGCTGCGCGCCGAGGAACGCGAGCAGGTGCGGGTCTGTTCGATCCACCCCGGACGGGTCGACACCGATATGCAGCGTGAACTGCAGGCCACGCTGGGCAACCACGATTACCGTGGTGAGAAGTACGTCGCCCCCGAGACCATCGCCGCCGCGGTACGGCTCGCGGTCGACGCCGCCCCACAGGCCATGGTCGAGGAGATCGTCGTCCGCCCCGTGATCACGGGCTGAGCTCGCCGGCCCACGTAGGCTGGAGGAATGGCCGACCCGTCCCAGTACCGTCCCGCAGTGGGGGAGATCCCCACTGCCCCGGGGGTGTACCGATTCTGGGACTCCGAAGACCGGGTGATCTACGTCGGCAAGGCCAAGAGCCTGCGGCCGCGGCTGAACTCCTACTTCGCCGATGTCGCCGGCCTGTTGGAACGCACCCGCCGGATGGTCACCACTGCGGTACGGGTCGACTGGACGGTGGTGTCCACCGAGGTCGAGGCCCTGCAGCTCGAGTACTCCTGGATCAAACAGTTCGAACCGCGGTTCAACATCAAGTACCGCGACGACAAGTCCTATCCCTGGCTCGCGGTGACCTGGGCCGACGAGTTCCCGCGGGTGTTCGTGGGCCGGGGGGCGAAGAAGAAGGGCAACCGGTACTTCGGCCCCTACAGCCATGCCTGGGCGATCCGGGAAACCGTGGACACCCTGTTGCGGGTGTTTCCGATGCGGTCATGTTCGACCGGGGTGTTCCGCAACGCCCAGCGGGCCAACCGGCCCTGCCTGCTCGGCTACATCGAGAAATGTGCCGCCCCCTGCGTGGGACGCATCGACGCCGCGGCGCACCGGGAGATCGTGGCCGACTTCTGTCAGTTCATGTCGGGCCACACCCAACAGCTCACCCGGCGGCTCGAGCGGGAGATGGCCGAGGCGGCCGAGAACCTCGAGTACGAGCGCGCCGCCCGGATCCGCGACGATCTGGCCGCGTTGGCCAAGGTCAACGAACAGAACGCGGTGGTCTTCACCGACGGCACCGACGCCGATGTGATCGGCCTGGCCGAAGACCCCCTCGAGGTGTCGGTGCAGATCTTCCACGTCCGACAGGGCCGGATCCGCGGCCGGCGCGGCTGGGTGGCCGACCGCGCCGACGACTCCGGCACCGACCAGTTGATCGAGAACTTCCTGGTGCAGCTCTACGGCGACGCCGACCAGGCCGAAACCAACGGCTCGGTCACCCCGGTACCCCGTGAGGTACTGGTACCTGGCCTGCCGCCGGAGCCCGAGGTGCTGGCCGACCTGCTCAGCCAACTGCGCGGAGCCCGGGTCACCATCCGGGTACCGCGCCGCGGGGACAAGAAGGCCCTGCTCGACACCGTCACCAACAACGCCAAGGAAGCTCTGGTGCGGCACCGCACCCGCCGGGCCTCCGACCTGACCACCCGCAACCGGGCCCTGGAGGAGATCCGCGACGCCCTCGGCCTGCCGCAGGCACCGCTACGGATCGAGTGCTACGACATCTCGCACCTGCAGGGCACCGAAACCGTCGGGTCGATGGTGGTCTTCGAGGACGGCCTGGCCCGCAAGGGTGACTATCGCCGGTTTCTGGTGCGCGATGCCCGCGACGACACGTCCAGCATGCGCGAAGTGCTGACCCGACGGTTCAGCCGCTACTTGGCCGACAAGGAACTGCCGCCGGAGGAACGTCCCCGTGGCTTCGCCTACGCCCCGGGCCTGGTGGTGGTCGACGGCGGCAAACCGCAGGTGGGTGCCGCCCGGCAGGCTCTCACCGAACTCGGGCTGGGCGACATCCCGGTCTGTGGCCTGGCGAAACGGCTCGAAGAGGTGTGGTTGCCCGACGACGACTATCCGGTGATCCTGCCGCGCAGCAGTGAGGGTCTCTACCTGTTGCAAAGGATCCGCGACGAGGCGCACAGGTTCGCGATCAGCCATCACCGGGGCCGACGCTCCAAGGCGATGATCGAGTCGCTGCTGGACGAGGTGCCGGGCTTGGGCCCGACCCGGCGCACCGCGGTGTTGAAGAAGTTCGGGTCGCTGCGAAAACTGCGCGCCGCCGGTGTCGACGAGCTCACCGAGGTGCCCGGCATCGGGGTGGCGACCGCCGAGGCGATCGTCGCCGTGGTGGCCCAGCACGAACCCGCCCCGGCGATCAACACCGCTACCGGCGAAATCCTCACAGAACAGGCATGATGGAACGGTGAGCACCAACCAGCTACCCCGCGTCGCGATCGTCACCGGCATGTCGGGGGCCGGCCGTTCCACCGCAGCCAACGCGATGGAGGACTCCGGCTGGTATGTCGTGGACAACCTGCCGGCCGGCATGGTCACCGCACTGTGCGAGGTGGTGGCCGACGCCGGTTACGACAAACTCGCCGTGGTGCTCGACGTTCGCTCCCGCGACCTGTTCAGCCAGGTACCGGTGATGTTCACCGAGCTGCAGGCCAAGGGCATCGTCCCCGAGATCCTCTACCTGGAGGCCACCGACGACGTGATCGTGCGCCGTCAGGACTCGGCCCGCCGTCCGCACCCGCTGCAGGGGGACGGCCCACTGCTCGACGGCATCCACCGCGAACGTGACATGCTCGCCGCGCTGCGCGGTGCGGCCGACCTGATGATCGACACCTCCCGACTCAATGTGCACCAACTGCGGTCGCGGGTCTCGCACGCCTTCGGTGCCGAACGTGCCGAACAGTTGCGGATGACGGTGATGAGCTTCGGTTTCAAACACGGGGTGCCGATCGACGCCGACTTCGTGATGGACGTGCGCTTCCTGCCCAACCCGCACTGGGTGCCCGAACTGCGTCCGCTGACCGGCCTGGACGAGCCGGTGCGTTCCTACGTACTCGGCCAAACCAGCGCGGTGCCCTTCCTGGACCGGCTGCAATCCTTGGTGTTGACGGTGCAACCGGGCTACCTGCACGAGGGCAAGTACTTCGGCACGGTCGCGATCGGCTGTACCGGTGGACGGCACCGCAGCACCGCGATGGCCGAGGAGTTCGGTCGCCGGCTCCGTGAGTTGGGGATGCCCACCAAGGTGATGCACCGGGATGTGGAGCGGTCATGACCACGCTGAGTCATCGTCCCCCCTCGGTGGTCGCCTTCGGCGGAGGCCACGGATTGCATGCCTCCCTGTCGGCGCTGCGCCGGATCACCAACCAGATCACCGCGGTGGTCACCGTCGCCGACGACGGGGGATCGTCGGGCAAGCTGCGCGAGGAGTTCGGCTGCCTGCCCCCCGGTGACCTGCGGATGGCCCTCAGTGCCCTGTGCGGTGACGACTGGGACGGGCGCACCTGGGCCGACCTGTTGCAGATCCGGTTCAACGGGGACGGGCCGCTGGCCGGGCACGCGGTCGGCAACCTGCTGATCGCTGCGCTGTGGCAGGAACTCGGCGACCCGGTCTCGGGTCTCGACCTGATCAGCCGGCTGCTGGGCGCCCGCGGCCGGGTACTGCCGATGGCCTCGATCCCGTTGGAGATCGAGGCGGACGTGTGGGATCTGGGCCACGAACACGACGACGTCACCCCGCTGCGCGGACAGGCCCGGGTGGCCACCACCCGGGGACAGGTGCGCGAGATCCGGCTGATCCCGGACAACCCGCCGGCCTGCGCCGAGGCCGTGCAAGCGGTCTGCGAGGCCGACTACCTGATTCTCGGCCCCGGATCGTGGTTCACCTCGGTGGTACCGCATCTGCTGGTACCCGAGCTGTGTCGCGCGATCATCGAATCCCCGGCCAAGCGCATCGTGACGATGAACCTCAAGCCGGCCGACGAGACCGACGGATTCACCGCCTCCCAACACATCGAGGTGCTGGCCGACCACGCCCCGGAACTGCGCCTGGACTGGGTGCTGGCCGACGAATCCTTCGCTTTCAACGACCGCCACCTGGAAACCTTCGTCACCTCCCTGGGCGGCGAACTGGTGGTGGCCGACCTGGCCGTTCGCGACGGATCACCCCGGCACGACCATCTGCGTCTCGGCTCGGCCTATGCCGAACTCCTCGGCCTGGCCAGCCGCTCCTGAGCCCGTTCCGAGCCCGATCCGCACCGCTGTCGTGATGTGGCAAGATGCGGCAATGGCCATGACGCAACAGGTGAAGGCAGAACTGGCGACCCTCGAGGTCGTCAAGCCGAGCTTGCGGGTCGCCGAGGTCGCCGCAATTCTGCGCTTCGCCGGTGGTCTGCATCTCGCTTCGGGACGGATCATCATCGAGGCCGAGCTCGACCTCGGTGCCGCCGCCCGCCGGTTGCGCACCTCGATCCAGGACCTGTTCGGCTATGCCTCCGAAATGGTCGTCGTGAACGGTTCGGGCCTGCGCCGAGGCACCCGCTACGTGGTGCGCCTGATCAAGGAGGGTGCTGACCTGGCCCGCCGCACCGGCTTGGTCGATGCCCACGGCCGTCCGGTGCGCGGCCTGCCGAAGACCATCGTCGGTGGGGGAGTGGCCGAATGTGAGGCGGCCTGGCGCGGCGCCTTCCTGGCCCACGGGTCGTTGACCGAACCGGGCCGTTCGATGTCACTGGAGATCACCTGCCCGGGCTCGGAATCCGCCCTCGCCCTGGTGGGCGCGGCCCGGCGACTGGGTATTCAGGCCAAGGCCCGCGAGGTACGCGGGGTCGACCGTGTGGTGTTGCGCGACGGGGACGCCATCGCCGCCATGCTCACCCGGATCGGCGCCCATGAGGCCGTGCTGGCCTGGGAGGAACGCCGGATGCGCCGCGAGGTGCGGGCCTCGGCGAACCGGCTGGCGAACTTCGACGATGCGAACCTGCGCCGTTCGGCACGGGCCGCGGTGGCCGCGGGAGCCCGGGTACAGCGGGCCCTGGAGATCCTCGGTGACGACGTCCCCGACCACCTGCGGGCCGCCGGTCTGCTGCGGATCGAGAACAAACAGGCCAGCCTCGAAGAACTCGGCCAACTGCACGACCCGCCGCTGACCAAGGACGCGGTGGCCGGGCGGATTCGCCGACTGCTGGACACGGCCGACAAACGAGCCGCCAAGTTGGGGATTCCGGGCACCGCGGCGAGTTTGTCGCCGGAAATGCTCGACGATGCCTGATCGCCGGCGAATGGCAGTTTCGAATGCCTCCGAGGCGCCCCTGGGCGCTGGCGCAGAGGCTGTTTCCTCGGCCGGGAAGGTATGAATCGCATCACAGTTGGCGTGCCCTCCCGGAGGAGAACAACCGGACCGGTGGGGTTCCCGGGATGATGCAATCTGCGCGAATCCTCAGTGTTCTCTGAGAATCCAGGGATGCGGCACTTGCTACACAGGTGTGAGTACCTCTAGTTTGAGGCCTGCGTCACATTGATCGTCGGTGTCCAGCGGCGTCAATTGATGTTTTACATTTCGTCGTAGGTGTGCTTCGATGCGAACAATTCCTAAACAGTCGTGAAGGTAACGCGAGAACCCGAGTTTCGCGACGTACTGAGGCAAAACGTCGAACGGGGCACCTCTGCGGCGGCGCCGACAGGCTGTTTTGGACAGTTCGTTCAGGAAGGCTGGAGCTGGTCATGAAGTGCGAACCGCGTCAAGGAGTTGGCGTGGGCGTGCTCGGGGCCGGCTCCTTTTTGTTCTTTACTGAACTGCACGACCGATACCTGAGGTGTGGGTATCGGCTGAGAAAACACGGCTGACCCACCCGGGGCCGGCCGAGCACCATCCGTCCCTTTCACGAGAAAGAGATTTTCATGACCCGAAGGATTCTCCGCTCGGTAGCGGCGATCGGGGCGGCGCTGGCAATTGCCACACTCGGCCTCGCTACGCCGGCCAGCGCGGACCCAACGATCAATCCTGATCAAACCGGCAGCCTGACGATCACCAAGCAGTCCGGCGCGCCGAAGGATCAGACCCAGTGTGAGCCGAACGGCAAGGAGCTTCCGGCCGAATGTGTCACCTCACCGTTGGCCGGTGCCGGTTACACCGTGTACCGGGTCAACATGCCCGGTACCACCACCCCGGTGGATCTGACCACCAATGCGGGTTGGCAGCAGGCCAGCGCCTACTACAACAACATCGCCCTGGCCGCCGACAACACCCAGACCCCCGGCACGGAGTCGGGGTTGACCGGAGCCGACGGCAGGACCAGCGTCGGTAACCTGCCGGTCGGTCTCTACTACGTGGTCGAGACCACGGTGCCGGACGGCTACACCGCTGCCGCGCCGTTCCTGGTGACCATCCCGATGACCGATCCGGAAAACCGCACCGACTGGATCTACGACGTCAACGTGTACCCGAAGAACACCCGCGACACGATCGAGAAGGAAGTTCTGGACGGCAACCGGGGCACCGGGAATCAGGACGCACCGAAGGTTGGCGACAACCTGACCTACCGCCTGACCAGCACCATCTCGAACCTCGGCGATCACAACGGTGACGGGACCGTGAACGGTTTGGACATCGGCAAGTACGTGATCGGCGACAACCTGAACGAGCATGTCACCGCCGTCTCGGTGGAGGCCTCGATCATCGGGGACAACACCGATCCGGCCGTGCCGCTGGTGGCGGGTACCGATTACACCTTGACGATCGACACCGCGACCCCGGGCCAGCCGGTCGTGCTGACCTTCACCCGGGCCGGGCTGGACAAGCTGATGGCCGCCAAGCTTGCCGATGACACCGCTCAGGTGCAGACCGACATCGTCGCGAAGGTCACGACGATCCCGCCGGAGGGCACCATCCCCAACCAGGCCTACCTGATTCCGAACCAGCCCTGGGAGGACCAGAACCCCGGCAAGCCGGGCATCCCCTCCGACGTCGTGTACTCGAAGTACGGCGAGATCGTGATCCACAAGACCGCCGGAGACGACGCAACAACACCCAGGACGGCGCCGAGTTCACGGTGTACCTGGGAGCCGTGCGTCCGGGCACGCCCGCTCCGACCGCCGAGCAGGCCTGCAGCACCCTGGGTCGCGAGATGGGCACCATCACGATCACCAACAACTACGGCAAACTGTCGGGTCTGCAGTTGTCGAACTTCTTCAACATGCCGGCGGTTCCGGCCGGGCAGCCCGAGCCGTCACCGATCCCCGACGACCAGAACCAGCACTGGTACTGCCTGGTGGAAACCAAGGCTCCGGACGGATACCAGCTGCAGGCTCAGCCGATTCCGTTCCGCCTCACCACCGAGGGTGTCGTCGACCTGAGCGGTCTGGTCAACTCCGATGCGGGCAACACCGCCGAGGTGGTGAACCAGCCGGACAACCTGAACAACCGTCTGCCGTTGACCGGTGGTCAGGGCGTGGCCCTGGTCAGCCTGATCGGTGGTCTGTTGGTTGCCGGTGGCCTCGGGTACTACCTGGTCAGCCGTCGCAAGCAGAACGCCTGATCAGCCCCGCAGGTTGAACTGAAGGAGATTGGGTCATGAACGGTGGTGGGGGAGCCGAAGGGTTCCCCCACCACTGACCCGAAGGTATCGATGACCACCACCGAGACCGCGCCGAAAACCCAACGTCCGACTCGTCACTGGCCACATCGGCTCGTGCCGGTCGTGCTGATTCTGCTCGGTGTCGCGGTGATGCTGTACCCGATCGGTGCCACCTTCTACAACAACTATCGCCAGCAGGAGTTCGCCCGGCAGTACCAGCAGCAACTCCAACGCACACCGCAGGCAGAACTCGATCAACAGCTCGAGGCGGCCCGCGCCTACAACGCCCAACTCGACCCGAAGGCCTACCAGGACCCGTGGGACGGCAAACCAGCCGGAGATGGGCCCGAGTACCAGCAATACCTGACACAACTGAACGAGCACGATGCGATGGCTCGGATCCGCATCCCCACGATCGGGGTCGATCTGCCGGTGCGACACGGCACCAGCGAAGAAACCCTGGCATCTGCGGTGGGGCATCTGTTCGGTACCAGCCTTCCGGTCGGCGGCCCCGGCACCCATGCGGGCCTCACCGGCCACACCGGAATCCAGAACGCAAGCCTCTTCGACGGTCTGATCGACGTGGCCGAGGGGGACGTGTTCTACATCGACGTGTACGGCGAGACCCTCGCCTATCAGGTCAACAAGATTCAGGTGGTTCTGCCCGATCGCATCGACACCCTCGCGCCGGTGGCCGGGCAAGACCTGGTCACCCTGATCACCTGCACGCCGTACGGAGTCAACTCCCATCGGCTGTTGGTCCAAGGCACCCGGATCCCCTATGACCCGGCAGCCGACCCGTCCCAGGGTTCGGCCCTGCTGCAGTCGATCCAGATCCTGCCCTGGATGTACGCCCGTCTGATCGGTGCGGCGATCGCCCTGGCCCTGCTGTTGGCCATGATCGCCGGCTGGATCGGATCCGACCTCAAGAACCGAAGGAGAGCACGATGAGCCATCTCCGCTCACTGCGCCACGTGCTGGCGCTGGGTACGGCCATCCTGCTTGCTCTGCTCGGCTGGGGCAGCACCGCACATGCCGACGGCACCATCGCCGACCCCGCCCTGATCGACCCGAACGCCGCCGGCAGCGTGACGGTGCACAAGTACTTGGGCGCCCCCTTCGATCAGCCCGCCACCGGTACCCCGATCGAGGTGCCTGCCGATGCCCGGCCGCTGGCCGGAGTCACCTTCACCGCCAACCGCGTCGTGGATGTCGACCTGACCACCAACGAGGGGTGGGCGCAGGCGCGGCAGTACTACAACAACATCGAGCGCGCCTACGAGAACCTGGGCGAAACGATCACCTCGGCCCCGACCGATGCCCAGGGCGTCACCGTTTTCGGCGACCTGCCGGTGGGCCTGTATCTGATCCGGGAGGTGCAGGTCGACCCGACCATCACCCCGGTGAACGATTTCCTGATCACCGTCCCACTCACCGACCCGGACGCCCGGGACTCCTGGCTCTACGACCTGCACGTGTACCCGAAGAACGAGCGACTCACCATCACCAAGACCGTTGCCGACGGCAATATCGGGGTGCCGGGTGAGGATGCGCCGGTACCGGGCACCGTGATGACCTTCACCCTGAGCGCGGACATTCCGCAGAACCTCACCCCCGGTGGTGGCTATGCGTTGCGCGACGACCTGTCGGCGGCCGCTGTGCCCGGCTCCGGCCACCACACCAGTGACTACTTGCAGTTCGCCGCCGCCGATTGGCGCGGTGAGGTCTCGGCCGGGGTCGCCGGAAAGATCCTGACCCCGTGCCCGAGCGCCACCGCCACCGACTGCGACTACCGACTCGACCAGCAGCCCGCGGTAATCACCGTCGAGTTCACCGAGCGTGGTGTGAACGCCCTGATTGCTGCCAAGGCCGCCGACGCCACCAGCCGGGTCATCCTGTCGCTGCAGGCCCGGTACCGCACCGATGCCCCGGCACTGGCTCCCGGCGGAGTCGTCGAGTTGCCGAACCAGGCACTGCTGTACCCGCACGGCCTGATTCCGGGTGCCACACCGATCACCTCCCCGCCGACGGTCAGTAAGTACGCGGTGCTCCAGTTGCACAAGATCGACGGACGCTCCGGTCAGTCCCTGGGCGGCGCCGAGTTCGCCCTCTACCGCACCGTCGAGGACGCCAGGTCGGACGCCGAGCGGTTGGCGGTCACCGGCCCCACCGGCAGCGACGGCATGGCCCGGATCAGCCACGTGCACGTATCCGATTTCGTGAACGGCGCCGAGGCCGAGCAGTCCTACTGGGTGCGTGAGATCGTCACCCCCCGTGGATATCGCACCCTGCGGGACCCGATCGAGGTGCGGCTGCTGTCCGACGGCAGCATGGTCGCCGCCGACGGCACCGGTGGCTTCCCGATCGCCAACGACAAGTCGTTGATTCCCGGTCTGCCCGACACCGGCTTCGGTGGGCCGCTGGTGACCGGCGGTACCTCCCTGGCCCTGTTGCTGGCCGCCGCGGCGGTCCTGTTGACCCTGCGACGCCGCAGAGAACGGGAGACGACCCAGTGACCATCACACTGGAACCCCCCTCGCCGGCGCCGACCCCGCCACCGGCGAAGAAGAAGCGCACCAACCCACTTCGCTCCTTCATCCCGGTGCTGCTGGTCCTGGTGGGTGTCGCGGTCTTGCTGTACCCGATCTTCGCGACCAACTGGAACAACCACCGGCAACGCGAAATCGCCCGCGAGTACAACAACCAACTCACCCAGGCCGCCCCCGAAACCCTCTCCGACGGGCTGGAACGGGCCAGGGCCTACAACGACCCGCTGCCGGGTGTGCCGATTCTCGACCCCTGGTTGTCCAACGCCGCCAGTGCACCCGAGTCGGATGCCTACCGGGAATACGAATCGCAGTTGAACGACTTCGGTGCGATGGCACGGGTACGGGTGCCCCGGGTGGGAATCGACCTGCCCATCTACCACGGCACCTCCGATGAGGTGTTGGCCAAGGGTGCCGGACACCTCTACGGGACGTCCCTGCCGGTGGGCGGTGAGGGCAGCCACACCGTCCTCACCAGCCACACCGCCTTCGCCAATGCCACCCTGTTCGACCATCTGATCGATGTGGTCGAGGGGGACGTGTTCTACATCGACGTGTACGGCGAAACACTGGCCTACGAAGTCGACCAGATCCTGGTCGTCCTACCCGACGAGATCGGCGCCCTGGCCCCCGAGGACGACAAAGACCTGGCGACCCTGTTCACCTGCACCCCCTACGCCGTCAACACCCACCGACTGCTGGTGCGCGGGCACCGTGTGCCCTACGACGAGCAGGCGGAACGGTCCTCCCACGGTGGGGCCGAACTCGGTGGGTTCATCTTGGAGCCGTGGATGTACGGGCTGCTGGCCGGAGCTGCCGGCGGTCTGGGATTGCTGACGTTGTTCGTCGTCCGCAATCGACGCCGGGCGAAGACCGCGGCACAGCACAGCTCCGTGCGGAGGGAAGCTCCGTAACTCGGTTTGGACCGCAACGCCCTGAACCGGGCGAGCAAGACGGGTGGAGTGATGAGCAGGATCCGAGGCTCCCGAGCAGGACGGGGAGCAAGGATGTTGACAACGCCGGCGAGCGGACCGACACGGGCCGGACCGGCCCGGCGCCGCATCGGGTATGTGGTGATGGCCTTCGTCATCGCGGTGACGGGAGTGCTGACCGGGGCGCCGGCCCAGCAGGCCCACGCCTACATACCGAGGGCGATCCCGGTCGGGGTGGGTAGTCCGGACAAGGACGTCTCGGTGGCGGTCACCCTCACCGACAGCAAGGACGTGGGGCAGCCCGGCGAGCAGTTCAGTTACACCGGCCGCCTCACCGTGAACGTGCCCAGTGCGGATCCGGTCACTTTCCGATTCGCGCAGGACATGCTCGGGCCGCTCACCCGGCCGCCGAGACCCACCGACTTCCGATGGAACGACGGAAGGGAGCGTTCCTTCGCCTCCGGGCCCACCTTCACCGACGGTGCATGGGTGGTCACCTTCAACGGGCCGATCAACACCTTCGCCGACTTCACCCTGCCGGCGAAGGTTTCACCGAATGCGATGCCCGGAAACACGATCAACGGCCAGGTCAGCGTCAAGGCCAAGGTGATGCCGAGCATCAGCTTCACCGAAGTGATCGATCCGGACGACAAGGGGTTCGTGGCCGATCCGGGCAAACTTTGCACCGGTGTGTTCAGGAACACCGCCAGGCTCGACGGGGGCGGTTACGGGGCATGGCTCGGTGACATCAAACTGGGTGATGTCAACCGGAACATCACCTACGACCGGGACGCGCCTACCATCACCATTCGGGACCGGAACGGCGAGATCATCACACCCCAGGCCGGGGTGGACATGGTGTGGAAGCCGGACGACCCCACCGCCCCGTACATCCCGTCGGGTGCTCCGGCCGGCACCACCTGGGAACAATCGATGAACTGGCCACTGGACGTCACCACCTACACCGGTGAGGTGTGGATTCCCGACGGTGCGACGATCACCATCGAACAACACGGCACGATCAACGGTTGCTCGTCCTCGGGCGGACATACCCACATTCCCTCATGGCGGTCGGTCACCACGGTCTTCGCGGGCTCTCCCGAACGGGTGAGATCGGCCGAGGCCGCGGACTCCTTCGAGATCCCCGGTGGCGCACCGGTGGGATGGTGTGCGGACAACCTGTACGTGAGCACCGCCGAGGCCACGGCGAAGCTGTACGTCTGGGATGGTGCCACGACCGTGCAATCGGGCAATGTCGGTACCGAGACCCACGCCCTTGCGGCCACCGACAAACATGAACGGTTGATCTTTTCGGTGAACCGCTCCGAGGAGCTGGTGATCCGCAACCTGTCGACCGGGGCGGTAACCACCAGCAGCACCGTCCTCACGCAACTGTCGAGCGTCGATGCTTTGGCCTTCGACCCGGAGGGCAACCTGTGGGCCGGCTATCAGGCAACGCTGTATTACCTGACAGCGGCCCAGGTCAACGCCATCGTGACGTCACCGAACACTCCCCAAACCTGGAACCGGGGCGCGACCCTGAACCCCTTCGGGGGTAGCACTGCCGACTTCGCGTTCGATGGTGCGGGCAACCTCTGGATCGCGAAACTGAAAAGCTCGGACAACAAGTACTACATCCAGAAGGTGCCGACCGCGGGTCTGATGGGTACCGGACAGGTGGCCCCGGGGCCCGAACTGCCCACCGGGGTCACGAGTGACGGGCAAACCCTGATCCGCGGGCTGGCCTTCGTCGGAGACACGCTGTACGTGGGTCGGCGCCGAACCGGCAACAACAGCACGCTTTTCCCACAGTTCTACAGCGTCAACCAAACAACCGGGGCACTCACCGCCGTCAGGAATGGATTCAACGCCCCATACCTGAGCGACTTCGCGTCCTGCTCCTTCCCGGCGCCGGCACCGGCCTTCCGGATCAGGAAGAACACCGGCCAGGACCGCATCACCCTGGCACCCGATCAGACGACGGTGACGGTTCCCTTCACCGTGACGGTGGACAACATCAGTTCCACGACCGCCACCTCGGCTCCGATCCAGGATCGTCCGCAGGTTCCGCTCGGATTCCGGATCACCGGGGTGACCGTGGACGGTGGGCCCGCCACCCTGAACCCCGACGGCACGATCACGCTTGCGGCCGGCGGCGTGACGCTGCCGGCGGGCCGATCCACGATCTACACCATCGCCATCACCTATGCGGTCGACCAGAGTCGGTTCACCGACGAATCGGT
Source organism: Pseudenemella bisphenolivorans (assembly GCF_051133435.1). Lineage (NCBI taxonomy): Bacteria > Bacillati > Actinomycetota > Actinomycetes > Propionibacteriales > Propionibacteriaceae > Pseudenemella > Pseudenemella bisphenolivorans. The sequence continues at coordinate 212,775 of NZ_JBPGNY010000001.1, read as the reverse complement.
CGAATGGCTGGGGGAGTGTGCCACCGGGACGCCCCCCGATCCGCGCAGGGGCATCTACAACTTGGTCGAGATGGCCGATGATGCCGACGGCCCGGACAACAACGATGCCTGTGTGCCGGTCGACGTACCGCGGTTCAAGGTGAACAAGGCTGTGCAGGATTCCCCGCCGGGTACCACCGGGCCGCCGGTGGTGGTCGGTGCCGATGGCACCGTCCGGGTCAGCTACGTGGTGACGGTGACCAACTCCGGCAAGGTGGCGGCCGCGCATCCGCAGATCACCGACCAGGTGACGGTGCCGGAGGGATTCGAGATCACCGGGGTCACGTTGGGGGGAGCCGATCAGAGCACCAGTGGGCAATTCACGATTCCCAAGGGCACCACACCCCTGCAACCGAATACCTCCCGGCCCTACACCGTCGTCCTGACGGCCCGGGCCCCGGACCTGAAGGCGGTCGACTGGAGTGCGGCCGGAACCTGCTACACCGACGGGGCCGGTAACCCGGCAGCCGGTGGCTTCTTCAACCTGGTCGAGATGGCCGGTGACAGCGACGGGCCGAACAACAACGATGCCTGTGTCCCGGCCCAGCGCACCGGCTTCGCCACGTCGAAGGTGACCGCCCAGGAGATGATCACCCTCGCCCCCGGCCAGACATCGATCACCATCGACTACACCATCACCGTCAGCAACACCGGCAACACGGAAGGAACCTCAGCGCCGGTGTATGACCTGCCCGAGACCCCACCGGGCTTCACGATCGGTTCCATCCGGCACAGCGGCGGCGCGGTGATTCCGGTCAACCCCGACGGCACCTACACGGTCACCCCCGGGGTGAGCCTCCAGCCGTTCACCGGTAGGGACTTCGTGATCTCGGTGACCTACAAGGTCGACCAGAGTCGGTTCACCGACGAGAGCCTCGCCGATCTCGGTGAATGCCGGACCGGAACCCCGCCCGACAAGACCAAGGGCCTGTACAACCTGATCACCATGACCGACGACACCGACGGCCCGGACAACAACGACGAGTGCGTACCGGTGCAGGTGCTGAAGTTCATGGTGAACAAGGCGGTGCAGGGTTCCGAGCCGGGCACCACCGGCCCGCCGGTGACCGTCGGCGATGACGGCACGGTGCAGGTCAGCTACGTGGTCACCGTGACCAACTCCGGCACCGTCGCGGCCCCGCACCCGGCGATCACCGACCGGGTGAGCGTGCCCCCGGGATTCGAGATCACCGGGGTCACTCTGAGTGGCGTCGGCCAGGGCACCTCCGGCACGTTCACGATCCCGGCCGGGGCAGCATCCCTGGCTCCGGGTGCCTCGACCCGATACACGGTGGTGTTGACCGCCCGGGTGGCCGACCCGGAGGCGGTCGACTGGCAGAAGGCAGGAACCTGCAACACCGAGGGCGCCGGAAACCCGGCCGACGGTGGATTCTTCAACCTGGTCGAGATGACCGGTGACAGCGACGGGCCGAACAACAACGACGCCTGCGTGCCGGTGGAACGGCCCCAGACGCCGATCAGCATCCAGAAGTACGGCCGCAACTGTGACACGGGCGTGGAAACCTGCCCGATGCCGGGAGCTGCCTTCGCGCTCTACGACGTCGACCCCGGCACCGCCGGGGCAACCCCGATCGCAGGTGCGATCGCCGTTGACCCGAACAACGGGGCCGTCTTCACCTCGATGGATCTGGAATACGGCAGAACCTACTGGCTGATCGAAGCCGGAGCCCCCACCGGGCACAACCTGCTGGCCACCCCGATCGAGTTCCGGGTGACCCTGGACGGCATCGTGCTGACCAACCCCGACGCCCATGCCGGGGTGGTGCAGGTGTCGACCTCGAACGGGCTGATCCTGCAGGTGTTCGACCAGACCAAGGGTGACCTGCCGAAAGCCGGCGGAAACGGGCCGTGGCCGAACATCATCGTCGGGCTGATGCTGCTCGGTGCCGCCGCCTTCGGGATGTTCCAGTCCGATCGGCCGAAGCAGGCCCTGGTGCGTCGTCGCGCCTGACCTCACCCGCGGACCTGCTGCGAACGGAGTTCGACTCGCGCCTGTTCGCTGCTGCAATGAGCCCGATCTGCGCCCTTCGGCACACAATGCGGTTTTCCGGCCCGAGAGGAGGCACGTTGCAGCAGCCGGGGCAGGCACCGGCCGGGGCGAACCCGCAACACCGCTGACCCCAAGTGGATAAGACCAGTGGTACATCCGGTCCCCTCGTTACCGCTCCGTGACGCCCCGATAGTGTTGTTTCTGTCGCATCGACACCCCGCGTCGTTGGGACGGGTAGCAGGGTGAAGCGCCCTGCCGCCACAAGAACTTCTTCGTGAGGAGACATCGCATGACCGTCAAGGTAGGCATCAACGGCTTCGGCCGCATCGGCCGTAACTTCTACCGCGCCGTGGTGGCGTCGGGAGCCGACATCGAGATCGTCGGCGTCAACGACCTCACCGACAACAAGACCCTCGCCCACTTGCTGAAGTACGACTCGATCCTGGGTCGTTTCGACGGCGAGATCAGCTCCGACGACGAGTCGATCATCGTGAACGGCAAGGCCATCAAGGCTTTCGCCGAGAAGGACCCGGCCAAGCTCCCCTGGGGTGACCTGGGTGCCGACATCGTGGTCGAGTCGACCGGTTTCTTCACCAAGGCCGAGGACGCCAAGGCGCACGTCGAGGCCGGCGCCAAGAAGGTGATCATCTCCGCCCCGGCGAAGAACGAGGACATCACCATCGTGATGGGCGTCAATGACGGCGATTACGACCCGGCCGCGCACACCGTCATCTCCAACGCCTCGTGCACCACCAACTGCCTCGCCCCGATGGCCAAGGTGCTCAACGACGAGTTCGGCATCGTCGCCGGCCTGATGACCACCGTGCACGCGTACACCGCCGACCAGAACCTGCAGGACGGCCCGCACAAGGACCTGCGTCGCGCCCGCGCCGCGGCCCTCAACATCGTGCCGACCAAGACCGGTGCCGCCGCTGCGGTGGCCCTGGTGCTGCCGGAACTGAAGGGCAAGTTCGACGGGTACGCGCTGCGCGTGCCGACCCCCACCGGTTCGGCCACCGACCTGACCTTCACCGCCGAGAAGGAGGTCTCGGTCGAGGCCGTCAACGCCGCGATCAAGGCCGCCGCCGAGGGTCCGCTCAAGGGCGTCATGTTGTACACCGAGGACCCGATCGTGTCGAAGGACATCGAAACCGACCCGCACTCGGTCATCTTCGATGCCGGCTGCACCAAGGTCACCGGCAACCTGGTCAAGGTCGTCGGCTGGTACGACAACGAGTGGGGCTACTCGAACCGTCTGGTCGACCTGAGCCTGCTGGTCGGCTCCAAGCTCTGATCCGACACGACTACCGAGGGGAAGGCCGAAGTGAAGTCAATCACTGATCTGGGAGATCTTCGGGGCAAGCGGGTCGTGATCCGCTGTGACCTCAACGTCCCGTTGGACGGTGACACGATCACCGACGACGGACGTATCAAGGCGTCACTGCCGACGCTGACGCTGCTCCGGGACGCGGGGGCCAGAATCATCGTGCTGGCTCACCTCGGCCGCCCCAAGGGGGCACCCGACCCCAAGTACTCACTCGCGCCCGCTGCCAAGCGGCTGGGTGAGCTCTTGGGGGCGGATGTGAAGCTGGCCGACGATGTGGTGGGCGAATCCGCCCAAGCCGCCGCCGATGCCCTCGGTGACGGTGACGTGCTGGTGGTCGAGAACGTCCGCTTCGAAGCCGCCGAACAGTCCAAGGACGAGGCCGAACGCAAGGCCCTGGCCGAGAAGTACGCGGCCCTGGGCGATGTCTTCGTCTCCGACGGCTTCGGTGTGGTGCACCGCAAGCAGGCCTCGGTCTACGACGTGGCCAAGCTGCTGCCGGCCGCGGCCGGTGAGCTGGTCAAGAACGAGGTCGAGGTGATGAAGCAACTCACCGAGCAAACCCAACACCCCTACGTGGTTGTGCTCGGTGGGGCCAAGGTGTCCGACAAGCTCAAGGTGATCGACAACCTGCTCGACCACGCCGACAAGCTGTTGATCGGCGGCGGCATGGTCTTCACCTTCCTCAAGGCCCAGGGCTACGAGGTCGGTTCCAGCCTGCTGGAAGAAGACCAGGTCGACACCGTCAAGGGCTACCTGGACCGCGCCGCGGGCAAGATCGTGTTGCCCACCGACGTGGTGGTGGCCCCCGAGTTCAAGGCCGACTCCCCGGCCACCGTGGTCGGGGTGGACGCCATTCCGAACGACCAGATGGGGCTCGACATCGGCCCCGCATCGGCCGAGGCCTTCGCCGCCGAGATCCGGGCCGCCAAGACGGTGTTCTGGAACGGCCCGATGGGCGTTGCCGAATGGGAGGCCTTCGCCGGCGGCACCAAGGCCGTCGCCGAGGCGCTGACCAAGGTCGACGGACTCTCGGTGGTCGGTGGCGGTGACTCGGCCGCGGCCGTGCGCGACCTCGGCTTCGCCGACGACGCCTTCGGCCACATCTCCACCGGTGGTGGGGCTTCGCTGGAATACCTGGAGGGCAAGGAACTGCCCGGACTCTCGGTTTTGGAGGACTGACCCATGGCACGTACCCCGTTGATGGCGGGCAACTGGAAGATGAACCTCGACCACGTCGAGGCCACCGGCTTGGTGCAGAAACTCGCCTGGACCCTCAAGGACCAGGGCCACGACGCGGCCAAGAGCGAAGTGGTGGTGATTCCGCCGTTCACCGACATCCGTTCGGTGCAGACCCTGATCGAGGGCGACCGGTTGCCGCTCAAGTTCGGTGCCCAGGACGTCTCGGCCCACGATGCGGGTGCCTACACCGGTGAGGTGTCGGCGGCGATGCTGGCCAAGCTGAACTGCTCCTATGTGGTGGTCGGCCACTCCGAACGTCGTGAGTACCACAACGAGTCGGACGAGTTGGTCAACACCAAGGCCGGCAAGGTGCTCGAGGCGGGGATGACCCCGATCGTGTGTGTCGGTGAGGGCCTCGACGTGCGCAAGGCCGGTGACCAGGTGTCCTACACCCTGGCGCAGGTGGCCGGTTCGCTGGCCGGGCTGAGCGCGGAACAGGTCGGCTCCCTGGTGGTTGCCTACGAGCCGGTCTGGGCGATCGGCACCGGTGAGGTCGCCACCCCGGCCGACGCTCAGGAGGTCTGCGGTGCGATCCGCGGCTGGGTGAAGGACAACCTGGGTGCCGATGCGGCCGAGAAGGTACGCATCCAGTACGGAGGTTCGGTCAAGGGCGAGAACGTCGCCGAGATCATGGCCCAGCCCGATGTGGACGGTTGCCTGGTCGGTGGCGCCAGCCTGAAGCCCGACGACTTCGCGACCATCGCGCGGTTCTACGAGCTCTGAGCGTGGCCCTCGTCACCTGAGACCACAGCAGTCGCCCGAAGCCCCGAGATGCCGTTTCGGTTCTCGGGGCTTCGCCGTTGTATGGTGACGTTCGTGATTGTCCAGATGCTGTTCGATGGGTGCTGCCGATGAGCGTTCCGGTGATGATTCTTTCCATCGTGCTCCTGGTGCTGAGCATTGTGCTCGCCGGGTTCATCCTGTTGCACAAGGGACGCGGTGGTGGCATGTCCGACCTCTTCGGTGGCGGCATGTCATCGACGATGGGTGGTTCGTCCATGGCCGAGCGCAATCTCGACCGAATCACCATCATCGTGGGCTTGGTGTGGGCTGCGTGCATTTTGGCCCTGCTCGCGATGTATCGCTACGGGATCTGACCCGCGACGATCGATCGGAAGGAAAACTGTGATTGGTGGAAGCGCCATTCGTGGCAGCCGAGTAGGTGCGGGCCCGATGGGGGAGGCCGAGCGCGGCGACAGTGCGCCGCGGCTCTACATCTCCTATTTCTGCTCCAACGGACATGAGACCCGGCCGGCTTTCGCCGCCGACGCCCAGGTGCCGGAGGAGTGGGATTGCCCGCGCTGCGGAATGCCGGCGAACACCGACGCGTCCAACCCGCCACCGCCGCCGAAGATCCAGCCGTACAAGACCCATCTGGCTTATGTGAAGGAACGCCGCACCGACTCCGAAGCCGAGGAAATCCTCGCCGAGGCGCTCGAATCCCTGCGCGCCCGACGCGCCCGCGGCGAAGTGATCTACTGATCCCTCCGTCCTGACGCAACAGGGCCACTCCCCGAATCCGGGAGTGGCCCTGTTGCGTTGCCGCGTTCTGAGCGGGCGGTGCCTTACAGCATGGACCCGGCGTCGGCGTCCAGGAACCAGCGGGTGAGCGCGGTGCCGTGCACCTTCGCCGCCGGAATGTCCTCGCCGCGATGGGCCCGCGCCACCGCCTCGGCCTTGTCGGCCCCGGTCACCAGCAGCCACACCTCGGTGGAGGCATTGATCACCGGCAGGGTCAGGCTGAGCCGCTCCGGCGGCGGTTTGGGGGAGTTGCGCACCGCGATCACCGACCGACTGGTCGGCTCCGAGGACGGGTGATCGGGAAACAGCGAGGCGACATGTCCGTCCGGGCCCATCCCGAGCAGGCAAATGTCGAACACCGTGTTGCCCAGATCGTCGGCGTAGGTGCGGGCGGCGGCGTCCAGGTCGGCGGGCCCGTCGGCGGCCGGCATCGAATGGATCCGCGAGGGGCTGAGCTGCAGCCGTCCGGCCAGGGTCGCCAGGGCCTGACCCACATTGCGGTCCGGGTCATCGGTGGGCACGAACCGTTCGTCGCCCCACCACAGGTCCATGTTCGACCAATCCAGGGCATGGTCGGGGGCCAGCTCGGCCACCCGGGCATAGATCCGGTTCGCCACCCGGCCACCGGTCATGCACAGTTGCGGGGCCTTCCCCGAACTCTGCAACTGGGCCAGGGTGTCCAGCAGGGTGCCGGCCACCTGTTCGACCACGTGGTCGGCGCTGTTGTGCAACAAGATCTCAACGGTCATCGGTGGTCTCCCTCATCGGACGCCGGGCTGTCCGCCCGGTCGGAGTTCTGCCGGGCCAGCAACGCCCGCGTGGTCTCCTCGAAGACCTCGTCGGCGTCCATCCGGCGCAGTTCTTCGGTGATCAGCTCGCTGAGAATCCGGCGCGGCAGGGCGACCTCGCGTTCGGGTTGGCCGGGAATCTCGAAGCGGGCATGGCGGGCATCGGTTCGGGTGATCCGGATCGTGCCCTCCTCGGTGACCAGTTTGACCCGGGTGATGCCGGGGCCCTCACTGTTCAGCCGGTGCACCGGCACGTCCAGCCGGGACGCCAGCCAGGCCACCATCAACTCGGCCGAGGCATTGTCCTCGGCCGCCTCCACCACGGCCTCGGTGACCGGATGCGGGTATTGATCCAGGGCGGCAGCCAGCAGTGCCCGCCACTGGGTCAGCCGGGTCCAGGTCAGATCGGTGTCGCCGGGCTGGTGGTTGGCCGCCCGAATCCGTAGCGCCTGCAGGGGGTCGGCATCACCGAGGGCATCGGTGATCCGGCGGTCGGCCACCGCGCCGATCGGATCGTCGATCGGGGAGACGGGTGAGGTGGTCGGCCACCACACCACCACGGGGGAGTCGGGCAACAGCAGGGCGGTCACCACCGAGGCGGGGTGTTCGGCGACCTCACCGCGCAGATGCAACACCAGGGTCTCCGAGGAGGCCGACCCGCGGTTCAGCCGCACCTCGGCATCCAGCCCCGACGACTCGGCATTCGGGTCGTCGACCAACATCAGAATCCGCGACGGATGCTCGGTCGCGGCCAACTGGCTGGCCGCCAGGGCTTCCTCCGCCTCGGGCGGGGTGGTCACCACGACCAGGGTGAACACCCGTCCCTGGGTGGTCGCCCCCGAGCTCTGCCGGGCACGCAGCAGTTCCTTGGACACCTCCGAGGCGGTGGTGTTCGGCAAACTGATGTTCATGGCCGCCTCCAGGTGAATCCGTCCCGGGCCAACATGTCGGCCGCCGATTGCGGACCCCAGGAACCCGGCAGGTAATCCTGCGGCGGGGTGCCCTCGGCGGCCCAGTGCTCCAGCACCGGGTCGAGAATCTGCCAGGACAGCTCGACCTCCTCGTGCTGGGGGAACAACGGCGGATCGCCGAGCAGTACGTCCAGGATCAACCGTTCGTAGGCCTCGGGGCTCGACTCGGTGAACGACTCACCGTAGGCGAAGTCCATGTTCACCTGCCGGATCTCCATCTGGGTGCCCGGCACCTTCGCGCCGAAGCGCATCGTCACACCCTCCTCGGGCTGGATCCGCAGCACCAGAGCGTTGCGGTCCATCTCCAGCATGTCGGGGAAGGGACGGTGCGGTGCGGGGCGGAACATCAACGCCACCTCGGTGGTGCGGCGGGCCAGCCGCTTGCCGGTGCGCAGGTAGAACGGCACCCCGGCCCAGCGGCGGTTGTCGATGTCCACCCGGATCGCGGCATAGGTTTCGGTGGTCGAATCGGGGGCGATGCCCTCCTCGTCGAGGTAGCCACCCACCTCGCGGCCACCGGCCCAGCCGGCCACATACCGTCCCCGGGCGCTGTGCAGGGCCGGGTCGGCCGCGCGGGCCGCGCTGAGCACCTTCTGTTTCTCACTGCGCAGCCGGTCGGCGGCGAAGGAGGTGGGTTCCTCCATCGCGGTCAGCGCCAGCAACTGCAACAGGTGGTTCTGGATCACATCGCGGGCCGCACCGATGCCGTCGTAGTACCCGGCCCGGCCACCGATGCCGATGTCCTCGGCCATCGTGATCTGCACGTGGTCGATGTACCGGTTGTTCCACACCGGCTCGAACATCTGGTTGGCGAACCGCAGCGCCAACATGTTCTGCACGGTTTCCTTGCCCAGGTAGTGGTCGATCCGGAACACCGCCTGCGGGGGGAAGACCTGCGACACCACCGCGTTGAGTTCCTGGGCCGACTGCAGATCGTGGCCGAAGGGCTTCTCGATCACCACCCGGTTCCACCCCGGGCCGTCGGCCTCGGCCATCCCGTGCCGGGCCAACTGATTCACCACGGTCTCGAAGGAGCCGGGCGGAATCGACAGGTAGAAGGCGTGGTTGCCGCTGGTGCCGTTGGTGCGGTCCAGGGTGGCCACCGTTTCGGCGAGTCGGGCGAAGGCGTCATCGTCGTCGAAGGAACCCGACACGAAGCGGATGCCGGTCAGCAACTGGCTCCACACCTCTTCGCGGAAGGGGGTGCGGGCATACTCCTGCACCGCGTCGTGCACCATCTGGGCGAAGTCCTGATCCTCCCAGTCGCGCCGGGCGAAGCCGACCAGGGCGAAACCGGGCGGCAACAGGCCCCGATTGGCCAGGTCGTAGACCGCCGGCATCAGCTTCTTGCGGGAGAGGTCACCGGTGACCCCGAACAGCACCAGCACGCTGGGGTCGGCGATCCGCGGCAACCGGCGATCGCGCGGATCGCGCAGGGGGTTGTCGCCGATCGTCGGTGCCTGACCCTTGTCGGTCGCGGCCATCGGGGTCAGGCCTGTTCGAGGGCGGTACGGACGGTGTCGACCAGCTCGTCCCAGGAGACGACGAACTTGTCCACGCCCTCGCTCTCGAGCAGTTCGAAGACCTCGTCCAGGTCGACCCCGACCTCACGCAGCGCGGCCATCGTCTCGGCGGCCTCCTGGTAGCTGCCGGTCACCCGGTCGTCGGCCGAACCGTGATCGGCCACGGCCAGCAGGGTCTTCTCCGGCATCGTGTTGACCGTGCCGTCCACCACCAGTTCGTCGACGTAGAGGGTGTCGGGGTAATCGGGATTCTTCACCCCGGTCGAGGCCCACAGCGGACGCTGCGGCTGGGCTCCCTTGGCGGCCAGGGCCTGCCAACGCGGTGAGGCCATCACCTCGGTGTAGACCTGATGACCCAACCGGGCATTGGCGATCGCGGCCTTGCCACGCAGGGCGAGAGCCTCCTCGGTGCCGATCTGCTCCAAGCGCTTGTCGACCTCGACATCGATTCGGGAGACGAAGAACGAGGCCACCGAACCGATCGACGCCAGGTCACGGCCGCCGGCAGCGGCCTGCTCCAGGCCCGTGAGCCAGGCGTCCAGCACCTCACGGTGCCGCTGCGGGGAGAAGATCAGGGTGACGTTCACCGAGATGCCCTCGGCCAGTACCGCGCTGATCGCCGGCAGCCCCTCGGCGGTTGCCGGAATCTTGATCATCACATTCGGTCGACCCACCCGGGCATACAACTCCCGAGCCTGGGTGATGGTCGCGTCGGAGTCCCGGGCCAGGCCCGGTTCCACCTCGATCGACACCCGTCCGTCCACCATCTCGGTGGCGTCGTAGACGTCCTCGAACATCTCGCAGGCCAACCGCACATCGTCGGTGGTGAGCGCGGTGATCGCGGCATCGACACCGGTGCCCCGGCCCGCCAACTCGGCAACCTGCTCGGCATAGCGCTCACCCTGGGCCAGGGCAGCGGCGAAGATGGTCGGGTTGGTGGTCACCCCGGTCACCGACTTCTGCGCGATGAGCTCGGCCAGATTCCCGGTCGCCAGACGCTCGCGGGAGAGGTCGTCGAGCCAGATCGATACGCCGGCATCGGCGAGGGCCTTCAAACGGTCGGTCATATGGATTCTCCTGGTCTCGTTGGTTGCTCAGCCGCCCAGCCGGGCGGGGCCGCTGGCGGCCCGGGCGTTGCTCACGGTAGCCGGTTCGGCGGCGGCCGCGATCGTTTCCTCGGCAGCCCGGACGACCGCATCGGCGGTCAGTCCGAACTTCTCGAACAACAGCCCACCCGCGGCCGAGGCGCCGTAGTGATCCAGCCCGACGAAGCGGCCGGCATCACCGATCAGCTCCCGCCAGCCCTGGGCGACGCCGGCTTCGACGGCCACCCGGGCCCGCAGGGTCGGCGGCAACACCGCGTCGCGGTAGGCGTCGTCCTGCTCGTCGAACCATTCCCGGCACGGCATCGACACCACCCGGGCCCGGGTGCCGTCGGCGTTCAGGGTCTCGGCGGCGGCCACCGCGACGGACAGTTCCGAACCCGAGGCGATCAACACGACCTCCGGCTCACCCTCGCAGTCGCGCAGGATGTAGCCGCCCCGGGCGGTCTCGGCGGCGTCGGCGAAGCCCTCGCCGCGCGGCAGCACCGGCAGGTTCTGCCGGCTCAGCACCAGCGCGGCCGGACGGTCGGCATTGCGCAATACCTGCGCCCAGGCGGCGGCGGTCTCGTTGGCGTCACCGGGGCGTACCACGTCCAGGCCCGGAATCGCGCGCACCGCGGCCAGATGTTCGATCGGCTGGTGGGTGGGGCCGTCCTCGCCGACCCCGATCGAGTCGTGGGTCCACACATAGATCGCCGGCAGCTTCATCAGCGCGGCCAGCCGCACCGAGGCGCGCATGTAATCGCTGAACACGAAGAAGGTGCCGGCGTAGGGACGGGTGCCGCCGTGCTGCAGCATGCCGTTGACGATCGCGCCCATCGCATGCTCGCGGATGCCGAAGTGCAGGGTGCGTCCGTACGGGTTGCCGGGGAAGGATTCGCTCTGCCGGTCTTCGGGCAGGAAGCTCGGTTCGCCGTCGATGGTGGTGTTGTTCGACCCGGCCAGGTCGGCCGAGCCGCCCCACAGTTCGGGCAGCTTCGGGGCCAGCGCGTTCAGCACCTTGCCGGAGGCGGCGCGGGTGGCGATGCCCTTCTCATCGGCCTCCCAGGTCGGCAGCTCGGCGTCCCAACCTTCGGGCAGTTCGCGGTTGGACAGCCGGTCCCACAGGGCGGCCCGCTCGGGGTTGTCGGCCCGCCACCTGTCGAAACGGGTCTGCCATTCCTGTCGGGCGGCGGCACCGCGCTCACCCAGGGCGCGGGTGTGGGCGAGCACCTCGACGTCGATCGCGAAGGACTGTTCGGGGTCGAAACCGAGAATCTTCTTGGTGGCGGCCACCTCGTCATCACCCAGGGCCGCGCCGTGGGCCTTGCCGGAGTTCTGCAGGTTGGGGGCCGGCCAGCCGATGATGGTGCGCAGGCGGATGAAGCTGGGCCGGTCGGTGACCTCGCGGGCGGCGGCCAGCGCGTCCCAGAGGGCCTCGATGTTCTCGTGGTACTCGCCCCCATCACGCCACGACACGGTCTGGACGTGCCAGCCATAGGCCTCGTAGCGGGCAGCGACATCCTCGGTGAAGGCGATCTGGGTGGCGTCCTCGATCGATATCTCGTTCTCGTCGTAGATCAGGGTGAGGTTGCCGAGTCGCTGGGTGCCGGCCAGTGAACTGGCCTCGGCCGACACGCCCTCTTGCACATCGCCCTCGGAGGCCAGGCAGTAGATCTGATGGTCGAAGACCGACTCTCCGGCGGGGGAGTCCGGGTCGAACAGGCCGCGTTCACGCCGGGCCGCCATCGCCATGCCCACCGCATTGGCGATGCCCTGGCCCAGCGGGCCGGTGGTGGTCTCCACCCCGTCGGTGTGGCCGTACTCGGGGTGGCCGGGGGTGCGCGACCCCCACGTGCGCAGGGCCTTCAGATCGTCCATCTCCAGACCGAACCCGCCCAGGAAGAGCTGCACGTACAAGGTCAGGCTGGAGTGCCCGCAGGAAAGCACGAACCGGTCGCGGCCGGGCCACAGCGGCTCGTTCGGGTCGTGGGTCATCACCTTCTGGAACAACAGGGTCGCCGCCGGGGCCAGGCTCATCGCGGTTCCGGGGTGCCCGTTGCCGACCTTCTGCACCGCATCGGCCGCCAGAATCCGGGCGGTATCGACCGCCTTGGCGTCCAGATCGGTCCAGGTGAAAGCTGCTGCCTCGGTCATCCGAGTCCTCCTCATTTGCCCTTCGGGTGTGGCCGGGCCCCAGCCTAGTGACCCCGAACGAACGATGGACACTCACCGGGCATCCGCTGGGACTGGACGAGGCGGGAAAACAATGCGGGATTCGGGGTACACTGCCGAGGTCTACGGCTCCGCCGAGCCGAAATCCCGCCATTCGAGAGGCTTTTGTGTCGAGCACCCACATGGACGCGATACCGACGGCGCAGTTCCCCACCGGGGGCGAAGAACAGCGCACCGCCGGGAACGCAGTCTCCGTTGGTGACATCATCAACGCCTACTACCAGTTGACCAAGCCGCGGATCATTCTGCTGCTGCTGATCACCACGCTGCCGGCGATGTTCCTCGCCCACCGCGGGATTCCGCCGCTGCTGCTGGTGACGGTCACGATGGCCGGTGGGGCGTTGGCGGCAGGTAGTGCCAATGCGTTGAACAATGTGCTCGACCGCGATATCGACGAACAGATGCGCCGCACGCGGCGCCGTCCGTTGCCGCGGCACCAGGCCGCGCCGCTGCCGGCGACGATCTACGCGATCGTGCTGGGCATTGCGTCCACGCTGATCCTGGGCTTCGGTGCGAACTGGCTGTCGGGCCTGTTGGCGCTGGGTGCGAATGCCTTCTACGTGTTGGTCTACACGATGGTGCTGAAGCGGCGCACCGAGCAGAACATCGTCTGGGGCGGGCTGGCCGGTTGCTTCCCGCCGTTGATCGGATGGACCGCGGTGACCGGGCAGATCTCACTGGCCCCGATCATCATGTTCGCGATCGTGTTCTTCTGGACCCCGCCGCACACCTGGGCGCTGGCGATTCGCTACCGCGACGACTACGCCAAGGTCAGCGTGCCGATGATGCCGGTGGTGCGTCCCGACACCTACACCACCACCCAGATGCTGGTCTACACCGCGCTGATGGTGGCCACCTCGGTGGCCCTGTGGCCGATCGCACCGACCGGGCCGCTGTACCTGGCGGTGGCCGCGATCACCGGTGCGATCGTGCTCTGGGAGGCCGTCCGGCTCTGGTGGCGCGCCCGTCAGGGTGTGACCGGGCTGGCACTCAAGCCGATGCGGTTGTTCCACTTCTCGAACAGCTACCTGGCGCTGCTCTTCGTGGCGATGGCGATCGATCCGCTGATCTTCTGAGTTCCGGTCGCGTCGGACCTTCGCCCGACTCGGCGAGGCTCAGGCCGAAGCCCGGGCCTCGGCCTCCTCGGCCCGGTCGATCACCGGCATCTTGGTGCGCCGGCGCACGGTGAGCATCAGATTCGTGGTGAGCGCCACCACCACCGTCAGCAGCAGCATGTGGGCCGCGACCAGCAACTGCATCGGCAGCAGCGGTTCGCCATTGCCGGCATCGAAGATCTGCAGATACCCGAACAGACCCTGCAACAACTGAGCCACCAGCAATGCGATCGCGGCCCGGGAACGGATCAGCACCACGGCCAGTACCGTGGCGGCCACCATCGCCCACACCGTCCAGGCGTGGGCCTTGGCCATGTTCAGAAAGTTCAGGCCGTTGCGGGCCACGTCGGCGTCACCGGCATGGGGACCGGCACCGGTGGTGAGGGTGCCCATCAGCACGGTCACCCACATCACCACGAAGATGCCGCGCACCAGAAAGACCGGCAGGGTCGGCAGCACCTTGGGACGCAGCTTGTGGGCGCGACGCACCAGTTGCACCGACAACGCAATCAGCACCAGCGACAACCACAGGTGAATCGCGACCCAGGACGGCGGCAGTTGGGTCAGCACCACGATGCCGCCCACGATGGCTTGGGTCGGCATCCCGATCAGCACCAGCAGGGCCAGGGTGCGCATACCGGGACGGCGCTGCCCGGTCTCGTCGCGGTGGTACTGGGCCGCGGCCATCATGCCGAGGGCGACGAAGACCAGCACGAAGGTGAGCAGCCGGTTGCCGAACTCGATGAACTCACCGATGCCGACCTGACCCTCGGGCACGAAGGATTCCTGGGTGCACTGCGGCCAGGTGGGGCAACCCAACCCCGAACCGGTGACCCGCACCAGACCGCCGGTGAGCACGATGCCCATGTTCGCGATCAGCAGGGCGATGGACCATCCACGCAGAGCGCGTTCGCTGCGGAAATGCCGCATCAAGAAGACCATCGAAACACCTTTCGTGACACCAACAGGCCCAACGCGGCCCATACCGACAGTACTGCCAACGGCCATCCCACGATCTCTCCGGCGGCAGCATGCCGCAGCGCCTCACCCAGTGCCGCGGTCGGCAACAGGGAGAGCACCGGCTGTACCACGTCGGGGTAGGCCGCGACCGGCAGAAAAACCGCTCCGCCGATCAGGAAGATCAGATAGATCAGATTGCCCAGGGCCAGGGTGATCTCGGCGCGCAACCGTCCGGCCAGCACCAGCGCCCAGGCGGCGAAGGCCAGCACCGCCAGGGCTGCGGCCACGATCGCCACCAGCAGGGCCGGCACCGAGAACACCGGGCGCCAGCCCAGGATGAAGGCCACCACCGCCAGCACCAGCAATTGCCCCGCGGTCACCAGCAACAGTGATACCGCCTTGCCGGTGATCAATCCGGCCCGGCCGAGCGGGGTGGACGACAACCGTTCCAACACGCCGTAGCGGCGTTCGAAGCCGGTGGCGATCGCCAGTGAGTTGAACGCGCTGGACCAGATCGCCACGGCGAACACCGACGGTGGCACCAGGTTCGGGTCGTCCAGACCCACCCGGCCGCCGGCGAAGCGCCCGAGCAGCAACAGGACAACCGGAATGACCAGCGCCAGCAGGAGTTGTTCCCCGTTGCGGGCCAGCAGCATGGCCTCGGTGCGGCCATGGGCCCAGATCCTTCCGGCTGTCGGCGCGGCGCCGGGGGCGGGGGAGAGGTCGAGGGTGGTCACGGCACCATCCGGGGTTTGGTACTGGTCAGATAGACGGTTTCGAGGTCCCGGCCGTCGGCGGTCAACTCGGCCAGAGTGCCGTGCACCCGGACCTCGCCGTGCTCCACGATCCAGATGTGATCGGCCAGATGGGCGGCCTCGTCCATCGCATGGGTGGTCAGCAAGACCGAGGTGCCGGCCTCGCGCAGTCGCGCGATCAGGTTCCACACCGCATGCCGGGCGTGCGGATCCATGCCCGCAGTGGGCTCGTCCAGCACCACCAGCGACGGCCGTCCGATCAACGCCCCGGCCAGATTCACCGCCTGCTGCTGCCCACCCGACAACCGGCGGTAGGGGGTGCGGGCGAACTCGTGCAGACCCAGCTGTTTCGCCAGTGCATCGACCGGCAACGGGTTGGCGTGCAGTTTCGCGAGGTAGCTCAGCAATTCCAGCGGCCGGATGTAGGACCAGGCGCCGGTGGACTGCGGCATCACCCCGACCAGACCGCGGGCGCAGGCATCCTTGGGAGGCAGGCCGAAAACCTCGACCCGTCCGCCGTCGGGGGTGACGATGTCGGTGGCGCACCGAATCAGGGTGGTCTTACCGGCCCCGTTGGGGCCCAACAGCGCGGTCACCCGGCCGGTCTCGGCGGTCAGCGACAGCCCGTCCAAAGCGGTGGTGGCACCGAAACGCACCGTCAGGTCGGTGACGTTGAGCGCGGGCTGGCCGGAGGGGGACACGCAGGGGAGTCTACTGCGCTGTTACCGTCACCAAGACCAACGGACAACCCGCGGAGGGGGTGCTGCGGCCATGGACGAGCAGACCGTGGAACGAGCCCTCGTCGCGGTGGAGGCGATCCCGCCCGGGCGGGTGATCAGCTACGGCGACCTGGCCGGCCTGGTCGGGATCACCGCCCGCCAGGCCGGGGCGATCATGCGACGCCACGGCCACGGCCTGCCCTGGTGGCGGGTCACGAACTCCTACGGGGATCTGCCCCGGCACCTGACCACCGACGCCGCCCCGCACTGGGCCGAGGAGGGCATCGCCTGGAAACCGAACGAGCGTGGCTGCCGGATCGCCGCATACCGCGCCGATCTGGTCGAACTCGCCCGCATCGTCGACCGGTGGCAGCCACCCCCGGACGATGACGAATCGGGGAAAATTCTCGGCGAGCATGCGACGGATTGAAGCCGCTGCGGTGATAGCTTCTATCGACTCAGTTGACTGTTAGGAAGGTCTTGCGGTGGCCGGTGGATTGGCAGCTCTTCTCGACGATGTGGCGGTCATCGCGAAAATGACCAGCGTCGCCGGATCCCGGGCGATGGGTGTGGTGGTCGACGACGCCGCCGTCACCCCGCAATACGTGCAGGGCTTCAGCCCGGCCCGCGAACTGCCGATGGTGTGGCGGATCGCGCGGGGGTCGCTGGTCAACAAGGCGATCCTGCTGGTGCTGCTGCTGTTACTGGATCATTTCCTGCCGATCGTGCTGATTCCCTTACTGATGGTGGGTGGGGTGTACCTGTCCTTCGAGGGGGCGGAGAAACTCTGGGAGAAGATCTCCGGCCACGAACCCGCGGAGGCCGCCCACCCGGTGGGCCAGCAGGGGGCCGACGTGGAGAAGACGATGGTGCGCAGCGCGATCACCACCGACTTCATCCTGTCGGCCGAGATCATGGTCATCTCGCTGAATACGATCAACGACACCGGCCAGATGGCGCTGAGCATGAAGGCGATCACCCTGGCCGTGGTGGCGGTGTTGATCACCCTGCTGGTTTACGGCGTGGTCGGGCTGATCGTGAAGCTCGACGACATCGGCCTGCACATGATGAAGCGCGACTCCAACGGCTCACAGCGGCTGGGCAAGTTGCTGGTCGATGCGATGCCGGTGATCCTCGCGGTGCTGTCCGGTGTCGGCATGGTCGCGATGATGTGGGTGGGCGGCCACATCCTGATCGACGGCGCGCACAAGCTCGGTTGGTCGCTGCCGCACCACCTGGTGCACCTGGCCGCGGATCCGGCCGCGGGCGTGCCCGGTGTCGGCGGATTCCTGTCCTGGTTGGTCGCGACCGCACTGTCTGCGGTGGTCGGGCTGCTGGTGGGCGCGGTGGTCGTGGTGATCATGCACCTGCTGCCCATCAAGAAGAAGGCACACCAGCACTGAGCAGCCTTGATTCACCTTGGGCTTTGCCTCGGTGGATGAAAACGCACCCCAGGAGCCCTCATCCGGCGCCGAAGCACCGCATGACCGGACGTGGGGTGCGTTTTCATCCAGGGGTGCTGCTCAGGACTGTTGCCGCAGCACGAAGCGCTGCAATTTCCCGGTCGAGGTGCGCGGCAGGGCGTCGATGAACGCGATCTGGCGCGGGTACTTGTACGGCGCGATCACACCCTTGACGTGATCCTGCAACTTCTTGCGCAGTTCCGCCTCACCGTCGCTGCCACCGAGCTCGGACAAGCCGTTCCGCGGCACGACGTAGGCCTTGACCACATGGCCCCGGTCGTCATCGGGTGCCGCGACCACCGCGCACTCCAGCACCTCGGGGTGGGACAGCAGCGCCTCCTCCACCTCGGTCGCGGAGATGTTGTAGCCGGAGCTGATGATCATGTCGTCGGAGCGGGCCTGATACCAGAAGTAGCCGTCCTCGTCGCGCACGAAGGTGTCGCCGGTGAGGTTCCAGCCGTCCTGGACGTAGACGGTCTGGCGGTCATCGGCGAGGTAGCGGCACCCGGTCGGGCCCTTGACCGCGAGTCGGCCGGGGGTTCCGTCGGGGGCGTCCTCGCCGAACTCGTCGACGATCTTGGCCCGGTAACCGGGGACTGCGAGACCGGTCGCCCCCGGGCGGATCCTCTCGTCGGCGGCCGAGATGAAGATGTGCAGCATCTCGGTCGCCCCGATGCCGTCGATCAGTTTCAGCCCGGTCTCGGCATGCACCTGCTGCCACAGCGACTGCGGTAGGTGTTCCCCGGCCGACACCGCGCGCCGCAGGCCGGCGAGGTGGCCCGCCTTGCCCTTGGCCAACATGGCCTTGTAGGCGGTGGGAGCGGTGAAACACACCGTGGCCCGGTGTTCGGCGATCAGGTCGGCGAGCTGTTCGGGGGTGGCCTTCTCGACCATCAGGGTGCTCGCACCGACCCGCAGCGGAAAGACGACCAGACCGCCCAGACCGAAGGTGAAGGCGATCGGCGGGGTGCCGATGAACACGTCATCGGCCTGCGGCTGCAGCACATAGTGCGAGAAGGTATCGGCATTGGCCAGTACATCGCGGTGGAAGTGCATGGTGGCCTTCGGACGCCCGGTGGTGCCGGAGGTGAAGGCCAGCATCGACACATCGTCGGCGGCGGTATCGACATCGTCGAAGGTGTCGGGCTTGGCCTCGGCCATCGCGGTGATGTCACCCAGGCCCTCGACCTCGCCACCGTAGGTGAAGGTACGCAGGTCCTTGATCTCGGCGGCGAGCAGGTCGTCGGTGAACCGGTGGTCGCAGATCGCGATGTCGAACTTGCCGATCTCGCCGATCGTGGCGAGTTCGCCCGGACGCAGCATCGGCATCGTCGGGACGACGACACCACCGGCCTTGAGCACCGCGAACCACACCGCCACCAGCCAGGGGTTGTTCGGTCCGCGCAGCAACACCCGGTTGCCGGGCACCAGGCCGAGATCGTCGACGAGCACGTGGGCCATCCGGTTGGCCCTGGCCCGCACCTCCCCATAAGTCCACCGGATTCCGTCCGGGGACATCACACAGGGACGATCGGCGCCACCGGGCATCTTGTCGATCACGTCGTCGAGCAGCACCGTGGCGACATTCAGCCGGTCGGGGTAGTGGACCTCCGGCACCTCGAAGATCATCTCCGGCCACAGTTCACGTGGCGGCAGATTGTCACGGCAGAAGGTGTCGACGTGCGCACTAGGGGTGAGCTCGGTCGGCGGCATTACAGGCCCTTCCTCTCAGCTCCGGCGGGGTGGCCGGTTCGGTTTCGGTTGGCGTGACATTGCGGTGCCCGTCCGGGCCCCGTGACTGGGGTGGTGGCCGACACCGGTCAGATCCCCAGCAGTTCTTCGGCGCGGGCGCGGTTGCGGCGGAACTCGTCGACCCCGACGTCCCACTTGACCGCGCCCTTCTGCATCACCACGACCCGGTCGGCGACCGACAGGGCCAGGCGCAGGTTCTGTTCGACGATCAGCACCGACATGCCCGCGTTGCAGACCTCGTGGACAACTTCACCGACCTGGTGCACCACCGATGGGGCCAGGCCGTCGGAGGGTTCGTCGAGCAGCAGGATGGTGGGGTTGGTGAGCAGTGCCCGGGCGATCGCGAGCATCTGCTGTTCACCGCCGGAGAGTTGGTCGCCGCGGTTACGCATTCGCTCGCCGAGCCGGGGCAGCAACTCGATCACCCGCTGCTTGGTCCAGTCGCCCTTGCGGCCGGCGCGGTCGGCGATCTCGAGGTGTTCGGCCACGGTCAGCGGGGCGAAGATGTGGCGGCCCTGGGGCACCAGACCGACGCCGAGTTTGGCGATCCGATCCGGACGGGCTCCGGCGACCTCCTTGCCCCGCACGGTGATCGATCCCCTCATCGGACGCACCAGGCCCATGATCGTGCTGATCAGGGTGGACTTGCCGACACCGTTGCGGCCCAGCAGGGCCAGTACTCCACCCTCGGGCAGATCGATGCTGACGTGGTCCAGTACCCGGGAACCGTCGTAGCCCGAGACCAGGTCGCGGGTGGACAGGATCGGGGTGCCGGTCTGCTCGGGGGTCGTCATACCTGGTCCTCCTCGAGGAACAGTTCGGAGGTGTCCTCGGCGCCGAGGTAGGCCCGCTGCACCTCGTCGCTGGCACGAACCTCACCGGGGGGCCCGGTGAGCAGGTGCCGACCGAGGTGCAGCACGGTCACCTGGTCGGCGACCCCGAACACCAGATCCAGGTCGTGTTCGACCAGCAGGACGGTCACCTCCGAGGGCAGACCGAGCACGATCTCCTGGAAGGCCTGGGTGTCGGCCGGTGACATGCCGGCGGCCGGCTCGTCCAACAGCAGCACCGACGGTGAGGTGGCCAGGGCCACCGCGACCTCGAGTTGGCGGCGTTCTCCGTGGGACAGGGCCCCGGCGATCTGTTCGGCACGGTCGAGCAGGGAGAGTTGGTCCAACACCGCGTCGGCTTCTTCCACCAGGGCCCGCCGTCGGGTCACCGCCCGCCAGGGTCGTCCCTGGACGCCGTGCTTGCGTTGCACCGCGAGCAGCACGTTCTCGCGGGCGGTGGCGGTGAGAAAGAGCGAGGAGTGCTGGAAGGTCCGCACCAGGCCGGAGCGGGCCCGGACGTGTTCGGCCATCGAGGTGATGTCCTTGCCGTGCAGCCAGACCTGCCCGGAGGTGGCCGGCAGGGCGCCGCCGATCAGCGCGAAGAGGGTCGACTTGCCGGCACCGTTGGGGCCGATCACCGCATGCCGACTGCCCGGGCGCACCTCGAAGGAGACATCGTCGACGGCCTTCAGGCTGCCGAAGTGGCGGGACAGACCCTGTACCTGCAGGGCGGGCTTCTCGCTCATACCGGATCCACCACCTTCGTCTCACCGCCGCGTTCGGTGGGGAACAACCGTCGCCACTGCGCTCGTCCACCGGTGATGCCCTTGGGCAGTAGATAGACGGTGAGCACGAACAGGATGCCCAGCAGCAGGGAGGCGTGTCCGGAGAAGATCTGCCCGAAGTAGTCGCGGACGAAGACCACCAGCAGCGCCCCGAGGCAGGCGCCCCACATCGAACCGACCCCGCCGACGATCACTGCCAGCAGTGCCAGTGCCGAGATCGAGAAGCCGAGGTCGCCGGGGGCAACGAACCGCTGCGAGGAGGTCCACAGCGAACCGGCCAGGGCGGCCAGCCCGCCGGCATAGATGTAGGCGGCCAGGCCGTAGGTGTCGGTGCGGTACCCGACCGCGCGCAGCCGGGCCTCGTTGTCGCGCAGACCCCGCAGCGTCAACCCGAAGGGCGAGCGCAACAGGACGTGCACGCCCAGGAAGGCCAGGATCGCCACGGCCAGGGCGTAGTAGTAGATCAGCCCCTCGTTGACCAATCCCTCACCACCGGGGGTCAATACCACCGGTGGGATGCGGCTGAGCCCGTCGGTGCCGCCGGTGATCGAGTCGAGCCGGCCGGCCGCCGAGAAGGCGATCTCACCGATCGCCAGGGTGATCATCAAGAAGGCGACCCCGCGGCCCCGGATCGCCACCGGCCCGGTCAGCAAGGCGGCGACTACCCCGGCCAGGGTGGCGAGTACGAGTTGGACGATGCCCAGCTCGGACCAATGGATGGCCACCAGGGCACCGGTGTAGGCGCCGACACCGAAGTAGGCGGCTTGGCCCAGGGTCGGCATACCGGTCACACCGGTGAGCAGGTTCACGCTCATCGCCAGCACCGCGAAGATCACCGCGCGGGTGAAGGTCATCACCGTGAAGGTGCCGAAAACCCACGGCACCAGGGCCAGCAGGATCAGCACCACCGCGACCAGCAGGGCGAGGCGGACGGGGAAAGGCTTGGCGGTACTCATGCGCGTCCCGGGGCGAACAGGCCCTGCGGGCGCAGGGCGAGAACCAACAACATGGCGCCGAACAGCAGGAAGGGTGCGTAGTCGGGCACCAGGGCAACGCCGAGGGTCTGCACCTGGCCGATCAACAGCGCCCCGAGCAGGGCACCGCGCACCGAGCCGAGCCCACCGATCACGATCACCACCAGCGACAGCACCAGCACCCGTTCGTCGATACCGGGCCCGGGAGCCATGATCGGCGCGCCGAGCACCCCGCCGACCGCGGCCAGTGCGGCACCGAAGGCGAAGACCCCGAACAGGATCACCCGGGTGTCGACGCCCATCGCCCGCACCATGTCGCGGTCGGCCACCGTGGCCCGCACCAGGGCACCGATCGAGGAGCGCTCGAAGGCCAGGTAGACCAGCACCGCGAGCAGTCCGGCGATCGCGATGAACACCAGGCGGTAGACCGGGTAGGTACTACCGAGCAGCGGGATCGAATGTCGCAGATCCACCGGCGGGGCGGTGGGCAGCACCTCGGCACCGAACAGCATGATCATCAGTTCGCCGCCGATCAGCATGATGCCCAGGGTCAGTGCTGCCTGATCCAGATGTCCTCTGCCCTGGAGCGGGGCCACCGCGGCGGCCAGTAGGCCACCACCGAGCAGACCGACGATCAGACCGACGATCAGGGCGATCACCAGACCCACCCAGCTCCCGTCGGAGAGGGCGAAGGCGACGTAGGCGCCGGCCAGGTAGAGGGTGCCGTGGGCGAGGTTCAGCACGTCCATCATCCCGAACACCAGGGACAGGCCCACGGCGAGGGTGAACAGCAGCAGACCGTAGGCGACACCGTCGACGATGGAGACGAAGTGCGCGCTCAGCCAAGCAATCATGAGGCGGGTTCGGTGGTCGTCGAGGCCGTTGTCGACCGCTCAGTTCTGGCCCAGCTCACCGAGTTCCTCGATGACGACATTGGTCATGGTGCCGTCGACCTGCTTGACCTCGCGCAGGTACCACATCTGGATCGGGGTGCCGTTGTCGTTGAACTTCCAGGTGCCGCGCGGCGATTCGATGTCGCCGACCTCGCCGATGGCCTTGTTGATCGCCTCGGAGTCGGCCTTGCCGCCGGCCTTCTCGATCGCCATGTCGAGCACCTTGGCGGCGTCGTAGGAGGCCATCGCGTAGGTGGTCGGGATCCGTCCGGTCTTCTTCTGGTAGGCCTCGACGAACTCCTTGTTGAGATCGTTCTCGAGGTCGTAGTTGTAGTTCATCGCGGTGAAGGTGCCCTCGGCGGCGTCGCCTTGGGCCTCGAGCACCCCACCCTCGGTGAGGAAGCCGGCCGAGTAGTGGGTGATCTGTCCCTTGAGGCCGAACTGTTCGTACTGCTTCACGAACTCGACCGCGGCGCCGCCGGCGTAGAAGGAGAACAGTGACTGGGCCCCCGACGACTTGGCGTTGGCCAGGAAGGGCTGGAAGTTGCTGGTGGACGGGAAGGGGGTGTAGACCTCGTCGACGGTCTTGCCGCCGGCCGGTTCGAAGGAGCGCTTGAAGCCCTCGACCTCGTCCTTGCCGGCCTGGTAGTCGGCGGCCAGGAAGTAGACGCCACCGTCGGTGTTCTCGGCGACGTACTTGCCCAGCGCCTCACCCGGCTCGTCGTTGACGTAGGAGGTGCGCCAGATGTATTCGGCACCGGTGAGCGTGGTGGGGGAGGCGTTCGACCCGACCAGCGGGATCTTGCTGGTCTCGAACAGGTCGACCACGCCGTTCATCACCGCGGAATTGACCACACCGGTGACCACGTGAACCTTGTCCTGCTTGACCAGCTTGTCGGCCGCGCCCTTGCCGGAGTCGGCCGTTTCGCCCTCGTCGGCGAGGATCACTTCGACCTCGGCGCCGCCGAGCTTGTTGTCGTGCTGCTCGAGGTAGACCTCGAAGCCGGCCTTCATGTCATCGCCCAGGCTCTTGTACACGCCGGACTGTGGGACCAGCAGACCGATCTTGATCGGGCCGTCGGTGTTCTCATCGCCACCGCCGAGGGTGCCACCGCCGCAGGCGGTCAGGGCCAGGGCTCCGGCTGCCGCCATGGCGAGCAGGGACGTTGTGCGTCGAATCTTCATGGGCCGAACCCCTCCTGGGCTGGTTCAAAGGCATGGTCGGATTGTGTCCGTTCGAGCACCCTATGCCGCCTATATGTCGCCCGTCTACGATTCGACACAAAGAATTTGATCAAAAGGCAAGGATTTCTCCGAGGGGCGGTTTTCGGCGGCGGGGAGCGGCTTGCCGGGCCGTATCCCGGGGCGGGAGGTCCTGCTGGGCGAGCGGTTTTTTGATTCACTCACCATTTAGGGAACAATGGTGTTGTGAAAACCGAGCCTGAGGGTGTGGAGGAGTCCACCCGCGATCGCGTCCTGCGATCGATCCTCGAGCACGGCCCGTCCACAGCAGGTGAACTGGCCGAGCGGCTTTCACTGACCCCGGCGGCGGTGCGGCGTCATCTCGGCAGCCTCATCGAGTCGGAACAAATTGAATCACGGGAACAGCAGGTTCGCGGCCAACGCGGCCGGGGCCGTCCGGCCAAGGTGTTCTGCTTGACCGACACCGGACGACAGGACTTTCCGCACGCCTACGACAACCTCGCGATCGCCGCGTTGGAGCAGTTGGTCGAAGCGGTGGGTCCCGACGCGATCCGCGGAATTGCCCAGGCTCGATCGGCCGGGGTCATTCAGCGGTATCGTGACCTGTCGGCCGACGACGTGACGCCCGCCGATGCGCTTGCCCAAGCGCTCGACGAGGACGGTTTCGTGGTCAGTCAGCAGGCCGCGCCGGCCGGCGAGCAATTGTGTCAGCACCACTGTCCGATTGCCACGGTGGCCGAGCGGTTCCCCGAACTGTGCGAGGCGGAGACCGAGCTCTTCGCAGAGTTGCTGGGCGTGCATGTGCAACGTCTGGCGACGATCGCCCACGGCGACGGGGTGTGCACCACGCACATCCCCCATACCAGGAAGGTCGAACAGTGACTCAGACCGAACGCCCGATGACCCAGGACGAGCAGCTCGCTGCGCTGGGCCGTTACGAATTCGGCTGGCGCGACTCCGACGAGGCCGGCGCCGCAGCCCAGCGCGGCCTGTCGCCGGCGGTGGTCGAGAACATCTCCGACCTCAAGGACGAGCCCGATTGGATGCGCAAGCTGCGACTGAAGTCGCTGAAGCTCTTCGAGCGCAAGCCGATGCCGGTGTGGGGTGCCGAACTCGACGACATCGACTTCGACAACATCAAGTACTTCGTGCGCTCCACCGAGCGCCAGGCCCAGACCTGGGAAGACCTGCCCGAGGACATCAAGAACACCTACGACAAGCTCGGTATCCCCGAGGCCGAGAAGGCCCGGCTGGTGGCCGGTGTGGCCGCCCAGTACGAGTCCGAGGTGGTCTACCACAAGATCAACGAGGAGCTCGAGAAGCAGGGTGTGGTCTTCCTCGACACCGACACCGCACTGCGTGAGCACCCCGAACTGTTCGAGGAGTACTTCGGCACCGTCATCCCGCCCGGTGACAACAAGTTCTCTGCGCTGAACACCGCGGTGTGGTCGGGCGGCTCGTTCATCTACGTGCCGAAGGGTGTGCACGTCGAGATCCCGCTGCAGGCCTACTTCCGGATCAACACCGAGAACATGGGCCAGTTCGAGCGCACTCTGATCATCGTCGACGAGGACGCCTACGTGCACTACGTCGAGGGCTGCACCGCGCCGATCTACAAGTCCGATTCGCTGCACTCGGCCGTGGTCGAGATCGTGGTGAAGAAGGGCGGCCGCTGCCGGTACACCACCATTCAGAACTGGTCGACCAACGTGTACAACCTGGTCACCAAGCGTGCCACCTGTGAGGCCGGCGCCACGATGGAATGGGTCGACGGCAACATCGGCTCCAAGGTCACCATGAAGTACCCCGCAGTGTACCTGATGGGCGAGCACGCCCGTGGCGAAACCCTGTCGATCGCCCTGGCCGGTGCCGGCCAGCACCAGGACGCCGGGTCGAAGATGGTGCACTGCGCCCCGCACACCTACTCGTCCATCGTGTCGAAGTCGGTGGCCCGTGGCGGTGGCCGCTCGTCCTACCGCGGTCTGGTGCAGGTCCAGGAGGGCGCGCACGGCTCGGCCTCCTCGGTGATCTGTGACGCCCTGCTGGTCGACCAGATCTCCCGCTCCGACACCTACCCCTATGTCGACGTCCGTGAGGACGAGGTGTCGATGGCGCACGAGGCGACCGTGTCGAAGGTGTCCGACGACCAGTTGTTCTACCTGATGAGCCGCGGCATGGCCGAGGAGGAGGCGATGGCGATGATCGTGCGTGGATTCATCGAGCCGATCGCCAAGGAACTGCCGATGGAGTACGCGCTGGAACTGAACCGGCTGATCGAACTGCAGATGGAAGGTTCGGTCGGCTGACCCGGCCCCAGCACTCCCGCCCGCACGACCACGAAAGAAGCTGAACCACGTTGTCCGCTACCCCTGTGCTCGAAGCCCTCGAGGCCAACGGCACCATCGCCAGCCACCTGCACCCCGACCCGTCCTTCGACCCGGCCGACCACCCGATGCCGACCGGACGCGAGGAGGTGTGGCGGTTCACCCCGCTCAAGCGGCTCAAGACCCTGCTGGACGGGGAGGGCACCGGCGCGCGCCTGACCGTCTCCGGTGACCTGCCCGAGCAGGTGGTTGCTCGCGAGATCGATCTCGAGCAGGCCAAGGAGCTCGGCGCGGTGGCCCCGTCCGACCGGATCGCCGCCCTGGCGGTGGCCAACGCCCCCTCGGTGTGGCATCTCGACCTGCCCCGTGAGGTGGAACTCGACGACACCGTGGTGCTCGACCTGACCGGCTCCGGTGAGACCGTGCACTCCCACGTGTTGATCACCGTCGGCCAGTTCGCGAAGGGCTCGCTGGTGTTGCGGCACCGGGGGACGGGTTCGTACGCCGCCTCGGTGACCGTCCTGGTCGGCGATGGGGCGAATCTGAATCTGGTCTCGATCCAGGACTGGGACGACGACGCGGCCCACGGCGGTCAGACCAATATCCGGGTCGGCCGGGATGCCTCGGTGCAGACCGTGACCGTCAGCCTCGGTGGTGACATCGTCCGGCTGTTGGAGAACGTCGCCTACGACGGGCCCGGCGGCAAGATCGACCAGTACGGCCTGTACTTCGTCGATGCCGGCCAGCACATCGAGCACCGGATTTTCGTTGACCACAACGAACCGCACACCCAGTCGAATGTCGACTACCGCGGGGCCCTGCAGGGTGAGGGCGCGCACTCGGTGTGGATCGGTGACGTGCTGATCCGCAAGGCAGCGACCGGGATCAACACCTACGAATCGAACCGCAACCTGGTGCTCACCGACGGCTGTCGGGCCGACTCGGTGCCGAACCTGGAGATCGAGACCGGTGAGATCGACGGTGCCGGTCACTCCAGCACCACCGGCCGGTTCGACGACGAACAACTCTTCTACCTGCGCAGCCGCGGCATCGACGAGAACGAGGCCCGCCGCCTCGTGGTGCACGGTTTCTTCGCCGATATTCTGCGCCGGATCGACGACCCCGAGATCGTCGCCGGCCTGACCAACGCGCTGGAGGACGAACTCAGCGCCACGATCGGCCCCTCGACCACCATCCCCGACGACATCCAGGAGTCCTGAGAAAACCATGGCAACGCTCGAGATCAACGACCTGCGGGTTGAGGTCCACACCGAATCCGGCCCGAAGGAGATCCTCACGGGGGTCAACCTGACGGTCAACACCGGTGAGGTCCACGCGATCATGGGCCCGAACGGCTCCGGCAAGTCGACCTTGGCCTACGCCCTGGCCGGCCACCCCAAGTACCACGTCACCTCCGGTACCGCCACCCTCGACGGCGAGGACCTGCTGTCCCTCGGTGTCGACGAGCGCGCCCGCGCCGGCCTGTACCTGGGCATGCAGTACCCGGTCGAGGTGCCCGGGGTGTCGGTCGCGAACTTCCTGCGCACCGCCCGCACCGCGATGTCGGGGGAGGCGCCCAAGGTGCGCACCTGGGTCAAGGAGGTCAACGAATCGCTGACCCGCCTCGGCCTGGACAAGACCTTCGCCCAGCGCTCGGTCAACGAGGGCTTCTCCGGCGGTGAGAAGAAGCGTCACGAGATCGCCCAGCTCGAACTGCTCGACCCGAAGTTCGCGATCCTGGACGAGACCGACTCCGGCTTGGACATCGACGCGGTGCGGATCGTCTCCGAAGGGGTGAACCGCTTCCACGCCCAGGGTGGCAAGGGTGTCCTGCTGATCACCCACTACACCCGCATTCTGCGTTACATCAAGCCCGATCGGGTGCATGTGTTCGTCGGCGGCCAGCTGGTCAACAGCGGCGGCAGCGAACTGGCCGACGAACTCGAGGCCGAGGGCTATGACAAGTACATCAAGGTGGCGCAGGGCTGATGACCCGGGCTGCCGCACCCTTCGATGTCGCCGGGATTCGGGAGGACTTCCCGATCCTGGCGCGG
The DNA here is from genome assembly GCF_051133435.1 of Pseudenemella bisphenolivorans. Lineage (NCBI taxonomy): Bacteria > Bacillati > Actinomycetota > Actinomycetes > Propionibacteriales > Propionibacteriaceae > Pseudenemella > Pseudenemella bisphenolivorans. Next base: position 184,212 of record NZ_JBPGNY010000001.1, on the reverse strand, counting down.
GAGTATGCACCCGGAAAGCCGATCACCTACCTCGACTCGGGCAACACCTCGCAGAAGCCCCGCCAGGTCGTCGACGCGATGGCCGACCACTATCTGCAGCACAACGCCAACGTCGCCCGCGCCATGCACCTGCTCGGTGCGGAGGCCACCGAGGCCTACGAGGGCGCGCGGGCCAAGGTGGCCCGGTTCATCGGTGCGGCGCGTGCCGAGGAAGTCGTCTTCGTCGGTAACGCCTCGGCGGGATTGAACCTCACCGCCCATTCGCTGGGTGCGGGGCTGGGCCCAGGCGACGAGATCGTGATCTCGGTGATGGAGCACCACTCCAACATCGTGCCCTGGCAGATGCTGGCCGAACGCACCGGCGCCACCCTGCGCTGGTTCGACATCACCGACGAGGGCCGCCTCGATCTGGCGGACGAGTCGCTGATCAACGAGCGCACCAAGATCGTGTCGGTGACCTGGGTGTCGAACGTGCTGGGCACGATCAACCCGATCGCCGAGATCGCCGAGCGTGCGCACGCCTTCGGCGCCAAGGTCGTCGTCGACGCCTCCCAGGGTGTGCCGCACCTGCCCACCGACGTCGCGGCCCTCGGGGTCGACCTGTTCGTGTTCACCGCGCACAAGATGCTCGGCCCCACCGGTATCGGTGTGGTCTGGGGACGCTACGACCTGCTGGCCGAACTGCCGCCCTTCCTCGGCGGCGGGGAGATGATCGAGGTGGTCAGGATGACCGGCTCGACCTATGCCGCACCGCCGGCCCGGTTCGAGGCCGGCACCCCGCCGATCGTCCAAGCTGTTGGTCTGGGCGCGGCGGTCGACTACCTGTCGGCCATCGGGATGCCCGCGATCGCCGAACGCGAACACCAACTGGTCGAATACGCCCTGGCCGGCCTGGGCACCGTCCCCGGTTTGCGCTTGTTGGGCCCGACCACCAGCGAGAACCGCGGCGGAGCATTCTCCTTCCGGCTCGACGACATCCATCCCCACGATGTGTCCCAGCTTCTCGACTCGCGGGGCGTGGCGATCCGGGGCGGGCACCATTGCGCCCGTCCGGTGCACGAGCGGTTGGGGGTGCAGTCGTCGTCGCGGGCATCGTTGTACCTGTACAACACCGAGGCCGAGATCGACGTGCTGATCGAGGCCCTGAACTGGACCACCGACTTCTTCAAGGGACGCTGATGGACGTCAACGCCTTGTACCAGGACATCATCCTGGATCACTACCGAGCCAAGTCGAACTCCGGCCTGCGCGAGCCCTACCAGGCCGAGGTGCACCACGTGAACCCGTCCTGCGGTGACGAGCTGACCCTGCGGGTGAACCTCGATGGTGACCGGGTGGCCGACGTGTCGTACCACGGTGAGGGCTGCTCGATCTCGCAGGCGTCGACCTCGATCATGACCGAGCTGGTGATCGGCCACGACCTCGACCACGGCCTGGAGCTGTACGAGGAATTCAAGGAAATGATGCACGGGCAGGGCAAGATCGAACTCGACGAAGACCGTTTCGAGGACGCGATCGCCTTTCACGGGGTGGCGAAATTCCCCGCCCGGGTGAAATGTGCCCTGCTGGGCTGGTCGGCCTTCGCCGACGCGGTCCACCAAGCCACCGAAGGACAAGGAGCCAACGGATGACCGAAAACGCTGAGACCCCCGGCAACGAGGTGCGCCCGTCCGACCTGGTGCGCGACACCCTGCCCGACGGCTCGGCCGGGGCCGCAACCTCGGTGACCACCGAGGAAGACCTCACCGAGGCCCTCAAGGACGTCGTCGACCCCGAACTCGGCATCAACATCGTCGACCTCGGTCTGGTCTACGGAGTCCACGTCGAAGAGGGCAACCACGCCGTGATCGACATGACCCTGACCAGCGCGGCCTGCCCGCTGACCGACGTGATCGAGGACCAGACCGCCGCCGCCCTGGAGGGCCTGGTCAACAACCACGAGATCAACTGGGTCTGGATGCCGCCGTGGGGCGTGGACAAGATCACCGAGGACGGCCGCGAACAGTTGCGTGCCCTGGGCTACAACGTCTGACCCGACTTTCGTACGAAACCGCCGACTCACTTGGACCGGGTCGGCGGTTTTCGGCTGTTCCGGGGCCGGAATCACCCCGGGTGGGTACCAAAACCCCCAACTCAGGAACCCGAATCGGCGGCTTCCGGCCGAAACCGTTGGGTGAGTTGGAGGTTTTGGTACCCTCGGCTCAGCAGGCGGGTTCCTGGCGCAGCACGTCCCATTCCCACATCCGGTTGTCCTTGCCGAGTCGCATCAGGGTCAGCGTCGGGGTGACCGACACGCTCTCGTCCAACCCGGCTGCCACCTGCGACAGATCGTCGACGATCGGGCCGATCGGTGCGGTGCCGTTGCTGTAGCTCAGCGATACATGCGGACGGAAAGGCCCCCACTGGCGGGGTCCGCGTACCTCATCAACTCCGGCGCGCTGGGTTTCGAGCAGAACGGTCAGCCACTCCGGCACCTCGGCGGTGAGCATCACCGCTTCGTCGGCCACCAGAAGTCCGGTGAACGTCAACTCGGGACCCTGCAACACCCGCCAGGCTTCGAACACCGGGTCGGCAATGGCTGCCACGTGTTGCTCATCGATCTCATCGGTGAACCCGATCCCGGTCATGGTCAGGTGCAGCCACTGCCGGGGGATCAGGTCCAGTTCGGGGTGACGGCCCAGGGCCGTCCCCACCCGGTCGGCGATCTCATGCACCGCCGGGGCCTGCTCCATCGTCAGATGGAAGGTGTAATTGCGACGCCCGGGCTGCCAGCCGCGTCGCCACTCCCAGTGATTGCGAGTCTCGGTAATGCCGTCGATGAGGGTGATTTGCACAAGCGGCAAGCGTAGGGCCCCAGATCCTCGACGTCATCCGACGGGCACCGAACCGCTCGGAAACACAGCGGTGAACTGTTCGTGACCACCGCTGCGTTATCGACCCACCTCGCGCAATCGTTCATCCGGAAGATCCCCGGATGTCGCTTTGGCTGGCTGGACGTGCCACTTATCTAGATGAATCTGACGGTGTTGTACCCACCCCACCCCGATAGGACAACACTGATGGGCATCTGGAAACGTCCGCGGACGATCATTGCCGTCTCCGTACTGGCACTTTCCGGCCTGGGCCTGACGGCCTGCGCCTCCGACACCGCCGCCCTGGAGGGCGACGAAACCGACACCGTCCGGATGGCGGTCACCGACCTGCAGGGCATGGAAGAGCTGCAGCGCGAGTTCGGTGCTTTCAAGAAGACCTTCGAGGACAAGACCGGCTACACCCTCGAGTTCTACCCGGTCAACGACCGCACTGCCGCCGCTGCGGCGCTCACCTCGGATCGGGTCGACCTGGTGTTCACCGGCCCGGCCGAGTACGTCGTGCTGCACGAGCGCACCGACGCCGAGCCCGTCGTCTCGATCGAACGCCCCGGCTATCGCTCGGTGATCTACACCAGTGCCGAATCCGGCGTCACCAAGCTCGAGGACCTCAAGGGCAAGAAGGTCGCCATGAGCGACATCGGCTCGACCTCCGGGCACCTCGGTCCCTCGCAGTTGCTGATGGACGGCGGGGTCAACCCCTTGGAAGAACTCGAGGTCGTCACCGTTGGTGATGCCGTTCACCAGGCACTGGTGCGCGGCGATGTCGCAGCGGTCGGAATCGGTCACCACGATTACGAGGAATTCACCGAGGGTCAGGCGGACACGTTCCCGGTCCTGGTGGAGGGTGACCCGCTGCCGGCCGATGTGATCATGGTGCGCAAGGGTTTCGACGAGAAGGCCACCGCGAAGATCAAGGAAGCCTTCGTCGAGAACTGGGACGAACTGCTGGCCGCCATGCTCGAGGGCAAGGACAACGCCAAGTACCAGGACGCCCGGCTGATCGAATCGACCGACGCCGACTACGACCGAGTGCGCGATATGTACCGCGCGATCGGCGTGGACGACTTCGCGAACGCTCCGAAGTGACCATGACGGCGGCGGTCGAGGTTGAAGGACTGACCGTTCGCTACCCCAACGGCAACCAAGTTCTGTCCGGCCTCGATCTGAAGGTCGGGGCCGGCGAACTGGTGTCCCTGGTGGGTGCAAACGGTGCCGGCAAGTCCACCCTGCTGCGGACTCTGATCCGACTGCAGGAACCTGCCGAGGGAACGATCCGCATCGGTGGTGAGGATGTGACGACCATGCGTACTCGCGCATTGCGTCGGGTCCGCACCCGCGTGGGGTTCGTATTCCAGAAATTCAACCTGGCCACCCGCATGAGCGTGCTCAGCAACGTCACGATGGGCGCTTGCGGCACCGTGGGGGCCCGCGCCGTGGTCGCACGGACGGCACCGGGAGAGATCAAGGAGCGCGCCGTCGCAGCCCTGGAACGAGTGGGGCTGGCCGATCAGGCCCAACGCCGGGTCAGCAGCCTGAGCGGAGGACAGCAACAGCGGGTTGCCATCGCACGAATGCTGGTTCAGCAACCCGAGGTGATTCTGGCCGACGAACCGGTTGCCAGCCTGGATCCGGTGTCGGGCAACGCGGTGATGGAGTTGCTGCGCAGCATCGCCGTCGATGACGGACTCACCGTGATCGCCGCACTGCATCAGATCGACTTCGCGCTGTCGTTCACCGACCGGGTCGTCGGACTGCAGGACGGCATCATCCAACTCGACCAACGCGCCCAACAGCTCGCGCCCACCGACCTGACCGGTGTGTACGGCGGCCTCTCGCGCACGGAAGCAGGCGGTGCAGCGTGAAAACCAAGGAACTCGGGAAGAACCCGCAACGGATGTCCCGCCGGCGACTCCCGCTCGGCCGATGGCTGTTGCTGGTGATCGTGGCAGCCCTGTTGCTTCACGGCTGGAGTCAGGGTGCCAAGATCGACCCGGCCAACCTGCTGGTCGGATTGGGACGACTGGTCGACTTCCTGGTGGACGCCTTCCCACCTGATCTCGATCGGCTCGGCGCAATCACCTTGTCATTGCTGGTGACCTTCGAGATGGCGCTGCTCGGCACCATCATTGGGGCGCTGTTCAGCCTGCCGCTCGCGTGGGCCGCCGCGCGCAACACCAGCCCGCACCCGATCGTCTACGGCCTGGCCAGGGGATACATCTCGGTGTGCCGCACCATCCCCGACATGGTGTGGGGCCTGCTGTTCGTCATCGCCGTGGGTCTGGGGCCGCAGGCCGGTGTCCTGGCCCTGGCGGTCGACACGATGGGGTTCTGCGGACGTTTCTTCGCCGAAGCCATCGAGGAGGTCGACCCCGGGCCGGCGCAGGCGCTGGAAGCCAACGGCGCGTCCCGGCTCGCGGTGTTGCTGGGAGGCATCGTGCCGAATGCCATGCCGTCCTTCATCGCCACCAGCATGTTCAGCCTCGAGCAGGCCACTCGATCGTCGGTGGTCCTGGGGCTGGTCGGGGCCGGTGGCATCGGCATCGAGTTGTCGGTGTCGATGAGCCTGCTGCGGTACGACGAAGCGATGACCATCATCCTGTGCATCTTCGTGGTCGTGTTGATCGTGGAACGCATCTCGGCCGCCCTGCGGCGTGCCGTGCTCGATGACAACGAGCGGATTCCCGCCGAGCTCCGGGGAGTCGCGGCATGACCACTGTGCCCATGTATCAGCAGATCATGACCGATCTGGAGCTGAAGATCGTCGACCTGCCGCCGGGCACCAGATTGCCCACCGAAGCGACCCTGGCCCGGGAGTACGGAGTCAATCGGCTGACCGTGCGCGAAGCGCTGGCCGCACTGTCGCGCCAGGGGCTCGTGGCCAGTGCCCAGGGACGAGGAACCTTCGTCCGGCCTCCGGTGGAGCGCTACGAGGTTGCCGGTGGACGGGAAGCGAGCCTCAGCCGCGCCATGCGCGAAGAGGGGCGTGCCGTGACCCACCACGTACTCGGCCGGGACCACGATGCAACACCACCGGCGTGGCTGCCCACCTGGCACCAGCCATGGAAAGTACGCACCCTGCGCATCGTCGACGGTGAACCATGGTCATTGACCACCACCTGGTTCGATCCGCTGCGCCTGCCCGGGGTGGGGCAGCACTGGCCCGCCCACACATCGCTGTACGACGTGTTGGCCGAGCAATACGGCATTCACGCCGTTCGCTTGGACAGGGCCTTTGCCGCCGTACCCGCGGACTTGGAGAGCGCCCGACGACTGGGCGTCGAACTCGGCATGCCGATGCTGCGGGTGCGCGGCACCAACGCCGACGCATCCGACCCCACCCCGGTGATGGCGGTGGAGCACCTGTACAACGGCGAGGCCGTCGAGTTCTCCACGAGGTTCGGATGATGAACCCGACACAACTCTGGTCGCTGCTGGCGGCGGCTCCCGGCCCTGAACTCGAGGCTCTGGCCGATCAGATCCTGGCCGCCACCCCCGACATCGAGGTTGTCACCGGCCCGGAAGTCGTCTCGGTACCCCTGCGGTGGGCGTCCGAGGCGGGTGAGGTGATCATCGGACACACCACCATCACCACCTGCCAGATGAGCTTGGCCGGCACCCTTGGTGACGGCGTCCGTCCCGGCCGCGACCTACCCGGTGCGGTGGCGGCCGCGGTGTGTGCCGCCGAAGTCGCCCGACAAGGCACTCGTGGTGACCAGATTCGAGATCTGGCACACAGCGGCGAAAGAACACGAAAGCTGCGGGCCCAACAACGGGCCGACCTGGTGGAAGCGACCCGATTGGACCACACATGAGTTGGGATCCCGTCCATGACATCAGGCGCACGTTCCGGGCTCTGTTGGACGCTCAGTGCGACCCCGGTGCGCCCCAGCGGCTACCGGAACCCCACAGCAAGGAGGCCAGCTGGTGTGCGGTTCTGGCCACCCTGTTGGACGAGGGTGCTCCGACCGCAGTGCTCAGCGCCGACGCCCAAGTCAGCGAGTGTCTTACCGAGGTCGGTGCGCCGCTCACCGAACTGTCCGATGCCGAGTTCGTGGTGACTGACCAGGCCTCGGCGGCAGACCTGGCCGCGGTGCCCACCGGCACGGCACTGAATCCCGAACTGGGAGCCACGGTTCTGATCGATGCGGCCGACGGCACCCTGTGCAGCTTGGGCGGGCCAGGCATCCCCGAACCGGTGATCCGCGACGTTCCGATCAACCCACGAGTGCTGGAAGTACGCAACGAGGCGTGTGCTGATTATCCGCGCGGTTTCGACCTGGTGATCGTCGGCGCGGGGTCGATCTGGGCGATACCGCGCAGTACTCGCATCCGGGAGGTCGGCTGATGTACGCCACTCAGGTCTCCGGTGCCGCGGTCACGGCATCGAAGCTCGCTCGCAGCGCGCACACAACCTCGGTGCAGGGCGTTGGCGGTCTCACCGGGCTGATCGAGCAGGTCTGCGGTGAGGCCGGTGTGTGGGCCCCGGACGCCGCAGAGAGAGCCATCGCCCAGGCAGCCGGTGATCCCGCCCAGGCAGTTGCTCTGGTGCGGGTCTGGGCATCGACCCTGCCGCACGCACCGAGCCACACCATCGACGATTCCGACGTGCACGTGGTGCGCCGGCTGACTTCCGCCTTCGCCGAGGTGCCGGCCGGCACCTGGCTGGGGCTCGCCCCCGAGGTGGGTGGCCGCATCCTCGAGTGGGGCGACGAGACCGTGGCCGCCACGCACGGCGCCGCGGACGTCACCTCCACGCCCGGCGTGAACGGATTCGACACCTCGCCCGGCCGGGATGCGCCGTCCCGCTCGGCCACCCCGAGGGTGCGTGACCTGCTGACGGGGGTGCGGCTGCAGTCCCCGCCGGAATCCGAACCCGGCAAGGACCCGGCAAGCGCAGCACTCAGTGCCCCGTTCGGTCGCAGCACCCGACTGGCCATGATGGCGCGCGGAGACACCGGGGCCTTGTGTGCCCTCGCGGTGCAGGTACTGGCTCACCGTCGCGAAGCCGTCCTGTTGGAACTGGTGGTCGCCGAGGTCGACATCCGACTGGAGCACCCCACCACCGGGGACGCCGCAGTGGTGCAGACCGTCCCCGTGGTCAGTGCCGAAATCGTTCTGGACGCCGAAGTCGAAGGCTCGGCCGGTTTGGCCGTGGGCACCGGAATCAGCCTCGGCACCACAGAGCGCCGCGCCCTGGCCATCGCCCTGCTGGACGGGGCCATGGTGGCCGACGGCCAGTTGCACACCACCTTCACCCTGGACGAACAAACCGTCGTGGCCACCAGTGACGGCGCCGCCACGATCGGATTCATCGAGCACCTGCGGTTGCCCCACCACGCCAGCTTCGCCTCATACCTCGCCCAAGCCGGCGAGCCCACCGGGGAGGAACAGCCATGACCACGGTGCAAGAACTGGCCGCCCGCCACGGCCGGAGTCAGGCCTACGCCTACCTGGACGAAAAAACGAAACGTGCCATCCGGCGCGCCCTGCTGAAGGCCTTGGCCATGCCGGGACGTCAAGTGCCGTTCGCGTCCCGGGAGATGCCGGTTGCCCGGGGCTGGGGTAGTGGTGGATTGCAGGTGACGCTGTCCTTGGTCGGGCCGGACGACGTCGTCAAGGTGATCGACCAGGGCGACGACGATTCGGTGAACGCGACCGCCATGCGGGAATTGATCGCCGAAACCGCCCGGGCCAGGCCCACCACCGACACCCGCGAAGCCACCATTGTGCAGAGCCGCCATCGCATCCCGGACGAACCGATGCGTGACGACCAAGTGCTGGTTCTGCAGGTACCCCACCCCGAGCCCCTGCGACGGGTACTGCCGGACGAACTCACCGCCCGGCAGGCGCATGCCGAACAGGACTACACAGCGGCGTGGGTGGAACTGGTCGATGACGAGGTGCGCTACGGCGGCCCCAGCACCGGTGCGGACTACCCGGTGCTGGTCGATGGGCAGACGCTGATGAGTCCCAGCCCGATTCCGCGCCACGATCTGGCGCGGCTGAACGGTGCCCCTCATCCGATTCTGCTCGGCGCCGGCCGACGAGCACGGGTCACCGCTTTGCCGCCGCACACCCGGGTGCGTCCGCTGGAACTCGATGACCGGCCCCTGGCGGTCGAGCGGGCCGGTGGGCCCTGCGAGCGGTGTGGCTCGACGACCAGCTACCGGGTGCCCGACGTGGCCGGCTACGAGCTGGTTGCCACGGCCGACACCGGACGGTGGCGCTGCAGTGACACCGACGCATGTCGGCGTTCGGCCGAGGAGCGGCGATGAGAATCCTGGAGCCCCCACAGACCGGTCTGGACGTCGACGGCCTGTCGGTCGCGTTCGGCCCAACCTGCGGCCAATGCCGTCCGGCGGACCACGCCCAGCGGTGTTCCGCCTGCGGCACGTACTGGGCCTTGCGCGATATCGCGCTGTCGGTCGCCAAGGCCGAGACCATCGGAATCGTCGGTGAGTCCGGGTCGGGGAAGACCACCTTGCTGCGCACCATGTACCGGTCACAGGCACCCACCACCGGACGGGTCTGCTTGTCCGGTGTCGATGTCGCCGAACGTCCGATCGGGCTGTATCAGCGTGATGACGTGGTGATGGTGCATCAGAACTCGGCGACCGCGGGCCTGGGGCCCCGGCAAGCCGCACTCTCCAATGTCGCCGCGAGGTTGCTGCACGCCGGGGAACGGCGGTTCGAGGCATTGGCCGAACGGTCGGGCGCGATCCTGTCCGAACTGGGCATCGATCATGACCGCCACGCCGACCCGCTGCAGACGTTCTCCGGCGGAATGCAACAACGGGTGCAACTCGCCCGGGCTCTGGTCGCCCCGGCACAACTGCTGCTGCTCGACGAACCCACGACCGGACTGGACCCGTCGGTTCAAGCCGACCTGTTGAGGCTCCTGCAACGGGTCACCGATGCCGTACAAGCCGCCGTGGTCATCGTGTCCCACGATCTGGAGGTGGTGCGGCTGCTCGCCGACCGCATCATCGTGCTCTACCAAGGACGCGTGGTGGAACAGGGCCTGGCCGACCAGATTCTCGGCGATCCGGAACATCCCTACACCCGACTACTGGTTTCGAGCCGCCTGTGAACATCGCACTGCAAGCCCATGAACTGGCCAACTCGGGCGACTGGGTCGGCATCCCCACCAGATTGCCCGGCCTGGACGCGCGCGCGGGGCAGTGGCGGCACCTGACCGCCACCGACCCCACCACAGCCTCGCGGGCGGTGGCCCTCTTGGCCGGGAAACTCCGCCCCACTGCCGGCACACTCCGAATAGCGGTCGACCGGCAGGCCTGGGAACCCACCAACGGCTCGGCACACCTGTGGGCCTGGTTGCGCAGGGAGATCGTGCACTACGCCGGTGGTTACCTGCCGATAGCCCCGAGCGAACCCGTCGGCGAAGCAGTGACCCGGCTGACCGGCAGTAACCAACCCGAGGAGTTGTTGTCACGCCACGGACTGGCACGGCTGGCCGAGCGGCGCTGGGGTGAACTTGCGGCACGACCGCGACATCAGATCTCGCTGGTGGTGGCGCTGGCATCCCCGCTACCGATCCTGATTCTCGACCTTGTCGGGCTGCAAACCCCGGCACTGATCGACCACGCCGCCGAACGTGTCGACGGGGGAGCACTCATCGTGTCCGCCGGCGACCACCCCGTGACCCACCAGCATGCAAGAACTGTTCACCTGCCCGACGAAGGAAACCAATGACGACCGTGTTGACCGACCTCACCCTGCTGCCCGGTCGAGGTGCCGACCCCATCCCGGTGGCCCGAATCCAGCTCGACGACTCGGGCGTCATCACCGCGATCGAGCCCGGTGCGGGTTCCGAGACCCGGTTCCTGGTGCCGGCAGGAGTGGACCTGCATCTGGACAACTTCATCGAGCGTCGTCGTCCTCGAGCCTCTGTGGTGCTCGACCTGGCGACCGTGGTGGCCGCCATGGATGCAGAATGTGCTGCCGCAGGGATCGGCACCGTCTGCGTGGCAGCCCGCTGTGAGGAAAGCCCCGGAAAGGGCGTCATCGCCCGCGACGCGGTCATCTTGGCCGAGGTCGTGCAGAAGCTGCACGGCTCCCTGGCCTGCGATTGGCGCTTGCACGCCCGCGTCGAAATCACCGACCAGATCGCTCTGGAGACCCTCGCCGAGGTGCTGCAGGTCTCGGACCGGGTGGCGCTGGTTTCGATGATGGAACACACCATCAACCGATCTCGTTTCGGCTCCGAAGAAGCCACCATCGCCTATTACGCCGAGGACTGGGGCAAGAGCGTCGAAGAGACCGCCGCCATCTTCGCGGCCAAAACTCTCACCGAGGAACAACGTCGACAGCGTCGGGCACAGGTGGCAGAACTCGCCCGCAAGCACGGGATTCCGTTGGCGAGCCATGATGACCGTGAGCCCGGTCAGGTGGACGATGCTCATCGGCTCGGGGCGAGGATCGCCGAGTTCCCCCTGTCGGCGGCAGCGGCCGAACGGGCCGGTGAACTGGGGATGTTCCGCGTGCTGGGGGCGCCCAACGCCATGCGGGGCAAATCCACCTCACCGGGCAATCTGCTGGTCGGCGACGCCACCCGAGCCGGGCTGGTGGACGGGCTCTGCACGGACTATCTGCCGATTTCGCTGTATGCGGGGGCCTTTGCCCTGGCCGATCGCGGTGAGGTGTCGCTCGTCGAGGCAGTTGATCTGGTCTCCACCGGGCCGGCCGATGTGCTCGGCCTCGAGCAGCCCGAGATTGCGGTCGGCCAACCCCTCACCGCCGTGCTGTTGGAACGTGCCGACGGAGCCCTGCTGGGACGCGGCCTGTGGCGCTCCGGAGTGCGTACCTTCATGCGCTGACGGACCCATATCGTGGCGCCCCCGGCGGGGGTGGTTCTCAGCTCCCAAGTGTTAGCTCTAGTGTTAGCTGCACAGAGGAACCCGAAATGTGAGGGGAACGACGATGGCAGATCGCGTCGCGATTGTGACTGGTGCCGGCCGAGGACTGGGGCGCAGCCACGCACTGGCTCTGGCCGCCGATGGTGTGGCGGTGGTGGTCAACGATGTGGGCGACCCGACCCCGGTGGTCGAGGAAATCAAGGCCGCCGGTGGTGAGGCGGTCGCCAACTCCGATGGCGTGGACACCTGGGAGGGTGGTCAGGCGATCGTCGACACCGCCCTCGACAACTGGGGCCGGCTGGACGTGGTGGTCAACAACGCGGGCATCCTGCGCGACGTCAGCTTCCAGAAAATGACCCGCGAGCAGGTCGAGGACGTGATGGCGGTGCACCTGCTCGGTGCCTTCCACGTCACCCATGCCGCCTGGCCGCACCTGAAGGAGCGCGGCGGCGCGGTGGTGATGACCGCGTCCGGTTCGGGTATCTACGGCAACTTCGGCCAGGCCAACTACGGCGCGGCCAAGATGGGCCTGGTGGGTCTGACCCGGGTGCTCAGCATCGAGGGCAAGAAGGCCGGAATCCGGGTGAACGCGATCGCGCCGCTGGCACGTACCGCGATGACCGAGGAGATCATGCCCGCAGAGGTGCTGGCCAAACTCGACCCGGAGTGGATCTCGCCGCTGGTGGCCTGGCTGGTGCGTCCCGATTGCCCCGAGACCGGGCACATCTTCTCGGTCGCCGGTGGCCGCTACGCCCGGATCGCGATCGTCGAGGGCCCCGGTGCGGTCTTCGACACCGTGCCCAGCGTGGACGAACTGGCCGCGGCCCACGAGCAAATCACCACCATCGAGGGATTCACCGAACCCAAGAACCTGACCGACCAGATCACCCTGGTCTCCGGCTCCTGACGAGCCGTCCGACACGGTGATGGACGTCGCCGGGGATTTGGTACCGGACCATCTCCCCGGCGACAATCACGTTCGTGCTTGTTGCCCGTGAACTCGAGATCCGCGCCGGAGCCCGGTTGCTGTTGTCGTCGGTGTCTTTTCAGATTGCCGCCGGCGACAAGATCGGCCTGGTCGGACGCAATGGGGCGGGCAAGACCACACTGACCCGCATCCTGGCCGGTGAGGGTCTGCCCGCCTCGGGCCAGGTCAGCAGATCGGGACAGATCGGCTACCTGCCGCAGGACCCACGCACCGGCGACCTCAGCCAACTGGTGCGCGACCGGATTCTGTCCGCCCGCGGGCTGGACCGGATTCTGTTGCGGCTGCGCCGGGCCGAGGACGAGATGGCCGCCGCCGACGACCGGGCCCGCGAAGCGGCGATGGAGCGCTACACCCGGGCCGAGAACGAACTGATCGCCGCCGGCGGATACGCCGCCGAGGCCGAAGCCGCCCGGATCGCGGCCAACCTGGCCCTGCCCGATCGCGTCCTGGGCCAAGAACTCGGCACCCTGTCGGGTGGTCAACGCCGCCGGGTCGAACTGGCCCGGATTCTGTTCTCCAATGCCGACACCCTGCTGCTGGACGAACCGACCAACCACCTGGACGCCGACTCGATCGTGTGGCTGCGCAACTACCTGCAGACCTACTCCGGCGGGCTGATGATGATCAGCCACGACACCGACCTGCTCGAGGCCACCGTCAACAAGGTGCTGCACCTGGACGCGAACCGCTCCGAGATCGACATCTACGCGATGAACTGGAAGCGGTACCTGACCCAGCGCGAAACCGACGAGAAGCGCCGTAAACGCGAACGGGCCAATGCCGAACGCAAGGCCGACCAGTTGCTGGCCCAGGCCGACAAGATGCGTGCCAAGGCCACCAAGGCCGTCGCGGCACAGAACATGGCCAAGCGCGCCGAACGGCTGTTGGCCGGGGTCGAGGGGGAGCGGGCCGGCGACCGGGTGGCCAAGATCCGGTTCCCCGAACCGGCACCGTGCGGCAAGACCCCGCTGACCGCCCGTGACCTGTCCAAGTCGTACGGCTCGCTGGAGGTGTTCACCGGGGTCGACCTGGCCATCGACAAGGGCTCCCAAGTGGTCGTGCTGGGCCTCAACGGCGCGGGAAAAACCACCTTGTTGCGGATCCTGTCCGGGTTGGAGGAGCCCGATACCGGTGAGGTGGTGGCCGGGCACGGGCTGAAACTCGGTTACTACGCGCAGGAACACGAAACTCTGGATGTCACCCGCAGCGTGCTGCAGAACATGGTGTCGGCCTCGCCGAACCTCAACGACACCGAGGTGCGCAAGGTGCTCGGCTCGTTCCTGTTCTCCGGCGACGATGTCGACAAACCGGCCGGGGTGCTGTCGGGCGGGGAGAAGACCCGCCTCGCCCTGGCCATGCTGGTGGTCTCCAGCGCCAACGTGCTGCTGCTGGACGAGCCGACCAACAACCTCGACCCGGCCTCCCGGGCCGAGGTGCTGGAAGCGATCCGCACCTACGCGGGCGCGGTGGTGCTGGTCACCCACGACGAGGGGGCGGTGGAAGCACTGGACCCCGACCGGGTGTTGATCCTGCCCGACGGGGTCGAAGACCTCTGGACCCCCGATTACACCGACCTGATCTCCCTGGCCTGACCCGTCGACCCCGTCCTGCCCGTCCGGGACGGGCCGAGCACACTCACACAGTTGGTCGGGCGTGGTTGGATGAAGGATGGTCGCGTTCACCAGCGGGACAGCGGCACCACCGGATGAGGAGAACAAGCGCGCAGTGACTATGGGAATGGGTCCGGCGAGCCCGGGCGGCCTGATGCGCCGGATGGGCAAGGGCCAGGACATCGGCGACTTCAGGCCCGACCGGGCGATCTGGCGCCGGGTGCTCGGGTACGCCAAGCCCTACCGCGCCACGATCGTCCTCTTCGTGACCATGGTCGTGCTCGGGGCCGCCCTCTCGGTCGCCCCGCCACTGCTGTTCAAGGAGATCATCGACCGCGGCGTGCTCGGCGGCGACAAACAGATCGTCGTGATGTTGGCCCTGGTGGTGGCCGGCCTGGCGATCGCCAGCGCCGTGAGTTCCCTGATCGAGCGCTGGTGTTCGTCCCGCATCGGGGAGGGGCTGATCTACGACCTGCGCACCCAGGTGTTCGACCACGTCTCGTCGATGCCGGTGGCCTTCTTCACCCGTGCCCAGACCGGCAAGCTGGTCTCCCGGCTGAACAACGACGTGATCGGCGCCCAACAGGCCTTCACCTCGACCTTGTCGAATGTGGTCTCGAACGTGATCCGGCTGGTGCTGGTGGCCGGGGCGATGATCGTGCTGAGCTGGCAACTCACCCTGGCCTCGGTGGTGCTGCTGCCGATCTTCTTCATTCCGGCCCGGATCATGGGCAGGAAACTGGCCGGACTGACCCGCCGCCAGATGCAGTACAACGCCGACATGGCCGCCACGATGACCGAACGCTTCAGCGTCTCGGGGGCACTGCTGGTGAAACTCTTCGGGCGATCGCAGGACGAACATGACGGTTTCGCGGCCAAGGCCGGGGGAGTACGGCACGTCTCGGTGCAGATCGCGATGAACCAGCGCTTCTTCATGGTGTCGCTGACCCTGGTGGCGGCCCTGGCCACCGCCCTGGTGTACGGGGCCGGTGGTGTGATGGCCGTGGACGGGATGCTGACGGTCGGTACCGTCACCGCCTTGGCCGGGCTGTTGGCCCAGTTGTACGGCCCGCTGACCCAGCTCACCAACGTCCGGATCGACGTGATGAGCGCCCTGGTCAGCTTCGACCGGGTTTTCGAGGTGCTCGACCTGGCGCCGATGATCATCGAGGCCGAGGACGCGGTCACCCCCGAAGCGCCCTGGTCGGTGGAGTTCAAGGACGTGCACTTCAGCTATCCCAGCGCCGAAGAGGTGTCCCTGGGCAGCCTGGAGGCCGTCGCGATCACCGAGCGGGCCGGCTCCGAGGTGCTGTCGGGATTGGATTTCCGGGTCGAACCGGGTCAGACCGTGGCGCTGGTCGGATCATCCGGCGGCGGTAAAACCACCATCACCCACCTGATCGCCCGGCTCTACGACGTCACCGGTGGGTCGGTCGAGGTGGCCGGCACCGACGTGCGCCGCTGGCATCTGGCCGCGCTGCGCGACCGGGTCGGCTATGTCACCCAGGACGCGCACATGTTCCACGACACGATCGGGGCGAACCTGCGCTATGCCCGTCCCGGAGCCGCCGAGGACGAACTGTGGGCCGCTTTGGAGGCCGCCCAGGTGGCCGACCTGGTGCGCAGCCTGCCCGACGGCCTCGACACCGTGGTTGGGGAACGCGGATATCGGCTCTCCGGTGGTGAACGGCAACGCCTGGCGATCGCCCGGCTGCTGCTGAAGTCGCCCCCGATCGTGGTGTTGGACGAGGCCACCGCCCATCTGGATTCCGAGTCCGAGGCCGCGGTGCAGCAGGCCCTCGACCGGGCGATGGAGAACCGCACCAGCGTCGTGATCGCGCACCGTCTGTCGACGATCCGCGATGCCGATCAGATTCTGGTCGTCTCGGGGGGACGGATCGTCCAGCGCGGCAGCCACGACGAACTGCTCGCCACCGGCGGTCTTTACGCGGAGTTGTACGACAAGCAGTTCGCCCACCGCGGGTGAACGACCTCGGCTGAACGCACGCCGGCCGTCAGCGCTGCAGGATCAGCAGCTCGAGGTTCGAGAGCTCGACCAGGGATTCATCACTGCGATTCAGGGAGTCACAGGGCACGTCGGCGATGAACAAGACCTGCTTGCGGGTGCCGGCGATCTCTTCGGGCAGATCGGCACCGGTGATGTGGACATCGTTCGAAATCGCCAAGGGGCCATCGACGCGGTGACGTTCGACGACCTCGGCCCGGGCGTTGCCGAGCATCGGGCCGAGGCCGTAGACATAGTCCCTGATGTTGAAGGTGACGTAGCACTGACCATCGGTGGGAATCAGGTAGTTCTTGCCCCGTTTCAGGTCGACGTCGTAGTCCACCGTGCTGCCGGGGCCGATCAGGGTGATCGTGTGGGTGCCCGCAGTGCCCTCGACGAAGCGTCGGGGTTTGCCTCCGGTGAAGCTGTCAACGTCCTCCCCGTCCACCTGCAAGCGATACGTCGCCTCGTCGGGGGCGAGGACGGCCAGCCGCGGCTGCGGGCTGGACAACAGGAGCAGGAGCCCCGGCAGGGTGACAGCGGCGACTACCAGCCCTACCCCCAGCAGCACGATCGGCCAGACCCGTCGCTGGGGCCGTCCCTCGGCCGGGGCGGGTGCCAGCGCGTGGAAAGCCGGGCCGTGGGGCGGATACCCCCGGTGCGGCGGGGCACCGGACGGTCGCTCGTGCGGTGGATGGTGCGGCGGTTGGTGCGGCGGCTGGGCAGGCGGTCCGGAAGGTGGGTGCATCAGTTCTCCTCGGGATCGCGGGGCGCCCTGCCCCAGCACCGGACATTGTGACAGGCCAATGGGCCGCAGCCGGCCCCATGAGGCCGATGGACGGGGCACTGGAAACCGAACGACACAGCCCTCCGTGGCCGGGACCGCGGAGGGCTGTGTTCGTGCGTTCGGAGAGTCAGTTGTCGCTGACAACCGCCTGATCGAGGAACACCGTGTAGGCCCCCGAGGGGACGATGCCGGTCACGTTGTCATTCCAACCGACGGTGGTGGCCATGGTGGCCATCATCGCGATCGGCGGATCCTCGTCGAAGGCCTGCTGCACCTTCGCCAGCGCCTTCTGCTTGTCCTCCACCGTGTTGGCCCCGAGCAGTTCGATGCCGGCGGTGTCGAAGTTCGGGTTCTGATAACCGGTGACGTTGGTGTTGGCGGTCGACCCGTAGTTGTTCCACAGGTTCGCCGGGATGTCGGTGTCGGGCATCGCGGTGTACGACAGGGACACCTCGAAATCGTGCTCCGCCCACACCTTGTTGGCCTTGTCGCGGCGGTACTCGACCTTGCTGTTGAAACCGACCGCATCGAACTGGGCCTGCAGTACCTGGCAGACCTTGCGTTCGGCCGGGGTCTGGTCGCACAGGATGTCGAGGTTGCCGTCGAAGCCGTCGGCCTTGGCCTCCTCGACCAGCTTCTTGGCCTTCTCGACGTCGTATTCCAAGGAGGTCTTCTCACCGAACAGGGCAGCACCCTCCGGCACGACCGACTTGCTCGGAATCGCGGTGCCCTCATAGGCCCGGTCGTTGATCACGTTCGGGTCGAGCGCGTGCACCATCGCCTTGCGTACTCGCGGGTCGGACGTGGCGTACTTCTCCCGGTTGTTCATGAACACCATCTGGGCCATCGAGGTGGGTTCGACGAATCCGTTGAAGTCCTTCTGCAGCCGGGCGCCGATCTCGGGATCACGGGTGAACATGACGTCGATCGAGCCGCTGCGCAGGCTGTCGATGGTGGTTTCCTCGTTCTCCAGGTACACGAAGCGCAGGTTCTTGGTCTTCGGCGCCTCACCCCAGTAATCGGGGTTGGTGGTCAGGACGAGTTCCTCACCCGGCGCCCACCGCTCCAGCTTGTACGGTCCGGCGCCCACCGGGTTGTTGCCGAACTCCTCCTCGCCCATCTTCTTCACCGCGGTGGGGGAGACCACGGTGCCGGGCAGGTTGGTCAGATCGCCCAGGAAGCTGAAGTTGGGCCGGTCGAACTTCAGCACCACGGTGTGTTCGTCCGGGGCCTCCATCGAGGTGGCCTGTCCGACCCCGGCGCCGAAGCGGGACGGGGTGTCGACGTGCCGCTTGAGGCTGAAGATCACCGCTTCGGCGTTCAACGGGGTGCCGTCGGTGAAGGTGACCCCGTCACGCAGGTTGATGGTGAGCTCGGTGCCGTCGTCGTTGAAGCTGAAGTCTTCGGCCAGGCGCGGCGAGTACTCCAGGGTTTCGGGGTTGTAGGTCAACAACGTGTCGTAGATGGCATGCAACTCGATGCCGCCGGAAGTGCCGGTGCCCAGAGCCTTCACCGGATCGAGCGCGGTGGGGGGCTGGAAGGCCCCGAAGTTCAAGGTGTCTTTGGGGGTGCCGCTGGGCTCGGTATCGGTATTGCCGAAGAACTTGGCTCGTTCTTCGGCGTTCGAGCCGGCGGGATCTCCGCCGCCACCGTCGGTTCCGTCATCGGTGCGAACCCCACAGGCCGACAGGATAACGAGACCCGCCACGGCCAGGGAGGCGAAGAGCTTTTTGCGCATCGGAGTCCTTTCACTGGAACCGCCAATGCTGCTGTCTGCGCCTCCCCGTCCGAGAACTGCCATTTCAGTGAGTGGGAGTGGAATTCGCACTATTTCTGGGTGACGGCGCCTACGGTGAGCATGCGGCCCGATCCATCCTGTCGACTCCCCGCTGCCCATACCGCCGCTTCCGGCGCCGAGGCCAGTCCTTGGGGCGGTCTTCCGTGCCTCCGGCTCGCTCCCTTCGGGCCGGATGGTTACACCGAATGCTGGTGAGATCGCATGCTCAGTGGGCTGGGCGATGACTTCACGGGAGCGGATCTGTGATGTCGGTCTGAATGGCGGGGACTTCGTGCATCGTGATGGGGGGCGTACCCGGGGGATCCGGAGCGGGGTCAGGTGCTGCTGCAGGGACGGGGTAAGGGGCGCTGGCGACAAGATCGGTGTAGTGCTCCACGCTGGGAACTTGAGCGGGTGTTCCTGCGAAGGTCGGCGAGGTCTCAATGGCCACTGCGAGTCGAGTGCCGTCAGGTAGGAGGCGTTCGATGATCAGGTATCGCCCGTCCGGATAGTCCCGGATGTAGCGGATGGCCGTGCCATATCGGTCGCAACCGAGGTGGAGCAAATCACCAGAGCATTGGAGCGGGGCAGAGGTGTCGGACGCATAGTGCAGTTGCCATAGCAGGCCGACGTTGATGCCACCCGTTGGGAGGTGTCCCGCTATACGTGTGTGGTCGGGGGAGTATCGGGATTCCGGGCCGGTGGAGAAACCCCAGCGGTCCACCCACGTGGATAAGGATCGTGGGTCATAAGGGTTGGATGGGGTGTCGGCGTCGGGATGATGTGTTGGCGCTGGGGTTTGCGTCCCCGTCGGCGATGTCGGCTGGGTAGCGATTTCGGTACCCGATGGTCGGGTGACGATCCACACAGTCGACAGAAGCAGCACGACCGGAAGGGTGACCAAGACCGCTGAGGCGGTGCGACGCCTCGTCCGGAGATGACGTGCTCGGGCGGTCACTTTGACAGGATCGATTGCCTCGGGATGGCCGGCCGCTTCGCTGAGCTTCTTGTGCAGATCAGTCATCGGCTTCCTCCTCGATGTCGAGTGTTAGGTGGGTCGAACGGCGCATCTTGGTCAGAGCGCGATTGGCTGTGCTCTTCACGGTGCCGACCGCGACGTTCAAGATGTCGGCGATTTCTTTCTCGGAAGCGCCTTCGAAGTAACGCAGGACGATGACTGCTCGCTCGCGACGGGTCAGTTCGCGCAAGGAACGATAGACGCTGTCACGGGTGGCGAGGTCGCTCACGAAGTCGGTCCTCGCGGGATGGTCCTCTATGTAGTCACGGGGGTGCTCTCGCCACCAACCTCCGCGCCACCAGTCGGTGTTGCGGTTGATAACGATGCGCCGGACATAGGCATATGGTTCTTCATCTCGGATCCGGTCCCATTTGAGATAGGCGCGCGCATATGCGTCCTGCACCAGATCTTCTGCCCGGTCGACCGATCCGCACAGCAGTCGGGCAGCTCCCAGTAGACGACCAGACGTGGCACGCACGAAGTCATCGAAGTCAGTCGTTTCCACCACCTCTGTCCTCTGGGTTGACAGTCGTGCCCGTGCTCTACCCACGCCTTCATGAACGCGAGTTCTGGCCGAGAGGTTCTGTCTGCAGGGGCAGAACCTTTGGCAATCAACTCACGTAAGTGCCGGTATGGACATGATGCCTTGGCCAGTACTCCGCCGGCCGACAAAACCTGAAGTCGTTGCTCTTTGGTGCGGTCTGTCGGCGTTTCTCGCTGCACTCATTACCCAGTGGGCGGCCAAGCGCCCGGCATTCCATCCGAGTCTTCTGCTCAATGTGTCGGAGGCTTCTCCAATGGCCGAGTACATCCGTGCGATCGACCCGGGGTTTCATTTCGTTTCGTCCACAGAGCACTATGACGGCGTCTACTTCTACGCGATGGCCCTGGATCCCTTCGCAATGGGACAGGCTCACACCCTCATTGATCTCGCCGCCTACCGGTATGGACATCCGCTGTACTCGTGGGTGGCTGCAGTGATGAGCGCGGGGCAAGTTTCGTTATTGCCCTGGGTGTTCTGGCTAATGAGCTTGGGGTCGATGTTCGCGGCGGGGTTCTTCGCGTCCCGGCTCGTTGCCCGCCTGGGTGGTTCACCGTGGTGGGGCCTGGCCGTCGCGATGAGTCCCGGCCTGTTGTACAGCAGTTCCACGGCTCTCACCGAACCCGCGCAGGTGGCCCTGACCTGTGCCGTCCTGCTGTGGTTGACCCGACCGCGATCGAACCCGGCGGTGCTGGCCATCATGGTGGTGGCTCTGTGTCTGCTCAAGGAGCAGTTGGTGCTCGTGCCGGTAGCCCTGGCCATCGCCGAGGGGGTGGCAGTGGTCGGGCGGCGTCGACTACACCCAGGTCGCCTGCTCGCGTTTCTTGCCGGGCCACTGGCATTGGGTGCCTGGCTGTACTTCGTCCGCAACCGCTTCGACGCCGCCGCCAAGACGTACGACGAGGGCAACATCGACCTGCCGTTGCGGGGTTGGTTCCAGATCTTCGACTACGCAGCAGCCCTCCGGGAGCGAGACTTCTTCAGCTCTCAGATCGGCACCACGGTCGTGCCCGGCATCATCGCAATCGCCGTTGTTCTGACGGTCGCGAGCGTCATCGCCGTCCGACGGCGCGACGCCCTGTCGTGGGTGGTTCTGCTGCAAGCGGCCGTGGTGACCTGTCTCGGTTGGCGCACCCTGATGTATCCGCACGAGATGTTCCGCATCCCGGCAGTTGCCCTCGTGCTGGCCGTGTTGCTGATCGGTGTGGCGGCCACGCGCCCGGTCAAGGCGCTTTCGCCGGACACCACGGACGCACAAGCTCTGCGCCCTGGGACTGTTTCGTCCGGAGGGACGGGGTAGCCGTCAGTTGTGCAGCAGGGCACTGGGTGCCACGCCGGAGTTGTTCTCCTTACCGGCATCCGCGCCCCGGGCGAGCAGCAGATTCGCCGTCGCGCTGTTCTGCTCCGGGGAGTTCATCGCCGCCCGCCACAGCGGGGTGTTGCCCCAGGCATCGGTCGGGTCGATCTCGGCGCCGTGGTCCAACAGCAGTTCGGCCACCTCGGGGAAGTCGTGGATCGCCGCCATGTGCAGAGCCGTCATGCCCTGGTTGTCAGTGGCGGAAAGGTCGTAGTTCTTGCCGATCAGGTACGACACCAGTTCGAGGTTGTTCTTGGCAACGGCCGACATCAGAAATGTTCTGCCATCGCGGTCGACGGCATCGACGCCGTATTCGGCGATGAACGCATCCAGAGCCTGCTTGTCGTCCGGATTGACAAGCAGTCGAATCATTCGTCTTTCGTCCATCGTTGCCATGAAAGCTCGCTCTTCCGCCGTCGCCGTTGTTTCGGCCATCCTAGGGGGCGGCGTGGCAACACGTCCTACTTCTGGGTGACGACCGCCTTGTCCAAGTGGACGGTGTAGGCGCCCGCAGGTTCGATGCCGGTGACGTTCTCATTCCAAGCGACCGTGGTGGCCATCGTGGCGAGCATCGCGACCGGCGGATCCTCGTCCAGGGCCGTTTGGATGTTGGTCAGGGCCTTGCGCTTGTCGTCGGTGGTCTTGGCGCCGCGCATCTCGATCGCCGCCTTGTCGAAGTCCGGGTTGTCGTACCCGGTGACATTGGTGGCCGAGGTGGAGCCGTAGTTGTTCCAGGCCACCGAGCCGATGTCGGTATCGGGCATCGCCTGACTGGTCAGGCCGACCTCGAACTCCCGCTGTACCCAAATCTGTTGCACCTTGTCGCGGCGGAAGTCGGTTTTGGTCGTGAACCCCACTGCGTTGAACTGCGCCTCCAGCACCTGGCAGACATCGCGCTCCTGCGCCGTCTGGTCGCACATCAAGTCGATGTTGCCGTCGAAGCCGTCGGCCTTGGCTTCTTCAACCAGCTTCTTGGCCCCCTCGGGGTCGTATTCCAAGGTGGTGTTCTTGCCGAACAGGGCTGCGCCCTCCGGGACGTAGTTCTTGCTCGGGATCGCGGTGCCCTCGTAGGCCCGGTCGTTGATCACCTTCGGATCGATTGCCATCACCAGAGCCTTGCGCAGGCGCGGATCGGCGGTGGCACGGCCTTCCCGAGTGCTCATGAACATGATCTGGGCCATCGACGTCGGCTCGATGAAGCCGCGCGACTCGTTCAAGAGTCGGTTGGAGATGATCGCCTCGCGGGTGAACATCGCATCGATCGACCCTGAAGCCAGGCTGTCGGCGGTCGTTTCGCCCGAGCCCAGGTAGACGAAGCGCAGGGTGTTTGTCTTGGGTTCCCCACCCCAATAGTCGGGGTTGGCGGTCAGGACGAGATCCTCACCCGGCGCCCACCGCTCCAACAGGTAGGGCCCGGCCCCGACGGGTTTGTTGCCGAACCCCTCCTTACCCAGCTTCTGCACCGCGGTGGGCGACACGATGGCTCCCGGCATGTTGGTCAGATCGCCCAGAATGCCGTAGTTCGGCTGCTCGAAGCTCAATCGAACCGTGTGCTCGTCCACGGCTTCCATCTTCGAGGCCAGGCCGATCGCCGCACCGAACCGCGATGGGGTCTCGATGTGACGTTTCAGGCTGAAGATCACCGCTTCGGCATTGAACGGGGTGCCGTCGCTGAACTTCACGCCCTTGCGGAGGTTCAGGGTGAGTTCGGTGCCGTCGTCGTTGTAGCTGTACGACTCGGCCAGTCGGGGACCGTATTCGAGGGTCTCGGCGTTATAGGTCAACAACGTGTCGTAGATGGCGTTCAACTCGTTGCCACCCGAGGTGCCGGTGCCCTGAGCGACCACCGGATCCAGCGCAGCCGGTTCCTGGAAGGCCCCGAAGTTCAGCGTGTCCTTGGGAGTGCCGCTCGGCTCCTTCTGGACGTCACCGAAGTAGTGCGCCAGCTCGTCGGCCTTCTTCCCCGAGGTCGGTTCACCAGCCGGATCATCGGGCGTTCGAGCACCACAGGCGGACAACAGGACCAAACCGGCCACTGCCAACGAAGCGAGGAGTTTCTTGCGCATAGCGGATTCCTTCCGGGATGTCGCCGATGTTGGCAGTTGCGAGCTCGGGGACGGGGCAACCTCCCGTTGAGTAAGAGCCCCTCTGGGACAATGTGTTTGCTGGCCAGTCCATCGGCACTAGCCTCACCGCAAGGCTTTTCTCCGCGGGAGGTTTTCGATGCGGTACGGACTCTCCAAAGTGGGGATGGGATTCATCGCGGCCGCGCTGTTGCTGGCCGGTTGCGCCACCGGCGGCGACCGTCAGGCCGGCGACCCGGGGTCGGACACCGCCCGATCGGACGGCGGATTCGAGTTCAAGGACGGCCCGATCTGTACCGATGAGGCGCCCGGCGACCCGGTCGCGGGTGGCACGCTGACCCTGGCGATGCTCACCGAACCACCGGCGATCGACCCGGCCGTGACCCGCCCGCCGGCCGCTACCGGTGGCGTCGAGGTGCTTGCGGTGTTCGAACCCCTCCTGCGTTACGACCCTGCCGCCAAGAAATACGTGCCGCAGTTGGCCGAGGCGGTCGAGGCCAACGACGACTTCTCGCAGTACACCGTCACCCTTCGCGAGGACGCGACCTTCAGCGATGGCTCACCGGTCGATGCCGAAGCCGTCAAGTGGAGCATGGAACGGTACGCCAAGACACCCACTGCTCCCGACGGTGCACTGTGGAACTCTTCGGTCTCGGCGGTCGAGGTCACCGATGAGCGCACCGTACAGATCACCCTGGCCAAGCCCTGGTCGACCTTCGAGGTGATGCTCTCCCTCGGGCCGGGGATGATCGTCGCTCCCTCCTCCGGTGCGGGCGAAGCGTTCACGCCGATCGGGGCGGGCCCGTTCGTGCTGGACAAGCACGTCCCGCGCGAGAGCATCACGATGAGCGCCAACGAGAAGTACTGGGCCGGCAAACCCCACCTGGAGGGGGTGCGCTTCATCTACCTCGGTTCGGCGCAAACCAATATCGAAACCCTGCAGTCCGGCGGTGCCCAGGTGGCGATGCTGCGAAGCCCCAACCAGGTGCAGGACCTCTTCGCCGAGGACGAATACTGCGGCTCGATGGCCATGATCGGTGGCGGGGCGGTGCTCCAGATCAACGCCGATGAGGGCCGGCCCGGCTCCGACCCACGGGTGCGAAAGGCGCTGCAGCTGGCCATCGACCCGAAGGTCGTCTACGAGCGCGCCTTCGACGGCAAGGGCATCCACAGTTCCAGCCTGTTCCCCGAGTACTCGCAATGGCACACCGAACAACAGGGGCTCGAACCCGATCCCGAAGAGGCCAAGCGACTGATCGAGGAGGCCAAGGCCGACGGCTTCGACGGCACCGTCAAGTACCTGGGCACCAGTTCGGGTCAGGATGTGGCACTGGCGGTGCAGGCCCAATGGGAAGCGGTCGGGCTCACCGTCGAGGTCGACCTGCTGCGCAGCGTGCCCGAGCAGGTGGAACGCATCTTCAAGAAGGACTACGACACCGTCTACTGGGCCGTCGGGATAATGGAATCGGATGTCTACGGCCGACTCAGTGCGGCCCTGCACAGTGACGGCAACCAGTTGTTCGGCACCGCAACAACACCCGAACGCGACGCTCTGATCGACAAGTTCCGCTCCGCACCGGACGCCGAGAGTCAGCAGCGGATCCTCAACGAGTTGCAGCAGAGCATCAACGACGACGTCCCCTTCGTCAGCCTGGGTGCCATGTCGGACGTGTTGGCCTGGCCCAAGAACGTCCACGGCATCGAACCGGCCGGATACGGCACCGTGTTGTTGGGGCGGGCGTGGATAGCACCGTGAGCGCGACCGAAGGAGAAACTGCATGACCGACCTGAACTTCACCGCCGGTGATCGGATCGTCGTCACCGGCGCCGCCAGTGGCATCGGACGGTGCGTCGCAACGCGTGCCGCCGAACTCGGCCTGGAGGTCGAGGCCTGGGACCTGAACCTCGATGGGGCCGAGGCGGTGGCCGAGGAAATCAACAACTCCGGGGGTCGCGCGCTGGCCCGGGGCGTCGACGTGGGTGACTACGAGGCCATCGAACAGGCGATGCAGGCCGCCCATGCCGAGGGCAGGGTGCGTTACCTGGTGAACAACGCCGGCCCGCCGTCCTACCTCGACCTGTCCTTCGACGAGGGTGTTCGGCTGGTGCTCGGCTCGATCCGCGCTGCCACCGATGCCTGGCTGGCCGGCGAACCCGGCGGCAGCACCGAACCGGGTGTCGTGGGCGCGGCCATGTGCGCCACCGCCTCGGTCGCCGGCACCCAGGTCGGCACCGGATCGAACTGGTACTCGGCGGCCAAGGCCGGTATCGCCGGGTACATCCGCCACCTGTCGGCCTACCGCAGTACCGAGGCCCGCTTCAACGCGGTGGCGCCCGGCATGGTGGGCACCCCGCGACTGGCCGGCTTCACCGCCAGCGACCTTGGTCAGGACATCCTGGATCGCATTCCGTTGGGCCGGGTCGCCGAACCCGACGAGATCGCCTGGGCGGTGCTGTTCAGCCTGTCGCCGTTGGCGACCTACCTCAACGGCCAGTTGCTGGTGATCGACGGAGGCTGGTCGATCACCCAGTAGCCCGGCAGTTCTCACCGCGCCAGAGGTTCCCACCCAGCAAGGAGATAACACCCATGAACGACGCGACCCCGTCCCTGGAAGCACGGATCGCCCGACTCGAAGCCATCCGGGATATCGAGGAACTCAAGCACCGGTACCTGCGGGCGGTCGACGCCAGGAACTTCGACGAGTTCCGGGAGTGCTTCGTCACCGAGGGCGCCAGCCTGGGCTACGGCCCGATGGGCCACTTCAACTCGGTGGACGAACTGCTGCAGGTGTTCAACGCCTACTTCCTGAGCAAGGACGACGACGGCAACCACATCGTTTACGACATGCACCACGCGGTGCACCCCGATATCGAGATCATCTCCGACACCGAAGCCACCGGCCGTTGGACGCTGCGCTTCCGCGAGGTCAATACCCGTGACCGGGTGGAGGTGATCAACTGCGGCACCTACACCGACCGCTACGTCAAGGTCGACGGCCGCTGGCGGATCCAGGAACAGGAGTTCTCGATCCTGTGGATGTTCAGCCAACCCCTGTCCGACGATGCCACCGTGATTCCGTACGGCTTCGATTCCTGAGCGGAGATACCCATGACCGAACAGTTGGAAAAGCAGATCGCCGCCCTCGAAGCGCGGCACGAGATCGAACAGTTGAAGTACCGCTATCTGCGGGCCTGTGACGCCAAGGACCCGCAAGCCTTCCGCGACTGCTTCGTGCCCGAGGGTGCCGACCTGGACTACGGCCCACTGGGCAAGTTCGACACCGTGGACGACCTGGTGGCGATCTACGAGCGGATCGCCCTGGCCAAGGGGGAGGACGGCTACTTCATCCTCGACATGCACCACGCCATGCACCCCAGCATCGACATCATCTCCGAGACCGAAGCAGTGGGGCAGTGGACGTTGCGGTTCCGTCAGGTGAACCTGCACGACCGCACCGAACGACTCACCTGCGGCAACTACGACGACAGCTACGTCAAGGTCGACGGGCAATGGCGCATCCGCAAGCACCACTTCCACGCGCTGTGGTCGGTGGCCCGTCCACTGCCCGAAGGTGCGAGCGTGATGCAGCTCGGCTGGGGCGAGTGAGGCTACTTCCGAAAAGCCAGGATTCTGCCCGACCTACTGGACAGGCACACCTCCGGAACCCAATCGTCGGAGACGCAGACGAAGACCGTGTCGTCGTTCGCCGCCACGGCGAAAGGCATCTGATCAACGGGGTGGGCGGCGTCGAGCAGCCCGTCCGGAGTGACCTGCAGGATTTCTTGACTGAACGGTGACGCCACCCAGAGGAACTCACCGTCGAAGGCCATCCCGTCGGGCATCCGGTCGGGACGGTCGAACTCGACCAGGACGCGACGCTCGCTCAGTTCATCACCGGAGCGCCGGAAGGACGTGACCCGGGGCGGCGTGCTGCGGGTTTCGGCCACGAGCAGGGTGTCCGGCAGGGCGACGATGCCGTTGGCGAAATACATGTCTTCGGCGGCCACGCTCGCTCGCCCGTCCGGGTCGATGACGACCAAGTTCGCCGGGTGGCAGGGCGTCGGGGGAGCTGTGTCGTCCCCGAAGTTGCCCACGAAGACGTGATCGGTCTCGGTGACGGTCAGATCGTTGACGTGCCAGGACGCGAGATCACTCAGATCCGCCCATTCCCGCAGCGTTTCCTCGGCGACGCTCCACCGCAGCACTTTGCGGGTGTGCATGGCGGCCACGGCAAGGTCCCCATTGCTGAAGAAGCCCAGTCCGGAACAGGCATCTGGCATCTCGAGTGTCACCTCGGGCGTGCCGTCGGCGCGCACTGCTCGCACACATTGTGCGTGCATGTCGGAGAACCACAGCAGTCCCTGGTGCCAACGGGGCCCCTCGGGCAGGGTCAGGCCGGACACGATGACTTCCGGGTTACGCACAGCAGCTCCATCTTTCGGCGGAAATCGAATTCCTTACAGATGGTACTGGCCCTTGCCGCGCTGCTCGGGGGCACTTACGTTCAGGTTCGAACCTGCCCGGGCAGGTGAACCGAGAGGGAAGAAACATGCGCAAAGGTGCTGTGATCGCGGCCAGTCTGGCCGCGTTGGTATTGGCCTCGTGTGGCGGTGGTGGCAACACCGAACCGGAGAAGGGCGAGACGCCCGAGTTGAAGGGTGATCCGATCGTATTCGGCATCAACGAGGACAGCACCGGACCCGGTTCTTCCTACAGTCCGATCGCCGGCCGGACGGTCCGCGACGCCGTGGACGAGATCAACGAGAACGGCGGCATTCTCGGTCGACCGGTGAAGGTCATCGTCGGCAATGACGAATCCGACCCGACCAAGACCCCCACGGTGATCCGTAAGCTGCTCGACGACGGTGCCGATGTGTTGTTCACCCTCACCGGCACTGCTGCGCTCGTCCAGGCCAAGCCGGTGGTGGAACAGGACAAGGTGATCACCATCGCCTCGATCGCCACGGCGCAGACCGTGGTCGAACCGCCGGACAACACCTACATGTACGCTCTGGCCAACTCGACCGCAGACTGGGCCAAGGCCTACTGCGGCGCCTTCGAAGCCAAGGGCTTCTCGAAGGTCGCCTTGCTCTCGGACAGCACCCCGACCATCGAGGGCCTCAACGAGATGATCATCAAGGGTATGGAGGCCGAGTGTGGTGTCGACATCGTGGCCTACGAGAAGGCACCGATGGATGCTTCCGACGTGTCGGCCCAAGTTGCCCGCGCCAAGAATGCCAACCCCGATGTCATCATCGTCACCAGCGTCGGCGGCAATATCGAGGTTCTGTTCCACAACACCGCCGCCCAGCAGATGCCCGATGTGATGCGCTTCTCGCTGGCCTCACTGGGTAACCAGCCCGAAGTCTGGAAGACAGCAAACCCCGGCGCCCTCGAGGGTGTCGTGTTCATGGGTTCGCTGGACATGACCAAGGAATCGACCCTGGAACTGCAGGACAAACTCCGCAAGCGCCGCGGCGAGCCCGACTACCGGCTGACCGCCTTCGACGCCCAAGCCTACGACTCGGTCTACCTGCTGAAGGCTGCCATTGAGGAAGCCGGCACCACCGACAGTGCCGAACTGAAGAAGGCTCTCGACAAGATCGAGAAGCAGCCCGGACACTACGGTCAGAAGGACATGACCATCACCTGGTCGGCCGACAAGAAGCTCGGCACCGACGGGTTGTGCGGCTTGGTGTTGACCGAGTTCGGTGCCAACAACGAGCCCTCGGGTCCGTGGCCGGACTACCAGCCCGAGTGCTGATTCGCTGATGACCGATCCACAACTGTGGCTGTCGGCACTGGAGATCGGGTGCTTCTTCGGGCTGCTGGCTCTGTCGTACTACCTGATCCTGATCGGTTCCGGCTTCTTCAACTTCGCCCTCGGCCCGTACGCCATGGTGGGTGGCCTCAGCGCCTCCTGGTTCATCGTGAACCTCGGCTGGCCTCCCATCCTGGCGGCACTGGTCGGCGTGCTCCTGGTCGTGGCCGTTTCGGCCGTCACCGAACTGGTGGTCGTGCGCCCCGTCCAGAAGAAGTCCGGACGCGGGGAGCTGCCAGCCCTGGTGGCTGTTGCTGCGGTGCTCTTCGCGGTCCAACAGGCAGCAGGTGTGGCCTTCGGCCGGGTGCCGCTGCCCGGGGTGCGTCTGGTCGAGGGGTCGCCCATCGAACTGGGAGATGTCTACCTGTTCCCGACCTCGGCGTTGCTGATCGGGGTGACCTTGGTGGCCTTCATCGGTGTCGGGCTGTGGATGTCGAAGTCCACCACGGGACGGTTGCTGCGGGCGGTCGGCGATAACGGTGACGCCGCCCGGATCCTGGGCCTGCCCGTGTCGCGGGTGCGGCTGGTGTCGTTCATGCTCGGTGGCCTGTTGGCAGGGGTCGCCGGAGTTCTGTTCTCCAGTAAGTCGGGCATTTCCTTCCAAGCCGGGCTGGGCTGGACGCTGACAGGCTTCCTCGCCCTGGTGATCGGCGGCACCGGACGGATCTATGCACCTCTGATCGGGGGGCTGATCTTGGGCATCGTCCAAGTATTCACCCCCTTCTACTTCGCCACTCTGGGGCCGCAGACGATGATCTTGTTTCTCGGTGTGATCTTCTTCGCCTTCAAACCCGAGGGCATCTTCGTGCGAAAGGTCCGGGCATGAGCACACCGACGACGACCTACAAGTTCTCCCGGGCCGGCGACAGGTGGCCACCGCTGGTGGCGGCTGCCGCACTGTTGCTGGTCTTCCTGTGGACCGGAGGGATGGCCTCACGCCACGACATGATCGTGCTGACCTGCACCTATGCGCTGATCGCCTTGGGTATGTACATCCCCTTCGTGATGGCCGGCACGATGTCGATGGCCTACAACGCCTATGCCGCACTCGGCGCCTACGGGGTGGCCCTGATCGCCGCGCACACCGGGTTGCCGATTTGGGTGGGGTGGCTGCTGGGAATCATCGCCGCGGTGATCATCGCGGTGGTGCTTTCGCTGGCCACCCGTCGACTTTCGGGATTCTTTCTCGCCGCGGTGACCCTGCTGTTCGGCACCGCCTTCGAATACTGGGCCGGCGTCTCCAAATGGAGCGGTGGTGCCGGAGGGATCGGCAACATTCCGCGGGTCAGCTTCTTCGGCTGGGAACCCAGCCGTGCGGTGCAGGTGGTGATGGCCCTGGTGCTGGTCTGGCTGGTGACCGTGCTCGTCGAGCGGATGCGGCGCAGCCCCTTCGGGGCCACCGTGCGAGCGATGCATGAGAAACGGCTATCGGTGGACACCGGTGGAGTGAAAACCAGCACTCTGGTGACGGTGTGCCTCGGGGTGGGCGCGGGCATCGCCTCCCTGGGCGGCTCCCTGTTTGCCACCTTCGTGCGCGGAATCACCCCGGAAACTTTTACTCTGCATGTAGTTTTCCTGGCCATCTTCATGCCCCTGATCGGCGGACGGCTCAGCGCTTGGGGCGCAGTCCTCGGCGCATTCCTGGTGGTGCAGTTGACGCTGAACTTCCCTTGGGCGGCCAGCGGCCAGTTGATCCTGGCGATCGCGGTGCTGGTGGTCATGCTCGCCGCCCCCGGCGGGGTGCTGGGCTGGATCGATAGTGCTTGGCGGTTCGTGCGCCGGATGATCAGCAAGGAGCGGTCGGCATGAGCGAACTGTTGTTGTCGGGCCGGGGCCTGAACAAGTCCTACGGTGGAGTCATCGCGGTCAAGGACGTCTCCATCGAAGTACATGCCGGTGAAGTGCTCGGCCTGGTCGGCCCCAACGGAGCCGGAAAAACAACGTTGGTCGACCTCATCACCGGGGCGCAGGTCGCCAACTCCGGTGAACTGCGACTGCGTGACGAGAAGCTCGCCGGACCGGCATCGCGCCGGGCCCGGATGGGCCTGGCACGGACCTTCCAACATCCGCAACTCCCGCCCGACCTGCGGATCATCGAGGTTCTGGCGACCGGGGTAACAGCCAAACGGTTGGGCTCCCTGCCGGCCATCGTGGCTCGGCTGTTCACCAGCATGATCACCGGCCCCGATGGCGATTACGACACCGCCGCGGCCGTCGGCACCGAACTGGGCATCACCGATCTGGACCGGATGTGCGGTGATCTGACCCTGGGCGAACAACGCTTGGTCGAGGTGGGTCGGGCGCTGGCCCAGGAACCAATCGTGATGTTGCTCGACGAGCCCTTCGCCGGCGCCGACCCCACTGGTATCGCCGGCATCGTTGACGCGATCCGCCAGGTGCAGGAACGGGGCTTCGGAGTGATCCTGGTGGACCACAATGTCGATCTGCTTGCCGGCCTTGTCGATCGAGTGATGCTGATGGATCGCGGTGCGGTGGTCTTCGACGGTGACCCGGAAGAATGCCTGGCCAGCGACACGATGAAGCAGGTCTACTTCGGGACGGCGGACTGATGAGCCACGAACTGATGGTCAATGATCTCTCGGTGCGTTATGGCAACGCGATTGCCGTTGACGGGTTGAATCTCAGAGTCGACTCCCAGCAGATGACAGGGTTGGTCGGGCCGAATGGCGCCGGCAAGTCGAGCGCGCTGCTCGCGATCTACGGATCCATCGCCACCAATGCCACGGTGACGCTCGACGGCGACGACGTGGCGCGCATGTCGCCGCGCGATCGGGCCCGCCGGATCGCCTTGGTGCCACAGGGACGGCAGTTGTTCCCGAAGATGACCGTGCGCGAAAACCTGCGGGTGATGTCCGAGTTCTTGAAGTTGCCGACCAACGCGGTGGGTGAGGCGATGGATCGGTTCCCGATCCTGCACGACCGCGCGAACGCCTACGCCGGCGTGCTGTCGGGTGGTGAGCAGCAGATGTTGGTGGTCACCCGTGCATTGATGGCCAACCCGCAGGTGCTGTTGCTCGATGAGATGATGACCGGCCTGGCGCCACGCATCGTCCAGGAATTGTCGGCGACCGTCCGCGAACTTGCGGACTCCGGGGTCGCGGTACTGACTGCCGATCCGTCGATCACGCCCGTGCGGCGCATCATCGACCGTGGGTATGTGCTGTTACGTGGACGCGTGGTGAGCGAGGCGGACAATCTGACCGACCTGGACCGGCAGTACCAAAGAGCGATGGGCATCATTCACCGTGAGGTGGAGGACGCCGAAGCGATCGTGGACCAGGCGATCGCCAGCGATCGTCCGGTGGACTACGAGGCAATCAGCGAACACGAGACGCAGGAACCCAGATGAGCGAAGGGCCGGCACGCGGCCTGGGTGAGAACCTCACGGTGCACCCGAGCCTGATCGAACGCTACGAGGCCGAAGGGTGGTGGATCAGCGACTCCTGCGGTGAACTGCTGGCCCACTGGGCCGAGCGGAAACCCGACGAGATCGCGATCGTCGACGATCAGGGTCGGCACACCTGGTCGGACTACCACCGGGCGGCCGACGACCTGGCCCGCACCCTGGCAGGACTCGGCATCGACGCCGAAGCCTCAGCCGCGGTGTGGTTGGACGATTCCTTCGAGTTTCATGTGGCTCTGGTGGCCGCCGAACGTGCCCGCGTCGTGGCCCTGGGGGTGGGCGCCCGGGCCCGGGTCGAGGAACTGGCGCACCTGATGCGCGGCGCCGGGGCACAGGCCCTGATCACCACTGCCGACCATCGCGGTCAGGACACCCGCTCGATCGCCGAACAACTTCGGGAACGCGGGGTCGATCTGCGTTACCTGCTGCTGATGGGCGAAGAGTTCGAGGTGGTGTGCCTGAACGGCGCACCGGCGCCGACCCCACGCGAGCCGGGGGAGGGATTCGGCCCGAACGACTTCTCGCTGCTGAACTCCACCTCGGGCACCACCGGGTTGCCGAAGCGGGTCGCACACACCGCGAACCAGTGGTTCGCCTTCGCGGTGATGGCACAACAGTCGGCCGGCCTGGGTGACGACGAGGTCTTCGGCGGCTTCGTCCCCGGCCCCTTCGGCTTCGGCCTGTGGACCTCCCACTACGCGCCGCTGTACCTGGGCGCGCGCACCGTGCTGACGGCCCGGTTCACCGCGACCAAGGCACTCGAACTGATCGAGCGCGAGCAGATCACCTTCATCGCCTGTGTCAGCACCCAGTTCAAGATGATGCTCAACGACCCGGCGATCGGTTCGACCGACTTCAGTTCCCTGCGCGTGATGTACTCCGGCGGTGAAGCCGTACCGGCCGCCAAGGCGCGTGAGTTCGAGGAGTACACCGACTCGGTCGTGCTGCAGTTCTTCGGCTCCAACGAGATCGGCGCGGCCAGCATGACCACCCCCGACATGACCGCCGAGCAGCGGCTGGCCACCGCCGGACGTCTGATCGAGTGCATGGACGTCGCGGTCTACGACGAGGCCGGGCAGATCATCACCGACCCGCTCACCCCCGGCCAGCCGGCCGCCCGCGGGCCACTGAACTCGCTGGGGTATCACGGCGACGAGGCAGCCAACGACCAGTTGTACAGCCCGCACGGCCGAATGCTGATGGCCGACCTGGTCACCGTCGATACCGACGGCTTCCTCCGGGTGGTCGGCCGCAAAACCGACATCATCATCCGCGGCGGTAAGAATATCTCCGCCCTGGAAGTGGAGGCGGCGGTCGAATCCCATCCCCGGGTGGGGTTGGCCGCGGTGGTGCCGGTGCCGGACGAGCTGTTCGGCGAGAAGGTCTGCGCGGTGGTGGAGACCCACGACGGGGCAGAACTGACCCTGGCCGAACTGACCGAGCACCTGGCCGGCAGCGGCCTGGGCCGGGAATCGTGGCCGGAGTACGTGGTCACCCACGGCGACCTACCGCGCTCCTCGGGCGGCAAACTCGCCAAACGGGAGGTTCGGTCGATCGCCCTCGGCGCGCTGGCAATGGATCAGACATGAGCGAACTGCTGCGGCGCCGGCACCTGGTGACCTATGCCGACACCGACCCGGCCGGGGTGATCTACTACGCATCCTGGGTGCCGTTCCTGGAACGGCTGCACACCGCCTGGCTGCTGAGCAACGGATTCCGCGACCCCGAATACGAGTCCCGCTTCGGGGTGCGCTCGGCCTGCCGCGCGATCACCGTCGATTATCTGCGTCCGGTGCATCTGTTCGACCAACTCGACCTGGTGCTGCGCGTCGACCACATCGGCACCACCTCCTACCGGATACGGCTCGACTACGAACTGGACGGTGAACTGACCGGCTACGCGACGATGACCGTCGCCTTCTTCGCCGAACAGAAGGCCCCGATTCCCGACGAGATCCGCGAGGCGTTGATCCGGCACCAGGGGTGATCAGCCGGCGTCACAGGGGTTGATAGCGTCGAAGGATCCCGAGATCTGGAGGGCCTTCGATGACTCAGCCGACCATGCTCGACTACATCCTCGACACCCCGGGGCTGCTGCGCCGGATGCCGGCCGAGCGGGCCGCGCTCACCGGTGACCTGGTCGAGTTGTATCGGGCCCGCAATCCCCGACGGTTGCGGCTGGTCGCATCCGGATCCAGCTACCACGCCTGCCTGGCCGCCGAGCCGCTGTTGCGCGAGCTACTGAACGCCGAGGTCGGCGTGGTCACCCCCCACGCCTTCACCTACTACCACGGGGGCCTGGCCCCGGACGAGCTCGTGCTGGTGGTGTCGCAGAGCGGGCAGAGCACCAACGCGATCGAGGCCCTGCGCACCGTGCGCGAACTCGGCGGGACGACCGTCGGCGTCACCGCCGACCCGACGGCCGACATCGCCGAGGTGTGCGATCACGTGATCGACTACGGCGCCGGGGTCGAAGAGGTTCCCTATGTCACCCGGGGCCTGGCCGGACTGACGATGTTCCTGATCCTGGCCGCGGTCGAGATCAGCGGTGACGCATCGCCGCTGCCGGCCCTGCAACAGGTCGCGGACACCTACGAAGACCTCATCGGACGCAGCCGGGACTTCGTCGAGCGGCATAACCGAGCGCTCACCTCGATGGGCACCACCTACGTGTGCAGCAGCGGCCCCAGTGAAACCCTCGGGCTTGAGATGGCGATGAAGATCGCCGAAACCGTGCATGTGCCGAGCTTCCACTACGAGGTCGAGGAGTTCATCCACGGCCCGAATATGCAACTCGACCCGACTTACACGGTGTTCTTCCTCGACCCGAACGACGCCAGTTCCGAACGGGTCGGATTGGTGTACCGGGCCGTGGGGGAGGTCACCGACCGGGCCTTCATCCTCACCGCCGACGAGAGTTTCGTCGACGATCCGAAGGCGCTGGTGGTGCCTGAAGCTCCGGACGCCCGGGTGCTCACCCTGGCGTACCTGCCGTTTCTGCAGGTGATCTGCCACGAGGTGAGCACGGCTCTGGGCAGCACGCGGCAACACCCGCTGATGGACAGGTTCCGCGAGATCGTCGCCTCCAAGACCGACGACCCGTTCAGCCGTCCGAACTGACCCCCGAACCAAGCCGACCCAGCCCTGCCGGCACCCCCAGAACTAACCCCGAGCGCTGAACCGGGCGCGCAGTTTCGAGCGCTGGATCTGCCCGGTGGCGGGGGTGAGGGGCAGCTCGTCGACGATCTCCAACTGTCGGGGATGCTTGAACGATGCGAGCTTGCCGGTCAGGTGCTCGCGCAACTCCGGCAGGGTCGGGGGGTCGGCCGGGTCTGCGGGCACGATCACCGCGCACACGATCTCGTGCCAGGTCGGATCGGGCAGCCCGATCACCCCGGCCAGCGACACCCGCGGATGCTCCCGCAACACCGCCTCGACTTCCGAGGGGGCCACGAACTCGCCTCCGGTGCGCACCAATTCCTTCGTGCGTCCGACCAGGGTCAGGTACCCGTCGTCGTCCATCACGCCACGATCACCCGACAGGTACGCGCCGTCGCGCATCGCTGCGGCGGTGGCCTCGGGATCGCGCAGGTAACCGTTCATCACCGTCGGCCCGCGGAAGCACACCTCGCCGGTGTCGGGATCGCACCACACCACCCCGGGGAAGGCCGCCCGGCCCACCGAGCCGGGGTGGTCGGCCAGTTCCCAGTCCTGCAGGCCGGTCATCCGGCCGGCTTCGGTCGAGCCGTAGAGCACCGACGTGGTCGCATTCGGGCAACGCTCCTTGATCGCGTCCAACAGCCCGTCGGCCAGCGGGGAGGTACCCGAGTCGGCATGCTTCAGACTGGACAGATCCCAATCGCCCGGGTGGGCCAGGATCCGCTCCCACACCGCCGGAATGCTGTACAGGGCGGTGGCCCGGTGCCTGGTGATCGACTCCAGGATCAGCTCGGCATCGGCCTTGGCAACCAAGTGAATCGCGGTATGGCTGAGCCAGGCCTCGATCGCGTAATGCCAGCCGCCGTAGTGATACAGCGGAAAGGTGCACATCACCCCACCGACGCCGCGCACCCCGGTGGAGAAGGTGCCGCCACCGGGGGAGGACCGCAGCCAACTTGCCAGGTGTGACACCAGCACCGCTTTCGGAGTGCCGGTGCTGCCGGAGGTGAGATAGGCGATGTGCGGGTCGGTCGGGGCCGGTTCGGGCAGATCCTCGCCGCGGGCCGGTGAGCGCCGGGCCATGATCTCCTCGCGGGTCACCGACGGCCAGCTCGACCCGGCCGGAATCGCGGCGTCGTGCACCACCAGATTCGGCTGCAGCACATCGAGTACCGGGGCCAGTTCGGACGGGGTGTAGTTCGGGTTGACCGGTGCGAACACCACCCCGAGCCGGCCACAGGCCAGCAGCGCGGCCAAACTGTCCAGGTGGGTCCGGCAGACCCAGGCCACCATCCCCAACGGCACCTCCTCATCACCGGCGGCCGGCAGCCCCTCGGCGACCAGATTGTCGGCCAGTGCCTCGGCCCGGGCGTCCAACTCGGCGAAGGTGATCGCCTCCTCACCGAGGGTGGCGGCGATGTGGGTGGGTCGGGCGCGCACGGCGGCATCGATCACCGAACCGATCAACATCCCGGAGGTGCCCGAGGCGGGTCCGGCGGGTCGGGGGCGGGTCATGCGGGCTCCTCATTACTGCTCGCGGGGTTGCTGCTGATATCCGAGTTCACGCTGTCCCGGTTCACGGTGTCCCAGGCCAGGTCGGTGAACACCTGGGGCGGGTTGATCGCATTGTGCTGGTGTTTGCCGGCCGACATCGCCACCGCTTCGGGAATCGACTCCAGACCCTGCAGGCGGTGGGTGACCAGGGCCTCGGTGTCCACATCTCCGCGGGCGATCAGCCGCAGAGCATGATCGAAGACCGACGAGGACGCGGAGTAGCCACCCGATCCGGTGTTGGGGTGCAACACGTTCACCACCCGCTCCCGGGCGAGGTCCAGCGGGAAATGGGCCTTGTTGTCATAGACCGCCTCGAGCAGCACCCGGCCGCCGCGCCGCACACAGCGCAGCGCCAATTCCAGCGTCGAATCACCGCCCAACCCGGCTCCCGGCGGGCCACCGGCGGCCTCGACCACCACGTCGGCCCCCAGGCCCGCGGTGAGCTCGGCCACCTCGGCGGCGACATCGTCACTGCGGGCATCGAGCACCACATCGGCACCGAGACGGGCGGCCAACTCGCGCTTGGCCTCGCTGCGTCCGACCGCGATGATCAGCCCGGCATTGCCGTGCCGGGCCACCTGGATCTCCAACAGCCCCATCACCCCACAGCCGATCACCACCAGCGCCTCACCGGGCTGCACGTGGAGTGCCGCATGACCGTGCAGAGCGCCGGCCAGCGGCTGCACCCCGGCCGCGGCCGAGGCGCTGACACCGGGGGGAATGGCCACCACATTGGCCGCCGGTACCACCACCTCCTCGGCGAAGGCCCCCTCACGGGTGAACCCCAGATACTCCGGCATCCCGGACGGGCCGGGCACGGTCTCGATCGCGGTGACCCGATCCCCGGGCCGCCAACGGTCGACCTCGGCACCGCATTCGGTCACCACCCCGGCGAACTCGTGCCCACCGAAGAGCACCGGCCCGGCCGCCAACCGCTTCGCCAGGTGATCGTGCAGGGTGATCGGTTCGCCCATCGCGAGCAGGGCCTCGGTGACACTCGACTGCACTGCGGCAACCCCGATGCGCACCTCGTCGGGACCCACGGCGGGGGAGGGGACGTCCTCCATGCGCAGATCGCCGAAGGAATGTAGTCGGGCTGCCAGCACGCTCGGCTCCTTGGTTCGGGTCCGTTTTCCGGTGGCCGGGGCAAGGGGCTGGCCACCATCACAACGTAATGTATATTGTATTCAAACCTGATGGGAGGGCTCATGGCTGACTCAACCAGAAACACGCTGCCTCTGGCGGTAACCGTCTCGGGCATCGGAGGACAGGGCATTCAGCTGCTGTCGAAGACCTTGGCGCTGGCCGCGACGAAGGCCGGTCGTCATGCGATGCTCGCGGCCGATTACGGCGGTGAGATGCGCGGCGGCCCGTCGTCCACCAGCTTCGTGATCGACGACAAGCCGGTGAACGCCCTGCCGATTCTGGAAGAGACCGACGCCATCGTGCTGTCGCACCACAAGTTCAGCGAGCGTGCCTGTGAACGGCTGCTGCCCGGTGGGTTGTGCATGGTGAACAGCTCGATCGTCGACCAGTCGGTGATTCCGGCCGGCGCCCGGGTGATCGAGGTACCCGCGGCCGACCTGGCCAAGCAGATCGGCTCCCCGCAGACCAGCGGGCTGATCCTGGCCGCCGCCTTCAACGCCCTCTACGGCCTGGTCGACCACGAGATCCTCGTCGATGCGATGCGCGAGTTGATCCCGCCCTACCGGCAGCAGGCGGTTCCGAAGAACATCGAGGCCATGGGTGTCGGCCGTGACGCCGTGGCCGGCCACGACCTGACAGGAGTACCGGCATGAGCGAAGAACTCGAATTGCTCGAAGGCACCGCCGCGATCGCCAAATCGGCCATTGCCGCCGGCATGACCTTCTTCGCCGGCTACCCGATGTCACCGTTCACCGGCCTGCTCGAATCGTTGTCGGCGATGATGCCCGAAGCCGGCGGGGTGTGCATCAACGCCGAGTCCGAGATCGAGGGCGTGAACATGACCCTCGGTGCCGGGGCCGCCGGCGCCCGGGCCGGTACCGGATCCTGCGGCCAGGGCATCGCCCTGATGCAGGAGGCGATCGCCGAGGCGGCGCTGAACGAAACCCCCTTCGTGGTGTTCAACCTGGCCCGCGGCGCATCCGACTACTTCCAGTGCACCAAGGGTGGCGGCTGGAACGACTACCGCACCATCACCCTGGCACCGAAGAACGTGCACGAGGCGGTCGAGCACACCCAACTCGCCTTCCACCTCGCCGACAAATACCGCGCCCCGGCCATCGTCTACGGCGACCCGCTGATGGCGCGCACCACCGTCGGCATCCACATCAAGAAGCTCGACTTCGACGAACTGCCAGCCAAGGACTGGGCCCTGGACGGGTCGATGTCGGGCACCGGCAAATCGCGCCAGGTGTGGACCTGGGCGATGGGCAAGGTCACCGATCCCGGACCCGAGATGGACGCCCACTGGCGCTACATCGCCGAGAAGTTCAACCAGATCGACGGCATGGAACAGCGCCACGAAGAACTGTGGTGCGACGACGCCGACACCATCGTGGTGGCCTGGGGTACCGGCGCCCTGTTCGCCGAGAAGGCGGTCTGGGAACTGCGCAAGGCCGGGCACAAGGTCGGCGTCTTCCGCCCGGTCACCCTGTGGCCCTTCCCCGGGCCGGCCCTGGAACGGGTCGCCGAGGGCAAGCGGGTGCTGGTCTTCGAGGCCAACGCCGGTCAGTGCCTCGAGGACGTGTACCAGTGGGTGCCGCGCCGACAGGTCACCTTCATCGGCCGGGTCAGCGTCGACCACACCGGCATGAACTTCGGCGACATCATGGACGCCCCCGTGGTGCGCCAACTGATCCTGGAACAGCTCGACAGCCGTGAAACCGCAACCGCAGGAGCGAACCAATGAGTGCCCCCAGCAAGCAGTTGCCGATCGTCGACAGCAGCACCGCCCCCGAGGGGACGGTCAAGGTTGCCGACCCGAACCCGAGCCTGATTCTGGGTGCCCACTCGCTGTGCCCCGGTTGCGGTGAACCGGTGGCCCTGCGGCTGCTGATGGAATCACTGCAGGACCTCGGTATCGTCGATCGCTCGATCGGCGTGGTCGGGCACGGCTGTTACGGCTCCTTCGTGCGGATCATGGACATCGATGTGCTGCAGTGCCTGCACGGCCGCGCACCCTCGTGCGCCACCGGCATCAAGCGGGTGCGTCCCGACTCGGTGGTGTTCACCCTGCAAGGTGACGGTGACATGGTCAACGAGGGACTCCAGGAGGTGCTGCACAGCGCCGCCCGGGCCGAGAACATCACCTGCATCCTGCTGAACAACGGCGTTTTCGGTGACACCGGCGGGCAGGCCACCGCCACCACGGTGGTCGGTCAGCGCACCAAGACCAGCCTGGAGGGGCGCGACCCCAGCACGCACGGTTACCCGATTCCGGTATCCGACCTCGTCGCCTCCCTGGAGGGCTCGGGCTACGTGGCCCGCGGTCACGTCGGCGACCCCGGCGGCGTCACCCGCACCAAGAAGATGATCAAGGAAGCCCTGCAGAGCCAGCTCGACGGCAACGGGCTCAGCCTGGTGGAGATCCTCACCATGTGCCCGACCGGCTGGTTCGTCCCCGCCGGTGAGGGCCCGAACTACCAGCAGCAATCGATGGAGCAGGTTTACCCGATGGGTGTGCTGAAGCGTCCGGGCGGTGAGAACTGATGCCCGCGTTGCGCAGGGTCAAATCCAGCGAAGCGGTCGCCGATTACCTGCTGGGGGAGTTCACCGCCGGCCGGCTCAAGCCCGGGGACCGCATCGACCTGGACGCCGTGGCGAACGAACTGGGCGTCAGCCGGGCCCCGGTGCGCGAGGCGCTGGTGCTGCTGGAACGCGACGGCACCGTCCGGATGCCCTTCCATCGCGGCGCCTTCCTGGGTGACATCAACGCCGAGCGGGTGCGCGAAGGAGTCACCCTCTATGCCCTGCTCAGCGGTCTGACCGCCCAACTGGCCGCCCCCGAGGTCGAGGGCGAGTACCTCGACCTGCTGGGCGAGGCGGTCACCCAGGCGCTGGCCGCGACCAACACCCGCGACTACGAACAACACGCCCGCGAGTTCCGCCGGCTGATCAACCGAAGGGTCGCCGGGCCGCACCTGCGGGCGATGCTGCGCACCTTCGTCGGGCTGGTGGTGGCCGTCTCCTCGGTGGCGGTCGACGAGGACCTCGCCGGCCAGCAGAAACTGCTCGAAGAAGAGTTCGAGGCCCTGCAGACCCGCGACCCCGCCACCGCTGCCCGGGCCGCCATCAAGCACATCCGCCAGACCGGTGAACAGGGCCTGGACGTCCTGGTGCAGCGCGGCATCATCGCCGCCGACCACAACGACGACGACTTCGTGGCCCGCCGCCTGCCGTCGATCGAGGCCCTGCTCACCACGATGACCGGAGGACAATCATGACCACCGAACAAACTCCCGCCGGAACCACCCGCGGCGGCGTGGTGATCGACGTCGATTCCTGCAAGGGCTGCGAACTGTGCATCACCGTCTGCCCGCCGAATGTGCTGGAGATGTCCGCCGACCGCAATGCCCTGGGCTACCGCTACCCGGTGCTGCACGACGGCTGCACCGGCTGCACCGCCTGCCAGATGGTGTGCCCCGACTACGTGTTCACCGTCTACCGGCGCCCGCGGGCCAAGAAGGGCGACAGCCAGGCCGACTGACGGCCGGGCCGGAACCCGATCACGGTTCCCGTCGCACCCAGCAACTCACCGTCACCGACAGCACGGTCTCGATCGGGGCCGGATCGGTGGCAGCACCGTGATTTTTGGCAGGACCGTGG
This sequence comes from Pseudenemella bisphenolivorans, assembly GCF_051133435.1. NCBI lineage: Bacteria > Bacillati > Actinomycetota > Actinomycetes > Propionibacteriales > Propionibacteriaceae > Pseudenemella > Pseudenemella bisphenolivorans. Next base: position 141,528 of record NZ_JBPGNY010000001.1, on the reverse strand, counting down.
TCGTTGGCCGCACCGTGGTTTTTGGCAGCACCGTGGAAGGCATTGGGGCCCATCGCGATCAGATCGGCGACCTCAGCGCCGGACAGTGAGAGGTCCGCACGCACCTCGCCGCGTCCGACCGGGTCGAAATCGGCACCGAGATCGGCAGCGATCCGGTCGAGCTTGGCCTCGGCCACCTCCAACAAGCCGTGGCGCTGCCGCAGCGCCGACAGGTGATCGGCATTCGGTGTCACCACGATCACCCGGCCCCCGGGGCGCAGCACCCGGGCGAACTCGGCGGCGTGACGGGGCGCGAAGATCACCAACACCAGATCGGCGGAGGCATCGGCCACCGGCCAGTCACCCCAGGTGTCGAAGACCACCGCACCGATGCGGTCGCCGGCCTTGGCAGCCCGCCGGGCGGCGGCCACCGAGACATCACCGGCCAGCGCCACCGCGTCCGGATGGTCGGCCAACAACCGGCTCAGATACCAACCCGGGCCGGCACCCGGCTCGATCCACCGTTGCCCGCCCGCGGGGTCGAGATACTCGGCCACTGCCTCCAGGATCGGCCGGTAGTGGCCGGCATCGAGAAACCTGAGCCGGGCCGCAACCATCTCCGCAGTGTCGGCATTGGCCGGGGGAGCGCTGCGCAACAGGTTGAGGTGCCCCTGGCGGGCCAGGTCGAAGCGGTGCCCCCTCGGGCAACCCACGGTCGCCTCCCGGCGCTGCAGTTCGGCACCGCACACCGGGCAGCGCAACAGGTCGAGCACCGCATCGATGGCCATGGCCCGGATCCTGGCACGTCCGACATGGGCGTGGACAGCACCCCCGGAGTGCGGGACGATGACAGTGTTGTGATCATGATCACGTGCTGACGAGGAGGTCGCCCGCGATGACTGAGCAAGCCGAACCCCGCCGAGTGCCCCTGCGACGCCTGCCGGAGATGAAGGGGGTCGAACTGTCCGGCTCGAAGTCCATCCTGATCACCCAGGAGCGGATCAACTGGTTCGCCGAAGTCACCGAGGACCGGCAATGGATCCACGTGGACACCGAGCGCGCCAAGGACGGGCCCTTCGGAGCAACGATCGCTCACGGGTTCTTGACCCTGTCCTTGGGCGTGGAGCTGTACTTCTCGCTGCTGCAGGTCACCGGGGTCGATCAGGTGATCAACTACGGGTTGGAGAAGGTGCGCTTCCTGAGCCCGGTCCTGGTCGGATCCGAGCTGACCGCCACCGCCACGATCGACGACGTGGCCCCGTGTCGCGGCGGCTACCAACTGACCTCGACCCTCACCTTTGAGACTGGTGGGGAACGCCCGGCATGTGTGGCCACAATAGTGTTCCGTTACCTCGGACCTGTGGACGAACCAGCCTAGGAGCGCCGTGATCAAGAAGCTCACCCGACGAGCCAGTGCCGCTGTCGATCCGTTCGGGTGGCTTTCCGCCACCATGGACGTGGCCAAGAAGGCGGCCACCAACCCGGTCGGAGTGGCCACCGCCACCGCGAAGTACGGGTTGCAACTCGCCACCCTGCCGCTGTCGGCAGCCTGGGTGAGCACCGGCATGGAAGGGTTGCCGCTGCCCGAGGTCAAGGGGGACAAGCGCTGGTCGAACCCGGCCTGGACCCAGCACCCGATGTACAACGCGTGGCTGCGGTACTGGGTCGCCACCGGCGAATACGTCGACGATCTGATCGCGGCCGGGGGAGACCCCGACGAGTTCAACGTCCGCAAGGCGCGCCAGTTCGCCCGCATCGTGCTGGACATGAGCGCCCCGTGCAACAACCCGTTCACCAACCCCGACGTGCACGTGCGCAGTTGGGAAACCGGCGGCAAGAGCCTGATGAAGGGCTTCTCGCACTTCCTCGACGATGTCATCCGTCGTGACGGCAAACCGCTGCGGGTGGACGAGGGTGCCTTCACCGTCGGCGAGAACATGGCCGCCAGCAAGGGCAAGGTCATCTACCGCAACGAGTTGATCGAGGTGATGCAGTACGAGCCGCTCACCGAGAAGGTGCATGCCACGCCGTTGCTGATGGTGCCGCCGTGGATCAACAAGTACTACATCATGGACCTCAACCCGGGCCGGTCGCTGGTCGAATGGGCCGGCAAGCAGGGCCGAACGGTGTTCATGATTTCGTACCGCAACCCCGACGAGTCGATGGCCGACACGTCCTTCGCCGACTACATGACCCAGGGCGTGCTCGCCGCCCTGGACGTGGTGCAGGGGGTCACCGAGCAGGACCGGATCGACCTGCTCTGCGTCTGCCTGGGTGGGGCGATGGCCACCATCACCGCGGCCTACATGAGCGCCACCGGCGACGACCGGATCGGCAACATCACCCTGATCAACACCCTGCTGGATTACAGCGAGACCGGTGACCTGGGGTTGATGTCGGACCCGGAGACGGTCTACAAGATCGACACCCTGATGGAGGCCAAGGGGTACCTGGAGGGCAAGAACCTCGCCACCTCCTTCGACCTGCTGCGCGCCCACGACCTGATCTACAGCTACTGGATCACCCGTTGGATGCTCGGTGAGGACCCGCCGGCCTTCGACCTGCTGGTCTGGAACGAGGACAGCACCAACATGCCGCGCAAGATGCACGGCGAGTACCTGCGCAGCCTCTACAACAACAACGAACTCGCCAACGGCACCCTGGAAATGGCCGGCCAACGGCTCGGGCTCGACCTGGTGAAGAACGACGTCTACATCATCGGTGCGATCAACGACCACATCGTGCCCTGGGAGTCGTCCTACGCCGGGGTGCCGCTGCTCGGTGGCGACGTGCGCTATGTGCGCGCCAGTGGGGGACACATCGCCGGCATCGTGAACCCGCCGAGCAAGAAGGCCTGGACCGAGGTGCTGGGCGATCCCACCGAGGCCTCGCAGATGCCCGCCACCAGCGCGGAATGGCTGGCCAAGGCCGAACGCAAGGCGATCTCGTGGTGGCAGGACTGGGCCGAATGGTCCAAGGCTCGCGCCGGTGAGTTGATCGACCCGCCGGTGATGGGTGGCGGCAAGTACGAACCGATGGACGACGCCCCCGGCACCTACGTCTTCTGAGGCTTCACCCGGAGTTTTCTCCCTGGATTTGAAGTGTTAGCTAACGGTAGCTAACATAGCTAACAGCGATTCCCACTCCAGAGGAGAAAACAATGGCCACCACCACCAGCAAGCCCACTGCCAGCAAGACTTCGGCCGCTGCGACCAAGACCGCCGCTGCCGCTCGCAAGAACGCCGATACCGCTGCCGCCACCTCGCAGAAGGTTGCCGACGCGGCCGTCGAGAACACCACCAAGCTGACCGAGAGCGCTGCGGAGAACACCCAGAAGGTTGCCGACGCCGCCGGCGAGAACCTCGCCAAGGCTGCCGACACCGCCACCGCTTCGGCCGCCAAGGTCACCGAGGCCACCACCAAGGCCGGCGCCAAGGCCGCCGACGCGACCGTGCAGAACGTCACCAAGGTGACCGACGCCGCCACCAAGGCAACCACCAAGGCCGCCGACGCCGCTGCGCAGACCGCCACCAAGGTGACCGACCAGTCGATCGCCCAGGCCGACGCCGCCGCTGCCAAGCTCGAGGCCGGCATCGCCGCCAACACCGACACCATGGTGCAGGCGATCAACGACTCGACCACCAAGATGTTCGAGCTGAACACCCTCTACGTCGAGGCCGCCAAGAAGGCCGGCAACCAGAACCTGGACTTCTTCGAGAAGAACACCGAGATGCTCTTCGACGCCCAGGCCAAGATGGCCGAGGCCGTGAAGGTTCCGGGCTTCGCCGACATCGTGAACGCCCAGATCGACCTGGCCAAGGGCCTGACCCGCGCCAGCACCACCATGGCCCGCGAACTGCTCAAGTGACCTGATCGCCCCACAGCAAGACCCGATCGCCGCCGGAGTCCTATCCGGCGGCGATCGTCATCTCCGGGAGAGTCAACATCTTCGGGCAGCATGCCGATCGATTGTGAAAAGGTGATGTGGTGATGTCCCAACCGTTGCAGCGGGTTCTGCTCACCCCGTTCACCCTGACCCGTCAATTGGTGGAGGGCTGGGCGGGCTATCTCTCCCACGCGGCCACTCGACCGACCGGGCCGGTGGAGTTCTGGACCGATACCGGCAACTTCTGGTCGTCCATGTTCGACCCGACCCCGCCCACCTTCGCCCACCCGCACGAGGTGGTGCGCGAGTGGCCGATCGCCCGGCTGCTCGACTTCGGAGCCGACGAACCCGACCGGCTGCCCACCCTGGTGCTGCCGCCCCGATCGGGAATGACCTCGTCCGGGGTGGACCTGAGCGAATCAGCCGGCCTGATCGGCACCCTGCTGGCCTCCGGGCATCACCGCACCCACAGCCTGGAATGGTTCCCGGCCACCGGCGAAACCGCCTCGGTCGGCATCATCGAACATGTCGAGGTGGTGCGTGAGGCGATCACCGAGTTGGGCGGACGGGTACACCTGGTCGGCTTCTCCCAGGGCGGCTGGCTGGCCGCGATCATCGCCGCCCTCGACCCCGACAGCGTGGCGACCCTGACACTGGGGGCCGCACCGATCGACTGCCACGCCGGCCTCGATCTGCCCGGCCGGGTTACCTACCGCGCCCTGGGCGGCATCAGCGACCTGGCTGGTGATCTGATCGGCGGCCGCTGGATCTACCCGGGCATGTTCCAGGCCGGCCTGCTGCGCACCATGGAATGGACCGAGGACAGTGCCCGGGCGGCGAAACTGTGGGCCGAGATCGGTAGCCCCGAGCTGATGGCCCAGAACGCCGCGGTCCGCCGGTGGCTGAACACCCCCGAAGACCTGCCGGGTCCCTTCGTCCGCTGGACCGTGGACGAACTGTTCGCCGCCAACAAGCTGATTCGCGGTGAGTTGAGCATCGGCGATGAGCAGGTGGACCTGTCCCGGATCTCCTGCCCGCTGTTCCTGATCACCGGTGACAAGGACGTGATCTGCCCACCGGCCCAGTTGCTGGCGATCGAGGACGTGGTGTCCACGCGTCCGGAACTGATTCATCGCGCCGACGCGCCCGTGGGACATCTCGATCTGTTGTTCGACCGCACCGTGCTCGCCGAACAGTGGGCCCCGCTGCTGCGGGTCGCGAGCGACCTCGGCTGAACCCGCGCCGGTCAGTCGCCGGCTTCGTTGGTGGCCAGGAAGGCCAGGTACACCTCTTCGAGGGACTTGCGCTGCGCGGCGGTGAGTGCGGTGTCGGCGCGAATCGCGTCCACCACCGCGGCGGTGCCGGCCCGGGTGGCCGATACCCCGGCCTGGGCGCGCAACGCGTCGGCCGAAATCTGCAGATTGGTGGCCAGCGCCTCGAGTACTTGGTCGGACGGTGCCCGCAGGCCGCGCTCGATCTGCGACAGATAAGGGCCGGAAATACCGGCCATCCTGGCCAACTGCCGCATCGGAATCGAGGCGAGTTCGCGCTGCTTGCGCAGCAACTCACCCAGTGACGATCCCGCTCTCGTTTCGGCCATGGGCCCATTTTACCCGGCCGGGCCGCTGTGTGGGCGCTCCCATCTCTGTGCGGACGCGGATCGGGCAAGTTACCGAGCAGGGACGGTGCGGGCGACTAGTGTGCATGTCGACACACATGATTTCGGCAATCGGTGCACAGAGGGGAGACGTGATGGCGCCCGATCCGCCCGGTGGTTACTCCGCCGGTGGCGTGCGTCCCACCTGGCAACAGGACGGGCCGGCCGTGGTCACCCCCGAGTGGGCCAAGGACCGGGCCCGGCATCGTCCTGCCGAACCGCCACCGCCACCACCGCCGCGTTTCCCGGCCCCGCCGCAGCAGCAGCCCGAAGGCGCACCACCCCCGAAGCCCGAGAAACCTGCCCGGCGGCGCCGCTACGAACTGCCGGTGGCGCTGGTGTTGGTGCTGGGCGTCCTGGCCGCGATGGCCGCCCTCACCATGCGTTCCGCCGCCGTCCCCGATGACTTCCCACACAATGCGGCCACCGATCTCTGGCCGGTCGACGGGGCCGCCCTGGATGTCGACTACACCCTCGACAGCACCACTGAACAAGGCGTGATCGAGCACGCGAGGTTGCTCGGTGAAGAAGCCATCGTCGGCATCCCGTCCCCGTTGGCAGCGTCGTTGTATCCCCCTGAGGGCGACGTGCGCACGGCACATTTCTGGCGTCAGGTGAGCACCGGAGATGAGTTGGATCGTCGCGTTCACCTGCGCCAGGCAACCACCGGCGGCACCATGCTGTTCGGACAGTCCTGGGGTGAGCGGGGCATCGTGTTCCATCCACCGGTCCGCGAGGTGCCGCACGATGTCGCTGCTGACCAGAGCTGGGAGTCCAAGGGCGAAGCGCGGATCGACATCGTCCGCCGGGTGCAGCAGCCCTACACCAATACCTCCTCGGCGAGCACCCCTGCCGACGCCGGGGAGGCCGATCGGGGCTGTTTGGTGATCACCTCGCAGACGGAGATGGAGCATCTGCGAATCGAGGAGGAATCCCTGTGGTGCCCCGGTGCCGGCATCGTGCGGCAGAGCGGGCGCTGGAATCAACAACGCTACGAGTTCACTCCGGCCGATCCTCGGCCGATCGGTGCCGAGGATCGCGAATCCGCCCCGCTGCTGAAGGCCGACGCATCGGACCCGGCTCAATGGCAGACCGGATGGTTGGACGCAGCGGTCGAGACCGACGGGACATTCGACACCCAACCCGCGCTGGTTGTTCCCTTCGGGGCGCCGGTGGCCGGCGACACCGGCTATCTCCATGTGCCGTACCTGCTCAACGGCGATGTGATGAGCATTCTGCCCGCAGCCGAGGACGGGGCCGACTACTCGGCCGGAACCGGGCTGTTGATCTGGCGCGGACATGCCGGCGGGCAGGTGACCGCGGTGGGTACCCACGGCAGGCTGACGACGGCCACCTCCAATCGGCGCACCCTGACGGTGTTCGGCGACGACGGAGCCCGGCGGTGGACCGCGGACCTGTCCGACGTGGCGATGTCGGCCCCGGTGTCGCTCGGGCCGGACCGGATCGCGGTCGCCACCCTGGACGGTCGGGTACGGATGTTCGACGTCGGCAACGGTCAGGAGATCTGGAACACCGCAGCCAGCGACGAGGGCATCGCCAACCCGCTGGCCACCGACGGCACGAGCGTGGCTGCGGTGGACGCCGGCTTCACCTTGTTGTTGCTGGACGCCGATACCGGAGAGTTGCTCTCCGACGACGTGGGCTTCGGACAGCCGATCGCCGATGTGGCCCTGGCCGACGGCGTGGTGCTCGTGGCGGCCGGGGGCGTGAGCGCCATCGACGCCCGCACCGGCGACATGCTGTGGGAATCAACCTTGTCGGTGCCGAACCGCCTCGCGATCAGCGGTGGCCGGGTGCTGGTCGGAACTCCCAACCGGATGCGCTTCCTCGATCTGACCACCGGCGCCACGATCGCCGATGTGCCGACCGGGCAGCAGGCCCTGGTGGCGATCGATGGCGGCTTCCTGACCCTGGCCGACGGTCAGGTCCACCTGTGGAGCACCGATGGCACCAAGCGGCATTCCTGGTCGCTGGAAGGTTCCCCGGCAGACACGCTCACCGTCGGCGCCGGCCGGGTGTGGGCCCTGGATCGCGAAACGATGACCGGATGGTGGGTGCAACCATGACCAGTCCGCCCCCGTGGCCGCCCCAGCAGCCCGACCCGAACCGCCCGGCCCGGCCACCACACCAGCCGCCACCAGCGCAGTATCCCTCTGCCCCGCAGTATCAACCCGGGCCGCAGTCTCAACCCGGGCCACAGTATCCACCGGCTCCACAGCAGCCGGCGGGCGCACAGCCGCCGACAGCCCCACCCGACAGGCGGGACCCGGCCTCCCGGACCGAATCCCTGGAGCAGATGCCGCCGACCGGGCCGGACCTTCCGCCCTGGTCGCCGTGGACCATGCTGCGCTTCCTGTTCCGTCGGGTGATCGTCGACCAAGTGAGCGATGGCCGCCTGCGCGATACCGGGTGGTCACCGGGGCTACGGGCCATCGTGATCGCCGGACTGGCGCTGTACGTGCTGTCCCTGGCCTTGGCCGTCTTCGCTCAGCCGATCCGTGCTCGCACCGATCTGGTATTGCAGCTCAACTTCACCGTCCCGGTGATGGTCATGCCGGTGATGGTGACGATTCTGCTGTTCGCGCTGGCGGCCCTGTTCACCGCCGGCCTGCACATGGTGTGGTGGCTGCGCCTGGCGATCACCGTGATGACCGTCGCGGTGCTGGTCCAGCCGGTCACCCTCGGCGACGGATGGCAGGCCACGGACATCATTGCGGTGACCGGAGCGGTTCTGCTGTGCGTCCTGATGCTCGTTCGCTGGCGAGCCCGCTTCGCCTGGTGGGAGTTCGTGGTCGCCCTGCTGGTGATCGGTGCGGCAGTGATCGGGCCGATCCTGATCGTGGCCGCGAACTCGATTCCCTCGGCGCGACCCCTTGCGATGTTCTCCGGGGCGCTTCAGGTGTTCGCCCTCCTGTGGCTGTTGGCCGTACCGGTGGCCTTCCTGGCCGGCGCGTCGATGGCCGAATTGACCGCCTCGACCGTTACCTGGACGGTGACCACGGTGTGGCAGGGCCTCAACTCCTGGCGCCGGCGGCTACTGCCGATCGGCTTCGCTCTGCTCGTCGGGCTGTTGATCTACCTCTTCGGACGCACCGGTTGGGGAATGGTCAACGGTGACCTGTCCTATGCCCCGATGGTGTTGTTGGCGGGGGTCGCCTATTCGGTGCCGCCGCTCCTCCTGTGCTGGTTGGTTACCTGGCGCGCCGACCGGGTGCCGACCGGGGACAAGGCCGTCCGGCCCGACCCCGACGACATCCCGGCGGTCTGGACCGACATCGCGCCGGCGATGGCCGGACTACTGGCGCTGATTCTGATCGGTGACACCCTGCTGGGCACCATCCTCAATGCCTTCGGCGTGGACTGGCTGACCCAACGCAGCCAGGCGTCGGCCAACAGTGTGGTGATTTCGATGATTCGGTCCTACACCACCGCTGTGATCTCCCTGATCGCCGCCCTCTGGCTCAGTGGTCGGGGCCGCCGGATCATGCCCATGGGCCTGGCCGCCTTCGCCGGCCTGATGGTCACCGATGTCACCTATTCGGTCCTGGGCGTGTCCTGGTCGTACGAGGGTGTGATCGGTGGTCTCGCCCTGGCCGGACTGTTGGTCTTCGGCTGGTTGCTGCTTCGTGGTGAACTGACTGCCGACCGTGGCCTGGCACTGTTCAGCGTGCTGCTGCTGTTGGCTGTTTTCGAGCACCGCGAGATCGTGTTCGAACCGTTCACCGCCCTGATCGGACTGCTCGGGGTCGGTAGCGCCCTGTTGGTCGGTCTGATCTGGCGGCTGCTCACCGACAACGAGTTCGCGCGCGGGGATTCGGCCTGGTTCCCGCAATCGGCTCGGGTGCTGGTCGCGTTGGCCAATGCCACCTTCGGTGCCGCCGTGCTGGCTCTCGATGCCCTGATGGGCGGGCACTGGATAGGCGACCTGACCCCCTTCGAGGGTGCCGGTGACCGCTACCTGGGCATCAGCTTGTTCCTCACGGTTGCTTACGCGGGCCTGACCCTGGCGCTGCGTGGCCGGGTGGTGAAGAGCCACGAACACGAGGCACCACCTCCGGACGATCCGGCGTCGGCCGAGGGCAACGTGTTCCCGACCGTCCGAGGTGACGAACTGTGGCACACCGGTTGGCAACGCTGAGCGTCAGCGGGTGGTGAGTTCCGCCTCGTCCGCGCCCGTGGTGCTCGCATCGCCCGATGCCGAGGCGGGCCGGCGATCGTCCTCGTCGTCACCGGGGTCGCTGCCGCTCTTCTTCTTGCCCATCAGATCGCTGCGGATGAAGATCACCACGCCGACCACCGCGATGCCGCAGAACAGGAACCACTGCACCGCGTACCAGAAGTGGGGCCCGTCGGACAGTTCCGGCAACGGCACCGGCTGCAGCACCTCGTCCTGGGCCGGCTTCGACTCGACCAGGGTGACGTACCCGTCGAGGGCGTCGGTGCCCAGTGTCCGTGAGATCTGCGGAGAACTGATCAACCGCAAGCGTCCCTCGGCATCGGGCACGGTGGCCCGGTCCGGACCCCGTTCGTTGCGGCGCACATGCCCGACCACGGTCACCTCACCCGATGGTGGCGGTGGCACTTCGGCGGCGGTCAGTTCCCGAGGACCGCGCGGCCAGAAACCACGGTCGACCAGCAGCAGATCACCCTCGGTGGTACGCAAGGGAGTGACGATCTCGATGCCGGGCTGCCCGTCGTAGTTGCGATAGCGCACCACGAACTGTTGGGGCTCGTAGCGCCCCGTCACCTCAACCCGCCGCCATTGATCCTCTTCGGCGATCGGGCCACCCATCACCTCGGAATAGGGACGTACCGGGGCTTCCTCGGCGGCGATCACCCGGGCATTGTTGGTGCGACGCTGCTCCAAGCGGTCGAGCTGCCAGTTGCCCAACATCACGAAGGTGGTGCCCAGCACGGCGACGAACACCAGCAGGGCGAGCCACTTCTTCCACAGATGACGCACCAGTACACCTTACGCGGCGAACTCAGTAGATCTCGGCGTCCTCATCATCGTGGTCGTCGTCATTGTGCCCCAGGGCCAGGGCGGTGGCCTTCGCAGCCACCGCACCCAGGGAGGCGCCGCGGCCGACCGCAATACCCAGCAGGTAGGTGCTGATCGGGGTGGCCGGCCGAATCACCTGATGGGCGACGTCACGGGCCAGGTCCAGCAGAATATGGATCGAATCCTCGTCCAACTCGACATCGTCCAGTCCGATCTCGGCGGTCAACTCCCGGATCCACTCCGAGACGCGCTTGGTCTCCTCGGTCACGCGACTGCTCCCCCCATGACATCGCCGGCTGCTCTCCAACGATCATGTCACGCAGGGCCCGCCCGGCCGTGGGCACCCCCGAACGGGGCTGATCGATAGTTACTGGTTCGGGCCACCTACACTCGGTCGAATGCAACAGAGCCGGAACCCAGCCGACGTCACAGCACACCCCGATGTGATGTCGCCTCGTCGTGTGCTCGCCGACCGGCACGGGCGGGTCGCCACCGACCTGCGGGTCTCGCTGACCGACCGGTGCAACCTGCGCTGTTCCTACTGCATGCCGGCCGAAGGGTTGCCCTGGATGCCGCATGACGAGGTGCTGAGCAACGACGAACTGCTGCGGTTGTTGCGGGTCGGGGTGCGCGATCTGGGCATCCGCACCATCCGGCTGACCGGCGGCGAACCGTTGCTGCGTCCCGACCTGCCCGACCTGATCGGACGGATCGCCGCCCTCGATCCCCGTCCGCAGGTCGCGATGACCACCAACGGGATCGGCCTGGCCACCCGCGCCGCAGCTCTGGCCGAGGCCGGGCTGAACCGGATCAACGTGTCCCTGGACACCTTGGACCCCGACACCTTCACCTCCCTCACCCGACGTCGCCGGCTCGACGATGTGCTGGCCGGTATCGACGCGGCCCTGGCCGCCGGCCTGGCCCCGGTCAAGGTCAACTCGGTACTGATCCGCGGGGTGAACGACCACGAGGCCGCAGACCTGGTGTCCTGGGCCCTCGACACCGGGGTGCAACTGCGGTTCATCGAACAGATGCCGCTCGACCCGCAGAAGGGTTGGTCGCGTGAGCAGATGGTGACCGCCGAGGAGATCCGCGATCGGGTCGCGGCGGTGCATCCGCTGGTCGCGGACCCGGAGGACGCCGCCCGGCGGGGGAGTGCCCCGGCCGAGCTGTACCGGGTACACGGTCATCCGGTCGGCATCATCGCCTCGGTCACCCGTCCCTTCTGCGGGGATTGCGACCGGGTCCGGTTGACCGCCGACGGACAGATTCGCAATTGCCTGTTCGCCAGGGAGGAATCGGATCTGCGCGCCGCACTGCGTGGTGGCGCCACCGATGAACAGTTGGCGGATCAGTGGGTGGCCGCGATGCTCACCAAACGTCCCGGGCACGGGATCGACGACCCGACCTTCCTGCAACCCGACCGGCCGATGTCGGCCATCGGTGGCTGAGACCCGGTTCAGTCGTCGTCGATGACCTCGCCGGGCACCACGTGGTCGGAATGCTGCGCCGGAATGGCCTTGTACTGCGGCTCGTCCGGCACCGGCGCGGGGGTGCGGATGTCCACGTTGTTGGCGATCAGCACCGCCAGAGCGGGCAGCACGGCCGCGCCCAGCAGCAGCACCCACCGCCAGATGCCCGGCACGAAGACCATGCCCACGATGCAGGCCACCCGGAACGCCATCAACACCAGGTAGTTGCGTTGACGGCGGGCCAGATCCTCCGAGCGGGGCGCACGGGCACCGGTGATCACGGTGCTCGTGGGTCGCTGGATCGCCTTGGCCATGGGGCCACGATACGCCGCGAAACCATGTACTGGGTGCGGTAGCCTCACAGACTGTGAGCTCCGAGATGAAGACCGACGACAAGACCGGACGGGTGGCCCTGGTCACCGGTGCGAGCAAGGGCATCGGCCGGGTGATCGCCACCCGGCTGTTGGCCGATGGGCACCGGGTGGCGGGCACCTACCGCAGTGGGGACGTCCCCGAAGGTGTGCTGGGTGTGCAATGCGATGTGACCAGCGTCGAGGACGTCGACGCGGCTTTCGCCAAGGTCGAGGCCGAGCTCGGCCCGGTCGAGATCGTGGTCGCCAACGCCGGCATGAACCGCGACACCCTGCTGATGCGCCTCAGTGAGGACGACTGGCAGTCGGTGATCGACGCCAACCTCGGCGGGTCGTACCGGGTCGCCAAGCGGGCCTCCCGGGGCCTGGTGCGGGCCCGCTGGGGTCGCCTGATCTTCATCTCCTCGGTGGTCGGCATGTACGGCTCGGCCGGGCAGGCGAACTACGCCGCCGCCAAGTCGGGGCTGGTCGGCCTGGCCCGTTCGCTGGCCCGCGAACTCGGCGGGCGAGGGGTCACCAGTAATGTGATCGCCCCGGGATTCATCGAAACCGATATGACCGCCGAACTGCCCGCCGAAACCGTGGAACGCTACGCCACCCTGATTCCGGCCGGCCGGATGGGGGCCAGCGAGGACGTCGCCGCCGCGGTGGCCTTCCTGGCCTCGGAGGGTGCGTCCTACATCAACGGGGCGGTGCTGCCGGTCGACGGTGGCCTGGGCATGGGTCACTGAGCGAGGGAACGGGAGAAATCATGGGCATTCTGGACGGCAAGACGATCTTCGTCGCCGGGGTCACGATGAACACCTCGATCGCCTACGCGGTGGCCGAACTGGCCGCCGCCGAGGGGGCGAAGGTGGTGGTGTCGAACTTCGGCCGGGCGATGAGCCTGACCAAGCGGGTGATTCAGAAACTCGACCCGGTGCCGGAACTGATCGAACTCGACGTCACCGACGAGGAGCACCTGGCCCGGCTGCCCGAGGTCCTGCGCGAGGCCGGGGTGGAGAAGCTGGACGGGATCGTCCACTCGATCGCCTACGCCAACCCCGAAACCGCCCTCGGCGGAGGCTTCCTGACCACCCCGTGGTCGGACGTCTCCCAGGCGGTGCAGGTATCGGCCTACTCGCTGGTGTCGCTGACGATGGCCTGCAAGGACCTGCTGGCCAAGCCGGCCTCGGTGGTCGGGATGACCTTCGACGCGCGGGTGTCGTGGCCGACCTACGACTGGATGGGGGTGGCCAAGGCGGCGCTGGAATCGAGTAGCCGCTACCTCGCCCGCTACCTGGGTCCGGAGCAGGTGCGCTGCAATATTGTCGCCGCCGGGCCGATCGACACCTTGGCCAAGAAGGCTATTCCGGGCGCCGAAACCTTCAACGACGTGTGGGGCGATCGGGCCCCGCTCGGGTGGGATCCGAAGGACCCGGTACCCACCGCCAAGGCCGTCGTCGCCCTGCTGAGCGACTTCTTCCCCGCCACTACCGGCGAGATGGTGCACGTCGACGGTGGCCTGCACGCAACCGGCGCCTGAAAGAAAACGAGGAGAGCAGCCCGTGACCACAGTTGTCGACCTGGCCGAAGTCACCATCCGCCGCGGCGAGGCGGTGCTGCTGGACGGCATCGACTGGTCGGTCGAAGAGGGTGACCGGTGGGTGGTGATCGGGCCCAACGGCGCCGGCAAGACCACCTTGCTGCAGATCCTGGCCGCCCAGATGCACCCCACCATCGGGGTGGTCGGGCTGCTCGGTGAGGTACTGGGCACCGTGGACGTGTTCGAACTGCGCCCCCGGATCGGGATGAGCTCGGCCGCGGTGGCCGAACGGATCCCCCGCGGGGAGCGGGTCGCCGATGTGGTGGTGTCGGCCGCCTACGGCGTTTTGGGCCGGTGGCGTGAGGAGTACGACGAGATGGACTACCAGCAGGCGGCGTACCTGTTGGAGCGGTTCCGGGTCGAACACCTCGCCGATCGCACTTTCGGCACCCTCAGTGAGGGGGAGCGCAAGCGGGTGCAGATCGCCCGGGCCCTGATGACCGATCCGGAACTGTTGCTGCTCGACGAACCCGGCGCCGGGCTCGACCTGGCCGGGCGGGAATCCCTGATCGCCTCCCTGGCCGATCTGTACGCCGACCCCTACGCTCCGGCGAGCGTGCTGGTCACCCACCATGTCGAGGAGATCCCGCCGGGCATCACCCACGCGCTGCTGCTGAAGCAGGGCAAGGTGGTTGCGGCCGGCCCGATCGCCGACACCTTGACCGAAGAGAACATGAGCCACACCTTCGACCTGTCGCTGCAGATCAGCCAGGCCGATGGCCGGTGGTCGGCCCGGGCCCGCTGATGGACGTTCACCTCTCCGACTGGTTGGGCGCCAACCCCTGGACGCTGTGGGTGGCCGCCGGACTGTGCTGCCTGATCGCCGAGGTGATCACCCCCTCTCGGCGGGTGATCGGCTGGGGCATGGTGGGCGCGATCTGTGCCGCGATGGTGGCCTGGGTGCTGCCCACGCTCTGGCCGCTGCAGGTGATCGCCGCGGTGGTGGTGACCACTGCGCTGATCATCTACGCCCGCGACACCTCGCTGGCCTACCCACCCGTCGACGCCCCCGGTAACTCGCCGCACTTGTGAACCGGATCGAGATCACCGACCCGGCCGACGACCGACTCGCCGACTACGTCCGGCTGCGCGAATCATCGCTGCGACGCCGGCTGGAGACCGAACACGGACTGTTCATCGCCGAGGGCACCAAGGTGATCCGACGGGCCGTGGCGGCCGGGTATCGGCCGCGATCCTTCCTGCTCGCACCGCGTTGGCTGGGCGAGCTGGCCGACCTGCTGGACGAGCACCCGGACGTCCCGGTCTATGTGGTGTCCGAGGCAGTCGCCGAGCAGGTCACCGGTTTCCATGTGCACCGCGGCGCCCTGGCGTCGCTGCACCGGCACCTGCGGCACAGTGTGGCCGACATTCTTGCCCTGCCCCGGGTGGTGGTCTGTGAGGACATCGTCGACCACACCAACGTCGGCGCGATCCTGCGCGGGGCGGCCGGCCTGGGTTGGGACGGGGTACTGCTCGCCCCTCGGGCCGCCGATCCGCTGTACCGGCGCGCGATCAAGGTCTCGATGGGAGCGGTGTTCAGCCTGCCCTGGGCACGACTGGACGATTGGCACGCCGCCCCTGAACTCCTGCGGGAGGCGGGCTTTCGCACCGTGGCGCTGGCGTTGCGCGACGATGCGGTCGATCTGCCGGATCTGAAGGTTGGGGCCGGCGACAAGGTCGCCCTGATGCTCGGCACCGAGGGTGACGGGTTGTCCGACCATTGGGTCGGGTCGGCCGATGTGGTGGCCAAGATTCCGATGTCGGCCGGCATCGACTCGCTGAACGTCGCCGCCGCCGCGGCGATCGCCTGTTACGCGCTCGGCTCGTCCTCGGCCTGATCGGTGACCGCGGAGGCGGTCTTCGGGGTCACCGGCCAGTCGTCGGGGTAGCGGTGGGCCAGCGATTCGTGCTGCTGGTACAGCTTCTTGCGGCCGCGGGCGGCGAGCCGGTCACCGAAGACGATGCCGTTGAGGTGATCGGTTTCGTGCTGCAGGCAACGGGCCAGCAAGCCGGTGCCGACGACCTCGATCGGGGCGCCGGTCTCGTCCTGGCCGGTGCAGGTGGCCCGGTCGGGACGGTGCAGGTTCTGGAATCCGCCCGGCAACGACAGGCAGCCCTCCTCGGCGCCTTCCAGGTTGCGGTCGCGTCCCTCGGGCAGGGTCACCTTCGGGTTGCAGAAGACCCCGCGTTGGCGGACGTTGTCCTCGTCGGGGCAGTCGTAGATGAACACGGCCTTGGACACACCGACCTGGGTGGCGGCCAGTCCGACCCCGTCGGCGGCATACATCGTGGCGAACATGTCGCGGATCAGTTCACGCAACTCGTCGTCGAACTCGGTGATCGGCTCGGTGGGGGTGTGCATCACCGATTCGCCCCAGCGGGTGATCCGCAGCACCTTGCCACCCTCGAGCAGGCTCTGATCCATCTTCTCCCTCACTTCCGGCCGTGCACCAGCAGGATGCAGGCGGGGCTGGGTACGGGCAATTCGATATCCAGCACCCACTCGGCCGAGCTCGACTCCCGGGCCGGCACCCGCCGGAACACCGAGACGTTGTTACTGGCCTGGTTGGCGATCCACACCTCGTCCTCGGTGAGCACCAGGTCGCGCGGCCATTCCCCACCGGTGGCCACTTCGGCCCGTCGGGTCAAGGTGTTCGCCTGCCGGTCCAGGCTGAACACCGCGAAGGTGTCCGAGCCGCGGTTGGCGACGAACACCTGATCGCCGTCGATCCGCAGGGCGGAGGGGTGCACCCGCTCGTCGGAGGCCGAGGCCGCCACCTGATGCACCAGATCCCAGCCCTCACCGTTGCGGCGGGCCAGCCACAGGTCGCCGCTCAGTTCACAGGCGATCACGAGATGGTCGCGGGTGATCACCAGATGCCGCGGGCCGGATCCGGCCGGCAGCCGGATCGGTTCGTTGGAACGGGTGAGCCGACCTTCGACGTCCAGCCGCACCCGGTGCACCACATCGGCACCCAGGTCGGGCACCTTGATCCGACCCTCGGAGGGCACGATCTGGTGGGCATGCGACTGTTCCTGGCGGGCCTGGTCCGGGCCCGAGCCGGTGAACGGGTGCAGGGCCTGGGCAGGGGAGAGGGTGCCGTCGGAGAGCACCCGGTGGCTGCTCACCGCACCCTCGGAGTAATGCGCCACCAGCACCCACCCGTTGGTCTCGTCGAAGCCCAGATGGCAGGCTCCGACGCCACCGGTCGGCACGCTGGCGACCAGCCGCAGCCCCTCATCGGTCAACTCCAGGGTGTGCACCTGGGACTCGGGGGCCTCGGAGATCGCGTACACGATTGGGCGGGTCGGATGCTGCAACAGATAGGACGGCGAGATCAGCGGCACCGACGGATAGGCGACCAGATTCGCTCGGTCCTCGGTCGACCCCTGCCAGCGCAGGACGTGAATGCCCTCGGCCTCGCCCTGGACCTCGGCGGTGTAGCCACCCACGAGGATCCACATATCGGCACTATCGGGGGTCGTTGGTGTCGGCATGGGCACATCAATACCAGATTCGGGCCGCGTCGTGCGCGTCAGGAGGCGCCCCGACCGGGCACAGTGGACTCATGCCGGACCATGCCGAACCCCGCCTCGACCCGTGCTGGGCCGAGCCGATGGACGGCTGGTTGCGGCATCTCGACCGGGAACGGAACGTGTCGACGAACACAGTGCGCGCCTACCGGCAGGACCTGATCGATCTGGCCGTGTTCCTGGGGGCCGAGGTCGACGACAGCGAAGCCGGCGCGCCGGCCACCATGCCCGAGCAGGTGACCCTGACCGACCTGCGGGCCTGGCTGGCCGATCTGCGCCGCCGTGGCGCGGCCCGCACCACGATGGCCCGCCGCACCTCGGCGGTGCGGGGATTCTTCGGCTGGGCCCAACGCAGTGGTCTGATCAGCGGCGACCCGTCCCGGGCGCTGCGCTCACCCAAAGCGGCCCAACACCTGCCGCGCACCCTCACCCGGGCCGAGACAGATGAACTGTTCGCCGCCGCCGTGGCCGCGGCTGCGGATGATGAAGGGCCGATGGGACGCCGCGATGTGGCGGTACTGGAACTGCTCTACGGCGCCGGGATTCGGGTGGGGGAGTTGTGTGCCCTGAATCTCGACAGCATCGATGCCCAGCGCCGCACCGTACGGGTGGTGGGCAAGGGCAACAAGGAGCGGGTCGTGCCACTGGGAGTACCGGCCCTGCGCGCGGTGGACGACTGGCTCGCGGTCCGCGGCCGGGTGGCCGCGGGGGCGCCGACCACCAACGCCTTGTTGTTGGGCGCTCGTGGGGCCCGGCTGGACCCGAGGGTGGCCCGCCGGATCGTGTACCGCGCCCTGGAGGCCGTTCCGGGGGCACCGGAGATGGGGCCGCACGGATTGCGGCACGCGATGGCCACCCACCTGCTCGAGGGCGGAGCGGATCTGCGCTCGGTGCAGGAGATGTTGGGCCACAACTCGCTGGCCACCACCCAGCTCTATACCCATGTCAGCGACGCCCGGTTGCGCGCAGCCTTCCAACAGGCCCACCCCCGCGCCTGATGCCGCACGAGTTGGTTCAGGGCAGCAGCGGATGTGGGTTGACGATTCGACCGCCCCGCCAGGCCATGAAATGTAGATGGCAGCCGGTGGAGTAGCCGGTCGTTCCGATCCGTCCGATCTGCTGGCCCGCCACCACCTGATCACCCACCCGAGCACTCCAACTCTCGGCATGGCTGTAGCCGGTGCGCAGCCCACCACCGTGGTCGATGATCAACCACCAGCCGTAGGCGACGTGGAAGACCGATTGCACCACCGTGCCCGGCAACACCGCCCGGATCGGCGACCCACAGCCGGAGCCGATGTCCAACCCGTCGTGCAGCTTGTAGACCCCGGTCACCGGATGCACCCGCATCCCGAACGGTGAAGTGATCGGGCCGTCGGCGGGCCGGGTCGAACCCGCCGACCCCACCGCGCCGGAAGATCCCGTGCCGCCCGGTGCTCCCACCGTCGCGGCAACCGGGTCGCGAGTCGCGGCCCGCTCGGCAATCCGTTGTGGTGCCGACGCGGGCAACAGCTTGATCACCGGCCTCGGCAGGGAGGCCGCGTCCAGAATCAGGTGCGGGTCCAGGTATTCCTCACCCCGTTTCAGTCCCAGGTGCAAACAGGCCGCGGCGGTGTCGCAGTGCCCGGCCAGCAGGGTGCCGATCGGGTCACCGGCCCGCACCTGCTGCCCGGTACGCACCCCGGCCCGCACCGGTTGATAGGTGGTGCGCCGGCCGTCGGGGTGGTCGATCGACACCACCGGCTGTCCGGCGACGTCACCGGCGAAGACGATGCGCCCCGACATCGCCGCCACCACCGGCTCACCCGGGACCCCGGACAGATCCACCCCACGATGGCCCGGCAGCCAGTCGTGTTCCGGCGGGTCGAAGGCGCGCACCACCGGCCCCGGCACCGGGCGGACGATGGTCGGGGAGGCGTGGGCGGGGTCCCGGAACACCACCACCAGGAACAGGGTCAGGGCGATCGCGCCGAGGAGCCGAAAGCCGGGCAGACGAAGACGGTTCATATCCGACACGGTGGGCACTCGGAGCGCGAACTTCCCTCGGCCGGACGAGATTGTGGAGAATGCTTCGACCCCGTGGGCGGTTGTGGACAACCGCTGGTTTCGCACCTGCAACCCGCACTCGTTCCTGCGTCACCAACTACGCGCCGCAGGAACGAGTTGCGGTTGCAGATGGCCATCGGGGACGGGCGGTTCGGCGGGCCCGTCGTACCGCCTCGGGCCGGGCGTGTCATCGGTTGGCGCCGATCGGCCCGATCGGCATACACTTACCCCGGCGATTCGGGCAACCGGATCGACTTCGCATGCAGTCATGCCACCGAAGGTGGACGGTCTCGGCGGTCCCGCAAGGGTCGAGCCCGGTACTGCATCAGGCGGTATCGAACCCGATACCGGAACAACCGTGCGGCACGCATCGGCGTGCCAAGAGGAGGAACGACCATGGCCGTCGTCACTACGCGCCAGTTGTTGGAGAACGGTGTCCACTTCGGACACCAGACCCGCCGGTGGAACCCGAAGATGAAGCGCTTCATCTTCACCGAGCGCAACGGCATCTACATCATCGACCTGCAGCAGTCGCTGACCTACATCGACCGCGCCTACGCCTTCATCAAGGACACCGTCGCCAAGGGCGGTTCGGTGCTGTTCGTCGGCACCAAGAAGCAGGCCCAGGAAGCGATCGCCGAGCAGGCCACCCGCGTCGGAATGCCGTACGTGAACCAGCGCTGGCTGGGCGGCATGCTGACCAACTTCCACACCGTGATCAAGCGGATCCACCGGCTCAAGGAGCTGGAGGCGATGGATTTCGACAACGTCGCCGAGTCGGGCTTGACCAAGAAGGAATTGCTGGGCCTGCGCCGCGAGAAGGAAAAGCTGGAGAAGACCCTGGGCGGTCTGCGCGACATGGCCAAGACCCCGCAGGCGGTCTGGGTGGTCGACACCAAGAAGGAGCATCTGGCCGTCGATGAGGCCCGCAAGCTGCGGATCCCGATCATCGGCATCCTGGACACCAACTGCGACCCCGACGAGGTCGACTACGCGATCCCGGGCAATGACGACGCGATTCGTTCGGTGGCCCTGTTGACCCGCGTGATCGCCGACGCGGTCGCCGACGGCCTGATGGCCCGCTCCGGGGTCAACACCGGTGCCGAAGCCGAGGCCGAGCCGATGGCCGAGTGGGAGCGCGAACTGCTGGGCGCTGCCGAGCAGACCGAGCAGCCCAAGGCCGAGGCCCCCGCCGAGCAGCCCAAGGCCGAGACCCCCGCCGAGGAGCCGAAGGCCACCGAGGCCACCCCGCAGACCGCTGCGGCCGTGACCGAGCCGGTTGCCGAGGCCGTCGAAGCCGAAGCCGCGGAGGCCACCGCGGAAGCTCCGGCCGCTGAGGAAGCTCCGGCTGCCGAGGCCACCGAGGCCGAGGCCACCGACAACCCCACCGCCTGACCCACCCCACCCCAAGCCTGATCAACAGGAGAAGGAAGAGCATCGATGGCAAACTTCAGCGCGGCCGACGTCAAGAAGCTCCGTGAGGACACCGGCGCCGGAATGATGGACGCCAAGAAGGCCCTCACCGAAACCGACGGTGACTACGAAGCCGCGGTCGAGTACCTGCGGGTGCACGGGGCGGCCAAGGCCGCCAAGCGCGGTGCCGAGCGGGAAGCCTCCAACGGCTTGGTCGCCAACGCCGGCTCCACCCTGGTGCAGCTGGCCGCCGAGACCGACTTCGTCGCCAAGAACGAGGAGTTCCAGGCGCTGGCCAACCAGATCGTCCAGGCCGTGGACGCCGCCGGCGTCAGCGGTGTCGAGGCCGCCAACGCGGTGACCCTGCCCGGCGGCGAGACCGTCGCCGATGCGGTGTCGCAGCTGTCGGCCAAGATCGGCGAGAAGCTGGAACTGGCCGGTGCCGAGCACTACACCGGTGACACCCACGTCTACCTGCACCGCCGCTCCTCCGACCTGCCCGCCCAGGTCGGCGTGCTGCTGGAATACACCGGGGGTGCCGACGAGTCGGTCCTGCACGGCGTGGCCATGCAGATCGCCGCGATGCGTCCGCAGTTCCTCACCCGCGAGCAGGTGCCCGCCGATGTGATCGCCAACGAGGAGCGCATCGCCGAGGCCACCGCCCGCGAGGAGGGCAAGCCCGAGAAGGCTCTGCCCAAGATCATCGAGGGCCGGGTGAACGGCTTCTACAAGGACGTCGTGCTCGTCGAGCAGCCGTCGGTGTCGGAGGACAGGAAGACCGTCGGCCAGATCCTGGACGACGCGGGCATCACCGTGACCCGCTTCGTCCGCCTGGAGGCCGGCGCCTGAGCCAGCGGCATCCGTGATTTGCCGGACGCGGGTGTGACCGTGGGAGAATGCTTCCCGGGTCACACCCGCGTCACTGTTTCAACGAAAGGTTTGCCCGTGCCTCGATATCAGCGAGTTCTGCTCAAGCTGTCCGGTGAGGCATTCGGCGGCGGCAAAGTGGGCGTCGACCCCGATGTGGTCGGCAGTATCGCCCGGCAGATCGCCGAGGTCGTCCGCGCCGGGGTACAGGTGGCGATCGTGGTCGGCGGCGGCAACTTCTTCCGCGGCGCCGAACTGCAACAGCGCGGTATGGAGCGCGACCGGGCCGACTACATGGGCATGCTCGGTACCGTGATGAACTGCCTGGCCCTGCAGGACTACTGCGAGAAGGCCGGGCTCGACACCCGCGTCCAGACCGCGATCACGATGGGCCAGGTCGCCGAGCCCTACATTCCGCGGCGCGCCGAACGGCACCTGGAGAAGGGCCGCGTGGTGATCTTCGGGGCCGGTTCGGGAATGCCCTACTTCTCCACCGACACCGTTGCCGCCCAGCGTGCCCTGGAGATCGGCGCCGAGGTGCTGTTGATGGGCAAACAGGGCACCGACGGGGTCTACGACGACGACCCGCGCAAGAATCCCGGGGCGCACAAGTTCGAAACCCTGACCTACGACGAGTTCCTGACCCGCGACCTGAAGGTGGCCGATGCCACCGCGATCAGCCTGGCCCGGGACAACAACCTGCCGATGATCTTCTTCAACCTTGATGTCGAGGGCAACATCGCCCGGGTCGCGGCGGGGGAGCAGATCGGTACGACCGTCCATTCGTGACGGCTAGGATTCACCTACAGATTCACAAACCAGGCCGCCCGCGCGGTGGCTGAGAAGGGGAGGGCGCAGTGATCGCCGAGACCACTCGCGAGGCCGAAGCCAAGATGAACGACGCGGTGGAGTACGCCAAGGAGGAATTCGCGGCGATTCGCACCGGACGGGCTCATCCGGCCATGTTCAACAAGCTGTTGGTGGACTACTACGGGCAGCCCACCCCGCTGCAGCAGCTCGCCTCCTTCCAGGTGCCCGAAGCCCGCACCGTGCTGATCTCCCCCTACGACCGGGGCGCGATGGACGGCATCGAGAAGGCGATCCGGGATTCGGATCTGGGCGCCAACCCGTCCAATGACGGCAACACGATCCGTCTGGTGCTGCCCGCCCTGACCGAGGAACGGCGCAAGGAGTACACCAAGCTCGCCAAGTCCAAGGCCGAGGAAGCCCGGATTTCGATCCGCAATGCCCGCCGCAGCGCCAAGGAGACCCTCGACAAGATGGTCAAGGACAAGGAAGTCGGTGAGGACGAGGTGGCGCGGGCCGAGAAGGGCCTGGAGGAGACCACCAAGAAGTACACCGACCAGATCGATGATCTGTTGAAGCGCAAGGAAGAAGAACTCCTCGAGGTCTGATGACTGACCCCTATACCGGTGAACTGATCGCCCAAGCCGATCACGGGCGTGCCGGTCGCAATCTACCGGCGGCGATCACCGTCGGGGTTTTGCTGATCGCCACTGCCGTGGCCACCCTGTGGTTCTGGCATCTCGGGTTCACCATTTTCATGACCGCCCTGATGATCCTGGCGGTGATCGAGGTCAGTTCCGCGCTGCGTCGTCTCGGGCTGAACGCAGCCCTCGTTCCGGTGCTGGTCGGCACGGTGGTGATCGGGGTCGGGCCCTATGTGGCGGCGACCCTGTCCTACAGCATCCTGCCGGCGGGCACCTTCTTGCTGTCGGCCCTGGCGATCACCGTGGTTGCTGCGATGGTGTGGCGGATGTTCGGCGGGGCCGATGCCTACGTGCGCGACACCGCCGCCAGCCTCTTCCTGATCGGCTATCTGCCGTTGATGGGGGCCTTCGTCCCGCTGATGCTGGCCGACCACAACGGGGTGATGCGGATCGCCACCTATGTCGCGGTGGTGGTGGCCGGTGACACCGGCGGCTACATCTTGGGCGTGTTGTTCGGCAAACACCCGATGGCCCCGAAGATCTCACCGAAGAAGTCCTGGGAGGGTCTGGCCGGCTCGTTCCTGCTGGGCATCGGGGTCGGTATCGCCGCCAGCATCTGGCTGCTGGACGCCCCCTGGTGGGTCGGCCTGATTCTCGGCGCCGTGCTGGTCACCACCGGGGTCTTCGGAGACCTGGTCGAGTCGCTGATCAAGCGCGACGTCGGGATCAAGGACATGAGTTCGATCCTGCCCGGCCACGGCGGCATCATGGACCGGCTCGACTCGCTGCTGCTGACCGCCCCGGCGGCCTGGCTGCTGATGTACCTGTTGGTTCCGGGGTTGAGCTGATGACTTCACTACCGCTGGTGCTGCAGGCTCCCCGGCGCGGTAAGCCCCCGCAGCACTGGGCCGATCTGAGCCCCGAGGAACGCCGCGCGGCCGTCGTCGAGGCCGGCCTGCCGGCCTTCCGGGCCCAACAACTGTCCCGGCATTTCTTCGAGCACTACTCCACCGACCCCCGGGAGTGGACCGACCTGCCCAAGGCGTTGCGGGACCAGGTCGCCGAACGCTTCTTCCCGCAACTGCTCACCGAGGTGCGCACCCAGACCGCCGACCGAGGCACCACGGCCAAGACCCTGTGGCGGTTGCACGACGGGGCCCTGGTCGAGTCGGTACTGATGCGGTACCCGAAAACCAGGACGTCGGCCGAACGCACCACGCTGTGTATTTCGTCACAGGCCGGCTGCGGGATGGCCTGCCCCTTTTGCGCCACCGGCCAGGGTGGCCTGACCCGGAACCTGTCCACCGCCGAGATCATCAGCCAGGTGGTCGACGGGGCCCGGCGGGTGAGTTCCGGGCAGATCCCCGGTGGCCCGGGCCGGGTGTCGAACATCGTGTTCATGGGCATGGGCGAGCCGTTGGCGAACTTCCGGGCGATCCGCGACGCGGTGCGCACCATGACCACCGCACAACCGGACGGCTTGGGCATCAGTGCCCGCGGCATCACCGTGTCCACGGTCGGGTTGGTGCCGGCGATCGCCAAACTCGCCGACGAAGGGCTGCCGGTCACTTTGGCGGTGAGCCTGCATGCCCCCGATGATGAGTTGCGCGATGAAATCGTCCCGATCAACACCCGCTGGAAGGTCGCCGAAGCTGTCGACGCGGCCTGGGAGTATTTCCGGGCCACCAAGCGGCGGGTGAGCATCGAATATGCCCTGATCCGCGACATCAACGATCAGGCTCATCGGGCCGACCTGCTCGCCCAGGTGCTGAAACGCGGCGGGGGTTGGGGTTGGGTTCATGTGAACCTGATCCCGCTCAACCCCACGCCCGGTTCCAAATGGACAGCATCGCGTCGGGAGGACGAAGCTGAGTTCGTCCGCCGACTGGAAGCGCGCGGGGTGCCCGTCACGGTGCGCGACACTCGGGGGCGGGATATCGACGGCGCCTGTGGCCAGCTTGCGGCCACGGGAGACGACAGTACGAAAGGTGACGCACATGGATGAGCAGTTGGAGAGGACCTACGACGTCGTAGTGCGCCGCAATCCCGGTGAAGCAGAATTCCACCAGGCCGTTCGCGAAGTTTTCGAATCCCTCGAACCCGTCCTGCTGCGCAACCCGCACTACACCGAGGGTGCGGTGCTGGAGCGGATCTGCGAACCCGAACGCCAGATCATCTTCCGGGTGCCGTGGGTCGACGACGACGGCCGTCCGCAGATCAACCGCGGCTTCCGGGTGCAGTACAACTCCGCCCTGGGGCCCTACAAAGGTGGCCTGCGTTTCCATCCCTCGGTGTACCTGGGCATCGTCAAGTTCCTCGGCTTCGAGCAGATCTTCAAGAACTCGCTGACCGGCCTGCCGATCGGTGGCGCCAAGGGTGGCGCCGACTTCGACCCGCGCGGACGCAGCGAGGGCGAAGTGATGCGGTTCTGCCAGTCGTTCATGACCGAGCTGTACCGCCACCTGGGCGAATACACCGACGTGCCGGCCGGTGACATCGGCGTCGGCGGCCGCGAGATCGGTTACCTCTTCGGCCAATACAAGCGCCTCACCAACCGCTACGAGTCGGGCGTGATCACCGGTAAGGGCCTCACCTGGGGTGGATCCCTGGTGCGCACCGAGGCCACCGGCTACGGCGCGGTGTTCTTCGCCGCCGAGATGGCCAAGGCTCGGGGTGGCTCGCTGGACGGATTGACCGCGAGTGTGTCCGGTTCGGGCAATGTGGCGATCCACGCGATCGAGAAGTTCGCCCAGTACGGCACCAAGGTGGTCGCCTGCTCCGACTCCTCGGGCTTCGTCTACGACGAGGACGGCATCGACGTCGAACTGCTCAAGCAGGTCAAGCTGATCGAGCGGGCCCGGCTCACCGAGTACGCCGACCGGCGTCCGAACGCCCGGATGGGCGACGAGGGCGCCTCGATCTGGGAACTGCCGGTACAGGTGGCCGCCCCCTGCGCCACCCAGAACGAACTCGACGCCCAGCACGCCGAAACGTTGGTGAAGAACGGGCTGCAGTACGTCGTCGAAGGCGCGAACATGCCCGCCACCCCCGGCGCGATCGAGATCTTCAACAAGGCCGGAATCGCCTTCGGGCCCGGCAAGGCCGCCAACGCCGGCGGTGTGGCCACTTCGGCCCTGGAAATGCAGCAGAACGCCTCGCGCGACTCGTGGAGCTTCGAGTACACCGAGGAGCGGCTGCAGGACATCGTCGAGGGCATTCACGCCACCTGCATGGAAACTGCCGAGGAGTACGGCGAACCCGGCAACTACGTGCTGGGCGCCAACATCGCCGGCTTCACCAAGGTGGCCGACGCGGTGATCGCGCTCGGGGTGATCTGAGTCGTGCCCTTCACCCGGCACAACCGACGCACCGTCGAGATCGAGTCGCTGGAGGAGTTCGACGCACACATCGAGCGCACCGACTCGCTGGCCGGGTGGTTCATCCAGTCGGTCGATCTGACCGAGCGGCGGCCCGCCCTGGATCGGGTGCAGGTCGGCGGTGCGGTGTTCCTCGGCTGCGCGATGGACGAGTCCACCGAAGCCTCGTTGCGGGCCCGCGGGGCGTTGATCTTCCCACGGCTGGACGGGCTGCCCTTCGACCCCTACCGCAGCACCCTCTACGACGCCGACGAACTGTTCGGCACCGATGGGGACGGGCTCGACTACGCCGCCTCGCCGGATGCCCAGATCTATGCCTGGACCCGGGAACACACCCACCCGACCAATGTGGCCGACACCTTGGCGATGGCCCTGCACGACCACGCCATCACCGACGCCCTGGACGACTGGGAGCTCGAATCCCGGCGCGTGGTCGGGGTGATGGGTGGGCACGCGATGGAACGTGGCACCGCCCAGTACGCCGATGCGGCACGCCTCGGCCTGCGCCTGTCGGCCGCCGGTAAGACGGTACTGACCGGTGGCGGGCCGGGTGCGATGGAGGCCGCCAACCTGGGTGCCTGGTTCGCCAACCACCCCGACCTGCTCGATCGGGCCCTGACCGAACTGGCGAGTGTGCCGTCCTTCCGTCCCGATATCGGGGCCTGGGCGGCGGTCGCGTTGCGGGTGCGGGCCTGGGTGTCCGACCCGGTGCCCACGATCGGTATTCCGACCTGGTTCTACGGCCACGAACCACCGAACGTGTTCCCGACCGGTATCGCGAAGTACTTCGCCAACGCGATCCGCGAGGACACCTTGTTGAACCGGGCCCGCGGCGGCATCGTCTACCTGCCCGGCGCGGCCGGCACCACCCAGGAGATCTTCCAAGCCGTGACCGGCAACTACTACGCCGCCGACGCCGGGCTGATCGCCCCGTTGGTGCTGGTCGGCCGCGACCAATGGACGCAGGTACTGCCCGCCTGGCAATTGTTGGAATCGCTCGCCGAGGGGCGGGCCATGGCCGAACACATTCACCTGGTCGACACCGTCGACGAGGCCCTGGCCGTGCTCCTTCCCGACGCCGGCTGAACCTCAGCGGGCGATGCTGCCGTCCAGGAAGACCGCCCAGTTCTCCCCGCGGGTCAACCGGCTGCGGGTACCGAGTCGTTCCAGCACCGCATCGCTGGCCCGTCGGGTCTGACGGTCCCAGCTACCGGTGATCTTGCAGGGCACATCCCACAGATAACGGCAGATCGCCTGCACGGCCTGGTTCTGCACCCGGGAGCCGGTGTCGAAGGTGCTCATCCCCGACCCGGAGACGCCGTTGTCGATGTGGATGTGGTTGTCGTGTGCCGGGTCGTAGAGATGGGTCAACACATAGGCGAAATGCAGGTGCAGACTGGCCGCCAACATCCAGTACCGGCGCCGGTGGGAGGTCTGCTCGGCGGGGGAGAGGCCCTTCCAACGATCCTCGCGGCACGACACCAGAACTCGGTCGCCGTCGTTGATGCCGGCGATGTCGAAGGCCCGCCCGGCATGGTGCCAGGAGCTACCGCAGTCACTGCCGCCGTCGATCCAGGCCCCGTAGGTGCGGATCGTGGTGGCGGTGAGCCCGGTCTTGGCCTGCCAGGTGTCGAACCAGGCCTCGACCTGACCGTGGAAGGCCGCCTCGAAGGGGAAGGCTTGGGCTCCGCCGGTGTCCTCGTAGACCAACTGCGCCCCACCCACGGTTTCTTGCATCGTCATCTCCAGGCGGCCGGCGCAGCGTTCCCGGCGCTTCGGGTCGGACGGCTCGGGCCCCACGCAGGCGGTCAGCGCAAGGGCGCCGGTGAGGCCCAGGAACTGACGACGCGAAAGCATGCGGACGAGGATAACCGCGCCGAGCAACGCCGCACCGAATCGGGCGGCGTCGGCAGGTGTTCCGGGTGCCCGTGTGGTGGATCAGCGCTTCTGCAGATGCCGGAGGAACACTAATGGTTCTCGTAACCCAAATGATGGTGGATGAAGTCTTTGAATGACGACCATCTTTGATCTGCGTGACCGCTTTCGATGAAGCTGTCGATGTTCTCTGACGCCACCAGGGCGACACTGTCGTCGTTCTTGTTGTAGAACAGGTAATCCTCGGCTTCAAGGTTGAACAACGGGAAATAGTGACGCGGCAGGTTCAGGGTTTCTCTCAGGTGGGCGGTCAGGCTGTCGTTGATATCTTCGAGCTCATACATGAAAGCGAAGATGAAGCCTTCTTCCCCGTAGTACTCATCACCGTACTCGGACCAAAAACGAACGAAGTCACTGTTTGCTTCATCGAAACCGAGTTCCTTGAACTTGGTTCGGTAAAAGAGCACGCTTTCGGGGAGCAATTTCCTTGCTGCCCTGCTTTCCAAGAACCTGATGAAGTCTTCGCTGAACACACCGACTCCCTCCCGAATCAGAGCTCGCGCAGGGCCAGGTGGGTGGCGATCGCGGCCTGCGCCGCCTCCAAGCCCTTGTCCTCGCTCGATCCGGGGAGTCCGGCCCGGTCCAGGGCCTGTTCCTCGGTGTCGCAGGTGAGCACCCCGAAGCCGATCGGGGTGCCGGTGCGCACCGTCACCTCCGTGATCCCATTGGTGGCCGCCGCGCAGACATAGTCGAAGTGCGGGGTGCCGCCCCGGATCACCACCCCCAGGGCCACCAGCACATCGAACGTGCGGGCCAGGTTGGCGCAGGCCACTGGCAGTTCGAAGGCCCCCGGCACCCGCACCACCGTGGCCTCGGCACCGGCATCGGCGACGCCGCGCAGCGCACCGTCGAGCAGCCCGTCCATCACCGGGGTGTGCCATTGGGCGGCGATCACCGCCACCCGCAGGCCCTCGGCCCGCAGCTTCAGATCGGGGGCGCCGTGTCCGGCCATCTCACAACTCCTGCATGATCGTGTGACCCATCCGGTCACGTTTGGTTTTCAGATAGGACTCGTTGGCCGGGTTGGCGGGCACCTGCAACGGCTCCACCCCGGCCAGTTCGACGCCACCGGCGGTCAACGCGTCGGCCTTGATCGGGTTGTTCGTCAACAAGGAGATCCGCTGCACCCCGAGATCGCGCAGGATCGCGGTGGCCGCCCCGTACTCGCGGTCGTCGATCGGCAACCCGAGGCTGACCTGGGCATCGACGGTGTCCAAGCCGTCGTCCTGCAGGTGGTAGGCGCGCAGTTTCGCCAGCAGGCCGACCCCGCGTCCCTCATGCCCGCGCAGGTATATGACCACCCCGCCGCGCTCGGCGATCACCGCCATCGCCCGGTCGAGTTGGGGGCCGCAATCGCAGCGCAGCGACCCGAAGACATCTCCGGTCAGGCATTCCGAATGCACCCGCACCGGCACCGCGGCGCCGTGATCGCCGGCCAACCCGTGGGGGCTGATCAGGGCCACATGTTCGGCATCGGTGACCAGGTCGCGGTAGCCCACGATCCCGAAGGTGCCGTGTGGGGTCGGCAACCGGGTCTCGGCCGAACGTTCCACCCGGTCGACCAACAATCGGTGCCGAACCAGATCGGCGATGGTGATCACCGGCAGACCGTGTTCGGCACCCAGGGCCACGACATCGGGGGTGCGCATCATCGACCCGTCGTCGTGCACCAGTTCACCGATCACCCCGACGGGTTGCAGCCCGGCCAGCCGGCACAGATCAACGGTCGCCTCGGTGTGCCCGCGGCGTTTCAGCACCCCGCCGGGACGAGCCCGCAGCGGCAGAATGTGGCCCGGACGCACGAAGTCGCGCGGCCCCGCCTCGGGGTCGGCCAGCAGCCGGACGGTGTGCGCCCGGTCGGCCGCCGAAATACCGGTGGTGACCCCTTCGGCGGCGTCGACGCTGACGGTGTAGGCGGTGCGCAGTTCATCCTGATTGCGTTCCACCATCAGCGGCAGTTCCAGCCGGTCGGCGGTTTCCTCCGGCATCGGGGCGCAGAGGTAGCCCGAGGAGTACCGCACCGTCCACCCCAGCCACCGGTCGGTGAGCGTCTCGGCGGCCAGGACGACATCGCCCTCGTTCTCGCGGTTCTGGTCGTCCAGCACCAGCACCGGAAGACCCTGCCGCAGGGCGTCCAGAGCCTGTTCGATCGTGGCGAAACTCATCGCTCGCCCCCGGCGGTGAGCCGCTCGACGTACTTGGCCAACACGTCGACCTCCAGATTCACCGGGTCACCGGGCTGCTTGGTGCCCAGGGTGGTCAGTTCCAGGGTGGTCGGAATCAACGAGATCTGGAACCAGGGTTCGGCCGCCCCGGGCTCACTCACCGCGCTGACGGTCAGCGACACCCCATCGACGGTGATCGAGCCCTTCTCCACCACGTACCGGTCGAGCTCGGCCGGCAACGCGATGGTCACCACCTCCCACCGGTCGGCCGTCTCCCGGCCCAGGATCGTGCCGACCCCGTCGACATGGCCTTGGACGATGTGGCCACCGAAGCGCCCCGACGCGGCCATCGCCCGTTCCAGGTTGATCGCCGATCCGGGTTGCAGCGCGCCGAGCGAGCTGCGGCGTAAGGATTCGCCCATCACATCGACGGTGAACGATTCGGTGTCGAAATCGACCACGGTCAGGCACACCCCGTTGCAACTGATCGAGGCACCGTGTTCGGCGTCGGCAACCACCACGGGGCCACGGATCCGGAACACGGCCGAATCCGCGCCGTGGCGGATCTCGACCACCTCACCCAATTCCTCAACGATTCCGGTGAACATCAGATGCCTTCCTGTACGGGTCGGTAGTCGGCACGCACGTCATCGCCGAGACGGGTCAGCCCGTGCAGGGTGAAACGTGGGGCATCGGCCAAGGTGGTGATGCCGAAATCGGTGACCGCGGCGCTCCCGGAACCGAGCATCACCGGTGCGAAATAGCAAATCACCCGGTCGATCAGCCGGGCCCGCCAGAAGGCGGCGGCCAGGGTCGGGCCACCCTCCAACCAGACCTGGCGTACCTGCCGCCGGTGCAGTTCGGCGAGCACCTCGTGCGGGTCACGGGTGCGCAGGTGCAGGGTCTCGGCCGTCTCATCGAACAGCCTCGCCCCGGCCGGCAGGTCGCGCAGTCCGGCCACCACCCGCAAGGGTTGTCGACCCACCGGGTGGCCGTCCTGATCGCGGACGGTCAGTTGCGGATCGTCGGCCACGGCGGTGCCGGTGCCGACCAGGATCGCCCCGCATTCGGCGCGCTGTCGGTGCACATCGGCGCGCGCTTCGGGCCCGGTGAGCCATTGGCTGGTGCCGTCGGCGGCGGCCGAACGGCCGTCCAGGGAGGCCGCGAACTTCCAGGTCACCATCGGCCGGCCCTCGGTCACCGCGAAGCGCCAGGGTTCATTGAGGCGCTCGGCGTCGGCGGCCAGCACCCCGGAGACCACCTCGATGCCATGGGCGCGCAAGATGTCGGCCCCACCCCGGGCCGCCGGGTTCGGGTCGCTCGCGCCGTGCACCACCCGGGTCACGCCGGCAGCCGCGAGTGCTTCGGTGCACGGGCCGGTGCGGCCGGTGTGACTGCACGGTTCCAGGCTCACGTAGGCGGTGCAGCCCCGGGCCCGGTCCCCGGCCGCGGCCAGGGCGTCGGCCTCGGCATGGGGGGTGCCGGCACCGCGATGGACGCCGGCTGCCACCTCGCTGTCGTTGCCCGGGTCGACGAGGACACAGCCGACCCGCGGGTTCGGGTCGGCCTGCGGGCCCCGGGCAGCCAACTCCAGGGCTCGGCGCATCCACCGCTCGTCGGCGGTGGTGGGCGGCTGATGCGGCATCGGCCCGGTACTCCTGTCCTTGACAGGCTCCGGGGAATGAGAATGCGGACGGCCGCCGTAGCGGACATCGTCCACGGCACGGGAAGACGAATTCCCGCGCGTGCTGCCTCCCATCCGGACTTTCACCGTCGGTACTGGAATCTCACCAGTTCGGCCCCTCGGACGAGGGGTTCGCGGACTGTCACCGCCGGCTCGGAATTACACCGACCCCGGAGCACGTTTGCACCATTATGTCATCGCGCGGTCGGCGGAGCCCCGGTGTTCCCGCCCGGCGGAACCGGGTCAGGAGCTCGCCGCCCCCACCTGCGGGTCGGACAGGTCTGCCAGCAGGGTCACGTGGGTGACCGCCTCGAGCAGGGCCAGGTTGTCCACCACGGCCGGGCCGCCCAGGGTCAGGGCGGGTTCGAAACCGTAAACGGTGTCCTCGGTAACCGGCCCGAGTCGCTCCAGGGCCAGTTCGAACAGCGGTTCGCCGTCGTCACCGTTGGGTTCCACGTCGCCGGGACGGGTGCCGCGGAACTCGGCGTTGATCTGGTTGTTGCGGTCCTTCTCCTCGGCCATCTGGGCGGTGCGGTCGTTGACCACGATCACCCCGCGCCAAGGCAGAATCACCGCGCTCATTCCGGTGCGTTGCCCCCACAACCGCACCTCACCGAAGGCGCTACGGGTGATCGCCAGCCACGAATCGTCCCCGATCGGCAACGACACCTTGTTCATCCAACGGTCCACCGCCGGCTGCCACCGCACCGGGTCGCAGATCCAGAACCGGCCCTGACCGAATCCGGCGAACCCGAAGGTGCGCCAGAACTCGAACAGCGACTCGGGCACCCGTCCGGCGAAATCGGTGTAGTAGTTCTCGGGCACCTCCCGCGAGGTCAGGGGGGCACCCCAGTTGCGGGCGAAGGCGTCGGTATGGCGGCTCACTTTTTCGGTCCTTCCAGAATCCAGCCCAGATCGAGCTTGTCATCACCGCGACCTTCGGCGATGAGCCTGTCAATGTACTCCTCGAACTCGTCGCGTCTGCCTTGCCACTGCGAGCCGATCGAGGAGTTCACGTTCCGGTCGCCCATCGACGGCATCCCGTTGTCGTCGGGGATCTCGTCGCGTCCACCGGCCACCAGGTCGGGTTCGTGCAGGGCCGCGACCCGGTCCATCTCCTCCTCGGTGCGCTTGTCGGCCCACTCCTCGGCGGTCAGACCGTCGAGGGCGTCGGGGTCGTCGTCTTCCAACCCGAGCGCCTCGGTCAGGTATTCCTTGCGCTTCAGTTCCTCGTACTTCTCACGCGCCTCGCTCTGGGCCTTGCCCTCGCGCTCGACGGTGTCCCAGTTCTCGCGCACCTCATTGGCGGTCATCCGGTTCAACGCCTCGATCTGGCGGGACAACTGGCGCTCGTACTCGTCGATCTTGTCGCGCAGGTCCGGGCCCGATCCGACCGTGAAGGGCACCACCATGTCGGCGGAGCGCACATTGTCACTGGCGCGGGTGCCGACCTCGTCCAGCAGGCCGTTCAGGGCCACTCCGAAGATGCCGGGGATGCTAGCCACGCAGCGACTCCGCCGCGATCCGGATGGCCTGGTCGATGATCTGGCGGGTGATTTGCTGGGCCGGTGCGATGGTCGACAGTGAGGCGCCGAAGGTGGCCGGAGCCGCCGCCTGGGCCGAGGCGATGTGGGCCTGCAACACCGACACGTTCGTGATTTCGGTGACCTTCAACCCGGTGGTCACCCCGGCGATCATCATCAGGCAGGCCGCGACCACGTTGCCGGCCACCCCGAGTTTGGTGGCGACCACCTCGACCCCGTCCAAGGCCGACCAGTTGCCGCTGAAGGCCTGCATCGCGGGGCCGTCGTTGGTGGCCCGGGCGTAGCCGGCCGCGGCACCGGCCTCACGCACCAGGGCGGTGACCTCACCGCCGTACTGCTGCCACTGGCGGGCGTATTCGACGATCTGGTCCTCGTTGCCGGACGGGAATTGGTGGCCCAACAGTTGCAACAGACTGTTCAGGGGAGCGGGGATGCTGATCACCAGCCACCTCCGGACAGTTCGGTGTTGTCCTCCTCGACCCGGCGGTAGGCGCGTGAGGCCCGGTGCAGGGCCTCGGCATGGCCGCCGTAGGCCTCCAGGACCGAGTCGATGGTCCGCTTCGCCTGTTCCAGCACGTCGCGGTACATGTCGGCGGCCACCCGGCCGAAGGTGTCGTTGTCACCCACCACCGAGGCATCCGAGACCCGCCCGTAGAGCGACTCGGTGGCTCGGGAAATCTGCTGGGCGACCCCGTCCACACCGTCGGCGGCGCGGGCCAGCGAGGACGGTTCGAACCGGATCTGACTCATTTGCCCGCCGATCGCAGCATCTCGGCCAGCACCTTGGCGTAGTTGTCCAGGGCCTGCAGTGAGTCGGCACCGATCGACTCGAGTTCGCTGCCGAGATTCACCTGCTGCTGCTCGGCCAGCACCGCCATCAACTGTTCCTGATAGTTGCTCAGAACGTCGTTGGCGACGTCCTGAATCATGTCGGCCAACTCGGTGCTGGACAGGTTCTTGACCCGTGGATCCAACACCACCGAAGTGAACCGGCCCTCACTCATCGTGATCGAAACCTGCTTGTTGGGTGACTCGGCCCGCACCTCGATCGACGGCACATCCGCCGGGTCGATCGGTTCGGTCGGCTGCTGGGCCTGAATGGCACGTTGGAGGATTTCGTCGAAGCTCTGCGACATCTGCACTCCCTGATGTGGACGCTCATCGGCAGGCTAGCCAGCCCCGGGGTCAGCCGTCACGTGCCAGACTGGGTGGGTGCGAGACATCATCATCCTCGGCAGCACCGGCTCGATCGGCACCCAGGCGCTCGACCTGATTTCGTCCTGCGCAGACGAGTTTCGGGTGGTGGGGCTGGCCGCCGGTGGCGGCAATATCGACGTGCTGGCCCGCCAAGTTCTGGACGTGAACCCCGAGGTGGTCGCGGTATCGCGGGCCACCGCGGTGCAAGACCTCCAATTGGCGCTCTATGCCGAGGCCCAGCGGCGGGGCTGGGCGCGTGGGCAGGTGCGGCTGCCGAAGATCCTGGCCGGCCCCGAATCGGTCAGCGAACTGGCCGCCGCCGACTGCGATGTGGTGCTCAACGGCATTACCGGTGCCGCCGGGCTGCTGCCCACCCTGGCCACTCTGAAGGCCGGCACCACCCTGGCGCTGGCGAACAAGGAATCCCTGGTGATCGGTGGCCGGCTGGTCACCTCGGCGGCCGCACCGGGGCAGATCGTGCCGGTCGATTCGGAGCATTCGGCCCTGGCCCAATGCCTGCGTGCCGGTACCGCCGAGGAGGTCGCCGCCCTGGTGCTGACCGCTTCGGGTGGGCCCTTCCGGGGTCGGGGACGGGCCGAGCTGGCCGACGTCACCCCCGCCGAGGCGCTGGCCCACCCGACCTGGGACATGGGCCGGGTCGTCACCACCAACTCCGCCACCATGGTCAACAAGGGCCTGGAATTGCTGGAGGCTCACCTGCTGTTCGACGTGCCGATCGACCGGATCCAGGTGGTCGTCCACGCCCAGTCGATGGTGCACTCGATGGTCACCTTCGTCGACGGGTCGACCATCGCCCAGGTATCGCCCCCGGACATGAAACTGCCGATCGCCCTGGGTCTGACCTGGCCGGCCCGGCTGCCCGGATCGATTCCCGGGTGTGACTGGTCGACCGCCAGCAGTTGGACCTTCGAACCCCTCGACGAGGAGGCCTTCGCCGGGGTGAAGCTGGCCCGCACCGCGGCCCTGGCCGGGGGCACCGCGCCCGCGGTACTGAACGCCGCCAACGAGGAATGTGTGGACGCCTTCCACGAGGGACGGGTCGGTTTCCTGGGCATCTGCGACACCGTCGAGCGGGTGCTGGCCGAACACATCGAAGGAGTTTGGGGTGAGGATCTAGGCTCCGACCTGGTCGTCGAGCCGAACCTGGACACCGTCCTGGCCGCCGACCGTTGGGCGCGGGCCCGCGCGCGGGCGATCACCTCGGAGGTCTGAGATGGACATACTGCTGTACCTGGTGGCGGCGGTAGTCTTTTTCGCGCTGATCATGGCCTCGGTAGCCCTGCACGAGGTCGGACACATGCTGCCGGCCAAGTTGTTCAACGTGAAGGTGACCGAGTACTTCGTCGGTTTCGGACGAACCCTGCGGTCCTGGAAACGCGGCGAGACCGAGTACGGGTTCAAGGCCTTTCCGCTCGGCGGCTATGTGCGGCTGGTGGGGATGTACCCGCCGGCCCGCGGCACCGACAAGGTGAAGGCCACCGCGATGGGCCCCTTCCAGCAACTCAGCGAGAACGCCCGCAGCTACGAGTGGGAAACCATCAGCCCCGCCGACGACGGGCGGCTGTTCTACCAGAAGAAGATGTGGCAGAAGCTGATCATCATGTTCGGTGGGCCGCTGATGAACCTGCTGCTGGCCTTCGTGATCTTCTGGGGCGTGATCGGCATCCACGGGGTGTACCGCCCGCAGTTGACGATCGCAGCGGTATCCGAATGCGTGGTGCCGGTCGACCGCACCGAGCAGACCTGCCAACCCGGCGACCCGCCCACCCCCGCGGTCGAGGCCGGCGTCCAACCCGGCGACCGGATCGTGTCCTTCAACGGGGTGCAGGTGCGTGACTGGGACCACTTCAGCGAACTGATCCGCGCCAACATGGACCGCTCGGCCACCGTGGCGGTCGAACGCGAGGGCCGCACCCTCACCCTGCCGACGGTGCAGACCGTCCGCACCGGTGTGCCGGACGCCTGGGACCCGGGCAAACGCGTCGATGCCGGTTTCTTCGGTGTCACCCCCGACCGGGTCAAGGAACGGGGCGGCCCGGTCGCGGTCGCCAAGGACATGTGGAAGATGACCCTGCAGTCGGGTTATGCGCTGGTGCGGTTCCCGGTGAAGGTCTGGTACGTCGGTGTCGACCTGGTCACCGGACGGGACCGCGACATGTACGGGCCGATCAGCATCGTGGGTGCCTCCCGGGCCGCCGGTGAGGTCGCCACCACCGACCAGATCACCGCCGCCGACAAGGTCGCCACCGTGTTCTCGCTACTGGCCTCGGTGAACCTGTTCGTGGCCCTGTTCAACCTGGTACCGCTGCCGCCGCTGGACGGTGGCCACATCGTCGGCGCACTGTGGGAGGGTCTGCGCCGCTGGTGGGCGAAGGTGCGCGGCAAACCCGACCCGGGCCCGGTCGACACCACCCGAATGCTGCCGATCGCCTACCTGGTGGGCGGGTTCGTGTTGTTGTGTGGTGTGGTGTTGATCATTGCCGACGTACTGGACCCGATTCGACTCTTCGGATGAGGTGCACGATGTGCCGCCGGCGCAATGACAGACTTGGCAAGTAGACGAGGAGAGGAAGCGCTATGACCACCGCCTTGGGCATGCCCCAGCCCGCACCGGTCACCCTGGCTCCGCGGCGCAAGAGCCGCAAGATCAAGGTCGGCAAGGTGGACGTGGGCGGGGACGCCCCGATTTCGGTGCAGTCGATGACCACCACGCTCACCGCCGACGTCAACGCGACCCTGCAGCAGATCGCCGAACTGACCGCGGCCGGCTGCGACATCGTCCGGGTGGCGGTGCCCAGCAGTGACGACGCCGAGGCCCTGCCCCAGATCGCCCAGCGCAGCCAGATCCCGGTGATCGCCGACATCCACTTCCAGCCCCGTTACGTCTTCGCCGCGATCGACGCCGGTTGTGCGGCGGTGC
This sequence comes from Pseudenemella bisphenolivorans, assembly GCF_051133435.1. Lineage (NCBI taxonomy): Bacteria > Bacillati > Actinomycetota > Actinomycetes > Propionibacteriales > Propionibacteriaceae > Pseudenemella > Pseudenemella bisphenolivorans. The sequence continues at coordinate 103,401 of NZ_JBPGNY010000001.1, read as the reverse complement.
GGGTGAACCCCGGCAACATCAAGGCCTTCGACGACCGAGTGGGGGAGATCGCCAAGGCGGCCTCCGACGCCGGGGTGTCGCTGCGGATCGGGGTGAACGCCGGATCGTTGGACAAGCGGCTGCTGGCCAAGTACGGCTCGGCCACCTCCGAGGCGTTGGTCGAATCGGCGCTGTGGGAAGCGTCCCTGTTCGAGGAACACGGCTTCCGGGATTTCAAGATCTCGGTGAAGCACAACGACCCGATCGTGATGGTGCGGGCCTACCAGCAACTCGCCGAGGCCTGCGACTACCCGCTGCACCTGGGCGTGACCGAGGCCGGGCCGGCCTTCCAGGGCACGATCAAGTCGGCGGTGGCCTTCGGCGCCCTGCTCAGCCAGGGCATCGGTGACACCATCCGGGTGTCGCTGTCGGCCCCGCCGGTGGAGGAGATCAAGGTCGGCATCAAGATCCTCGAATCCCTGAACCTGCGCCCGCGCAAGCTCGAGATCGTCTCCTGCCCGTCCTGTGGCCGGGCCCAGGTCGACGTCTACAAGCTGGCCGACCAGGTCACCGCCGGACTCGAGGGGCTCACCGTCCCGCTGCGGGTCGCGGTGATGGGCTGTGTGGTGAACGGGCCCGGTGAGGCCCGCGAGGCCGACCTCGGGGTGGCCTCCGGTAACGGCAAGGGACAGATCTTCGTCAAGGGTGAGGTGATCAAGACCGTGCCCGAATCGATGATCGTGGAAACCCTGATCGAGGAAGCGCTGCGGATCGCCGACGAGATGGGGGAGTCGAGCGAATCGGGCCCCCCGGTGGTTGAAGTCGGCGGCTGACCCCGATGACCATCGACGAACAACAGCGCACCGGGGTGTCGGTGCTCGGAACTGAACATCTCGAAGCCGCGGTGCGGCTGTTGTCGTCGCAGCCGGTCGAGAACGTCTTCGTCGCCTCCCGGGTGCGCAGCGGTGGACTCGACCCGTTCCTGCTGGGCTGCCAGGTGTGGGGGTACTGGGAGGACGGCGAACTGGTGTCGATGCTGCACGCCGGGTCGAACTTCGTCCCGATCAACGCCACCCCCGCCGCCCTGGACGCCTTCATCGAATACGCCGGGCCGGTGCGCAAGTGCTCCTCCATCGTCGGGCCCGCCCCGGTGGCGATGAGCCTGTGGCGTGGACTGTGCCAGCGCTGGGGCGGCAGTTGGGTCGATGCCCGCGAGGTGCGCGCCCGGCAACCGTTGATGACCATCGACACCGACCCGCCGATCGCCGGGGACCCGCGGGTGCGCCGGATCGGGCTGGAGCACTGGGACGCCTACGTCGAGGCCGCGATCGCGATGTACACAGAGGAGGTGGGGGTCTCACCGGTGCTCGGCAACAACTCCACCCACTACCGCTATTACGTGCGCCAACTGATCGAATCCGGACGCTCCTACGGGTGGGTGAACGAACACGGCCAGGTGTTGTTCAAGTCCGATATCGGGTCGGCCGCCCGGCAGGTGTGCCAGGTGCAGGGGGTGTGGTTGCACCCGGAACTGCGCGGCACCGGAATCGCCGCCGGGCTGATGGCCCAGGTGGTGATCCTGGCCCGTCAGGAGTTCCCGGTGGTGTCGCTGTACGTCAACGATTTCAACGAACGGGCCCGCGCGACCTACCGACGGTGCGGTTTCGACGAGGTGGGGGAGTTCGCCACCATCTTGTACTGATCGGTTTTGTACCGGCCCCTCGCCGCCGTCGGGTCGTGTGGCGGGATCGGCGCGTGTACTAGGGTGATCGAGCCCGACCACGCTTCAGGAGTGCTTCGTTGATCACCAGAATGTCGCAGCTTTTCGTCCGCACGCTGCGGGAGGACCCGGCCGATGCCGAGGTGCCCAGCCACCGGTGGCTGGTGCGTGCCGGCTACATCCGCCGCGCCGCCCCGGGGATCTACACCTGGCTGCCGCTGGGGTTGAAGGTATTGCGCAAGGTCGAGCAGATCGTCCGCGAGGAGATGGACGCGATGGGCGCCCAGGAGGTGTCCTTCCCGGCCCTGCTGCCGCGCGAGCCCTATGAGGCGACCAACCGGTGGACCGAATACGGCGACAATCTCTTCCGGCTCAAGGACCGCCGCGACAACGACTACCTGTTGGGCCCCACCCACGAGGAGATGTTCACCCTGCTGGTGAAGGACCTGTACTCCTCGTACAAGGACCTGCCGCTGTCGCTGTACCAGATCCAAACCAAGTACCGCGACGAGGCGCGACCCCGGGCGGGGTTGTTGCGTGGCCGCGAGTTCGTGATGAAGGACTCCTATTCCTTCGACATCGACCAGGACGGCCTGCAGGCCTCCTACGACGCCCACCGTGCGGCCTACATCCGGATCTTCGACCGGCTCGGTCTCGACTACGTGATCGTGCAGGCCACCTCGGGGGCGATGGGTGGTTCGGCCTCCGAGGAATTCCTGGCCGTGGCCGACAACGGCGAGGACACCTTCGTCCGGTCGCCGGGTGGTTTCGCGGCCAATGTGGAGGCGGTGCGTCGCGAACCCGGCGAGGCCCTCGACCACGCCCACGTGCCCGCAGCCCGGGTGGAAGAGACCCCTGATGCGGCCACCATCGAACAACTGGTGCAGGTCGCCAACGAACGCGTGCCCCGCGACGACCGTCCCTGGGCGGCGGCGGACATGCTCAAGAACGTGCTGTTCCGGGTGGAGCATCTGGACGGCAGCACCGAGGCCGTCGCGATCGGCCTGCCCGGTGACCGTGAGGTCGACATGAAGCGGCTCGAGGTGGTCTTCGAACCGGCCACCGTGGTGCCCTTTTCGGATGAGGACTTCGCCGCCCACCCGCGCCTGGTCAAGGGCTATGTCGGCTCACAGGTGCTGGGGGTGGGCGAACTCGCCGATGGCGAGGTCGCGCCCGCCGACGCGGTCACGTACCTGATCGACCCGGCGGTGGTGGACGGTTCGCGCTGGGTGACCGGGGCGAACGAGCCCGGCAAGCACGTCTTCGATCTGGTCGCCGGACGCGACTTCACCGCCGACGGGGTGATCGATGTCGCCGAACTGCGCGAGGGCGACCCGGCCCCCGACGGCTCGGGCCCGATGAGCCTGGCCCGCGGTATCGAGATGGGCCACATCTTCCAACTCGGCCGCAAGTATGCCGAGGCCCTCGACCTGCAGGTGCTGGACGCCAACGGCAAGCGCACCGTGGTGACCATGGGTTCCTACGGCATCGGGGTCTCCCGCGCGGTCGCCGCGGTGGCCGAGAGCACCAGCGACGAGGCCGGCCTGTGCTGGCCCAAGGCGCTGGCGCCCTTCGACGTCCACGTGCTGGCCACCGGCAAGGGCGACGAGATCGCCGAGGCCGCCGAGAAGCTCGCCGCCGACCTGGCCGAACAGGGCCTGGAGGTGCTGCTCGACGACCGCAAGGCCAGCCCCGGGGTCAAGTTCGCCGACGCCGAGGTGCTCGGTATGCCGACCTCGGTCGTGGTCGGCCGCGGCCTTGCCAACGGCATGGTCGAACTGCGCGACCGCAAGTCGGGCGACCGCGAAGAGGTTCCGGTCACCGAGGCGGTCGAGCGAGTGCTGGCCGCGGTTCGCGGCTGAGGATCAGGCCAGGCCGGGCCAGCGGGGCAGCCCGCCCCCGGCAGCCACCAGCCGAGCAGTGGTGGCGGTGAGCTCGTCGACCACCACCGCGCGCAGGTCGTCACCGGCGGCCACCCCGGCCACCGCGGCCCCGACGAACGGCAACAGCCGCTGCTCCACACCTCGGGTCAGCGCGATCGCCGCAGCCGGGTCCTTGGGGCGCGGCACCTCGTAGGCGGGTTCGGCAGGTGGTGGGGCGACCCCACGATCGACCAGGGCCGCACTGAGCCGGTCCCGCAGTGTGCTGATCGCCCGGTCGCGTGCCTCCAGGGGGGTGCGACGCTCGTCCGACAGTTGGAAGGCGCCCAGGGCGGTTTGGTAGGCGTACCGGGCGGCGTGCAGCTGCTCGACCAGCAGGGTGAGCGCATCGGTATCGCTGATCGGCACGAACTCATCGGGCTCGGCGCTGCCGATCGGGACCTTGAAGGTGGTGCCCTGCCGGGCCAGCACGGTCGCGAAACCGGCACAGGAGGCGAAGAACAACCCGAGCCGGCCCGAAACGAGCAGGGCCTGGCTGCGGTGTTCGGCGGCGACGGCAGTCAGTTCCTCCGACCAGGCGGTGACCGCCGCAGCCAGACCCTGGGCGGGTTGGGGAGTGGGGGTCGTGGGCGGGTCGATCGGCCCGAAATGCTCGCCAAACTGGTCGACATGTGCCTGATGGGCGTCTCGGGCGGCGGTGACCACCTTCGACCCGGCCCCGGCGATCGGCATGATCGAGGCGGCCCGGGCGGCGAGTTCGGCCTCGCGCTGCACAGCCAGTTGCACTTCGGGCTGCTGGGTCGGACTGGGGGTGGGGGTCGGTGACCAGTGGGGCTCGGTGGGTTCGGACACCCGGGGGTCACTCACCGCGCACCCGGTCAGAGCGGCCGCGGTACCGGCTCCCAACCAGGCGAACAGGGTGCGGCGGCTGACAAGCATGACCCAAGCCTAGCGGCGGGTAAGATGGTCGATTCACAACCGCGTAGGACAACAGAACCCGGGAGGACACCGTGCAAGCCGACAAGCTTTCCGTGATCGTCCGCGACATCCTCACCGAACACGAGTTGGAGCTGGAATCGCTCGACATCGTCGGTGGCTCGCGCCATGCCGTGGTACGAGTGATCGTCGACGGCGACGGCCCCGAGGGTCGCGGCCCCTTGCTGGACGACATCACCCGCGCCAGCCAGGCAATCTCCCGGGCACTGGACGACGAGCCGGCCACCGGCAGCCGTCCCTACACCCTGGAAATCACCTCCCGGGGTGTCACCCGACCGCTTACCGAACCCAAGCACTGGCGCCGCAACATCGGACGGCTGGTCAAGGTCGAGCGCGAGGGCGCCGAAACCGTCACCGGCCGGATCCGGGAAACCGATGACACTTCGGCGACGTTGGAAGTGGAAATACCTCCGGTCAAGGGCGCCAAGGGCCCGAAGAAGACCACCACGAAGAACATCACCATCGACCTCGGCGAGGTGCGCAAGGCGGTCATCCAGGTGGAGCTGACCAAGATGCGTGCCGAGGACACAACTGAAGAGCTGGAGAGCTGACATGGATATCGATATGGCCGCACTGCGGATGATCGAACGCGACAAGGGCGTTGCCCTGGATGTGTTGGTCGCCGCGCTGGAGGAAGCGCTGCTGACCGCCTACCACAAGACCCCCGACTCGGTGCCCGGTGCTCGGGTGTCGCTGCACCGCAAGAGCGGGGTGGTGCAGGTGCTGGCCCCCGAACTGGACGAGGAGGGCAATGTGATCGCCGAGTTCGATCACACCCCGTCCGGCTTCGGACGAGTGGCCGCGGCCACCGCCCGGCAGGTGATCATGCAGCGCTTGCGCGATGCCGAGGACGAACGCAAGTACGGCAAGTTCTCCGCCGCCGAGGGCGACATCCTGTTCGGGGTGGTGCAGCAGAGCCGCGACCCGCGCGTGGTGCGGGTCGATCTGGGCGATATCGAGGCGATCCTGCCGGCGGCCGAACAGGTGCCCGGCGAGAACTACGCGCACGGCACCCGGATGCGGGTGTACGTGGTGGCGGTGCGCCGCGAGCCCACCGGACCCCAGGTCGTGGTCTCGCGCACCCACCCGCAACTGGTCGAGAAACTGTTCCGACTGGAGGTGCCGGAGATCGAGGACGGGGTCGTCGAGATCAAGGGTGTGGCCCGCGAGGCCGGTCACCGCAGCAAGATCGCGGTGGTCAGCCACGATCCGTCGGTCTCGGCCAAGGGTGCGTGCATCGGGCAGATGGGGCAGCGGGTGCGTTCGGTGATGAACGAGTTGAACGGCGAGAAGATCGACATCATCGACTGGTCGGACGATCCGGCCGAGTTCGTCGGTGAGGCCTTGTCACCGGCGAAGGTGTCCTCGGTGACCGTGGTCGACCCCGAGCGTCGGCAGGCCCGGGTGATCGTGCCGGACTACAAGCTGTCGCTGGCGATCGGCAAGGAGGGCCAGAACGCCCGGCTGGCCGCCCGGCTCACCGGCTGGCGGATCGACATCCGGCCCGACACCGAGGTCTGAGCGAACCTTCGACCAACCGCGAGCCCCGAGCCCGGGCCGCGGGATCACTGCGGGGCAGAGTTCACAGGTCCAGCCAGGTCGGGGAGGTCTTGTTCACGAAGGCCTCCCTGGCCCGGTCGGTCTCACCCGAACCGGTGAGCATGGTCTGGGTGCGGTTCTCCACGTCCAGGGCCTGCCGCAATGACCCGGCACCCATGTTCAGCCACATGGTCTGTTTGGTCATCCACACCGCCATCGGCGCGTTCTGCGCGATCTCGCGCAGCTTCGCCAGGGCGGTGTCGACGACCGTGCCATCGGGCACCACATCGAGCACCAGTCCGTATTCCTGCGCCTCCGCGGCCGAGAAGATCCGTCCGGTCATCATCAGTTCGGTCGCCCGGGCGGCACCCACGATGCGGGGCAGGAAGTAGGAGCAGCCCATGTCTGCCCCCGAGACCCCGACCTTGATGAAGACCGCTCCGAATTGGGCCGACTCGGCGGCGTAGCGCAGGTCGCAGGCCAACGACAGGGACAGGCCGCCACCGACCGCCGGGCCGTTCACCGCCGCGACCACCGGCGCCTTCATTCGGTGAACCCGGTCATGCAGGGAGGCGATCAACTCCTGCATCCCGAACATGTGCGACATCGGGTTCTGGTTCTCGGCCGGACGCGCGTCAGACATTTCCTCGTTCGGCCGCAACTCCGCCCCGGAGCAGAACCCTCGTCCGGCACCGGTGATCACCACGCCGCGCACATGCCGCGAGCGGTCGAGCTCGCCGAGAGCCTCGTGCAATTCGCGCACCACCGTCAGCGACAGTGGATTGAGCCGCTCGGGCTTGTTCAGGGTGAGCACGAACAGACCCGGTTCGGGCTGATCGACCAGCAACTGCTCCATGACGGGTGGGTCCTCTTTCTCAGCCGGACGCGGGAATCAGGTCGGTGAGTTCGCCGACCCGGCGACGGTGCCGCTCATCGTTGCCGAACAGCACCGAATCGGCCATCGCCCGCTTCAAATACCAATGCAGCGGGTGCTCCCAGGTGAAGCCGATCCCGCCGTGCAACTGCTGGGCCTGTTCCAGGGTCAGCAGTCCCCGCTGAGCCGTGAAGGCCGCGGCCAGGCCGGTGGCCAGGGCAAGTTCGGACGGGTCGTCGTCGTGGGCGGCCAGCGCGTGAGCGGTGATCGCGCGGGCCTGTGAGGTGTCGATCCACATCCGGGCGTTGGCGTGCCGCAGGGCCTGGTAGGAGCCGATCAACTGGCCGAACTGGTAACGCTGGCCGAGATAGTCGGCCGAGGCGGTGACCGCCCACTCCATGATCCCGACCCGCTCGGCGCACAGGACCGCGGCGCCGACATTCAGCGCCGCTCGCAGATCCTCCTCGGCGTGGGTGCCGCGGGCGATCACGGCCGCCGGGGTCCGGTCCAGGCTCACCGTGGCCACCGGACGGGTCTCGTCCAGGCTCACCTCGACCTCGACCGAGACGTGCTCGGTGCCGTCGACCAGGGCCAGTACCGGGGTGCGGTCCAGCATGGCCGGCACCACGAACAGGTCGGCCCAGCCGGCACCGGGTACCACCTCGACCACCCCGGTGAGCACAACGTCATCATCGGCCCCGGTGGCCTGTACCCGGGCGGGGAACTCGTCGTAGGCGGTGGTCGGGCCCGGCACCACCAGCACTGCGGTGCGGGTTCCGGACGCCAATCCGCGCAGGGCCTCGCGAGCAGCGGGGGAGTCGCTTGCCGACAGCGCCCGGGTCGCCACCACCGATGAGGTCAGGAAGGCCGGGGCGGCCAGGCAGCGACCGAGCTCTTCGGCGACCAGGCCGAGTTCGCGCACTCCCAGGCCCACCCCGTCCAGGTCTTCGGCGATGGCCAGGCCGGCCAGACCGAGGTCGGGGGTGGTGAAGCGCCACGGACCACCGATCGCGGTCTCATGGCCGGCGGCCGCACCGTCGGTGACGGCGGTGCGCACCGCGGCACGCAACTCGGACTGCTCGGAGCTCTCCAGCAGATCGAGCTCGGGGGTCTTCATCGGGGGATGTCCTTCCACGGGGTGTCGCGGCTGATGGCGTGTTCGCGGGGGAGTCCGAGCACGCGGTCGGCGATCTGGGTGAGCAGCACCTGGGTCGTGCCGCCCTCGATCGAGTTCGCCCGGGCGCGCAGGTAGCTGAAGGTCACACAGCGCAGTTCGCTGTACTGCAGTTCGTCCTCCCAGTCGTCGAACAACAGGGCCTGGGACGGGTCCATCTGGGCGAGCACCCGTCCGGCCTTCTGGTTCACGTCGGCGAACACCACCTTCGCACCCGAACCCTCCAGGCCCGGCTGGCCGCGTTTGGCCAACTGGCGGATCCGCTCATTGGCGATCCGGGCAACCTCCACGTCGATCCAGGCATCGACCACCCGGTCGGCCATCACCGGCGTGTGCAGGTCGGGATTGTCGCGCCACTGCTTGGCCAGCCCCCCGATCCGTCCGGTCTCCCGGCCGCCGGAGCGGCCACCGATCGCCATCCGTTCGTGCATCAGGGTGGTGCGGGTGACATTCCAGCCGTCGTCGACCGCACCGACCCGGTGCGAATCGGGAACCCAGGCGTCGGTGAAGAAGACCTCGTTGAACTCCGCACCGCCGGTGGCCTGCCGCAGCGGACGGGTCTCCACCCCGTTCTGCTCCATGTCGATCACGAACACCGTGATGCCGTGGTGCTTGGGCAACTCCGGGCTCGAGCGGGTCAACAGCAGACCCCACTTGGCCCGGTGGGCATAGGAGGTCCACACCTTCTGGCCGTTGATCAGCCACCCCGGAACTCCGTCGCGGGTCTCCGGTACGGCCCGGCACGCCAGACCGGCCAGGTCGGAGCCGGCCCCCGGTTCACTGAACAACTGGCACCAGATTTCCTCACCGGTCCAGGCCTGCTTGAACAACTGTTCGCACAACTCACGCGGCGAGTGCCGCAGCAGGGTGGGGATGATCGTCCCGGTGCCCAGCGGATTGCGATACGGGTCGGGTTCGGGAACCCCCGCCTCGACCAGTGCGGCTTCCACCAGGGCCTGATCGGTCCGGTCCCCGTCGTAACCACCCAGTCCCTCGGGGTGATGTACCCAGGCCAGGCCGGCGTCGTAGCGCGCAGCGAGGATCTCCACCTGGGAGAGCTGACGCACGGCGTCGAGGCCTCCGAGATCGGCAACGAATGTGCTCACCCGCTCAGCCACACTCGGGTCGGTCATCGACGGGCCTCCTTCACGTTGTCTGATATCCGGAGGTCACCCGCGGGACCGCACCGGCTGCCGGCCCAACGTGTCAACAAGCACCGAACGCTGGCAACAGCCTTTCTCACCCACCAGAAGGCGGCGGTCAGGAACTTCACCTGCGCAGCCCCGCCTCCCGGGGTGCGCCGGTGCCGGCCGGTGTCCCTCGGCGTACGCCACGCCCACCCTTTACGCTGGCCCGGTACCACCGTGGACTCCACCTGCGGCTTGCGGGCATGGGCAGCAGGACGGATACGGGGTCCGACATCTACCAGGAGGCGGCAATCATGAAGTTCGGTCTTTCACTGGGCTATTGGGGATCGGGCAAGCCTGCCAATCACGCAGCCATGGTGGCCCTGGCCGAAGAACTGGGCTTCGACTCGGTGTGGACCGCCGAGGCCTATGGTTCGGACGCCCTGACACCCCTGGCCTGGCTGGGGGCCGGCACCGAGACCCTGAAGCTCGGTACCGCGATTCTCCAGATGTCGGCCCGCACCCCGGTGGCCACCGCGATGGCGGCGATGACGATAGACCACCTCAGCGACGGCCGGTTCGTGTTGGGCCTGGGCGTGTCGGGGCCACAGGTCGTCGAGGGCTGGTACGGACAGCCGTTTGGTAAGCCGCTGGCCCGCACCCGCGAATACATCGCGATTCTGCGGCAGGTTTTCGCCCGCGAGCGGGTCGCCTTCTCGGGTGACTTCTATCAGCTTCCCCACGAGGGCGGGACGGGGCTGGGCAAGTCGCTGCGCTCCACCCTGCATCCGCGGCGTCCCGACATCCCGATCATGTTGGCCGCCGAGGGTCCGAAGAATGTCGCCCTGGCCGCCGAACTGACCGACGGTTGGTTGCCGTTGTTCTATTCGCCCTACAACGACCAGCACTACCGCGACGCGCTGGCCGAGGGGTTCGCCCGCGAGGGCGCCCACAGCACCCCGGAGGAGTTCGAGATCGCCGCGACGGTGCCGGTGGTGGCTGTCGACGACGTCGAGATCGCCGCCGACATGGTGCGTCCCTTCCTGGCCCTCTACATCGGGGGTATGGGGGCGCCGGGAGCCAACTTCCACTACGACGCCTTTGTGCGGATGGGCTTTGCCGCCGAGTGCGAGAAGATCCAGGATCTCTACCTCAACGGACGCAAGGACGAGGCCGCCGCCGCGGTACCCACCTCGATGGTCGAACAGGTCGCGCTGATCGGCCCCGAGGCCAAGATCCGCGAGGAGTTTCCGGCCTGGGACGACTCCTTGCTGACCAGCATGCTGGTGATGCCCGACGAGGCAACGATGCGCCTGGTGGCCGACCTGCGCTGAGGCCGATCAGCGGGGGAGTTGTCCGTCGTCGACCTTGATCACGGTGCCGGTGACGCACTCCGAGGCCGGTGAGGTCAGGTACAGCAGGGTGCTGTCCAGTTGGGCCGCATCGCCCCAGCGCTTGCGGGGGAAGTTGTCGGAGCGATCCCCGATCCGCTCGATCATGCCGTCGGTCATCTCGGAGCGGAAGCCGCCCGGAGCGATCGCGTTGACGTTGATGTTGCGTCCGGCCCACTCCACGGCCAGGGCTTCGGTCATCCGGTTGATCGCAGCCTTGGTGGTGGCATAGAGAGCCGCCGCCCCTCCGATGGTGTGGAAGGCGGCCATCGATGAGATGTTCACGATTCGCCCCGGACGTTCCTCCGCGAGCAGTCTCGAGGCGACCCCGGTGGCCAACAGCCAGGGCCCGCGCAGGTTGGTGGCGAGCACCGAGTCGACCAGCTCGAGATTCATCTTGTGTGCCCGCTGGGCATCGGGAACGCCGGCATTGTTCACCAAGATGGTGATCAATCCCAGCTCGTCCTCCACCCGGGCCAGGGCGGTGCTGATCGCCTCGGCATCGGTGACGTCCAAGGGCACGGCCAGGGCGGTGCCCCCATCGGCGGTGATCTCGTCGACCACCTCGGCGAGCAGTTCCTCGCGGCGCCCGGCCACCGCCACCCAGGCCCCGGCCGCGGCCAGGGTTTTGGCGAAACGACGGCCCAAACCGGAGGTGGCGCCGGTGACCAGGGCCACCTCACCGCTGAGATCGAAGTTCACGTGGGGCAGCGGATAAGTCGTCATGCACGCATCGTGGGCGATGGCGGCTCCCGACGTGGGGCGACATCTCGATCAGCGGCCGGAGCGGACCCGAGCTGAGGTCCTGAGGTCATCGTCCGGAGAGATGAATTCAATGCGTTACTAGAGAGACAACAGTGAACCTTGGGTAAAGAGTGAACTAGAGGGAACTGTGAGGTTCATTTACTGTTTTCCCGAACCGAGCAGAAGGGTCGGGCATGCGTGTGCGTTCAGCTTCGGCAGTAGTCACGTTGCCGTTGGCACTGTTTCTGGTGATCACCACCATGGTGCCGGTGGCTCAGGCGGACCCCGGAGGACCTGACCCCGGGGCGGGCGACAGTGCCCCGGTGGATACCTCCCAGGGCGCCGCCGCGGAAGAACCGACCCCGGTCATCGACCAGGCGCGTCCGGTACAGACGTCTTCGACCGAGGTCGAGTTGGACGAGATCCCCCAGGAGTCGGCCGCCACGACGCCCAGTCCGGCCACCACCGCGGCCGAGCCCTCGCAGGCTCCGGCGGAGGACGAAGCCGAACCCGGCCCGGAGGCCGACGCAACGACACCCGAGGCCGACACCACGTCCGAAGGCGAGGACGACGGGACGACTCCGGAATCCGAGGTCGACCAGACCTTGCCCGAAGGCGAGGACGACGCGACGACCTCCGAGGCCGATGACGCCCGCGACCGGAACACCACCGCTCGCAGCGAGGCTCCCGAACCGGACGGCACGGGGGACGGTGAATCCGACGGTACGGATGAGGCCGAGCCCACCACGTCCGGTGAGCCGGAATCGGCTGAGCCGAGTGAACCGGAGCAGACTCCCTCGCCCGCTGCCGAGGCCCCGCAATCCGATGACCCGTTGGCCGCCCCCGATGCCCGAGGCCTCGACCTACCGGTGAACACCGAGGACAGCACCGTGCACGTGGCCACTCACGCAACCGAGCAGGACCTGAGCGTGGCGGGTATTTCCTGGCCGGAGTCGACGGAGGACGTCCAAGTCTTCCTGCGCACCAGCACCGATGGCCGCACCACCGATTGGGAGGCCGTCGATCTGGCCCACGTTGAGCCCGGCGCCACCTCGGTGGGCACCGAACCGGTCGTGTTGACCGGTGCCACCACGATGCAGGTCGCCACGGTCTCGGCCACCGGCATCGCCCCGAGCCTGACCGTGGTCGACCCGCGCACCGCGGCGGCCGACTCGATGGCCACCGCCTCCAGTAGTTCGTCCGGGCCGGTGATCTACTCCCGCCGCGACTGGGGTGCCGACGAATCCCTGCGCGGCTCGCCGCCGGTCTATGCCAAAGTCCAGGGCGTGGTGGTGCACCACACCGCCGGTTCCAACAGCTACACCCGCGAACAGGTGCCCGGCATCATCCGCGGCATTTACCGCTACCACACCCAAACCCTGGGGTGGAGCGACATCGGCTACAACGTGTTGGTCGACAAGTACGGACGGGCCTGGGAGGGCCGCTACGGCGGTCTCACCCGCGCCGTACAGGGCGCCCACGCCTATGGGACGAACCACATCACCTTCGGGATTTCGCTGATGGGCGACTACGAGAAGGTGCAGCCCCCGGCGGTGGCGATGGACACCATGGCCCGAGTGTCGGGCTGGAAGATGAGCCTGCACAAGGTCAACACCTATGCCACCTTGACCACCTCGAGAGGAGTAAAATTCCCGGCGATCTCCGGTCACCGCGACTCCTCGGCCACCAGCTGTCCGGGGCGCTACATCTACGGCAAGATGGGCAGCTTCCGCACCCAAACCCGGGCCTACCAGTCGAGTTACAGCGGCGGAGGTCCGGAGAACTTCAACCGTGACCTGACCGGTGACGGCAAGGCCGATCTGGTGGTGCGCAACGGCACCGCGGTATCGGTGGCCCAACCCCTGCGGGCATCCGGGGAACGCAGCGCCCTGAGCCCGGGCTCGGTGATCCGCAAGCCCTGGTCGGGCGGGGCGCGCACGATCAGTGCCGGTGATGTGAATCGCGACGGCCGGGCCGACATGATCCGAGTACAGACCAACGGCCAGATGTGGCTGTACCGGGGCAACGCGGCCGGACGGTACGCCGCCCCCACCCTGATGGATCACGGCTGGCAGTACTTCGACCTGATCACCGGCGGTGCGGACTGGAACGGTGACGGGATTCCCGATGTGATTGCCCGCAACCGCACCGACGGCAAGCTGTACCTCTACCGGGGTCGCACCAACGGCACGTTCCAACCCCGGGTGCGCCTGCATGCCGGTACCTGGCGCGGATTGAGCCAAGCCACGATGGTGCCGCGGTTCGTCAACGGACGCACCGCACTGGTGGCCCGCACCACCAGCGGCGGGACCGTCGTGCTGCCGGCCAGCGGCAACGGCACCGCAGCGATGATCACCATGTCGGCCAACCTGGGATCGGTGCGGCAGATCTCGGGCGTCAACGACCTGAACGGCGACGGCCGCGGCGATCTGCTGATCCGGCGCAGCGACGGCAGTCTGCGGATCGGCTGGGGATCGGGCAGCGGACAGCTCTACGCCACCACAGCCATCGCGGGCTCCTGGTCGTGGGCGAGCAGCATCCTGCCCACTGCGAGCACCGGTGCCGACATCGCCACCCATGTGGTCGACAGTCGCGACGGGTCCTTGCGCCGACACCGGCTCACCTTCACCAAGGCCACCGTGCCGCAGACCCGGGTGCTGACCGTCCCGAGCAACACCAAGGCGGTGATCAACGCCGGGCGCTGGGACGGTGACGCCCACCCCGACCTGCTGGTGATCACCGGCGAGGGATACCTCAGGCTGCACCGCGGCCTGGGCGGCGGACGCTTCGACCAGACCGGACGGCAGATCGGGGCCGGGTGGAACCAGTTCACCCAGGTCGCCGGAGTGCACAACTTCACCGGCGATGGCCGCCCGGGGCTGCTGGCCCTGGACGGTTCCGGCGGCCGGGTGCTCTATTACGGCGGCAACGGCACGGGCGGTTTCAACGGGGTGAACACCATCGCCACCACCGTGAAGGGCCACCTGGCGATCACCGCCGGCGGCCGGATGACCGGCGGCAGAACCCCCGACTTCGTGACCCGTGACTCCTCGGGCCGGTTGTACGTCCACGCCGGCAACGGACGCAGCACGATCCGCTATTCGAGGGTGGTCGGCACGGGCTGGACCGGCAACTACCAGTTGGCCGGGGGAGCGGCCATGGTCGGCACCGACCAGACGAAACCGGACGTGCTCGTGGTCGCCCCGAATGGCAGCGTGCGCCGCTACCTGACCACCAGCGGACCGAAGGTCACCCAATGGGTGCCCAGCCCGGCGGGCTTCAGTCTGCGCGGGGTCAAGGTGTCCTGACGGTTTCGGCCGGTGGGCGAGCACCGGGGGTACCCAAACCCCCAACTCACCCACCGGATTCGGCCCGAAACCCGCCGATGGCGGGGGTGAGTTGGTGGTTTTGGTACCGGTGTGCGGCCAAGGGGCCACGCGGTGGGGCTCAGCGCACCGCCCACACGGTGATCGCCTCGTCGATACCGCCGTCGGCACCGACCTGATCGGTGGCCATCAACACCCGCCACCCGTCCGGTAGCTGCCAGGGGGCCTCGACGGTGCAGATCACCAACACCTCCGCGCGGTCACTGCCGGCGGGGTCTGCCCGGTTGACCCCGGCCAACACGCCGGCGGGGGTGTCCAGCCATTCCCAGGTTCCCCGGCCCAGATGGAGTTCGCGGCGTCGGCGCAGCAGATCGCGGTACAGCGAGAGGGTTGAGGACGGGTCGGCCAGTTGCCGGTCGACGGCCAGGTCGGCCCATTCGGCCGGTTGTGGCAGCCACGACTCGCCGGTGGGGGAGAAGCCGAAGGCCGGTGCGTCCCCCTCCCAGGGCAGCGGTACCCGGCATCCGTCCCGGCCCGCCTCGGCGCCGCCGGTACGGAAGAAGGCCGGGTCCTGACGTACCTCATCGGGCAGGTCGAGGTGTTCGGGCAACCCGAGTTCCTCACCCTGATACAGGTAGGCGCTGCCCGGCAGGCCCAACATCAGTGCGGTGGCCGCCCGGGCCCGCCGGGCGCCCAACACCGGGTCGGGTTGGGGCTCGCCGGGGCGGATGCCGTTGGGGCCCTTGCCGGTGACGGCCAGCCCGAGCCGGGAGGCATGACGCACCACATCGTGATTCGACAACACCCAGGTGGTCGGAGCCCCGACGGCCTCGTTGGCCGCACAGGTCTCGGTGATCACCCGGCGCAGGTCCTCGGCGTGCCAGGGGCAACTCAGGAAATCGAAGTTGAAGGCTTGGTGCATCTCATCGGCGCGGACGTAGCGGGCCAACCGCTCGGGCGGGTCGACCCACGCCTCGGCGACCAGAATCCGATCCTCGCCGAACTCGGCCAGCACCCGGTGCCACCTGCGGTAAATCTCGTGCACCTCGTCGCGGTCCCACATCGGGGCCTGCGGTTGGTCGCCGTGGCCGGCCATCTCGGCGCGGTGCTCCCAACTGGGCAACTCCGGATCCTTCGCCAGCCCGTGGGCCACGTCCACCCGAAAACCGTCCACCCCGCGGCGCAGCCAGAACCGCAGGATGTCGTCGAACTCGGCGAGCACCTCGGGGTGGGTCCAGTTCAGGTCGGGCTGGCTGCTGTCGAACAGGTGCAGGTACCACGACTCGTCCTCGGCCCAGGCCGAACCGGGGGCATCGGGCCGGTCGCACACCCGGGTCCAGGCTCCGGCACCGAAGACCGACAGCCAGTCATTGGGTGGCTGCTCACCGTGCCCCTCCCGGAACCAGTAGCGTTCCCGCTCCGCACCGCCCGGGCCCGCCGCCAGAGCCGCCCGGAACCAGGCATGCTGATCGGAGGTGTGGTTCGGCACCAGATCGACCAGCACCCGCAGACCCAGTCGGTGCGCTTCGGCGATCAGCTCGTCCATATCGGCCAGATCACCGAACTGGGGGTCGATCGCGCGGTAATCGGCCACGTCGTAGCCGCCGTCACGTTGCGGCGAGACATAGCAGGGTGAGAGCCACAACGCGTCCGCCCCGACGGTCACCAGATGGTCGAGCCGGGAGGTGATCGCAGCCAGATCTCCGACCGGGCCGGACGATGACGCGAACGATCGCGGATAGACCTGATATATGACCGCGTCGTGCCACCAGGGGTGCTTTCGGGTGCTCTTCAAGGCCGCCATCACCACACCATAACGAAACGGGCACGCCCTCCTGACTCGCCGGTAACCATGGGGCTAGGGTTCTGAATGTGAGCATAAATCCGTTCACCTCTAGGTAGGAAAGCGAGAATCGCATGCGTCGACGCATCGGAGCAGCACTCATCGCCACCGCGGTCGTGACCTTGACCGCCTGTGGCGGCGGTGGAGGAACCAGCGGTGATCCCGATGGTGGCGAGAAGAGCCAAGCCCCCGACGGCACCGGCAAGACCCTGACCGTGTGGGTGGATGAAACCCGCATGGCCCCGACCAAGGCCGCGGCGGACGCCTTCGAGAAGGACACCGGCGCCAAGGTCGAGTTGGTACAGAAGAACTTCGAGGACATCCGGGCCGACTTCCTGGCCCAGGTACCCACCGGTGAAGGGCCCGACATCACCGTGGGTGCTCACGACTGGTTGGGCGAGTTGACCCAGAACGGTGTGGTCTCCCCGGTGGAGTTCGGCGACCGCTCCGATGAGTTCACCGATGTGGCCCTCGAGGCCTTCACCTTCGACGGGCAGGTCTACGGCGTGCCCTACGCGGTGGAGAACCTCGGCCTGATCCGCAACACCAAGCTGGCCAAGGATCCGGCACCCGACAAGTTCGACGACATGATCGCCAAGGGCAAGGAAGCCGGCACCAAGTACCCCTTCCTGATTCAGGTCAGCGACAAGGGTGACCCCTACACCATGGCGCCCTTCCAGCACTCCTTCGGCGCCCCGGTGTTCGAGCAGAACGACGACGGCTCGTACTCCAACAAGCTCGCCCTCGGTGGTGAGAAGGGTGAGGCCTTCGCCAAGTGGCTGGCCCAGCACGGCAAGAAGGGTGACGGCGTGCTGAACACCTCCATCACCTACGACATCGCCCGGGATGCCTTCAAGAAGGGTGAAGCCCCCTACATGGTGGGTGGCCCCTGGCTGATCGACGAGTTCAAGGACATGGAACTCGCGGTCGACCCGATCCCGTCCGCCGGCGGTGAGCCGTCCGCCCCGTTCATCGGTGTGCAGGGCTTCTACGTTTCGTCCAAGACCGAGAACGCCATCCTGGCCACCGAGTTCCTGGTGAACTACATCGGCACCAAGGACGTCCAGGTCAAGATGTTCGAGGCGGGCAACCGCACCCCGGCCATGAAGGAAGCCGCCGAGGAGATCTCCTCGGATCCGCTGGCGAAGGGCTTCGCCGACATCGCCGAGGACGCCAAGCCGATGCCCTCGATCCCCGAAATGTCCGCGGTGTGGAACTTCTGGGGTGTGACCGAGGCGCAGATCATCAACGGTGACGCCGAGCCGTCCCAGGCCTGGCAGAAGATGGTCTCCGACATCGAAGGAGCCATCGGCTGACCGGCTGATTGACCCGAACTGTGGGGCGTACGACACATGCGTGCGCCCCACAGTCACCCGCAGACTTTCCCCTGACGCCGACCACGGAGAACAACGATGTCCCAACCGGAAGCGCCCCCGGAGCGTCGCACCAAGAGAGCTCGGGAGTCGCACGCGACCGCCATTGGTCCGGGCTTCTTCCTGAAACTCGTCCTGATGGCCCTGATCAACGCACTCGGGGTCTACATCATCTACTCGGCCTGGGTCCAGAAGTCCTGGATCATCCTGGCCGTCACGATCTTCTTCGTGGTGTTGGCAGACATCGTGTACTTCACCAAGCGGATGTTGCCGCTGAAGTACCTGCTACCCGGCCTGACCTTCCTGCTGATCTATCAGGTCTTCACCGTGGGCTACACCGGCTACGTGGCCTTCACCAACTACGGGGCCGGACACAACTCCGACAAGGCCGATGCGATCGCGGCCAACATCATGCAGAACCAGCGCCGGGTCGAAGGGTCGAAGGCGATGCCACTGGTGGTGGTCGAGAAGGCCTTCCCCAGCACCGACCTCGGCTTCGCGGTGGTGCAGGACGACGTGGTCAAGGTCGGCACCAAGGACCAGCCGCTGGAGGAGGTGCCCGACGCGGTTGTCGAGGGCACCACCATCAAGGAGGTGCCCGGCTGGAAGGTGCTGAGTTGGGCCGACGCGGTCTCGCGCAGCAAGGAGGTCACCGAACTGCGGGTGCCGGTCTCCGAGGACGCGAACGCCGGCTCCATCGGCACCCAGGACGCCCGCACCGGCTACGCCTACCGCTCGGTGGTCACCTATGACCCCCAGACCGACTCGATGACCCACGCCGACACCGGCAAGGTCTACAAGGCCAACAAACGCGGTCAGTTCGAGGCCGACGACGGCTCCACCCTGACGGTGGGTTGGCGGGTCTTCGTCGGGGCGGAGAACTTCACCACCGCGTTCAGCGATGCGCGCTATTCGGGGCCCTTCCTGAAGGTGCTCACCTGGAACGTGGTGTTCGCACTCGCCTCGGTGCTCAGCACCTTCTTCCTGGGACTGTTCCTGGCGATCGTGATGAACAGCGAACGCATGCGCGGCCGCAAGATCTACCGCACGCTGATGTTGCTGCCGTACGCCTTCCCGGCCTTCCTGACCGCCCTGTTGTTCAAGGGCATGCTGAACCGCGACTTCGGCTTCGTCAACGAGGTGCTGTTGGGTGGGATGCCGGTGGCCTGGCTGAGCGACCCATGGTTGGCAAAGCTCGCGATCATCGTGGTCAACCTGTGGATGGGCTTTCCCTACATGTTCCTGATCGCCACCGGCACCCTGCAGGCGATTCCCAGTGATGTCTACGAGGCGGCCAAGATCGACGGGGCCACGGGGTGGCAGCAGTTCCGCCAGATCACCCTGCCGCTGCTGTTGATCGCGGTCACCCCGCTGTTGATCTCGTCGTTCGCGTTCAACTTCAACAACTTCAACCTGGTCTACATGCTCACCGGTGGTGGGCCACGATTCACCGACACTTCGGCCCCGATCGGGGCCACCGACCTGTTGATCACGATGGTCTATTCGGTTTCGGGCCTGGACGGGTCGGCGGCGCGCAACTACGGCCTGGCCTCCGCGTTGTCGATCGTGATCTTCCTGATCGTGGCCACGGTGTCGGCGATCAGCTTCCGGCTGTCGCAGAAGATGGAGGACTGAGATGAGTACCCCGAAAACCTCCGAGCCCGAGGTGACCGCCGACACCCACCGCAAGCGCAGCTTCGGCAAGGTCTTCGCCGACGTCGGCTGGCGGCACGTGGTGGGCATCCTCGCGGTGATCTTCGCGGCCTTCCCGATCCTGTACATCCTGTCCGCGGCACTGAACCCCGGCGGGACGCTGACCGGGTCGAATGCGATGTTCACCACCTTCAGCCTGGACAACTTCGTCAAGCTGTCGGACACCTATTTCTGGCGCTGGCTGGCCAACACACTGATCATCGGCGTGATCACCTCGCTGGGCACGGTGCTGATGGGCGCTGCGGCCGCCTACGCCTTCTCGCGCTACCGGTTCGCCGGACGTCAGTTCGGATTGACCTTCCTGATGGTGTTGCAGATGTTCCCGCAGTTGCTCGCCTTCGTGGCGATCTTCCTGCTGTTGCTGCTGCTGGGTGATGTGGTGCCCTTCCTCGGTCTGAACAGCAAGATCGGCCTGATCTGCGTGTACCTGGGTGGTGCGCTGGGTGTGAACACCTTCTTGATGTACGGCACCTTCAACACCGTGCCCAAGGAACTGGACGAGGCGGCCAAGATCGACGGGGCCTCCCATGCTCACATCTACTGGCGGATCATCCTGCCCCTGGTGATGCCGATCCTGACCGTGGTGGGGCTGCTGAGCTTCATCTCGACCTTCAACGACTTCATGCTGGCCAAGGTCATCCTGCAGTCGGAGGAGAACTGGACGGTCGCGGTCGGCATGTACGGCTGGGTGTCCGACCAGTTGTCGGCCAACTGGGGTCAGTTCGCCGCGGGGGCGATCATCGCCGCCTTGCCGATCCTGGCGTTGTTCCTGTTCCTGCAGCGCTGGATCGTCTCCGGCCTGACCCAGGGTTCGGTGAAGTAACGCACGTGACGATCGGGCAGCGCACCTGTGTGGGGTGCCGCCGGGTCGACGACCGCGCCGTGTTGGTGCGTCTGGTCTGGGACGAGAGTGCCGGCCGGGTGGTCGTCGACCCGGCCAAGGCGCTGCCCGGACGCGGGGCCTGGGTGCATGACGAGGCCACCTGCGTGGAGACCGCCTGCCGTCGTCGCGCGGTGGGTCGGGCGCTGCGTCGCAGCGAGGTGAATCACGACCGAATCCGGCTCGATCCGGCCTTCGGTTTCAACAATGACGGTGAAACGCGTTAGAGTACTCGATGCGCCTGCGTCCCGATCGGGGCCAGCACACGTCAGGAAAGTGGGTTTAACGCTCATGACCACTCGATGAGTACGTACCGATGAGCATGCACACCAACTAAAACCGGTCCAGGCGCAAGGCCCGGACCTGAAGGAGAGTAGTGTCCAAGGTCCGTGTCTACGAGCTCGCCAAGGAGCTCGGACTGGAAAGCAAGCAAGTTCTGGCAAAACTCAATGACATGGGGGAGTTCGTTCGCTCGGCCTCCTCGACCATTGAGGCGCCCGTCGTGCGGCGGTTGCGCGAGAAGTTGAGCAGTGAAGAGGCGGCCAAGCCCGCCGCAGCCCCGGCGCCCCCGCCGGCCACTCGCCCCGCAGCACCCTCGACCAGGCCGGCCAAGCCGGCTCCGCCGTCGACCCGTTCCGGCCCCCCGGCCACCCGGTCGGCGCCTCCGGCGACCCGCCCCGGGCCGCCGGCAACGCGTCCCGGAACCCCCGCGGCCCGTCCGGCACCGCCGGCGACCCGTTCCGAGCCGCCGGCCACCCGTCCGGCTCCGGCCGAGCCCGAGAAGCCGGCCGCGCAGGAACCGGCCGCCAAGGAACAGGCGCCGACCCCGAAGCCGCCGGCCCCGCGTCCGGCTGCCGACGCCGAGCCGACCCCGACTCCCGGACCCCGTCCGGGC
Source organism: Pseudenemella bisphenolivorans (assembly GCF_051133435.1). Taxonomy (NCBI): domain Bacteria; kingdom Bacillati; phylum Actinomycetota; class Actinomycetes; order Propionibacteriales; family Propionibacteriaceae; genus Pseudenemella; species Pseudenemella bisphenolivorans. Next base: position 81,947 of record NZ_JBPGNY010000001.1, on the reverse strand, counting down.
CCGCGTCCCGGCCCCCGTCCGGCCGCTCCCGGTGCGCGTCCGCGTCCGGGGTCGACCGGCGGTTTGCCCGGTGGCGGCCCGACCCCGGCTCCGCCGCGTCGCGGTGGCCCGCGTCCGGGCAACAACCCCTTCGCCTCCAGCCAGGGCATGGGTACCGCTCGTCGCGGTCCGCGCCCCGGCCCGCCCACCGGTGACCGGCCCGCGCCGCGTCCCCCGGCCGGGCGTGGTGGCCCCGGGCCCCGGCCCGGTGGCGGCGGTGGTGGCGTGGCAGGTATGCCGCGCCCGAACCCCGCGATGATGCCCAAGCAGAGCTCCGGCCAGCTCGGTGCACCGTCCCGAGGCCGTGGCGGCCCCGGTGGCGGTGGCCGTCGTGGGCCCGGCGGTGGCCCCGGTCGCGGTGGCCCTCCCGGTGGCGGCCCGATGGGCGGCGGCCGCGGTGGTCGCGGTGGTCGTGGCGGTTCGGGCACCCAGGGTGCCTTCGGGCGTCCCGGTGGTCCGTCGCGTCGTGGTCGCAAGTCGAAGAAGCAGCGGCGTCAAGAGTTCGATCAGATGGAGGCCCCGTCGATCGGCGGCGTGCGGCTGCGCAAGGGCGGCGGTCAGACCGTCCGCCTGCGTCGCGGCGCTTCGCTGACCGACCTGGCCGAGAAGATCGGCGTGGACGCGGCCTCGCTGGTGCAGGTGCTGTTCCACCTCGGTGAGATGGTCACCGCCACCCAGTCGGTGGCCGACGACACCCTCGAACTGCTGGGTGCCGAACTGGAGTACAACATCCAGGTCGTCTCGCCCGAGGACGAGGACCGTGAGCTGTTGGAGCGGTTCGACATCGAGTTCGGTGAGGACGAGGGCGACGAGGAAGACCTCGAACACCGTCCGGCCGTGGTCACCGTGATGGGCCACGTCGATCACGGTAAGACCAAGTTGCTCGATGCCCTGCGGCACGCCAACGTGGTCTCCGGTGAGGCCGGCGGGATCACCCAGTCGATCGGCGCCTACCAGGTGCGCACCGAGGTCGACGAGCAAGATCGCCGGATCACCTTCATCGACACCCCCGGTCACGAGGCATTCACCCAGATGCGTGCCCGTGGTGCGAAGTCGACCGACATCGCCGTGCTGGTGGTGGCCGCCGACGACGGCGTGATGCCGCAGACGATCGAGGCGTTGAACCACGCCACGGCGGCCGATGTGCCGGTCGTGGTTGCGGTCAACAAGGTCGACAAGGACACCGCCGACCCGACCCGGGTGCGCGGACAGCTCACCGAGTACGGGCTGGTGCCCGAGGAGTACGGCGGCGACACGATGTTCGTCGACGTCTCCGCGGTCACCCGTCAGGGTCTGGACGATCTGCTCGAAGCGATCGTGCTGACCGCCGACGCCGCCCTCGACCTGCGGGCCAACCCGTCGATGGACGCCCAGGGTGTCGCGATCGAAGCCCACCTGGACAAGGGCCGCGGCCCGGTGGCCACGGTGCTGGTGCAGCGCGGCACGCTGCGGGTCGGTGACTCGATCGTGGCCGGTCCGGCCCATGGCCGGGTGCGTGCCCTGATCAACGACCACGGCGAGAACGTGGACGAAGCGCCTCCGTCGATGCCGGTGCAGGTGCTGGGTCTGACCTCGGTGCCCGGGGCCGGTGACTCCTTCCTGGTGGTGTCGGACGACCGCACCGCACGGCAGATCGCCGACCAGCGCGAAGCCCGCAACCGGGCCGCTGCGCAGGCCGCCGGTGCCCGCCGCAAGACCCTCGACCAACTGTTCGAGCAGTTGGAGAAGGGCGAGACCCAGGAGCTGTTGCTGATCCTCAAGGGCGACTCCTCCGGTTCGGTGGAAGCCCTGGAGGACACCCTGTCGCAGATCGATGTCGGCGAGGAGGTCTCGTTGCGGGTCATCGACCGTGGTGTCGGTGCGATCACCGAGACCAACGTGTCGCTGGCGGCGGCCTCGGGTGCGGTGATCCTGGGTTACAACGTGCGTGCCCAGGGCAAGGCCACCGAACTGGCCGACCGCGAGAACGTCGACATCCGCTACTACTCGGTGATCTACCAGGCGCTGGACGAGATCGAGGCCGCGTTGAAGGGCATGCTCAAGCCCATCTACGAAGAGGTCCAGCTCGGCCAGGCCGAGGTGCGGGAGATCTTCCGCTCCTCCAAGGCGGGCACGATCGCCGGTTGTATGGTGCTCAGCGGCCTCATCCGCCGCAACGCCAAGGCGCGGTTGCTGCGTGACGGGGTCGTCATCACCGAAACCGACATCAAGTCGCTGCGTCGCGAGAAGGACGATGTGACCGAGGTGCGCGAAGGGTTCGAATGCGGTATCACGCTGTCGAACTTCTCCGACATCAAGACCGAGGACATCATCGAGACCTTCGAAATGGTCGAGAAGGCTCGCGACTGAGAGGGGAACGCCCATGACATCGGCACATGTGCTGAAGCTCGCCGATCGCATCCAGTCGCTGGTTGCCCAGTTGCTGGCGCGACGGGTCAAGGACCCCCGTCTCGGCTTCATCACCGTCACCGGGGTGGAGCTGACCGGGGACACCCGGGACGCCACGGTGTTCTACACGGTGATGGGTGATGCCGCCGCCCATGCCGATACCGCGGCCGCCCTGGCCTCGGCCACCGGCATGTTGCGCACCGAGGTGGGCAAGCAGCTCGGCCTGCGACACACCCCGTCGCTGACCTTCGTGCCCGATTCGGTTCCCGAAACGGCCGCGGAGATCGAGGACGCCCTGGCCCGGGCCCGGGCCAGCGACGCCGCGGTGGCCGAGCAGGCGGCAGCGGCGGCCTACGCCGGTGAGGCCGACCCGTATCGCAAACCGCGTGCGGAGTCCGACGACCAGGAGCAGGACCACTGAACGGAACCGACGGCCTGGTGGTGGTCGACAAACCTTCGGGTTGGACCTCCCACCAGGTCGTCGGCCGTGTCCGACGGCTGCTGGGCACCCGCAAGGTCGGTCACGGAGGCACCCTCGACCCGATGGCCACCGGTGTGCTGGTGATCGGCGTGGGCCGGGCGACCCGATTGCTCGGGCATCTGGCCGGCCGCGACAAGACCTACCTGGCCACCATCCGGCTCGGGCAGAGCACCGTCACCGACGATGCGGAGGGCGAGATCACCGACAGCCCCGGCGCAGCCGGCCTGGACACCGACGCGATCCGCGCCGCGATCGTGCCGCTCAGCGGCACCATCAAGCAGGTGCCATCGGCGGTCTCGGCGATCAAGGTGGACGGCAAACGTGCCTATGCGCGGGTGCGGGCCGGTGAGGACGTGGTGCTGAAGGCCCGCGAGGTCACCGTCCGGCGCTTCGACATCCTCGAGGTGCGGCACACCGAGACCGACGGCCTGCCGGTGGTCGACGTCGACGTCAAGGTCGACTGCAGTACCGGCACCTACATCCGTGCTCTGGCCCGTGACCTGGGCGCGGCCCTGGGCACCGGGGGACACCTCACCAGCCTGCGCCGCACCCGGGTCGGGCCGTGGACCCTGGACGACGCCTGCCCGATCGGTGCCGACGTCGACCGGGTCACCCTGCGCAGCCTGGACGAGGTGGTGCCGGAGGCCTTCACCACCGTGCTGGTCGATGAGGACTTCGCCCGCGACGTGCGGCACGGACGCCGGCTGCGGGTGCGGTTGGACGCCCTCAGCGCGATCCTGGATCAGGACGGCACATTTTTGGCCCTCTACACTCCGGACGGGGACACCGCGGTGGCCGACGCGGTCTTCGCTCCCGCCCAGGGCGGCTGAGGGGCCCGGGCCACCGGGCACGACGAGAGATAGCATCGAACGGGACGACGTGTCCCGGTGACGAGGAGGAGACGCGCGTGGGAACCACGGTCGTGATCGGCAACTTCGACGGAGTCCATCTGGGCCACCGCGCGGTGTTGCAGGCCGCCCGGGCGCACAACGGCAACGGCTACGTGATGGCGGTGACCTTCTGGCCGCACCCGAACTGGGTGATCCGCCCCGGCACCGGTCCGTTGCTGCTGTCCACCCTGGAAGACCGGCTGGCACTGCTGGCCGAGGCCGGCGCCGATGCCACCCAGGTCGTGGACTTCACCCCCGAACTCGCCCAGTGGACCCCGGCGGAGTTCGTCGACCGGGTGATTCGCCCACTGCGCCCCGACCACGTGGTGGTGGGGGACAACTTCCGCTTCGGCCGGGGCGCGGCCGGCAATGTCGACACCCTGCGTGAGATTGCCGACGGCGAGTTCGAGGTGAACGGTCTCGACCTGGTGTTGGAAGGGGCCGGTCCGACCTCGTCCACCCGGATCCGTCAGGTACTGGCCGAGGGGGATGTCACCGCCGCGGCCCACATGCTCGGTCGTTGGTACCGCTTCGGCGGGGAAGTGCAGCGCGGTGACCAACGTGGCCGCGAACTCGGTGTGCCGACCGCGAACCTGCTCGCGGTGCACGGCTACGCCGTCCCGCAGGACGGGGTCTACGCGGGCTGGATGACCTGCCGGGAACAGCCCAAGCTGGGCACCCTGCCGGTGGCGATCTCGGTCGGCTCCAACCCCACCTTCGACGGGATGGAACGTCGGGTCGAATCGCATGTGCTGGATCGCGACGACCTCGACCTCTACGGCGATCACATCGACGTGGAATTCGTCGCCCACGTGCGCGGTCAGGTGCGCTTCGACGGGGTGGAGTCCTTGGTCGAACAGATGCAACAGGACATCGCCGACGTGCGGGTTCTGCTCGGGTAGGGCCGAGATGGCCAAGCGGCACACCGGAGGCACTCCCGCCACCGTCACCCTGGACCGGGCCGGGATCGACTATCTGATCCGGCGGTACACCCATGATCCATCCGCGACTTCCTACGGTCTGGAGGCCGCCGAAGCTCTCGGCGTCGAGCCAGAGCGGGTGTTCAAAACCCTGCTGGTCGACACCGATCACGGGCTCGGAGTGGGCATCGTCCCGGTGGTGACGCAACTGAACCTGAAGGCGATCGCCGCCGCCCTGGGCGCGAAGAAGGCCACCATGGCCGACCCGAAGCTGGCCGAACGTACCACCGGCTATGTGGTCGGCGGGATCAGCCCGATCGGGCAGAAGAAGGCCCTGCCGACCATCGTGGACGACAGTGCGCTTGGCTTCGACACCGTGTTGGTCAGCGGGGGCAAGCGGGGCTTGGATCTTGAACTGGCTCCGGGTGACCTGATGGCGATCACCGGGGCAGTTTCCGCCCCGATTGCGCAGCTTTCCTGAGAGTAACCATCCCCTTGTGACCACCCAGGGGGTACGATCGGGTACGTACCAGTGAAATCGAGCGCCCCGGGAGGTAGTGATGACCAGCAAACCCCGGGCCATGCCGATTCTGGACGGTCCGCAGACCAAACACGAACAACTGCGTGACCTGATCGCCGCCGAGGCCATCCCGGGTCAGATGATCCCCTCCGAGCGGGATCTGATGGCCCGCTACCAGGTATCCCGGGCCACCGTGCGCAAGGCCATCGACTCACTGGTGGTCGAAGGCCTGCTGCGCCGGGTACAGGGCAAGGGCACCTTCGCGGTCACCCCGCGGGTCGGCAGCCACCTGCACCTGGCCTCGTTCACCCAGGACATGCTGCGCCGCGGATTTCGTCCCTCGACCCGGGTGGTCGGGGTCGAACTGGTCGAGCCGCCCGCCTCGATCGGGCGCAGGCTGAACATGAACCCGGGGGAGAAGGCCTGGAATCTCACCCGGGTGCGCTTGGCCGACGGCCGGCCCCTGGCGGTGGAGATCGGCTGGTATCCCGATGCGATCTTTCCCGAGCTGGGGCAGCACGACTTGTCGGGCTCGCTGTACGAGGTGTTCTCCCACCAGTACAAGCGGGTGATCGACAGGGCCGACCAAACTCTGTGGGGTGAGGCCGCCCAGGGGGCGCGGGCACACATGCTCGACGCCCCGGTGAACACTCCGTTGTTGGTCTTCGAACGGGTGTCCCGCTCGGGGCGGTTACCGGTGGAATGCGTGGTGTCGTACTACCGCGGCGACATGTACCAGGTGCACATGTCGCTGGACAACAGCCAACCGGCCGTCGAACGGTAACGCCGACGGACGCACGAACGGCCCATCGGATTGCGATGGGCCGTTCGGCTTGTCGGGGGTGGGTAGTGGGTGAAATCACCCCGGTTCGTCAACTCGAGGCCGGTACCTCCGTGCCGACCCACGACCCGCGCAGCATCACCCGCTGCACCTGCAGGTCGTCGTCCAGCACCACCAGATCGGCACGCTTGCCGGGTGCGATGCTTCCGACATCGGTCAACCCGAGGTAGCGAGCCGGGATCGCGGTGGCATTGTGGACGGCTTGGCCCACCGGGATCCCGGCCGCCACGGCATTGCGGACCGCCTGGTCGAGGGTGAGGGTGGAGCCGGCGATGGTCTTGCCATCGTCCAGCCGAGCCACCCCGCAGCAGACGTTCACCGACAGGTTGCCCAACATGTAGTCACCGTCGCCGCCACCGGCAGCGGCCATCGCGTCGGTGATCAGGGCCACCCGGTCGGGGAACGACCGCATCACGAAGGCACACAGGTCGGTCGCGACGTGCACCCCGTCGAAGATCAACTCCAGGGTCACCGAGGGATCTTCCAGGGCGGCCAGGATCGGCCCGGGTTCGCGATGTCGCAGGGCCGGCATCGCATTGAACAGGTGGGTCACCCCACGTGCTCCGGCGGCGATCGCCTCCTTGGTCTGCTGGTAGTTGGCGTCGCTGTGTCCGAAGGCGGCCATCACGCCCTGCTCGTTGAGCAGCCGGATCACCGACATCGAGTGTTGCCGCTCCGGAGCCAGGGTGACCATTCGGATGGTGCCCTCGCCGGCCTGCAGCAGGTCGTTCACCGCAGCGGGGTCGGGGTCGGACAACAGGTCGGCCGGGTGGGCCCCCTTGTACTTCTCCGCCAGCCACGGCCCCTCCAGGTGAATGCCCTGCAGGTCGCCGGCCTGTACCCGGGGCACCAGCAGACGCACCTGTTCGCGCAGGGCGTCGATGGTGTTGGTGACCAGGCTCGCCACGATGGAGGTGGTGCCGTGGCGTAGGTGGGCCTGCAGCCCGGTGTCGACGTCGGCCGGGTCGGTGGTGCCGAACTCGGCCCCGCCGCCCCCGTGGCAGTGGGCGTCCACATACCCGGGGATGAGCAGTCCGTCGATGATCAGATCGGCCTGCCGGGGAGGGGTTCCCCGTCCGACCTCGGTGATTCGGTCGCCGTCGATGTCCAGCCAGCCCGGGGCGGGATCGCCGGCATCGGTCAGGATTCGTTCGCTCGTGATCAGCATGATGACCTCACTCTAACCGTCGGGTGTTCAGGGTGCCGGTGGCGGCGGTTCCGGCCGCCGCCACCGTCCCACCCGGTTGGCGGAAGACTCCCTGCACCTCAGGCCGTCGGATCGGCGCTGATGTCCACTTCGTCGTCGGAACGACCCGGGGTCTTCAGGTTGAACTTGCGGATCACCAGGCGGAAGAGCAGGTAGTAGATCACCGCGAATACCAACCCGATGATGATCAACATCCAGGGTTTAGTACCGATATTCCAGTTCAGTACGTAGTCGAACAAGCCTGCCGAGAAGCCGAAGCCCATCTTGACTCCCAAGGCGTTGGTCACCGCCAGGGAGACACCGGTCAGCAGGGCGTGCATCACGTACAGCGGGAAGGCGACGAACATGAAGGCGAACTCCAGCGGTTCGGTGACGCCGGTGAGGAAGGCGGTCAGCGCGACCGACAGCATGATGCCGCCGACGGCCTTGCGGTTCTGCGGCTTGGCCTCGTGCCAGATCGCCAGGGCGGCGGCGGGCAGGGCGAACATCATGATCGGGAAGAAGCCGCTCATGAAGGTTCCGGCGGTCGGGTCGCCGTTCAGGAAGCGCAGGATGTCGCCGTGCACGACCTCGCCACCCGGGGTGGTGAACTCACCCAGCACGAACCACGGCGGGTTGTTCAGGATGTGGTGCAGACCGAGCGGGATCAGCAGGCGGTTCAGGGTGCCGTAGATGAAGCCACCGATGATCGCGTTGTTGGTGACCCATTCGCCGACCGCGGTCAGGCCGGTGTTGAAGGCCGGGTACACGAAGGCGAGCAGCACAGCCAGGATCAGCGCGCCCAGGGCGGTGATCATCGGCACGAAGCGGCGTCCACCGAAGAAGGCCAGATACGTCGGTAGTTTGATGCGGTAGAACCGTTGCCACAGGAAGCCGGCGAGCAGACCGATCAGGATGCCGCCGAGCACGTTGTAGTTGATCAGTGCTTGGGTCTCGCCCTCGGCGGCTTCACCCAGCACCAGCGGGGACATCGCGTCGCCGACGCCCTTGAAAACGAGGTAGCCGACGACCGCGGCAAGTGCGGTGGAGCCGTCGGCCTTCTTCGCCATGCCGATCGCCACACCGACTGCGAACAGCAGCGGCAGGTTGCCGATCAGGGCATTACCGGCGGCACCGATCACCGAGGCGAAGGTGTCCCAGCCCAGGCCGTCGGCACCGAGCAGATCGGGTTGACCCAGTCGCAACAGCAGAGCCGCGACCGGTAGGGATGCGATCGGCAGCATCAGGCTGCGGCCGAACTTCTGAATGGGTGCGAGGTTCACTCGCTTCTTGCCCCCCTCGGGGACGGCTTCGGTGCTCATGCGTTTCCCTCCATTGGGTGTCGCAGTCCGGGTAAGTGGTTCGCACTGGTACGGACTGGCCTGTACCAGTACGTATGAGCATGCTACTCTTTTCGAACAATGTCAACGACAGCGAGGGGGCTGTTATGAGTTCGAAAGCAGAAAAGATCCTGGCCGGCCTCGGTGGGGCCGACAACATCATCGAGATCGAGCCGTGCATCACACGCCTGCGTACCGAGGTGAACGACCCGTCCAAGGTTGACGAGGGCGCATTGAAGGCCGCCGGGGCGCACGGCGTGATGGCCAATGGCAAGGTCGTTCAGGTCGTCGTCGGCCCCGAGGCCGACAACCTCGCCGAGGACATCGAGGACTTGATGTGACCAAGATCATCTCGCCGGTCGCCGGCAGAGTGATCCCACTGGCGGAGGTGGCCGACCCGGTCTTCTCCGAGCAGATGCTGGGCCCCGGGGTGGGAATCGAACCCCGTCCCGGGAAATCCAGCGTGATCGCGCCCGCCGCCGGAAAGTTGGTGAAGGTACACCCGCACGCCGTGGCGATGCAGACCAGTGACGGACTGGCGCTGCTGGTGCACCTGGGCATCAACACCGTGAAGCTGGACGGTGCCGGCTTCGAGGTGCTGGTGGCCGATGGTGACGAGGTCAGCGCCGGACAGGAACTGATCCGCTGGGATGTCGACCGGATGGTCGGCGACGACATCCACGCCACGGTGCTGATGGTGGTGATGGAACGGCCCGCCGATTCGCTGGAGCTGCCATGCCTCGGTAAGGACGTTCAAGCCGGGGACGAACTCTTCACCGCCTGATACCGTTCCCCGGTGTTTTCCGGGGGCCCGAGCGACAACACCCTGCCCGACAACGGAGGATCCTCCGCGGGCAGGGTGTTTCGCATTCTCCCGACCGCCGTGTTGCTGCTCGCTGCGGTGGCGGTGATCCTCATGGGGCTCTTTCCCCAACTGACCGCCGGTCTGAGCGTGGTGACCCCGTTCAGCCAGGGCCTGGCCTTCGTGCATGTGGCCGGTATGGGGCTGGCCGGGCTGAGTCTTATATGGGCTGCCATCATGCTGCTGCGGCGTGGGCGACGCCTCACGCTGGTGATCGCGGTGACCTGGCTGATTGCCGGACTGGTCCCGGTGCTCTTCCCGTCCGGTGTGCTGTACCCGAGGGCGAACCCGGACGATGTGGCCCGGACGCCGCTGCGCATCGTCACCTTCAATGCCGCCTCCACCCTGACCGGGGCCGATCTGCAGCAGATCATCGACACCTTCGCCCCCGATGTGATGGTGCTGCCGGAGACCTCCTCCGACGAGGTCGAAAGACTCCTGAGGGGCGCCGGTTTCCGCGGCAAGGTCTTCGGGACGCCGGATGCCGGCCTGCCGCCCAGCTACACCGGGCAGATCGAGCCGACCACGGTGGTGGTGCGTGCCGAACTCGGCGAAGCCCACCTCACCGCCGGGCCGGTCACCTCCTTCGGCACCGTGGCGCTGAAGTTCGACGACCCGAAGATCCCGACCGTCGTTGCCGTGCATACCGCGCCACCACTGCCGGCCCTGGTCGGCGAGTGGCGCGGCGATCTCGACCGGGTGACCGCCTTCGCCGAGGGCTTCGGTGGCCCGGTGATCATCGCCGGCGACTTCAACGCCACCCTGCGCCACGGCCCGTTGGCCCGGCGCACCAAGCTGGTCGACAGCGCCCAACAGTGCGGCCGGGAGGTCGGTACCTGGCACACCAGATTTCCGGGCTTCATGCGATCCCCGATCGACCACGTTTTCATCACCCCCGATTTGGACGCACAGGACTGCCGGGTGGCCGACATCGGCCGGTCGGATCACGCCGCCTACGTCACCACGGTGCTGATGCCACGCACCTGATCCGAGGCACGGGCATCGGGGGCACATCGCCTCCCGGACTGATCTGGCCCGCGCTACGGTGGTGCCCCTGGTGAGAGGGGGCCGCAGTGTTTGTCCATCCGGTGGTGCACGTGGTGGATGTCGAGGCGGCCGTGCACGAGGTGCGCAAGGTCGTCCGGCACCCGATCCACGGCGTATTCCTGATCGACCACGACGCCGATGACCAGCGCCTGATCGACACCATCGCCGCCGTGGCCGGCGAGTTCGGCGACCTGTTCCTGGGGGCGAACTTCATCCGGCGCCCGATCGAAGACGCCCTGGCCGTACTGACCCAGCATTTCGGCGACGAGATTCCGTTGGCCGCGATCTGGGCCGATCGGGTGACCGCACTGGCCCCGGGCTCGGCCGCCCCGAAAGTGGCATTACCCGAAAGCTGGCGGGGCCTGCACTTCGGGGGCGTGGCCTTCAAATACCAGGACCCGGTACCCCTGGCCGATCTGCCCGCCCTGGGCGCGGCGGCCCGGGATCACGTCGACGTGGCCACCACCTCCGGCCCCGGCACCGGTCATGCCGCCGATCTGACCCGGCTCAAGGCCCTGCACGAGGGGCTCGCCGGGCATCCGCTGGGCCTGGCCAGCGGGGTCACGGTCGACAACATCGGCAGCTATGCCGGGTTGGTCGACCACGTCCTGGTCGCCACCGGCATCCTCGGCGACGATCGCCTGATCGACGAGGCCAAGCTGGAAGCCCTGCTGGCCGCCATCGCCTAGTCGGCCGCGGCCACCGCCTCGGTGTCGTCACGATCCGGGCGCTCGCCACGTTTGGCGGCCTGGATGTGCTGGTAGATCGTGGTGCGCAACTCGGCGAAGCGCTGATCGCTGCGGGTGCCGATCTGATCGCGCTCGGCCGGCAGATCGATCTCGACATCGGCCATCACCACGGTGGGTGCCGCCGACAGCACGATGACCCGTTCACCCAGGTACACCGACTCGTCGATGTCATGGGTCACGAACAGGACCGTCAGGTCCAGGTCCTTCCAGAGCTTGCGAACCAGATCTTCCAGATCGGCGCGGGTTTGGGCGTCCACCGCGGCGAAGGGCTCGTCCATGATCAACACTTCGGGCTGGTAGGCCACCGCACGTGCGATCGCCACCCGCTGCTGCATACCACCCGAGAGTTGCCAGGGGTGCAGGTCGCCGGCATCGCCCAGGCCGACCGATTCCAGCGACGAGGTGACCAGTTCGTGGCGTTCGGCGCGGCTGAGCTTGAGCTCCTTGAGCGGCAACTCCACGTTCTGGGCCACCGTCAGCCAGGGGAACAGGCTGCGCTGATACTCCTGGAACACGATCGCCATCCCGCGTGGGGGAGAGGTGACCTCCTCACCGTGCAGCACCACGCTGCCCGAGGTCGGCTTGAGCAAACCGGCCATGCACTTCAGCAACGTCGTCTTACCGGCACCCGAGGGGCCGACGATGCAGACCAGGGACGAAGGGGCAACGGTGATGTTCAGGTCCCGAATGGCCTCCACATCCCGGTGTCGACCCCGATAGGTCTTCTGCAGGTGGCGCACTTCAAGGGCACCCTTGAGGTTGTCGTCCATCGTCAGTTCCTTTCAGCCTTTCGAATACCCTCGTGCCACCGCAGGACGACCGCCTCGACGACGCGGAAAAGTGACGCCAGCACAACACCGACCAGGCCCAGCAGCAGCACACCGCTCCACATCTCGGCGATCGCGAAGTTCTGCTGGAACTGCAGGATCTTGAAGCCCAAGCCGTTGCTGGCGGCGAACATCTCGCTGATCACCATCACGATGATCGCCAGCGACAGTGCCTGCCGGGCGCCGGCCATGATCTGCGGCGAGGCACCGGGCAGCACCAGATGGGTGATCCGGCGTCGCCGGCTCATCCGGTAGACCGTCGAGGTCTCGTGCAACACCTCGTCGACCCCGCGGACACCCTCGATGGTGTTGAGCAGCACCGGCCAGACCGCACCGATGGCGACCACAATGATCTTCATGGTGTCGCCGATGCCGGCGAAGAGCATCAGGATCGGTACCAATACCGGCACCGGGATGGCCCGGAAGAACTCCAACACCGGCTCGATGAACTGACGCACCCGGGGCCAGGTGCCGATCACCGAGCCCAGTCCGATACCGATCACCAACGCCAGCAGATAACCGACGGCCAGACGCGCCAGGCTCGGCAGTACATCGCTGGCGAAAACCGGCCCGAGCCACGTCGAGGCGAAGGCGTCCAGAATCTTCGACAGCGGCGGAAAGAAGAAGTTCTTCGATCCGGCACTGAGCACCCACCACAGGGCGATCAGCACCACCGGGGTGCCGATCTTCAGGGCGGTGAGCAAGCGGGGGTTCCAGTCGCGGTTCACTTCGCGGCCTCCCTTCGCATCGCCGGATGCCACCGCAGCACCCGTCGTTCGGCGGCGCGCAGCACCACGTTCACCACGACCCCCATCAGGGCGGCCACGATGACCAGTCCGTACACCTCGGCGACCCGGTTGGCGGAGTTGGCCAGCACGATCATTCGGCCGATTCCGGGCGAGCCGATGATCAACTCACCGGTGATCTCCAGAATCAGCGCCACACCTGCGGCGAGCCGGAAGCCGGTGATCACATAGGGCAGTCCCGACGGCAGCAGCACCATCCGCACGTGCCGGATCAGCGAGAAGCGATACGACCGGGAGGTTTCGATGGCCACCGGATCGACGTCCTTGATGCCGTAGATGGCTTGCACCAGCACCTGCCAGAAGGCCGAGTAGATGACCAGCATCAAGGTGGAGCGCATATCGGTGCCGAAGATCAAGATGGCGATCGGAATCAGCGCGACCGAGGGAATCGGGCGCAGGAACTCGATCACCAGCGAGGTGGCCGCGCGCAGGGGTTCGATCACCCCGATGATGAATCCGAGCGCCAGCCCGGCGATGCTGGCGATCCCCAGCCCGATCGCCCAACCGCGCAGGGTGGCGAACAGTGCCTGCCAGAACTCCCCGGTGGTCACCAACTCGCCCAGCGCCGCCATCATCGAGCTGAACCTGGGCAGATAGCGCTCGGGCACCACCCCGATCAGCGGCAATACCTCGAGCAGGAGCAGCAGCGAAACCACGCCCGCCACACCGAGCCCCACGCCGGCGGGGTTGAACCGGCGTGGGGCTCGACGGGCGGAGGTGGGTGCGAGTGGGGAGGTGGTGGCCGGACTATCCGTTGGGGAGGATGTCATCGACATTGAAGTCCTTCTCGAGGAACTCGTACTTCACCATCGCCTCGGCCAGGGTGTTCAGGCCGTCCTTGTCGACCTCACCGGTCCACTTCGGCAGCACCATCGATTCGAGGGTCTTGGCGTCGACGCGGGTGAAGGCCTCGACCGCTTCGATCCGGGCCTCCTCGTCCTCGTTGATGATCTCGGAGGCCTCGTCGATGGACTTCATGAAGGCCTCGATGGTGTCGGGGTTGCGCTCGGCGAACTCCTTGGTCGTCACCCAGCCGGAGACCGGGATGCCCTCGAAGGCGCCGCTGAAGTTCTCGACCACGACCTGGTGTCCGGCTTCCTTGCCCGCGGCCATGAAGGGCTCCACGACCCAGATGGCGTCGACATCGCCCCGTTCCAGGGCGGCCTGCATGTCGGGGAAGGGCATCTCGACGTAGGTGACCTTCTTCGGGTCACCGCCATCCTCGGCCACGGCATTCGAGATCGCCAGCACGCCGATATTGCGCAGGTGGCTCACCGCCACCTTCTTGCCCTCGAGGTCGCGCGGCGACTTGATCGGGGAGTCGGCCTTCGCCATCACGGTGTGGTCGCGGTTACCGGTGTTGTTGCCCGAGGCGATCTGCAGGGGGAGACCCTGGTCGGCGGCCAGGATGATCGATACGTAGTTCGAGAACGCAATGTCGAACTCACCGGCGGCAACCGAGGAAATTGCCTGCACTCCGCCGGTGGTGTCCTTGATCGTGACGTCGAGGCCGTTCTTCTCGAAAATGCCCTTGATCTTGGCAGCCTGGCCGGGGGTGGCATCCACCACGGGGAACATGCCGATCGACAGCGTCTTCTGCTGCTCGCCTTCGGCCGGGCCGCCGCCATCGCCGCAGCCGGCCATCACCAGCATGGCCGCTGCGAGGCCGGCCACCACACCCATCAAACGCTTTCTGGGAGAACGCATAACCATCCCCTTCGTGAGGAACTCGGTGGAGATATGTGATCAAATATTCCAACAAGTCAAACACGTCCGGGACAACGGCACAAGGGTCGTGGGTAACGAGTGGGACGAGCGGGACGGTCCGTCCCGACGGCCCGGGGGACCTCCCGGGTGCGGGGTCGGCTCGTCATGAAGGTCGCCGGCAACGAGGGCGCACAGGGACCTCCCGGGTGCTGGTCGGCTCCCGGGACGGGGCGTCCGGCCCGAGGGGGCGGGGGCCTTCACCCCCGCCCGTGGTGACTCACAGCCAGTCGAGAGTTTCCGGGTAGGCGTCGCGGTAGTAATCGAGCAGGGTGAGCTCGCTCGCGGCCTCCTCGTCCACCACGATGGTGGCCCGCGGGTGCATCTGCAGGATCGAGCCCGGAACCATCGCCGTCATCGGGCCCTCGACCACCCCGGCGATCGCGTGCGCCTTGTTGGCGCCCTGGGCGACCAGCACGACATTGCGGGCATCGAGGATCGTGCCGAGGCCCTGGGTGAGGCAGTGGGTCGGCACCTCGTCGAGAGAGTTGAAGAACCGCTGATTGTCCAACCGGGTGGTGCGGGCCAGGGTCTTCACCCGGGTGCGGGAGGCGAAGGACGAGGTGGGTTCGTTGAACCCGATGTGGCCGTTGGAGCCCACGCCCAGGATCTGCACGTCGACACCGCCGGCGGCGGCGATCGCAGCCTCGTAATCGGGGCCGGCGTTGGCCAGATCCTCGCGGAAGCCGTCGGGGCAGTGCACCTTGGCCGGATCCATGCCCAGCGGCTCGGTGACGGTGGTGCGCACCACCTCGGCGTAGCTCTCGGGATGGCCCTTGGGCAGGCCGACGTACTCGTCGAGAGCGAAGGCCGAGGCCCGACTCAGATCCAGATCACCGGCGCGCACGCGCTTCGCCAACGACTCGTACACACCCATCGGGGATGAGCCGGTCGCGACACCCAGCACCACCTCGGGACCGACCTGGTCGATCACCTGACCGATTCTGGCTGCGGCAACTTCGCCGACTCGTTGGGCATCCGGGCAGACCACAACTTGCATGCTGACTCCTCGTCGAGATTCTCCTGCCGAAAACGATACGACCAGGCACCCGCCGCAGCGTGGCCGACCCGTCGAAACGTGCGGCGAATCACGTCGCAGCGTGCGGTGAGAACCGGTACCGGACGAAGGCCGGAACCAGCAGCGCCAACAGCACGGTGCCGACGATCACCAGCACCCCACCACCGGCGGTGGCCACCGCGGTGCCAACCAGGGCCGCGGTCGAGCCGTGCAGCAGGTCGGCCACCCGCGGTCCGCCGCTGACCACCACGGTGAAGACACCTTGCAGCCGACCGCGCATGTCGTCGGTGGCGGCCTGCAACAGAATCGTGGACCGGAACGCGGCCGAGGCCACATCGGCGGCACCGCCGAGCATCAGGCAGGCCACCGCGATCACCACCAGCACCCCCGGTCGTCCCTGGGCGAACCCGACCGCCACTCCGAAGCCGGTGATCGCCGCACCCCAGACCACGATCGCGACCACCACGGCCAGCCCGTGTCGGGTCACCCGCGACACCCAGCCGGAGAAGATGCCGCCCAACACCCCGCCGAGGGGGATGGCGGCGAACAGCAGGGCGAACACCCAACCACCCTCGGTGGGGCCTCCGAAGGACATGTTCGCGATCTCGGGAAACAACGCCCGGGGCATGCCGAAGACCATCGCGACGATGTCGACCGCGAACGACATCATCACCACCGGGTGTTTCGCCAGGTAGGCGAATCCCTCGATCACCGAACGCAGCCCGGCCCGCGCCGGGGTGCCGATCGGGGGCAGCGCGGGCAGCCGCAGCACCATCAGCACCGCCACCACCAAACAGGCCGCGTCGATGGCATACAGCAGCGGAAAGCCGGTGAGCGGAATCAGCATGCCGCCCAGCAGTGGCCCGGCCACCGCACCGACCTGCAAGACCGTCATGTTCAGCGAGTTGGCCGCGGCCAGTTCCCGGGCCGGCACCAGCCGGGGCACGATCGCGGTGCGCACCGGCTGATTGAGGGCGAAGAAGGCCTGTTGTACCGCGAACAGGCACAACAGCACCCAGGGATTGGTCACCCCGAGGGCGGCCTGAACCCAGAACAGGCCACTGGTCACCGCCAGACCGATCGAACTGAGCACCAGCAGCATCCGCCGATCCAGCGAGTCGGCCAGGGCCCCGCCCCACAGTCCGAAGATCATCAACGGCACCAGGCCGAAGATGCCGGTCAGCCCCACCCAGCCCGAGCTGCCGGTCATCGAGTAGAGCTGCGCCGGCACTGCCACCACGGTGAGCTGCCCACCGATCACGGTGATGATGTTCGCCACCCAGAGCCGGCGGAAATCCGGGTGGCTCAGCGGTCGGGTGTCGGCCAACAAGGCACGAAAGCGGGCGGGCATCGGGTCAGGATATCGACGCGATGCCCGCCCGCCCGGTGCGTCCGGTGGGCAGCTGCCCGATCAGATCATGGCCCGCAGCGGTCCCTGCGGTTCGAAGCCCAGTTCGCTCAGGGCCGCCGCCTGGTACGGGGTGGTGGCCACGTGGATGGCGTGGTGCAGACCGGCCTGCATATCGCGCCAGTACTTCTGCATCATCGAGTCGTTGCGCAGAGCGGTACCGCCACAGCGGGCGTAGGCGTCGTCGACCGCGCGCACGGCGGTCCACACCGCATCCACCTGGTTGCGGCGACCCTCGGCCCGGCGGGCGAAGGAGACTTCCTCGCCGGCGGCGACGATGTCGTAGATCTCCTGGGCATTGCTCAGGATGGCCTCGCGGGCGGCCCGCAACTGGGCGCCGCTCCGACCCAGGTGGTACATCACGATCGGGTCGTCCTTGATCACGTTGCCCTCGGCGCCGACGCGGTCACGCTGGTAATCCTTGATCTGGTCGTACAGACCCTGGGCGATCCCGATGGTGGCCGCGGAGATGCCCAGCGGGAACATCATCGACCAGGGCAACTGGTAGAGGATCTTCTCCACACCCATCTCGCGCCACTGCACGCCCTCGACGACATCGTCGTAGGCCATCAACCGGTGGTCGGGGATGAAGGCGTCCTTGACCACGATGTCCTTCGATCCGGTGCCGAGCAGGCCCACCACGTCCCACGAATCCGGCACGATCTCGTAGTCGCTGCGCGGCAGGTTCACGTGCAGCATCTGCGGGGGCATCACCATGTTGCCCTCCTCGTCGCACTTCATCGCGCCCAGGTACAGCCACCGGCAGTGGTCGGTACCCGACGAGAAGGACCAGCGGCCCGACATCCGGTACCCACCCTCGACCCGGATGGCCAGGCCGTTGGGCATGTACGGGGAGGCGATCCAGGTATCGGGGTCCTCACCCCACACCTCGTCCTGAACCTCCTTGGTGCCCAGTGCCAACTGCCAGGGGTGCACGCCCACCACGCCGGCCACCCAGCCCGCCGACGGGTGAAGTGCCGCCAGGGTCATCACGGTCTCGGCGAACTCCCGGGGGCCGACCTCCAGACCGCCGTACTCGGCCGGCTGCAGCATCCGGATGACCTGTTGCTCCTTCATCCGCGCGACGGTGGCGTCGGAGAGCTGATTGAGCTTGTCGGCCTCGAGTGCCTCGGAACGGTACTCGTCGGCGGTGGCGAGAATCTGGTCTTTGACGGACACCGGAACTCCTAGAACGATCGGGTGGTGGATGTGCAGCGGTCACTGTGCACGCATCAGGGTAGGGACCGGCCCGCCGCGCTCGGTTTCCGTTCCCGGTGATCGGCAGGGCAATCGCTTTCCGGTTCACAGATGTCCGGCATTGGGTGCTGGGGCGGGTGATGGGGTATGGTCTTCAGGTTGCCGTCACGACGGCCGCGGATCACGAAGAGCTCCAACACCGCAGAGGTGGCCCGGAATCCGGGGGAGCGCCGCGCAACGGGAAACCGAAGGAGGAGCAGCCATGGACGCTGCCGAGAAGCAGAAGATCATCGAAGAGTATGCGACCAAGCCGGGGGACACCGGTTCGCCCGACGTGCAGATCGCGCTGCTCACCAAGCGGATCTCGCACCTGACCGAACATCTCAAGGAGCACAAGGGTGACCATCACTCGCGTCGCGGCCTGATGTTGATGGTCGGTCAGCGTCGTCGACTGCTCAACTACGTGGCCAAGAACGACATCGAGCACTACCGCTCGCTGATTGCTCGGCTGGGTCTGCGTCGCTGATTCTCATCGCCGCAAACCGGCATGGCTGACACCCCGGGAACGCATTCGTTCACCGGGGTGTCAGCGTTGCTTGATATAACCGAATAGCACTACCCACCACCGCGTGTGCCGGTACGTCTGCCTGATGCAGATCTCGGTCCTCGGTAGTGGTTCACGGGACCAAGCGCCCGTGGGCCTCGATCGAAGACCGGTCTCATACAGGATCACCACGTTCCGGACACACGCCATGTCAGGAAGGAATCCCGTGGAGGGACCTGAATTCACCGAAGCCGTTCTCGACAACGGCAAGTTCGGCAAGCACACCGTCCGTTTCGAATCCGGCCAGTTGGCCAAGCAGGCCGACGGCTCCGCCGTGGTCTACTTCGACGACGACACGATGTTGTTGTCGACCACCACCGCCCAGAAGACCCCGCGGGATGCGATCGACTTCTTCCCGCTGACCGTCGACGTCGAGGAGCGGATGTACGCCGCGGGCCGGATCCCCGGCTCCTTCTTCCGTCGCGAGGGCCGCCCGTCCGAAGGTGCGATCCTCACCTGCCGGCTGATCGACCGTCCGCTGCGTCCGTCCTTCGTCAAGGGCCTGCGCAATGAGGTCCAGGTCATCGTCACCGTGATGGCGCTGAACCCCAACGTGCTCTACGACGTGGTGGCGATCAACGCCGCCTCGATGTCCACCCAGCTCGCCGGCCTGCCGTTCTCCGGCCCGATCGGCGGCGTGCGCATCGCGCTGATCGACGATCAGTGGGTTGCCTTCCCGACCGTGGAGCAGCTCGAGGACGCGACCTTCGACATGGTCGTGGCCGGCCGGGTGCTGGCCGACGGCGACGTCGCGATCATGATGGTCGAGGCCGAGTCGACCGAGCAGACCTGGGACCTGATCAAGGCCGGCCGCACCGCGCCGACCGAAGAGGTCGTCAGCGAAGGCCTGGAGGCGTCCAAGCCGTTCATCAAGGCTCTGTGCGATGCCCAGGCCGAACTGGCCGCCAAGATGCCGAAGGACACCTACCCCTTCCCGGTCTTCCACGACTACGAGCAGGACGCCTACGACGCGGTCGCTGCCAAGGCCGAGGACGAGCTGTCGAAGATCATGCAGATCCCCGGCAAGCAGGAGCGCGACGACGCCTCCCACGACCTGCGGATTCGGATCACCGAGGAACTGGCCGAGGAGTTCGAGGGCCGCGAGAAGGAACTGTCGGCCGCCTTCAAGGCGATCACCAAGAAGATCGTGCGGCACCGCACCCTCACCGAAGGGGTCCGTATCGACGGCCGTGGCCCGCGTGACATCCGCACGCTGTCGGCCGAGGTCGGCGTGATCCCGCGGGTGCACGGTTCGGCGCTGTTCCAGCGCGGCGAGACCCAGATCATGGGTGTCACCACCTTGAACATGCTCGAGATGGAGCAGAAGCTCGACGTGCTGGGCCCCGAGACCAGCAAGCGCTACATGCACAACTACAACTTCCCGCCCTACTCCACCGGTGAAACCGGCCGGGTGGGTTCGCCCAAGCGCCGCGAGGTCGGCCACGGTGCCCTGGCCGAACGCGCCCTGGTGCCGGTGCTGCCCGACCGCTCCGAGTTCCCCTACGCGATCCGTCAGGTCTCGGAGGCCCTCGGCTCCAACGGGTCGACCTCGATGGGCTCGGTCTGCGCCTCGACCCTGGCGCTGCTGAACGCCGGTGTGCCGCTGCGCGCCCCGGTGGCCGGTATCGCGATGGGCCTGATGAGCGAAGAGGTCGACGGCGAGGCCAAGTACCTGGCCCTGACCGACATCCTCGGCGCCGAGGACGCGCTGGGTGACATGGACTTCAAGGTCGCCGGCACCCGTCAGTTCGTCACCGCCCTGCAGCTCGACACCAAGCTCGACGGCATCCCGGCCGAGGAACTGGCCAAGGCCATGCTGCAGGCCCGCGAGGCCCGCTACGCCCTGCTCGACGTGATGGCCGAGGCCATCGACACCCCCGACGAGCTGAGCGACTACGCCCCGCGGATCATCACCGTCAAGATTCCGGTCGACAAGATCGGTGAGGTGATCGGGCCCAAGGGCAAGGTGATCAACCAGATGCAGGAGGACACCGGCGCCAACATCTCGGTCGAGGACGACGGCACGATCTACATCGGCGCCTCCGACGGCACCGCCGCCGAGGCCGCCCGGGCGATGGTCAACGCGATCGCCAACCCGACCATGCCGGAGAAGGGCGAGCGTTACCTGGGTACCGTCGTGAAGACGACCACCTTCGGTGCCTTCGTCTCGCTGCTGCCCGGCAAGGACGGCCTGCTGCACATCTCCAAGCTGCGTGACCTGGCCGGCGGCAAGCGCGTCGACAACGTCGACGACGTGGTCTCGGTCGGTCAGAAGCTCGAGGTGGAGATCTCCGAGGTCGACGATCGCGGCAAGCTGTCGCTGATCCCGGTGATCGAGGACGACGAGGACTCCGAGCAGGAGTGATTCCCGCCTTGCGCTGAACCAGTGCTGTTCGGCACAGTTCGGTTCAGTGCCGCAGCCGCCCGGTTGCCCATCCGCACTCTGGTGCGGTGGCGACGGGCGGCTGTTGCGTTGTGGGCCGGGCACCACCGGGAGCCCACTACACTGTCCGGCGTGACTGTGACTGTGGGAGTGTTCGGCGCCAAGGGCAAGATGGGCGCAGAGGTATGCCGGGCCATCGAGGGCGCGGCCGATCTGGAACTGGGGGCCGCCCTGGACCTCGGCGACGAACGATCGGCCGCTGCCGATTGTCGGGTGATGGTGGATTTCACCAACCCCGATGCGGTGATGGACAACCTCAGCTGGTGCATCGACAACGGCATCCACGCCGTGGTCGGCACCACCGGCTTCGACGCCGACCGGCTGGCCGAACTGCGTCGGCGGCTGGCCGACAAGCCGGAGGTCGGCATTCTGATCGCGTCGAACTTCTCCATCGGGGCGGTGCTGATGATGGCCTTCGCCGAGCGGGCCGCCCGCTTCGTCGACAGTGTCGAGATCATCGAACTGCATCACCCCGACAAGGCCGACGCCCCCTCCGGTACCGCCACCACCACCGCCCAGCGGGTCGCAGCGGCGCGCGCCGAGGCAGGCTGTGAGCCCTTCCCCGACGCCACCAAGCACGAGGTCGACGGTGCCCGTGGGGCGTCCATCGACGGGGTGCACGTGCACAGCGTCCGGGTGCGCGGCCTGGTCGCCCACCAGGAGGTCGTGCTCGGCACGCCGGGGGAGACCCTCACCATTCGGCACGACTCGCTCGACCGGGTCTCCTTCATGCCCGGCGTGCTCACCGCGGTGCGGGCGGTGCCCGACCGTCCGGGGCTGACCCTGGGCATCGACGAGTTGCTGGGGCTTGCGTGAGCGAACGCCGCAAGGGATCCGGCTGCCTGGTGGCCGTCGTCGTCCTGATCGCGCTGCTGTCGGGCGCGGTCGTGATCGGCGACAACCTCACCCGCGACTATGTCGAGGAAGAGTTCGCCACCGGCGTGCAATCAGAACTGGGCATGGATGTGCCACCCGAGGTCGACATCCAGGGCTGGCCCTTCCTGTGGCAACTGTGGCAACGCAAGTTCGACCACGTGCAGATGAACGCCGCACAGGCCACCCTCAGTGACCAGGAACGCAGTATCCGGGTCGACGACCTGCACGTCGACCTGCACGGGGTGAACGCCTCGCAGGATTACACCGAACTGGTCGCCGAACGGCTCAACGCCACCGGCAGGCTCTCCTGGGACGAACTCAGCCGTCTGGTCGACGGCGGTCAGGTATCGGCCGCCGGCTCCGATCGGATCAAGATCCGCTACACCCTCGAAGTCTTCGGCCAGACGATCGACGTCGAGGCCAGCGGCAAACCCGTCCTCGACGCCGAGGCCCAGAAGCTCAAAATCGAGGACGTGGATCTGCGCGTCGTCGGTATGGACGTACCCCGGGCGATCACCGAGGAACTGATGCGGCTGCGACTGGGTGAGATCGATCTGGCCCTGCCGATGGGCCTGCGGGTCGACGCCTTGGGCGTGGCCGAGCGGGGGATCGAAGTGCAGGTCTCCGGCACCGAGGTGCCGCTGCGGCGCTGAGGGGCGGGGTGATCGGATCAGCCGGGTTGTTCAGATCAACCGGGTTGTTCAGATCAATCGGGTTGTTCAGATCAATCGGGTTGTTCAGATCAGACAGTGCAGCCGCAACTGCTTGAGTTGCACGCTCTCGTCGTCCGGGCCGATCGCCCGATGCGCACCGTCATAACCCCACCCGGCGTCGGTGAAGAAACTGCGGCGGGCGTCGTCGGCCGACACCACCCAGTACAGCGCGCGGGTGAACTTGTCGGCCCGCAGGGTGTCGACCACAGCATGCATCAACCGTGAGCCGTGGCCCTGCCCGCGGGCCAGGGGGCTGATCGCGAACTCACCGACCAGGGCATCGGTGCTGGGGTCGGCGTCCTCATCGTCGGCGGGCTGGGTGGTGGCGAAACCGACCACTCGCTCGCGCGGCCCCGCGGCCACCGCCACCAGCACCCGGCAGCGGGGGTCCGGCGGACGCATGATCGCCTGCTCCCAGGCCGCGGCCACCTCGTCCACCTTGGTCATCATCAGGGCTTCGGCCAACTCACCACCCAACTCGCGCCAGGCATCACGCTGGATACCGGCGATCTGGGCGGCCTCGGCGGGCAGGGCGAGCCGAACCGAGTCGGGGCGGGGCGCGTCAGATGTGCTCACCGCAGCGATGCTACTAGGCTCGACTGGTGACCATTGGCCTGAAGACTCCTCCACCGCTGAGCCCCGGGACCCTGCGGATCATTCCGCTGGGCGGGCTGGGTGACGTGGGACGCAATATGACCTCCTTCGAGATCGACGAGCGCTTGTTGCTGGTCGACTGCGGGGTGTTGTTCCCCGAAGAGGCCCATCCCGGCGTCGATCTGATCCTGCCCAGCCTCGACCTGGTGACCTCACGGGTGGATGAGATCGAAGCACTGATCCTCACCCACGGGCACGAGGACCACATCGGGGCGGTGCCCTACCTGCTGCGGCACCGGGCCGACATCCCGATCTACGGCACCGAACTGACCCTCGCCCTGGTCGCCGAGAAGCTGCGCGAACACCGCATCAAGGGTTACGACCTGCGGGTGGTGCGCGCCGGTGACCTGGTCACCGCCGGACCCTTCGACCTGGAGTTCGTCGCGGTGAACCATTCGATTCCGGACGCGATCGCGCTGGCGATCGGTACCAAGGCCGGCATCGTGCTGCACACCGGCGACTTCAAGATGGACCAACTGCCCCTGGACGGGCGGATCACCGACCTGCGCACCTTCGCCCGCCTCGGCGAGCAGGGCGTCGACCTGTTCATGGTCGACTCCACCAACGCCGAAGTGCCCGGCTTCACCACCGGTGAACGGGAGATCCAGCCCGCCCTGGACCGGGTCTTCGCCCAGGCCGAGGGGCTCGTCGTGGTGGCCTGCTTCGCCTCCCACGTGCACCGGGTGCAGCAGGTGCTCGACACCGCGGTGCGCTCGGGCCGCAAGGTCGCCTATGTCGGACGCTCGATGCTGCGCAATATGAAGGTCGCCGCCGACCTGGGCTACCTGCAGGTGCCGCCCGGGGTGCTGATCAACCTCAACGACCTCGACAACCACCCGGCCCACGAGGTTGTCATCATCTCCACCGGCTCCCAGGGCGAACCGCTGTCGGCGCTGTCGCGGATGGCGAACCGGCAGCACCAGGTGGTGCACCTGACCGAACGCGACACCGTGGTGCTGGCCTCCTCGTTGATCCCGGGCAACGAAACCTCGGTGTTCCGGGTGATCAACGGGCTGATCACCCTGGGCGCCAAGGTCGTCCACCAGGGCAATGCGCTGGTGCACGTGTCGGGGCACGCCTCGGCCGGGGAGTTGCTGTATTGCTACAACATCGTCCAGCCCCGCAATGTGATGCCGATCCACGGTGAATACCGGCACCTGATCGCCAACCGCGACCTGGCCGTGGCCACCGGGGTGCCGGCCGACAACGCGATCGTCACCACCGACGGCGGCGTGGTCGATCTTCGTGACGGCAAGGCCGAACTGGTGGGCAAACTCGATGCCGGCTACATCTTCGTCGACGGCACCTCGGTCGGTGCGGTGTCCGAAGCCCTGCTGACCGACCGGCGAATCCTCGGTGAGGAAGGTTTCGTCTCGGTGATCGCCGTGGTCAGCACCCAGAGCCGGGAACTGATCTCCGGGCCCGACATCCACGCCCGCGGATTCGGAGTCGACGAATCGGTCTTCGACCAGATTCGCGACGAGATCGCCCAGGCCCTCCTCGACGCCCTGGCCGAAGGGGTGGACGACCCGCACCGCCTGCAACAGGTGATGCGCCGCCGGGTCGGTCGCTGGGTGGGCAACACCTTCCGTCGCCGGCCGATGATCGTGCCGGTGGTGATCATCGCCTAGGTGTGACGTCGTGCCCACCTATCGTGACGAGGCGCTGGTGCTGCGCACCCACAAACTGGGGGAGGCCGACCGGATCGTCACCCTGCTCACCCGCCGCCACGGCAAGGTGCGGGCGGTCGCCAAGGGAGTGCGGCGCACCTCGTCGAAGTTCGGGGCCCGGCTGGAACCGGCCAGCCATGTCGACCTGCAGCTCTACGAGGGCCGTAACCTCGACACGATCACCCAGGCCGAGTCCCTGCATCCGTACGGGGAACGGATCGCCCACGACTACGGTCGCTGGACCGCCGCCCAGGTGATGTTGGAGACCACCGATCGGCTGGTGGCCGAGGAACGCGAACCCTCCCACCCGCACTTCCGCCTGTTGCAGGGGGCGCTGCGGGTGCTGGGGGAGGGCACCACCGACGGGCCGCGGCCGGCGACCATGATCCTGGCCTCCTACCTGTTGCGGGCCCTGGCGCTGGCCGGTTGGGAGCCGGCGTTGAACCAGTGCGCCACCTGCGGGCGGCCCGGGCCGCACGAGTGGTTCGCCCCGGTCGCCGGTGGCATGGTCTGTGTGCACTGCCGCCCGGCCGGTTCGGCCCGCCCCCGGCCACGCACCTGGCAACTGCTGGGGCAACTGATGGTGGGCGATTGGGCTGCCACCCGCGATGTCGATGAAGCGGTGATGCGCGAAACCGACGGGTTGGTGGCGGCCTTCGCGCAATGGCACCTGGAACGGGGCCTGCGGTCGCTGCCGCACGTCGACCGCTGAGACCTGCGGCCGCCACGCGCGTGTTTACCCGCGCTCAGCCTGCAGCGCGCAGGTTCTGATGCTCAGCCTTCTGCTGCAGCACGCATGTTCTGAGGCTCAGCCTTCGGCTGCGGCACGCATGTTCCGGTGCTCAGCCTTCGGCTGCAGCACAGTCGCTGCACAGGCCGTGCACCTCGAGCTCGTGGGTGATGTCATGGAATCCGTGCGTGGTGGCGAGTTCGGCCGCCCAGCGTTCCACCACCGGGGCGCTGATCTCCACGGTGTGTCCGCAGTTGCGGCAGACCAGGTGATGGTGGTGCCCGTCGGAGCACTTGCGATAGGAGGTCTCCCCGTCGGCGGTGCGCAACATGTCGAGTTCACCGGCCTCGGTCAGCGCGGTCAGGTGCCGATACACCGTGGCCAGACCGATCTTCACACCCCGTCCGCGCAGTTCGTCGTGTACTTGTTGGGCGGTTCGGAACTCGGCGATCTCGCTCAGCAGATCGCGCACCGCCGCGCGTTGCGGGGTATTGCGGGTGGCCGGTTGCATCGGATGGTCCTTTCTCACAGCGCCTCCGGTGCGAGGTATGCCGACGGCTCGTCGATCACCCATTTCATCACCGGCAACCACATCGTCTTGGCCGGGCCGCCCAAACCGATCCTGCGGTAGGCCCCGACATCGGCCCAGCGGGCCCACAGCAACCACAGGTCGGGCTCGTCCAGATTGCGGGTCAGACCGCCGTCGAGCCAGCCCGGGTTGGTTCGCCAGTGGGCGAGCAGCGCCTCCACCCCGTCGCGCAACGGCGCCACGTCGTCGGCGGGCACCCGAAAGCGGTGAATGGTATGCAGGCTGTGGTCGCTCACCTCACTCACCATAATCGGCTAGCCTGTGAGCTTGTGTGACCGACGCCAGCCGGGCGTGCGGTTCTGTGGTGAGAAAGTGGGAGTTGTGGCACCGACCAGCAAGCTCGACAACGTGATCAGCCTCGCCAAGCGGCGGGGTTTCGTCTTCCCCTGCGGCGAGATCTACGGCGGTACCCGCTCCGCCTGGGACTACGGCCCGTACGGCGTCGAGTTGAAGGAGAACATCAAGCGTCAGTGGTGGCGTGCGATGGTCACCGCCCGCGAGGACATCGTGGGCCTCGACTCTTCGGTGATCCTGCCCACCAAGGTGTGGGAAGCCTCCGGCCACCTCAAGGCCTTCGTCGACCCGCTGGTGGAGTGCAAGAACTGCCACCGCCGCTACCGGGCCGACCACCTGCAGGAGGAGTACGCCGAGAAGAAGGGCATCGACAACCCCGACTCGGTCGATCTGGCCCTGATCGCCTGCAGCAACTGCGGCAACCGCGATTGGTCCGAGCCGCGGATGTTCAACGGTCTGCTGAAGACCTACCTCGGTGCGGTCGAGGACGAGTCCGGCCTGCACTACCTGCGCCCCGAAACCGCACAGGGCATCTTCGTGAACTTCGCCAATGTGGTGCAGAGCGCCCGCAAGAAGCCGCCCTTCGGCATCGCACAGACCGGTAAGTCGTTCCGCAACGAGATCACCCCGGGCAACTTCATCTTCCGCACCCGCGAGTTCGAGCAGATGGAGATCGAGTTCTTCGTCAAGCCCGGCACCGACGAGGAGTGGCACCAGTACTGGATCGATGCCCGCCTCGACTGGTACACCGGGCTGGGCCTGAACCGCGACAACCTGCGGCTGTACGAGCACCCGCAGGAGAAGCTGTCGCACTACTCCAAGCGCACCGTCGACATCGAGTACCGCTTCGGATTCGCCGGTTCGGAGTTCGGTGAGCTCGAGGGCATCGCCAACCGCACCGACTTCGACCTGTCCACCCATGCCGAGCACTCCGGGCAGGACCTGTCGTACTTCGACCAGGCCGCCGGTGAACGCTGGGTGCCGTACGTGATCGAGCCCTCCGCCGGTCTGACCCGCTCGCTGATGGCCTTCATGATCGAGGCCTACACCGAGGACGAGGCCCCCAACACCAAGGGCGGGGTCGACACCCGCACCGTGCTGAAGCTCGACCCCCGCCTCGCGCCGGTCAAGGCCGCGGTGCTGCCGCTGTCGCGCAATGCCGACCTGTCACCCAAGGCCCGGGACCTGGCCGCCCAACTGCGACAGAACTGGAACGTCGACTTCGACGACGCCCAGGCGATCGGCCGCCGCTACCGCCGCCAGGACGAGATCGGCACCCCCTACTGCATCACCGTCGACTTCGACACCCTCGAGGACAATGCGGTCACCATCCGCGAACGCGACTCGATGACCCAGGAGCGGATCGGGCTCGATCAGGTCGAGGGCTACCTCGCCACCCGCCTGATCGGCTGCTGAACCCACCCCAGCCGCAAGCGCCGGGTACCGGAGTGATCCGGGCCCGGCGTTTCGCATGTAGTGGGCTGCTGCACGTGGTCGGGCCGGCTTGTCCGGCACCCTAGAATGGCGCGGTGAGTTCAGCCCTGGTTCTTGATGCGCCGTCCCGTCCGGGGGCGGTGCAGGTCGACGTTCCGGTCATCCTGGCGCCGATGGCCGGCATCACCAACGCCGCCTACCGGCAGTTGTGCCGCGAACAGGGCGCCGGGCTGTACGTCTGCGAGATGATCACCTCCCGCGGCCTGGTCGAACGCGACCGCAAGACGATCTCGATGCTCGAGTTCGATCCGGGCGAGACCGTCCGGTCGGTGCAGTTGTACGGGGTCGACCCGGGCACGATGGCCGAGGCCACCCACATCCTGTGCACCGACTTCGGCGTGCAACACGTCGACCTGAACTTCGGCTGCCCGGTGCCGAAGGTGACCCGCAAGGGCGGCGGCGGGGCGCTGCCGTGGAAGCGCGATCTGCTCGAGGCGATCCTGCGTCGCACCGTCGAGGCCGGGGACGCCCACGGGGTGCCGGTGACGATGAAAACCCGGATGGGCATCGACGACGACCACCTCACCTACCTGGATGCCGGCCGGATCGCCGCCGACACCGGTTGTGCCGCGATCGCGCTGCACGGTCGCACGGTCGTCCAGGCCTACTCGGGGCAGGCCGACTGGTCCGCTATCGCCGAGCTGGTCGAGGCGGTCGACATTCCGGTACTCGGCAACGGCGACATCTGGGAGGCCGGCGATGCACTGCGGATGGTCGACGAGACCGGTTGTGCCGGGGTGGTGATCGGACGCGGCTGCCTGGGCCGTCCCTGGCTGTTCGCCGACCTGGCCGCGGCCTTCACCGGCCGGGAACACCGCGCCCTGCCGACCCTCGGCGAGGTGGCCGCGATGGTGCGTCGGCATGCGGTGCTGTTGGCCGGGTTGATGGGCGAGGAGCGCGGCCTGACCGACCTGCGCAAGCACATGGCCTGGTACTTCAAGGGTTTCCCGGTCGGCGGGGAGATCCGCCGCGGGCTGGGTTTGGTGTCATCACTGGCCGACCTGGATGAACAGTTGGCGAAGTTTGACCAAAACGTCGCCTTCCCGGCCGAAATCCTGGGTGCGCCGCGTGGACGCCAGGGATCGCCGCGTGATCGAGTAGTGGTTCCCCAGGGATGGTTGGACGACCGGTGCGGTCTGGGACTGGACCTGTCGGCGGCAGAATCGGACGTCTCGGGCGGTTGAGCAGGAGGAAGACAGGTTGAGCGGCGAACTCATGCCCCGGGCCAAAGCCTGGGCGAACACGATGGCCGGCCACGATCACGGCGAGTTGGTGCGCGCCCACCGCAACTCCACCGCCACGATCGGCCCCCGCAAACCCCAGAGCCGTGAGGAACGCGAAGAGCTCGAGCGCCTGATCCTGCTGCCCGGCGCCACCTTGGCCAAGGGGGCCGGCAACCGGCTGATCGAAGAGGAGCCCGACAGCGAACGCACCTGCTTCGAACGCGACCGCGACCGAATCATCCACTCCACCGCCTTCCGCCGACTGGCCGGCAAGACCCAGGTGATGGTGCACCCCACCGACCACCAGCGCACCCGGCTCACCCACGCCATGGAGGTTGCCCAGGTGGCCACCTCGATCGCCCGCGGGCTCGGGGTCAACGTCACCCTGGCCGACGCGATCGCGCTCGGCCACGACTGCGGCCACGGCCCCGGCGGCCACGCCTCGGAGGACGCCTTCGACGCCTTCATCCCCGAGGGGTACGACCACGGCCCCTGGGGTGCCGATGTGGTGCTCACCGGGCTGAACCTGTGCGCCGAAACCCTCGACGGCATCCGCAACCACTCCTGGTCGCGGCCGGCCCCGAGCACCGTGGAGGGTGAGATCGTCTCCTGGGCCGACCGGATCGCCTACGTCGCCCACGACCTCGAGGACGCCTACCGCGCCGGCGTCGTCGACCTCGCAGACCTGCCGCCGGAGATCACCGAGGTCTGCGGCAGCACCCGCCGCGACCAGATCCGCACCTTCGTGCACGCGGTGGTGCGTTCCACCACCAGTACCGGGGTGGTCGGGATGGACCCGGACAATGCCGCGGCACTGGCGGCCCTGCGGGCCTTCAACTACGAACGGATCTACACCCGACCGGCCTCGGTCGCCCAGGCTCACGCGGTGATCGCGGTGCTGCACGGGCTGGTCGAGCACTACGCCGCCCGTCCGCACAAACTGCCCGGACGGGTCGAGGCCGACCCGGATTCCCCCGAGGCGGTGCGCGCAGCGGTCACCTGGATCGGTGGGATGACCGACCGGTACGCCTTCGACACCGCGGTGCGCGAGCTCAACTGGGACGTCGACAAGCTGCCCAAGTCGATGGACGAACTGGGCGAATGAGCCCCGATCGGTTCGCGAGCACGGTCGGCACCCGCGGGGCCGGGTCGTTGCGTCCCTAGCGCTACACTCACCGACCATGGCGGGACGGATTCGGGACGAGGACGTGGCGCTGGTGCGCGAACGTGCCCGGATCGAGGACGTCGTCGGCGCCACGGTGATGCTGCGCAAGTCCGGTGGCGGTTCACTGAAGGGCCTGTGCCCCTTCCACGAGGAGAAAACCCCCAGCTTCCAGGTCACCCCCAGCCGCGGGCTGTTCTACTGTTTCGGCTGCGGTGAGGGCGGGGACGTGATCACCTTCCTCGAGAAGCTGGAGAACCTGAGCTTCACCGAGGTCGTGGAACATCTCGCCGACAAGTACGGGGTGCAACTGCGCTACACCGACGAGCGCGGCCCCCGGGTCGAACCGGGCCTGCGTCAGCAAATCATCGAGGCCAACAAACAGGCCGCCGAGTTCTTCGCCGAACAACTTGCCCGTCCCGACGGATTGACCGCCCGACAGTTCCTGGACAGCCGCGGCTTCAACCGCGCTGCGGCCGAACACTTCGGGGTCGGCTACGCCCCCCGCGGCGGCCGGGAACTGGCGAGGTTGCTGCGGTCGCGTGGTTTCAGCGACGAGGTGTTGATCCGGGCGGGGCTGATCCGCTCGGGAGGTTGGGACTTCTTCCAGGGCCGGGTGTTGTGGCCGATTCGCGACGCCGGCTCCTCGGTGCTCGGTTTCGGGGCACGCCGGTTGTTCGACGACGACCGGATGCCGGCGAAGTACCTAAACACCCCCGAAACCCCCGTGTACCGCAAATCCCACGTGCTCTACGGGCTCGACCTGGCCCGGCAGAACATCGGCAAACGCCACCAGGCCGTGGTGGTGGAGGGCTACACCGACGTGATGGCCGCCCATCTGGCCGGGGTGACCACCGCGGTGGCCAGTTGCGGCACCGCCTTCGGCGATGACCACGCCCGGTTGCTGCAACGGCTGATGGGTGGTGACGCCTTCGCCGGTGAGGTGATCTTCACCTTCGACGGCGATGCCGCCGGCCAGGCCGCGGCCCTGAAGGTCTTCGGGGGTGACCACCACTTCATTGCCCAAACCTATGTGGCGGTCGAACCCAGCGGGCTGGACCCGTGCGACCTGCGCCTGGAACGCGGTGACGAGGGGGTGCGCGACCTGGTGGCCCGCCGGATCCCGCTGTACAAGTTCGTGATGCAGAACGTGCTGGATCGCCACGACCTGGACCGCGTCGATGGCCGGCTGGCGGCTCTGCGGGAGGCCGCACCGTTGGTTGCCAGCATCCGCGACCGGTCGATGGTCGACGGCTATGCCCGGGAACTCAGCCAACTGCTCGGCATGGATCTGGACGAGGTGCGCCGCGAGGTGCATGGCGCCGCCGGTCGCGGCCGACGACCCGAGCCGGCCGAACGTCCGGCCGAGCCGGTCACCGAGGCACCACGCAGCGGAGTGCCGTGGCCGGACCCCGGCGAACGCGAACTCAGTGTGGAACGCGGTACCGCCCACCTGCTGGTGACCCGTCCCGACCTGTTCGGCCCCGAATGGTCGGGGTTGACCGAACAGGACTTCCGGCACCCGGCGTACCGGGAGATCTTCCGGGCGGTGTCCCGGGCCGAACCGACCCCGGCCGGCCCCGAATGGGTGCAGGCCCTGCGGTCGGTGGTCGATGACCCCACGGTGGTGCGGTTGCTGGCGTCCTTGGGGGTGGAAACACCGCTACGGGAGCCGGACGCGGCCTACGTCACCGCGCATGTCGCGAGCCTCCAGGTGCTCACCGTCACCCGGCAGATCGATGACCTGAAATCGAAGCTGATGCGCACCAACCCGGTGGAGTACCAAACCGAGTACAACCAGATGTTCTCGACGCTGCTGGGCCTGGAGAACCGCCGCCAGGAACTCGTCCAACGCAGCGTGGTCACCAGCACCGACCTGATCTGAGGGGTGCCGCGGGCGGGCACGATTGTGAGGCGTCCACAGAGATTGGTGTTGTCCGGTTGAGTCATCCACCGATTCGTTGCGGGGTCTTGTCGGACGTTCGGCGTCGGGGTGTGCTGAGGGCATGGACCTCTACGAAGATCTGGACCGGCGCATCTTCGCCGACCTGTGTTGTGACAACCCGTCCGCGCGGCTGACCGCCGAGCAAGAAGCGCATCTGGCCCGCACCATCGAGGTCGGAACCTTGGCGGTGGATGCCTCTGCGGAGGTGTTGGACGAGACCGAGCGACGGATTCTGATCGCCCGTGGGCTGGTCGCCCACCAACGGATGATCCTGGCGAACCTGCCCCTGGTGTCGTGGGTGGTGGCCCAGGAATGGCGCAGCGACGAGCGCGAAGACCAGTTCCAGGAAGGAGTGCTGGGGCTGGATCGGGCGGTGCGCGGCTACGACCATCGCCGGGGCGGTTTCGGCACCTATGCGATCAAGTGGATCCGTGAGGCGGTCTTCGGGGCCCGTGCCCACCAAGTCGGGCGCGGTGCGCGCTGGATGCGCGAATGGCACCGGCTGCGCGGGCTGGAGGATTCCCTCACTCAGGAGTACGGCCGCACCGTGGACGCCGGCGATCTGGCCGAGGCGGCCGGGCAGAGCAGTGATTGGATCCATGACCGGCTGCAACGACCGGGCCCGCTGCTGGGCCTGGAACCGGAACTGGCCGACTCCGCCGTCGAACCCGAGCAGATGGCCCTTCCGGCCGAAGAAGTGACCGCGATGCTCGATCGGTTGGCACGCCTGCCGCGAAGGGTGCTGGAACTGCGTTTCGGCATCGGTCGGCGGCCCCATTCCCGGGTCGAGATCGCCCGAACCCTGGGGCTCAGTACCAAGCAGGTGGCCGGAATCGAGGAGCGAGCCCTGGAGGAGTTGCGCGGGGTGTGCCCCAGCCAACTGGGGGAGTACCTGGCCGCGTGATACCGATTGGGCAGTTCGGTGCGGTTGCGCTACAGTTACTGGTCGCAGCACAGCGATCCCCTGTAGCTCAATTGGCAGAGCATTCGACTGTTAATCGAAGGGTTACTGGTTCGAGTCCAGTCGGGGGAGCCACGAAAACAGGCCTCTGACTACGGGCAACACCGACGGTCAGAGGCCTTTAGCTTTGCCCGGGCATCACGTGGGCGAGCGCTCACGGCCCGGCATGAGCAGACCGATGGATGAAAACGCACCCGGAAACCGATTTCTGGGAGACGAACGCAAGGGATTCCCGGTTCTGGGGTGCGTTTTCATCCATGCAGCTTCGGTAGCGAGGCAAGAGGAATCGGCGCTACTGATCCGTCCGGCGGCCGAAGGCGGCATAGCCGATGACGCCGATCGCGAAGAGCAACGAGGCCCAGCCGAAGCCGTCGCCGATGTGGCTGTAGAGGGTGGTCGCCCGGGGCGTGTTCGGGATGTGTGCTGCAAGAACCTGGTGTGGCGTGCCGGACGGAGCTTCGGCCAAGACCCGGCCCCGCGAGTCACTCACCGTGAGCCGGCCGTTGCGGGCACTGCGCACCACGGTCGTGCCGTTCTCGACCCCGCGCAGCATCGCGATGCGGGAGTGGAACCAGGCGTCGGCGTCGAAGTCCCAGGCCGGTACCAGCATCACCGCTGCGTCGTAGCCGCGGATGGTGCCCGGAAAGTCCATGTCCTTGCAGATCGCGACCCCGGCCTCCATCCCGTCCAAACGGGTGGTCAGGTTGGTCGAGCCTCGGTCGAAGTGGGATTCGAACCCGGGAATCATGTGCCGCTTGTCGTAGTGGATCGCGTCGGCGCCGGGGGAGATCAGGTAGGCCCGGTTGTGGTCCTCGATGCCGAGTTCGGTGATACCCACCACCAGATGCACGCCGTATTGCTCGGCCAACTCCTCGGCACGGGACAGGAACACCTGAGCGTCCTCGCTCGAGACCTGGAACAGCTTCTCGGGCAGCACGATGATCTGTGGTTCGGTTTCGGTGGCCTCGGTGATCGCCGACTCGTAGCCCGCCCAGACCCGGCGCCAGTCGTCGGGGGTGTTGTCGAACTCATCGCCGGCGATCAGCGCCACCGGGACGCCGTCGACAGGTACCTGGCCGGCCAACCGCCAGGCCCCGAAGCCGAGCGCGAGAACCAACACCAACCCTGGTGCGATCACTCCGCGCCGGGTCCGCTGTCGATGCGCCAGCAGCGAGGCGACCGCACTGGCGAAGAGCATCGGCAGGAACACCACCCCCGCGGTGCCGCCCAGAGCGGCCACCTGGATCACCGGCAGCGCGTCCATTTGGCTGTAGGCCGGTGACCCGGCCGAACCGTGCGGCGAAGCGATGGTCATCAGGACATCGAAACCGGCCAGGAAGGCGGGCACCACGAACATCGCCAACACCACCGGCAGCCGGGTGATGGCCAACCGGGCGACCAACGCCACGATCGCCCACTGGGCCGCGCGCAGCGCCGAGATCGACAGCGCATCGATCGGCCCGCTCAACCCGATCAGATACGGCAGCAAGGACACCGACGCGACCGCTCCGGTGATCGCGCCCAAGCCGGCAGCCGTACGCCACCGCACGGATGCGACCACCGCAAGTAGCGGAATCGGCGCCAGCCAGGTCGCACCCCACCAGGGAGTCAGCCCATAGGCCCAGGCGAGCAACAAGCCTGAGACCACCGCGGCAACAATCGGCAACCACGTCGGCAGGGTGCGGAACCGGGAGTCACCCGGGTCTCCCACTGCCTGCCGGGTCGTCGACTCGGGGACGGTGCGGGACTCGTCGGCCACCTCAGCTCCTCATCCGGTGAACTGGATGACAAGCTACCCAACCCGGAGCCCATCCTCGGCCCACCACGAAACCGTGGAGGGCGAAGGCGGCTGCGAGCGGGCCTACCCCCGCCAACCGTCGTACATGCCGCTCAGACCGGACGGTTCGTGATCACCGATCACCAACTGCTCCAGGAGCCCGACCCCCTCGCGGTCACCCCAGGTGACCCGACAGACGGTTTGGACGTGCACGTTCTCGTATCGTTCCCGGTCGACCTCGGTCAGCACATGGGTTTCGCGGCCCACCTGCAGGTCGCCGTGCGCCCGGCCGTGCAACCAGTGCGGGTGACCGTAACCAATGCCCATCTGTAGAAAGGTCGCCACCGGGGTGAACTCCATCCGCTGTGGCCCATCGGCACTGTCGAAGGTGATCGTGGCGGCCTCGATCTCGCGGGTACCGGGACGCCACCGCAGGTCGTGCACCACATTGCGCACCGGCTGCGGGGCCGGCACCGACGTACCCCAGGTGGGGGAGGAGGCCGGGTCGTCCAACAGCGGCACCAACACCGCCTGCTCCAACCACCGGAAGCCGTTCGAGAGTTCGAAGGCGGCCAGGTGGGTGCAGACATCGTCGAAATGCAGCGGCGCCCACAGCCAGAACACTTGCGGGGTGCGCGCCGGCAGATTTGTCGGCGTCCTGTCGCCGAGCGGCCGCACGCCCCAGGAGCGGTCGCGCACCCCCACCACCCGGTCGTCCGAGACCTCGAGGGTGTGCTCACCGACGCTGATCCGGCCCGACCAACGGCCCCACTGCGCCATTCGGGTGTAATCCATCGTCAACACGCCCTCGCGGCTGCTGGTCTGCCGGGGTTCGGCCAGAGCAGCCGTCCTGGCCCGGAAGGTCAGCTCGGCCTCGATCCCGGACTCGGCGTCGTCGATCAGCAGCCGCACCACCCGCAGGGGTTCGTCGATCTGCACCGTGATCGGGCCGAGGGACGTACTGCGGTCGCGCGGCAGCCGTCCGGAGGCGAACACGCAATGCTGCACCCCGTCGATCACCACCGAGAAGGCCGCGTCCATCACATTGCGGTTCGGATACAGCCCCATCGCCGCCGCGAACAGCACCGTGCCGGAGGCGTCGTGGCCACCGAAATAGAACCGGTCGTAGAAGTTCGGGTCGCTGGTGCCAGGTTCGGTCACCGGGGCCGGGGTCTGGTGAATCGGAAAATCATCGAAGGGCGTGATCATCGAGTACTCCGCGCTTGCCGTTGGGTTTCGCCAGACTAGGGCTCCCGGCCCGGTGCCCGGCAGCAACGATCCCGATCAGGGGTAAACCTTTTCGACATCGTGGGCAAGCGGATGTTGCTGAGTGGAAAGACTGGTTGTGCCGCGATAGGCGACGCTTCACACTGCCGGTGTGTTTCAGAAACCATTTTCCGCCGCACTGGCGATGAAAGCGACCGCCGGGCTGCTCGGCCTGGCCCTGGCGCTCAGCGGCTGCGCCCGCCCCGACACCGACCCCGACAAGCCGGGCACGGACAACCAGAGCGAATCGATGTTCCGCAACGGGATGATCGGCGAGCAGGATGCTCCCGGTGAGCCCACCGAGGGCGGCACCCTGAGCTTCGCCGCCTACTCCGAGGCCCGCAGCCTCGACCCGGCCAAGACGATCAACACCGGCTCGACCGGGGGTACCGAGATGGCTGCGGTCTACGACGTGCTGTTGCGCCACAACGAGGAGACCCTCGAGTACGAGCCCTGGTTGGCCGAGTCCTTCGAGACCACCGATGACAAGACCTATGTGCTGAAGCTGCGCGAGGGCGTGACCTTCAGCGACGGCACCCCGCTGAATGCCGAAGCGGTGGTGTGGAGCATCAACCGCTACATCACCAACAAGGGCGGCCAGACCGCGGTGTGGATGTTGGCGGTCGAGAAGTTCGAGGCCACCGGCGACCTGGAAGTCACCTTCACCCTGACCCGTCCCTGGACCGGCTTCGGCTACCTGCTGGCAACCGCGCCGGGCATGATCGTGGCCAAGTCTTCCGATGGCGCCGGCGAGGAGTTCACGCCGACCGGCGCCGGCCCGTTCACCCTGGAGAGGTACGCCCCGGGGGAGGAACTGGTGCTCAAGCGCCGCGACGACTACTGGAAGGGCACACCGCACTTGGAGAAGCTGCGGTTCTTCAGCATCACCAGCCCCACCGGCCGCTACGAGACGATGACCAGCGGTCAGTCCGACATCGCTTATCTGCGCGAACCCCACGTGGTGGTTGACGCCCTGAAGGCCGGGTACCCCGGATTCATGGAGGTCTCCAGCCTCGGGCGGCTGGTGCTGGTGAACCACCGCGAAGGGTCCAACACCGCCGACGTGCGGATTCGCCAGGCGATGTCGATGGCCCTGGATCCGCAGTTGATCGCCGATCGGGAGTTCGAGGGCGAAGGCATGCCGACCCTGGCGATGTTCCCGAAGGAATCGGAGTGGGCGCTCGACACCGAGCCGCTGCCGCACGACCCCGAGCAGGCCAAGAAGCTGGTCGAGGAGGCCAAGGCCGACGGACACCCCGGCACCGTGCGCTTCCTCGGTATCGCCAATGCCGGTGAGGCGCAAGGGTTGGCGCTGAAAGCGCAGTGGGAGGCCGTGGGTCTGGAGGTCAAGATCGAGAACGCCCCGTCGGTCAGCGACCTGGTGCAGACGATGTATGTCAGCGGCGACTTCGACACCGTGACCTGGAGCTTCGGGGTGCCCGACGGGGGTGTGTTGCCCGAGATGTACGAGTCCTTCCACTCCAAGGGTGGTGGCCCCAACGCCTATGCCGACGAAGAGATGGACAAGCTGGTGATCGAGCTGATGGAAGCGCCCGACCACGACGCGCAGAAGGCGGTGCTGGAGAAGATCCAGAAGCGCTACAACGAAACCGTCCCGTCCATCTCATTGGGGGCCACCCCCGAGTACGTCGCCTGGCAGAAGAACGTGCACGGCGTGATGCCTTCGGTCGACTCGGTGGTGCTGCTCGGAGAGGCGTTCAAGGCCGAGTGAACACCTGACCCGCACCGGTGGGAGGAGCCCCGGCACGTCGGACGGGCTCACCCCATCGGTGCGGCACTCCCGCTGCTTGAGTCTTGCGCTTGACCATGGGGCATGACATGCGCGCACACTGCGCGCGTGAAAAGAACTCATTTCGCCGCGATGGCGATGAAACTGACCGCCGGATTCCTTGGGCTCGGCCTGGTGCTCAGCGGGTGCGCCCGTCCGGGTGAGGAAGCCCCCACCGAGGAGCCCGGCGGCAACACCGATTCGGTGTTCCGCAACGGGATGATCGGCGAGCAGGATGCTCCCGGTGAGCCGACCGAGGGTGGGCAACTGACCTTCGCCACCTACTCGGAGGCCCGCAGCCTCGATCCGGTCAAGACCATCAACACCGGGTCCAGCGGCGGCATCGAAATGGCCGCGGTCTACGACGTGTTGCTGCGCCACAACGACGAGACCCTCGAGTACGAGCCCTGGTTGGCCGAGTCCTTCGAGACCACCGATGACAAGACCTATGTGCTGAAGCTGCGCGAGGGCGTGACCTTCAGCGACGGCACCCCACTGGACGCCGAGGCCGTGGTGTGGAGCATCAACCGCTACGTCACCAACAAGGGTGGGCAAAGCGCGGTGTGGCAGGCCTCGGTCGCCTCCACCGAGGCAACCGGGCCGTTGGAGGTGACCTTCACCCTGCAACGTCCGTGGTCGGGCTTCGGCTACCTGCTGGCAACCGCACCGGGCATGATCGTGGCCAAATCCTCCGACCAGGGTGAGGACTTCACCCCGATCGGGGCCGGCCCGTTCACCTTGGAGAGGTTCGCCCCGCAGGAAGAACTGGTGCTCAAGCGCCGCGACGACTACTGGAAGGGCAAGCCGCACCTGGAATCCCTGCGGTTCTTCCACCTGACCGACGAGTCGGGCCGATACGACACCTTCAAGAACGGCCAGACGGACATGGCCTACCTGCGGGAGGCGAAGATTGTCACCGACGCCATCGAGAACGGGGCTGTCGGGTTCATGGAGGTCTCCAGCCTCGGCCGACTACTGCTGTTGAACCACCGCGAGGGCTCCAATACCGCCGACGTGCGGGTGCGCAAGGCGATCGCCCAGGCCATCGACCCGAACTTCTTCGGTGACCGGGTGGACGAGGGTAAGGGCATCCACACCACGGCGATGTTCCCCGAGATGTCTCAGTGGCATCTGGACACCGAGCCCCTGCCTCATGACCCGGACGCGGCTCGCAAGCTGCTCGAGGAGGCCAAGGCCGACGGGCACAGTGGTGTGGTGCGGTTCTCCGGGGTGGCCAAGACCAGCGAGAACGCCGCCCTGGCGCTGAAGGCGCAACTGGAAGCGGTCGGTTTCACCGTCGAGTTCAAGTACTCGCCCTCGATCAGCGACCTGGTGCAGGACATCTTCGTGAGCGGTGACTTCGACACCGCGATCTGGAGCTTCGGGGTGCCCGACGGTGGTGTGCTGCCCGAGATGTACGAGTCCTTCCACTCCGCGGGCGGCAACCCGGGCCAGTACTCCGACGAGGAGATGGACGCCCTGGTGCTGGAACTGCAGCAGGCCATCACGCCCGAGGATCAGAAGGCGGTGCTGGAGAAGATCCAGAAGCGCTACAACGAAACCGTCCCGGCGGTGTCCCTGGGCGCGGCAGGCGAGTTCGTCGCCTGGCAGGACAACGTGCACGGGGTGGTCACCTCGATCGACTCGGTGGTGCTGCTCGGGGAGGCCTTCAAGGCCGAGTAACGCCCCAGCACCCCGTTCCGTAGCCGGTGGGGTCAGCCTCGTTCGTACTCGTTGCGGAGTCGGGCGAGGATGACCTCACCGGTTTCGCGTGCCCCGGGGGTCTGCCAGGTCGTGCCGCGGCCGAGGGTGACGTGCCATTCGACCTCACCACCGGTCAGCGGACGCCGGGCGGCGATCACCAGGCCGTCGCCGGGGTCGCCCGGCACCTTCGCCGCGTGCTGCAGCACGATCGAGGCGTTGATCCGCTCCCGGAAGAACTCGGGGAAGTCGCCGGCGTCGTCGAGGGTGATTCGGCGGCGCGTGCGGTCGTAGGAGGTCCACCGCATCTGATCGGTTTCGCGATCCCAACTGCCGCGGGCGATCCGGTGCCATCCGATCTCTTCCCAACGGCCGGGGCCGCCGACCAGCATCCGATCGATCAGGCCGATCAGCCACACCTCGTCGCTGTCGAAGCCGTGCGCCCACGACAGCACCCGATCCGTGGTCGTGGTGCGGATCTGCGCGGCGACCTCCGTGGGGAGTTTGCGGCGGTCAAACAGCCCCATCGCGGGCCTTACCGACCTCGTCCAGATCGTTGAGGAAGGAACTGGCCCACCGGTCGATGTCGCGCTCGAAGACGGTCTTGCGCAGGGCTCGCATCCGGCGGGCCTTGTTGGAGCCGGCGTCGTGATGAGCCAACTCCATGGTGGCCTTCAGTCCGTTGATGTCGTACGGGTTCAC
This sequence comes from Pseudenemella bisphenolivorans, assembly GCF_051133435.1. Classification (NCBI taxonomy): domain Bacteria; kingdom Bacillati; phylum Actinomycetota; class Actinomycetes; order Propionibacteriales; family Propionibacteriaceae; genus Pseudenemella; species Pseudenemella bisphenolivorans. Next base: position 41,071 of record NZ_JBPGNY010000001.1, on the reverse strand, counting down.
CTGGTAGGCCTGTCGCATCTCCTTGGCCGCCCCGGCGAACTCGCTGAGCACCAGCGCGCCGTGGTTGCCGCTGCGGCAGGCGACGTACTCCTTGGCGACCAGGTTCATGCCGTCGCGCAGGGGAGTGACGACCATGACATCGGCCGCGGCGTACATCGCGGCCATCTCCTCGCGGGGGAAGGACGCGTGCAGGTAGGTGATCGGCGGATTGCCGATCGTGCCCAGGTCACCGTTGATCCGTCCGACCAACTGGTCGATCTCGTCGCGCAGCATCTTGTATTGGTCGACCCGTTCCCGTGACGGGGTGGCGACCTGCAGGAAGACCGCTTCCTCCGGGTCGATCCGGCCCTCGGCGACCAGCTCCCCGAAGGCTCGGAGGCGCTGTTTCAGGCCCTTGGTGTAGTCGAGGCGGTCGACACCGAGGAACAGCGTCTTGGGGTTGCCCAGGTCGGAGCGGATCTCCTTGGAACGCTCTTGGACATCGGGGCGGTGGGCCAGTTCGTGGAAGGCCTTCGCGTCGATCGAAATGGGGTAGGCCCGCGCGGTCGCCACGCGTCCGTTCGGCAGGGTCACCCGGTCGCCCTTGGTCTCCATCCGCAGTCGCTGGCGCACCAGACGGACGAAGTTCTGCGCTCCACCTGGCACCTGGAAACCGATCAGGTCCGCACCGAGCAGGCCCTTGATGATCTCGGAGCGCCACGGCAACTGGTGGAACAACTCCGTGGGCGGGAACGGGATGTGCAGGAAGAAGCCGATCTTCAGATCGGGCCGGGCCTCGCGCAAAAGCTGGGGTACGAGCTGCAATTGGTAGTCCTGCACCCACACCGTGGCACCGTCGTCGGCGACCGCAGCGGCCCGCTCGGCGAAGCGCCGGTTCACCGAGACGTAGGCGTCCCACCATTCCCGGTGGAATTCCGGCGGGGCGACCACGTCGTGGTACAGCGGCCACAGGGTCGCGTTGGAGAAGCCCTCGTAGTACTCGGCGACTTCCTGTTCCGACAGGGGCACCGGCACCAGGTGGATGCCGTCTTCGACGAAGGGTTCGAGTTCTTCGTCGGGGGCACCGTGCCAACCCACCCAGGCGCCCTCGTGTGCGCGCATGACCGGTTCGAGCGCGGTGACCAGTCCACCCGGGGAGGTTCGCCACGACACCGATCCGTCGGGTAGTTCGACCCGGTCGACAGGCAGACGATTGGCAACGACTACGAACGAAGCTTTATCTGTGCCCATGCCCTGACGATAGTCGATCGGGCTGGATTCGCCCGGGCAGGGTGACGTGGGAGACTGCTGTCATGACCGATGTGACCCCCGGTTCCGACGGCCTCTCGGCACTGGTTGCCGCCCCCGAGCGGGGACTGGTCGCGGTGGATTTCGACGGTACTTTGGCGCCGATCGTGCCCGATCCCGAACAGGCCGTGGTCGATCCGACGGCTCGGGCCGCGTTGGCCCGGATGGGCCGGTTGGTGGGCACGGTGGCGGTGATCACCGGTCGTCCCACCCGTACCGCTGTGCGGCTCGGCGGGTTCGAGGGGGTCGAGGGTCTGGAAGACCTCATCGTGTTGGGCCAGTACGGGGTGGAGCGCTGGGATGCGGCCACCGGCGAATACCTCGACCCGCCCATACCCCGCGAGGTCATCGAGGCCAAGGACGCCATGGCCGAGTTGATCGCTGACGAGGGCGTGATGCTGGAGGACAAGGGACGCGCCATCGCGCTGCATTTCCGCAATGCCGAACGTCCCCAGGACACGATGGACCGCTACCGGGATGCGGTGCGCCGGATCGCCGAGCAGCGCGGCCTGACCGTCGAGCCCGGCCGGCTGGTCTTCGAAGTGCGCGCCACCGGGATGGACAAGGGGCAGGCGCTGCGGGCACTGGTCGCCGAGCGGGAGGCCCGGGCGGTGATCTTCTGCGGTGACGACCTGGGGGATGTCGCGGCCTTCGCCGCTGTCGACGAACTTGCCGCCGAGGGTGTGCCCGGGGTGAAGGTGGCCGTGGTCAGCCAGGAACAGCAGGCGCTTGCTGCTCGCGCCGACGTGGTGGTCACCTCACCGGCAGATCTGGCCGGGTGGCTGGACGAAGTGGCCGAGAAACTGGCCCGACCCTAACGGCGCAGGTCCAGCACCAGCTTGCCGGGCGCATGCCCGGTCTCCAGGATCCGATGCGCCTCGGCCAGGTCTTCCATCGCGAACACCTGCGCCACCTTGGTCGACACCCGCCCGGCGGACAGGTCGCGGCCCACCCGGGCCAGCACCTCGGGGTCGGATTCCATGATCGCGATGTGGGCCTCGATACCGCGTTCCTCGGCGGGGGAGAGGTCGGCCAGGGACGGCACCGCGATGATCCGGCCGCCCTCGGCCACGTGGTCCAAGGACGGTTCGAAGGTGTCGAAGTAGACGAGGTCGATGACCACATCGGCCGGCTCACCCATCGCGGCGAAGACGTCACCGGCGGTGTAGTCGAGGTGCTCGGCCCCCAATTCGGTCAGCCTCTCCCGGTGCCTGGTGGAGGCACTGCCGAAGACCGTGGCCCCGGCCAGCACGCACCACTGGACGACCCATTGGCCCACCCCGCCACCGGCGCCGTGAATCAGCACCCGGTCACCGGACTGCACCCGGCCGTACGTGTGCACCGCCGTCCATGCGGTCAGGGCGGCCATCGGGGTGCCACCCAGGATGATCGGATCCACGTCCTCGGGCGCATGGGCGATCCGGTCGGCGGCGAAGACCGCGTACTCGGCGTGGCAGCCCTCCTTGGGGGCCATGCCCGGGTGACCGAACACCAGGTCGCCGACGGCGAAGTCGCTCACACCGGAACCCAGGGCGGTAATCCGACCCGCGCCCTCGCGTCCGGGAACGAAGGGGAAGTCGGTGAACCCCTCGAGCCACACCGACTTGCCCTGGCGCATCTTGTAGTCGACCGGGTTGATGCCGGAGGCGATCATTTCGACCAGCACCTCGCCGGGGCCCGGCTCGGGCACCGGGGCCTCGATCACCTGGAGTACTTCGGGGCCGCCGTATTCGAAGATCGCCACCTGCTTCATGTCCGACAGTCTAGGCACAGGCTCGCTAGACTGCCGATGCTCGGGGCATTAGCTCAGCCGGTCAGAGCAGGGGACTCATAATCCCTGGGTCGCGGGTTCGAGCCCCGCATGCCCCACCCCGCACGACCAACAACGTGTGACATCTTGTGCGTCAGTCGAACAAGAAGTCACACGTTGTTTTGCGTCCGGTCTTTACAGTGGCAACTTTACAGTGGATAGTTACTTCCATGGGCAAGTACCACCACGGAGATCTCCGGCGGGCAGTGCTCGATCGAGCACTGGAAGTTGTGGCCGAGAGCGGGCCCCGGGCACTGAGCCTGCGGGCCATCGCGGCCGACCTCGGTGTCAGCCACACCGCCCCGCGGCACCACTTCGGTTCCAACGCGGGCCTGCTGAGCGCGATCGCGGTCGAAGGATTCCGAATGCTGCGCGAGCGGCTCGTGGTGTTGCGCGAGGCCGGTGCGCCGCTGCTGGACCTCGGCGTCGCCTATGTCGAGTTCGCGACGGAGTATCCGGCGCACTTCGCGGTGATGTTCGAACCGACCCTCACCGACCCGGACGACCCCACCCTCGCCCAAGCCGCGGACGAGGCATTCGGTGAGCTTCGCGCGGGCGTGGCAGCCATGGCCCCGCACAGCGGCACCGAGGATGCGGCCGCCCTGGTCATAGCCGCCTGGTCGTTGATGCACGGTCTGGCCACCCTCGAACTGACCGGAAATCTGGCCCGTTCACAGATCCGGGGGCTGCTCGGACTGACCGACTTCTCCGAAATCGCACGTCGCGCCGGTGTGCTCCTGACCGGCGCGGAGGAAGACACGTAGCAACCCGAACCCACCCAACCCGATGATCGCGATCCGGATCGGCACAGGTCCGGCTCGTTCACCCTGCCCCGAGAATCTCGGCCGAGAACGACAAGGAATGTCATGAACAGAGCCCACCTCGACGAACGGAATCAGACATGAGCAACATCCACACCATCGTGGCCGGAGTGGTACTGCTGACGGTGATCAGTATCGCCTTCGGTGGCGGCTTCCTGCTGCGCGTGCTGAACCGCACCTTTGCGGCCAACGACCTGCAACGCGGCTACTTCCGCGCCGGCCACGCCCACGCCGGGGTGCTGGTGATCCTCGGTTTGGTGGTGATGTTGCTGCTTGCCCAGGCCGGGGTCGGTGGCATCCTCGCGACCCTGTCGCTGGGGGTACTGGCCTCGGCCATCCTGATGCCGGCCGGCTTCTTCCTCAGTGTGGTGGGCAACAGCCCGCACAAACCCAACAGCCTGCGCCACCTGATTCCCGCGGGCGGGATCGTGCTGGTTATCGGCGTCGGATCAGCCGGTATCGGGTTGATCCGCGCCGGAATCGGCTGACCCCCACAACCAACAACGTGTGACATCTTGTTCACCTGTCGAACAAGATGTCACACGTTGATTTGGGTCTGTGTTGGGTCAGACGATCTCGACCGGCACGTCGTGGGCGGCCATGTAGTCGGCGAAGTGTTCCCGGACGGCCTCGGGTTCGACCCCGAACTCACCACGCAGGTCGTAGCGCACTCGCCCGGCGCTGCCCTGGGTGTTGGAGTCGATATAGGCCTGGATCTCCTGGCGGGCCTCGTCGGTCACCTCCAGGTCGAGCTTCTTGTACACCTCGTTGATCGCGTACCAGTTGTCCTCGACGAACGGCTTGTAGTCGATGTCGACCACCTGGTTCTCGGCCAGGTGCCGATCCCGCACCCCGGCCTGCAGCAACCGGGAGCACACCCCGGTCCAGTAATCCAGGTGACGCTTCGGGTCGACCTCGGTCTGCCACATCGGGGCCATATAGGTGGCCATGCTGGCGTTCGACAACACCGCCCCGACCGGGTCGCGGTGGGTCTCGACCAGGATCGCGTCGGGGAAGACGTTCAACAGCGCCGGAATGTTCTCGATGTGGGCCGGGTACTTGGTGACCCACTGATCCCGCGGACGGAAGTAGGTCATGATCTGCAGGACCTTCTTCAGGTACTCGTAGTGCGGGGTCTGGTCGTGGGCCAGGTAGTAATCACGCCACTGCTCGGCATGCTGGTAGAGGTGCTCGGGGTAGTAGCCCGAGAAGTCCTGGGCGAAGATCTCGATGTCCTCCTCGATCCGGTACGGCTGCATCGGATGCCAGGCGGGCAGGATCGGGTTCGCGGCGACCGCCATCTGCCAGGAGACCTCGCCGTTCTTGTAACGCGGGTCGATGCCGTCGGGGCCGGCACCCTGACCGGGGTCGGGCACCGGCTGATCGAGTTCCCAGATCGGGGCGGCGCGGAAGCGGGAGTCGGCGGCGAGCAGGTTCACCAGATGTGAGGTGCCCGAGCGCGGCATGCCCATCACCATGACCGGCTTCTTGATCTCGATCTCCAACACCTCGGGGTGCTGCTCCAGGAAGTTGTAGACCCGGCGGCGATTGGCCAGGAACTTGGTGGACAGGGCGAACATCGACATCCGGGCCAGCGGGGTACGGCATTCCTCATTGGCCACGTCGATCCAGACCTGAAGGCGCTCGATGTAGTCGTCGGGGCCTTTCTCGTCCAGGCCGGTCGCCGCCTTGGCGGCCTCCTGGACGGCCTCCACGGTGTAGGGCACGGGATTCGCGTTGGCGTAGTCGACCATCTGCTGCTGGGCGGGGGTCAGTTCACGGTTGACCAGATTGGTCATGTAGATGTCTTGCGGTGCCTGGTTCTCGGTCATGGGAGAACGCTAGGAACCCGATGAACGTCGTTCGCAGCCAGTCTTGGTGATCGGGATCACATTCATGGCTGCATAGTCCCGCTCACAGCAGCCGGCAGAACTTCTCGACCTCACTGCGCCGACCGGAGACGATCAACTGGTCGTCCTTCTCGATCATGGTGTCGGCCTTGGCGTAGGTCACCGGAGCGCCGTCCCGTTTCACACCCACCACCGTGACATCGCATTTGCGTCGCACATCGGAGTCGGTCAGCGAACGGCCCCAGGTGAACTCGGGTGCCCGGGTGCGCGCGAAGGCGTAGTCGTCCTCCAACTCGAAGTAGTCGTAGAGGTTGCCTGCCACCGTGTGGGCCACCCGCTCACCCATCGTGCGTTCGGGGTACACCACGTGATGGGCGCCGATCCGCTCCAGGATCTGGCCGTGTTTGCGCGAGATGGCTTTCGCCCAGATGTTCGGCACACCCGCCTCCGACAGGGCCAGCACCGTCATGATCGACGCCTCGACATCGGTGCCGATCGCCACGATGACCTTCTCGAACTGGCCGGCGCCGATCTGTTCCAGGGCATCGGGGTCGGTGGCGTCGACCTGCATGGTGTGGGTGAAATCATCGGCGTACTTCTGCACCAGGGTTTCGTCCTCGTCGACCGCGAGCACCTCGTGGCCCATCTCGATCAGGGTTTCGGCGACCGAGGTGCCGAATCGGCCCAGGCCGATGATCAAGATGGTGCCGGACGCGCGACGGCTTCTGCGTGCTCGCATGGGATCTCCTAACCGACAATCGGACGTTCTTCGGGCAGGTCGTACTGATCGTGGCGACGCCGCACCGCCAGGGCCGATGCCACCGTGATCGCCCCGATGCGGCCACAGAACATCATCACCATCAGGGTAAGTTTCGCCGACGCCGGCAGGCCGGCGGTGATACCCGCCGACACACCCACGGTGCCGAAGGCGGAGATCGTTTCGAACAACACGATCGACAGGTCGTGATCGGTGACCGCCAGCAACACCGCGGTGCCGGCCGCGATCAGTGCCAGGCCGAGCAGGGCGACGGTCAGGGCCTGACGCATGGTCGGGGTGCCGATCCGGCGGTGACCGATGTGCACATGGGGTTCGCCGCGGATCTCCGACCAGATCACGAAGGCGAGCAGCAGGAAGGTGGAGATCTTGATGCCGCCGGCGGTTCCGGCCGAGCCGCCGCCGATGAACATCAGCACGTAGTACAGCGCGAAGGTGCCCTCGGAGGCATGGGCGTAGTCGATGGTGTTGAACCCGGCGGTGCGGGGGAAAACGCCGCCGGCGACCGCGTTGATGAGCTTGCCCCAGGTGTCCATCGGGCCGAGGGTGGCGGGGTTGTTCCATTCGTAGGCCCCGAACAGCACGGTGCCGATGATCAGCAGGCCGATCGTGCCGCCGACGGTCAGCCGGGCGTGCACCGACCACCGGGACGGGTGGAACAGCCGGCCGCGGCGGATCAACTCGAAGTAGACCGGAAATCCGAGGCCGCCGGCCACCACGGCCGCACACAGCGGAAAGATGATCCAGGCGTCGGCGGCGACACCGATCAGGTTGTCGGTCCACAGCGCGAAGCCGGCGTTGTTGAAGGCCGATACCGCGTGGAAGATGCCGTGCCAGATCGCCGACGGCCAGGACTGCCCGTGGCCCAGCGCGAAGCGCAGCGTCAACACCACCGCGATCACCAGCTCCGACAGCAGCATCGCGATCGCGATGCGTTGCGGCATCTTGCGGGCAGCGCCGAGGGCAGATTTCACCTGCGATTGGGCGACCAGGGTGCTGCCCAAGCCGAGTCGTCCGGTGACCGCCATGGTCAACAGGGTGGCCAGGGTCATCACCCCGAACCCGCCGACCTGGATCAGGGCGAGAATGACGATCTTGCCGAACAGAGACCATTGGGTCGCGGTGTCGACGGTGATCAGGCCGGTGACGCAGGTGGCCGACACCGAGGTGAAGGCGGCGTCCACGACCGAGGTGTGTCGTCCCGGGGCGGAGGCCACCGGCAGCGACAGCAACACCGTGCCGATCGCGATCGCTGCGAGGAAGGACCAGAAGACGACCCGCACCGGAGACCGGAATCGAGCCGGGGGTCTCATGGCAGCCAGCTGAGAATGGTCCGTCCCACTGCATCGTCGGCATTGCTGCCGATCACCGGGAATCCCAGTTCGGTCATCGTCGGGTCGTGGTCGGCCATCAGATGCGGACGACCGGCCCAGTGCAGCATCGCCAGGTCGTTCGGCATGTCCCCGAAGGCGGCCACCTCGGCCGAGTCGATGCCGAGACTCTCGGCGTAGGTCGCCAGGGTGGTGGCCTTCGAAATACCGGGGGCACTGAGCTCGAGCAGCCCGGTGGCACCACCCATCGAGTAGGTCGCGGTCACCTCGCCGCCGGCCACCTGTTCGACCACCTCGGCCATCTCGGCCGCGGTGGCGGTGGGGTGTTTGACCAGTACCTTGACGAACTCCCCGGCCGTCACCAGTTCGGACAGTTCACCCTCGACGAGGCCGGACAGGAAACGCGACACCGTGGCCCGGTCGACCGAATCGGGCACCGAGGTCAGCGACACACCCTCGAAGTACCCCGGTTCGTGGCCGAAACGGTCGTTCTGCTGAATCCCGAAGACCACCCCGGGCAGGGCGGCCCGCAGCCGCTCGGCCAGATCCAGGACCACCTCGTTCGACATCGCATGCTGCTGCAGAACCTGGCGGGTGGCGATGTCGTACAACAGCGCCCCGTTGGAGGCCACCACGACCGTGTGGGCCAGATCGAGTTCTTCCAACACCGACAACCACGACGGTGGCCGGCCGGTGGCGAACACCACATGCAGGCCGGCCTCGGCCGCCGCGCGCACCGCCTCACGGTTCAGCGGGGAGACCGCACCGGTCGGGTCCAGGAAGGTGCCGTCCAAGTCGCTGGCGATCATCCGGACGGGGGCCGAGCCGCTCACAGTCGTGACCTCGGTGACGGCTCGCCGCCGGCCGACTCGCTCGGCGATCCCGACGGACTACCCTCCGACGGTGACGGCGAACCCGACTCACTGGGGGTGGGTGATCCCGACTCGCTGGCCGAAGGGGAACCCGAATCACTCGGCGAGGGTGATCCCGAGTCGGGGGACGGCGACCCCGACTCCGGTGAGGGTGACCCCGACTCCGGCGACGGGGATGCCGAATCCGGTGAGGGGGAGGACGAATCCGGCGGGGGTGACCCGGATTGCGGTGGCGGCGATCCGGTCTGTTCCACCGGCGGTGGCGGAGCCTGCGGCGGTTCGTTGCGGAACAGCAGAATCGCGATCAGCACCGCCAGCGCGGCCAACAACAGCATCAGGATCCACGACACCAGGATGGTCACCCAGCCGGCCCGGTCGTGACGGCCCGGCCAGGGCAGCGGCCAGATCCGGGAGCGGCCCGGGTTGATCCGGTCGATCCAGTAATGCCGGTAGTCGGGCCCGGCGGCTCGGCCCTGCTGCGGCAGCAGGGCCATGGTCACCTCGGTCAGAATCTCCTCGGCGACCCGCGGTGAGCTCGTCGTCCCGTCGTGGGCCAGCGCCACCCAGGGGGCGTTGGGGGCTTCGGACGGTTCGACCGGGGCATCGTTGTCGTGCACATAGCGCCGCGCGAGGCGTCCGGTGTCCTGGCCTTGGCCGCCACGGGCGACCACCTGATCGATGTGCAACCGGTTGACCATCCCGGCCATCCGGTCACGGGCGGCGGCATCGCCGGCGGCACCCTCCGACAACAACACGACCACCAGGGGGTTCCCGATGTCGTCGTGGGCCAGATAGGAAACACCCGAGGGCTGGGCGTGCAAACGGGCATCCAGCCAGTACCCACCGACCGACGGGGGGTCTTGCGGAAGCAGCGGAAAGGCCTCCGGCTGAGGGTCGGACGGGCCTGCTTGATCGGACATCGGGATATATCTCATCACACTTGCGCGCCATGATCGCCTCTTCGGTCGCGTATCGTGGCCCGTGGCGTTTGTCCGAACGTCGCAGCACACCCAGGAGTAATGCGTAGTGAGCACCACCCAACCGACGGCCAGCATGGACACCCAGCAAGCCGCCAAGTTGCTGGGAGAAGCGATCGCCCAAGTGCAGCGGGTGATCGTCGGCCAGGAGCACATGGTCGAGCAACTGATGGTTGCCCTGCTGGCGAAGGGACACTGTTTGCTCGAAGGTGTCCCCGGCGTGGCCAAGACCCTGGCGGTTCGTTCCTTTGCGACCGTGGTGGGTGGGGAGTTCTCCCGCGTGCAGTTCACCCCCGACCTGGTGCCCAGCGACATCGTCGGTACTCGCATTTACAAGGCCTCCCAGGAGGGCTTCGACGTCGAACTGGGCCCGGTCTTCGTGAACTTCGTCCTCGCCGACGAGATCAACCGAGCCCCGGCCAAGGTGCAGTCGGCGATGCTGGAGCTGATGGCCGAGAAGCAGGTCTCCATCGGCGGTATCACCTACCCCGCACCGGAACCGTTCATCGTGATCGCCACCCAGAACCCGGTGGAATCCGAGGGTGTGTACCCGCTGCCGGAGGCCCAGCGCGACCGCTTCCTGCTCAAGGTCGACGTGCCCTACCCGCGCGGCAATGAGGAATTCGAGATTCTGCGCCGGATGAGCGTGCGTCCGCCCGAGGCCGGACGGATCCTCGACAACGACACCGTGCTGGCGCTGCAGCAGAAGGCCTCGTCGGTGTTCGTGCACAACCTGGTGGCCGAGTACATCGTGCGGCTGGTGCTGGCGACCCGCACCCCGGCCGACTTCGGGATGCCCGACCTGACCAACGTGATCTCGATCGGCTGCAGCCCCCGCGCCACCCTCGGCCTGGTGGCCGCCTCCCGGGCCCTGGCGCTGATCCACGGACGCGACTACGTGCTGCCCACCGATGTGCAGGCGGTCGCCAAGGACGTGATGGCGCACCGCCTGGTGCTCGGCTTCGACGCCGTCGCCGACAACATCGACCCGGCCCAGGTGGTGGAGCGGGTGGTGGCGATGGTGCCGCCGCCGACCCCGGTGTGGAATGCCGAACAGCGTGAGGCCAGCCAGACCCAGCACCGACACCAGCCGGGTTTCCACTGATCCATGAGCTCGCCCGACTTCGCAGCTCCCACCGCACCACAAGGGGCCCTCGCATCGGTCATCGGGCCGCCCACCGGGGCGACCCTGCCGTTGCACAAACTCGCGCCCGAAGCGGCCCTGCGCAGGCTGGAGTTGACCATCGTGCGTCGCCTGGAGGGGTTCCTGCAGGGCGACCACCTCGGCCTGCTGCCCGGCCCCGGCGCCGACAACAACGACGCCCGTCCCTACCAGGTCGGTGAGGACGATGTGCGCAAGATGGACTGGGCGGTGACCGCGCGCACCACCGTCCCGCACGTGCGCGACACGATGGCCGACCGCGAGCTCGAGGTGTGGGCCCTGCTCGACGTCACCCCGTCGATGAACTGGGGAACCGCCGGGGTCACCAAACGCGACCTGGGCATCGCCGCGATCGCCACCATCGGCTTTCTCAGCCAGAAGATGGGTGACCGCTTCGGCGGCATGATCATGCGTCCCGATCGGGTGCGCCGGCTGCCCGCCCGCTCGGGACGCACCGCCCTCTACGGTCTGCTGCGCACCATGCTGAACGAGCCGATCGTGCCCGACCACGCCGAAGGGCACCTCACCCTGGATGCCGGCATCCAGGAAATGGCCCGGATGCAACGTCGGCGCGGGCTGCGGGTGGTGGTGTCGGACTTCCTCGAACCCGGCGATTACGAACTCGACCCGAATGTGCCACCGGCCTGGGAGCGGGCGATCCGCCGACTCTCGGTGCGCAACCAGGTGATCGCGATCGAGGTCGTCGACCGGCGCGAGATCGAGTTCCCCGATGTCGGCGAGATGCTGATCCGCGACCCCGAGACCGACTTCGAGCGGTACGTCAACACCGCCGACGCCGGGGCCCGGCAACGCATGGACGCCGCTGCCGCCGCGCAGCGGGAACGGATTCGGATCGCGCTGCGGCGCGCCGGCGCCGGACACATCCAACTGCGCACCGACCGGGACTGGGTGCAGGACATCGCCCGGTTCGTCCTGGCCTACCGCCGCGTCGCCTCGATGCTGCACGCCCCGCCGCAGGGGGTGAGCCGCTGATGGAGATCGGCCTGACTCATCCCGACCGGCTGCTGTTGCTGCTGGTGATTCCGCTGCTCGTGGCCGGCTACATCTGGGCCAGCCGCAGCAAGAACCGGCGCGGGATGCGGTTCACCAACACCTCGGTGCTGGGTCGGGTGGTTCCGAAACAGGGCCAGTGGCGCCGACACCTGGCCTTCGCGGTGTCGCTGCTCAGCCTGATCTCGTTGACCGTGGCCTTCACCAAGCCCTATGCGCCGGTGCAGGTGCCCCGGGAACGGGCCACGGTGGTGGTCGTGCTGGACGTATCCCAGTCGATGGCCGCGACCGACGTGCCGCCGGATCGATTGGCCGCGGCGAAGGAGGCGATCGTCAAGTTCGTCGAGGGCCTGCCGGACAAGTACAACGTCGCGCTGCTGACCCTGTCGGGCAACCCCGGCCAGGTGATTCCGCCGACCACCAACCACGCCAGCATCCGCACCGTGATGCAGAACGTGGGCCTGCAGGACTCGACCGCCATCGGTGAGGTGCTGTACCTGGCGGTGCGCACCCTGGAGCAGGTGCCGGGCGATCCGGACAACCCGAATGCGCCCGCCCCCGGAGCCATCGTGTTGCTGAGTGATGGTGAGAACACCGCCGGACGCTCACCGATCCAGGCCGCGCACGCGGTCGAGAAGGCCGGGGTGCCGGTGTACACGATCGCTTACGGCACCGAGAACGGCTTCGTGGACCTGGACGGCGAACGACACCGGGTACCGCCCGACGAGAAACTGCTGCAGGAGATCGCCTCGATCACCGGTGGCAAGGCGTACGCGGCCGGCAGCACCTCCGACCTCAGCGAGGTCTACGACAACATCGGATCCGAAGTGGGGTACGAGAAAGTGGAACACGAGATCACCGACCGCTTCGCCGGGTTCGCGATTGTGTTCGCGGTGATCGCGGCCCTCGGCGCACTGTCCTTGGCGGCGCGATGGAACTGATGTTCATCGAGTTCCTGGCCCCGCACCGGCTCTGGCTGTTGCTGCTGGTGCCGATCCTGGCGGTGGTCTACATCGCTCTGCTGGATCGACGCCGCAAGGGCAGGGGCAGGCACAACGCCCTGGCCCTGGTGCTGCCCCAACCGCGTGGCTGGGTGCGCCATGTCGCGGTGGTGTCCGCCCTGCTCAGCCTCGTGTCGTTGACCGTCGCCTTCGCGATGCCGAAACAGGACGTCAAGGTGCCGCGGGAGCGGGCGACCATCGTCGTGGTGATCGACGTGTCCCTGTCGATGCAGGCCGAGGACGTCGAGCCGAACCGGTTGGCGGCCGCCCAGGAAGGGGCCCGGGCCTTCGTCGAATCGTTGCCCGACCAGTACAACGTCGGCCTGGTGGCCTTCGCCGGCAGCGCCACCACCCTGGTCGAACCGACCACCGAACACGGACGGGTGCTGGCATCGATCAACGACCTGCAACTCGACCGGGCCACCGCGATCGGTGAGGGGATCTACGCCGCGCTGGCCTCACTGGCCACCGTGCCACCCGACCCCGACGACCCCGACGCGGTCGTCCCGGCCCGGATCGTCCTGCTCTCGGACGGCAAGACCACCGTGGGACGGGACCCGATCGTGGCCGCCGAGGACTCCAAACGTCAGAACGTGCCCGTCTACACGATCGCCTACGGCACCGAGAACGGGTACACCGAGATCAACGGTCGCCGCGAAAGGGTGCCGGTCGAATACGAGGAACTCCAACGGGTTGCCGACGTGTCCGGCGGCAAGGCCTACCGGGCCGCCACCGCCGGTGAGCTCAAGGAGGTCTACGAGGACATCGGCTCCTCGGTCGGCTACGCCACCGAGAGCAGACAGGTCACCACCCGCTACGCCGGCCTGGGCCTGATCTTCGCCCTGGTGGCAGCCGTCGGGGTCGCTTCGATCGCCGCGCGCTGGCCATAGCCACGGTGGGCCTGCAGCAGGGGTGGCCGGGGTCGTCGGCCGTCCGTTGTGGAACTGTGAGCAATCACACCTACCCCGAACTGCACCGATCTGAGAAGCTCCCATGCATGACGCTCGCCGAGAACTTGTCGCGCGTGCAACAACGCATTGCTGATGCGTGCCTGGCCGCCGGACGCGACCCCGATGAGGTCCGGTTGTTGCCGGTGTCGAAGACGTGGCCGCCCGACCACGTCCGCCGTGTCGCCGACCTCGGGTTGGCGATGATGGCGGAGAACCGGGTACAGGAGGCCAAACGCAAGGCCCACCTACTGGCCGACGCCGGACTGCGCTGGTCGATGATCGGGCATGTTCAAACCAACAAGGCCAAGGACGTCATCGCTTTCGCCGACGAGGTGCAATCGCTGGACTCGCTGCGCCTGGCCCAGGAATTCCAGCGTCGGTTGGAGGCCTCCAACGGGCTGCGCAACAGCGGACGGCCGTTGCCGGTGTACCTGCAGGTCAACACCTCCGGTGAGCCATCGAAGTTCGGGGTCAGGCCCGACGAGACGCTCGCGGCGGCCCGGGAGTTGGTGGCTCTCGACCAGTTGCGGCCCGTCGGCCTGATGACCATCGCCGCTCAGGACCCGAGCCGGGCCCGGGAATGTTTCCGCACCCTGCGCACCCTGCGCGATCAGCTCGTTGCCGACCCCGTCGCCGCCGAGGCGGGGGAGTGGGCCGAACTGTCGATGGGCATGTCGGGTGACCTGGAGGACGCGATCGCCGAGGGGTCGACGGTGGTGCGCATCGGCCGGGCGATCTTCGGTGACCGCCTGGAATGAGCCGGGCTCACCGCAGCGCCGACAGCCGGGCCGGTTACCGGAGTTCGAGTTCGGGTACCTCGGCGGCCGGGGTGAAGCCGTAGAGCTGGCTGAGGAAGGACTCCTCGGCCTGAACCGCGGCGATCACCGACTCGGCCTTGCGGAAACCGTGCCCCTCGCCCTCGAACACCACCAGGGCATGCTGCAGGCCTGCCGCCCGGGCGGCTTCGGCCAGCGCCTCGGCCTGATTCAGCGGCACGATCTTGTCGTCGGCGCCCTGCAGCAGCAGTACCGGGGCACTGAGCCGGTCGGCGTGCAGCAGGGGGGAGCGCTCCTGATACAGGTCACGCTGCTCGGGGTAGGGCCCGATCAGTGACTCCAGATAGCGCGACTCGAACTTGTGGGTGTCGCGGGCCAGCATGGTCGGGTCGGCCACCCCGAAGCGGCTGATTCCGGCGGCGAAGAGGTTGGTGGTGCACAGTGCCTGCAGGGTGGTGAAACCCCCGGCCGATCCACCCTCGATGCTCACCCGTGCCGGATCGACCTCACCGTCGTCGATCAATTGCTGGGCCCCGCTGATGCAGTCGGATACGTCCAACACACCCCATTGGCCCCGCAACCGTTGGCGATAGTCGCGGCCGTAGCCGGTCGATCCGGAGTAGTTCACCCCCAGCACCGCGTAGCCGCGGGTCGTCCAGTACTGGGTGGTGAGGTCCAGCGAGGCCGACATGTGTCCGGTGGGTCCGCCGTGGCAGATCACTCGCAGCGGGGGCAGTTCATCGTCCGGGCCGGTGTGTCCGGGCAGGTGTGGGCGCCACAGCCAGCCGTGCACCTTGTGGCCCTGGTTGCGCCAGGTCAACGCGGTGGGCACACTAGCCGACTCCCGGGGCAACGGAACCTCGAAGCGACGCAGTACCGACCACTGCCGGTCGTCCAGATCGAGCACCACCAGCGCCGGACCACGATTGCGGTGTTGCACCAGGGCGGCGCAGCGTCCGGCACTGCCGACCAGGGCACTCACCCCGCACGCGGGGGTGTCCAGGGCGGTGAACTCGCCACTGGTCAGGTCGAGCGTGCCGATGGTGGATTGCCCGTCGGTCCACCACGAACACACCACCGTCTCGCCGTCGACCACCGCATAGGGATCCTGGCCCAACTGCCACATCGGACCACTGAAATCGGCGTCGCGGAGCAGCAGGGTGTCATGGGAGTCGTCGGTCCACCGGTGCAGATTCCAGAACCCGTCCCGGTCGGTCAGGTAGAGCAGGCCCTCACCGGGAATCCAGCGGGGATGGATCGCGGCTTCGTCATCGCCACCGGCGATCGCGAAGGGGTCGGTCACCACCGGCAGCCCCTGCGGGCCGCGGCGGAAGCCGGCCACCATGATTCGGGTGGCGTCCCAGGGCATCGACGGGTGGTCCCACTCGCACCAGGCGATCCGCTCATCGGTGGAGACCTCGGGGCTGGCGTAGAAGTCGGCCCCGGCACACAGAATCGTGCCGAAGCCGGGTTTGGCGTCCAGGTCGATCGCCACGATCGTGTTCACCGGTTCGCCGGAGACGCGATGATCTTCGCGGACAGCGACCACCAGGCGTTGCCGGCCGAGCAGGCGCAGATCGCCGTACCGTACATCGGCGCCCTCGGCGGTGATCGGACGCGGTTCATTGCCGGGTTCGAACAGCCACAACCGACCGTCGGTGATGTCGGAGATCACCGCCATGGTGCGGTGGGTGGCGTAGGCACCGCCACCGTATTCATGCACCCGGCTGCGCACATTCCACGAGCCGGGGGTGATTTCCTCGGCCACGCCGCCGCCGGTGACGTCGCGGCGCCACAAACTGGTGCGACCGCCCTCGTCCGGGCGCGATTCCAGCCACCACAGCCAACTTCCGTCCAGTTGTGGTTCGGCCGGCGTGACGATGCCGGTGAGGTCTTCGCCGGCGAGGGGGGACGGCCAGGTGCCGTACGGCAATTCGGACATCGACGTCAGCGCACGGCCACCAAATCGCACACGAAGATCAGTGTCTCACCGGGGCCGATCACATCCCCGGCACCCTGGTCGCCGTAAGCGAGATATGGGGGAATGATCAACTGCCGGCGGCCGCCGACCCGCATCCCGGTGATGCCGCGGTCCCAGCCGGTGATCACCTGGCCGGCGCCGAGGACGAAGGCCAGCGGTTGGTCGCGGTTGTAGGAGGCGTCGAATTCCTCCCCGGTGTCGTAGGAGACCCCGACGTAGTGCACCAGCACGCGCGAGCCCTTCTCGGCCTCGGGGCCGTCTCCCACGATCACATCGGTGATCTGCAGTTCATCCGGCGGCGGTCCGCCGGGAAAGTCGACGTCGGGCTTCTCGATGCTCATGGAATCAGCCTACTGAAACGAAGGCGGTTTGCGCCCGGCGGCCGGGGGTCAACCGTGACCGGGCGGCGGCACTCGAACCGCGAGGACCGAAAACAACACAGGGCCCGAATCCGCGCCACCGATGGTGGCAAGAACTCGAGCCCTGCGTGAGGGGTGGAGGTGGCGGGAATCGAACCCGCGTCCTCGTGAGGTGAACCAGGACTTCTCCGGGCGCAGCCGGTTGGGCGTTCTACTCGGCTCCTGCACTCACACCGGCAAGTTGCAGACGAGCCCAGTTCCGAAAGTGTCCCTGATGGTTCTCGGAACCAAAACCATCAGGCAAGCCTTCTGAGTTGAGGCCAGGAACCGGGGCAAAGGCGACCCCGGGCTGACCCTTCGGTCACTGCTCAGGCAGCGAGAGCGAAGTCAGTGCGACTGTTATTGGCACTTATTGGTTTCCAAGGAACATTAACGAGTTGACCTTGGCTTCTCGGCCCGCTTCCCCTGGGACTACCGTCCCAAGTCGATACCGATCACCCCCATGTTGAGTTGTCCGCACCAGTTTACCCGCCATCGCCAACCCGATGAAATCCAATTACGGCTTGACCGGTCGGAACCTGGTCAGTGCCAGCACCGGGTTGCGGAACTCGGCACCCTGCAGCGCCTTGATCCCGCCGTAGATCGTGAACACCAGCCAGCCGATGGTGACCACGGTGATCAGGATCTCCCAGCCGATGATGCCGGCGGCGATCAGCGCCAGCAGACTGAGCAACTGGAAGTTCAGTGCCTCGGCCGACTGCCTGCGGGCGTACGAACCCGGCTTGGCGATCGCCATCGTGATGATCGGCCCGATGAACGAGCTCATCAATGGCGACAGGTGCCCGGCCGCGGCCAGCAGGTCGGCGTGGCCGGGTGCCGGAGCGTTGGTCGGGCGACGGGTGGCCAACACTCGACCGTGGGGACGCGCCGGGGCGGTGAGACCGTGGAAGGCCCGGTTCAACTCGCCGCGGGTGCGGGCCTGCAGGGCGATGCCCATGCGCTGGTCGAACTCCAGCGCATCGAGGCGACCGTCGGCATAGGCGTCCTGGAGCCAGCTTTCGGCACGCTCGCGCTGCTCCTCGGTGATCAGCATCTGCTCGTTGTTTCGGCCCATAGTCATCATGTATCCAGTGTCGGTGGGCGGCGGTGGGCGGACATCAGGCATCGACCCCGATCGATCCCTGATCCGACCCCCATAAGATCGTGTCATGACCAGTCTGCCGGACTCGGAACAGTTGCTTGCCCCGGGCAAGCTGCTGGTTTCTGCGGTGGAACTGCGCGACGGGGTCTTCGACCACGCGGTGGTGTTGATGCTGGACCTCGACGTCGACGGAGCTCTGGGATTGGTACTCAACCAGGTCAATGAACTGCCCTTGGAATCGGTGCTGCCGCAATGGGTGCCGTTGGTCTCCGAACCGGCCCTGCTGTTTCGTGGCGGCCCGGTCTCGCCCGAGGGCGCGATCTGCCTGGCCAGCCCGTCCCAGCCCGACGAGCACCCACCGGGGTGGCGACCGGTCTTCGACAACATCGGGTTGTTGCACTTGGACACCCCGGTGGAGATCGTCGAGGGTGCCTACGACGACATGCGCATCTTCGCCGGCTATGCCGGGTGGGGGCCGGGGCAGTTGCAGAACGAACTCCTGGCCGGGATGTGGCACATCTGCGAGGTCGCCTACGACGACGTTTTCGGACGGGACCAGCGCCAACTGTGGCGCCGGGTGCTGCGCCGCCAAGCGGGCGAGTTGGCGTGGTTCGCGACCTGGCCCGATGATCCCGATCTGAACTGAGGGGCTGACCCCGACGTCTGCCAAACTCGAACGCGATCTCCACCCACCAGGAGGACCATGTCCGGTTGGCCCAGTGATGACCACGATGACCTCGACCCGACCGCTGCCCTGAGCGGCTCCTACGAGGAACCCGAATACACCGAGGAAGGCGGCGAGCCCGAAGGGGAGCCCTTCGTCGATGATTCCGAATCGGTGAAGGTATGGGTCGACGAGGACGGGCTGCTGGTGAAGGTGTACTTGTCCAATCGGTGGCGGGAACGGTCCAAGGATCCACTGGCCGAGCGCTTCCAGAAGGCCCTCGGTCAGGCTCAGGCCAACATCGAGAAACCGCGGCCGCTGCCGACCTCGGATCTTCCGGGTCGCCAACCCGGGGCCGAGATTCCTTTGGACACCGTGGTGCGCCGGTTGTTGGAGTTGGCCGAACGGCGACGCCAGTTGAAGCAGAAGCCCGCCGACCAGGTGCGGCGCAGTTCGTGGACCGGCACGGTGGGTACCGGCACCAGCGCTGATCACAAGGTGGAAGTGGTGCTGGATCGGGATCGGCGCACCGAGCGGTTGACCATCGACGACGCGTGGGCGCGCACGGCGCGTGCCGAGAAGATCACCGAAGCAGTGTTGGAGGCACACCGGGCCGCTTACGAGGCTCACGTGCCGGGGGAGTACACGGTGGGTGAGTTCGGTGAGTTGGCTCAGGAAGCAGCCGCGCTCGCCAACGAGTTGATGCCCCGAACGAAATGACGGTTGAGAGGACACCATGAGTGATGCGGCCCAGCCACGCAAGCGGGTTGTCGAATCCGGCTACGTCGGCGTCGGCGCGGACAGCAACGACGAACTGGACGACCTCGACCTGTACGAGGCCCTGATCAACCCGCACGACCAAAGCGGTGAGGGCAAGGGCGCTGGACGCGGTGGCCCGATGATGATGCCGCCGATGGGTATGGCCGGTGGTGGCGCCGGAGCCGGCGCCGGCGGGATGCCCGGTGGAATTGCCGGTCGGCAGATGGCCGGCGGCGGTATCGGCGGCATGGCCGGTGGCCCCGGTGCCGGCCCGGGTGCTGGCCCTGCCGGTGGCGGGATGCCCGGTACGGGTACCGGACCCGCCGGTGGCGGCATTCCCGGTGGTTTCGCCGGGGCCGGCGGTGGTGGCGGAACCATGGCCGCGGGCATCGGTGACGGTGGTCTGGGTGGCGGCTCGGCGCCCGGCGGTGGTTATACGCCGCCCGGCGGTGGCGGCAACCCCGGAATCGACCCTCCCGGTGGCTCCCGACCGCCGATCGCCGACCCGCCGAAGGTGGATGTGCCGGAACGGCCCGGACCGCCGAGGGTGGATCCACCGAGGGCGGACCCGCCGAAGTACGACCCGCCGGAGCGGCCCGGTCCGCCTCCGGGAGGCGACCCGCCGGGGCCGCCGAAGCCCGGTCCGCCGGGGGTGGACCCGCCGAAGACCGATCCGCCCAAGACCGACCTGCCCAAGACGGATCCGCCCGGAGGTATGCCTCCTCCCGGTGGCGGAGGACCTCCTGGTGGCAGCATGCCTCCTCCCGGTGGCGGTGGGCCTCCCGGTGGTGGGATGCCGCCCGGCGGCGGTGCTCCCGGTGGTGGAATGCCGCCCGGCGGCGGTGCTCCCGGCGGGCCCGGTGCGCCCGGTGGGCCACCGACCGCCGAGCAGTTGGAGGTTTCGGTCAAGGCACTGCGCACCGAAGCCCAGTTGTGGGAGGACATGGCCGACGAGTATCAAAAGCTCGCCGGTGATGAGGAGTCCCTGTTCATCGAGACCGAGTCCTTCGGCTGGCTCGGCAACTGTGACGCCTCGCCGGGCCTGGCCACGGCTTACCACAAGCTGCACGGCAACGTCTTCGACTGCTTGGGCCTGGCCGAGAAGGAGTTCCGCGCGATCGCCAAGACTCTGCGCACCAACGCCGACAAGTACGACGAGACCGAGGAATCCAACGAGGATGCGAGCAGCAAGGTGACTGCGGAAACCAATCAGACTCCGACCACCACCCGCCCACCCGGCAGTGGCGGTCCCCACGCTCAGCAGGCGGTGTGATCCATGCCCGAGTACACGATGAATCAGTGGGACAGCTTTGTCGGCGAATTGGACGGTGCCTTCGAGGAGCTGGCCGGGTCGTTCGGCACCGTGGTGGAGACCGACAATGACAACATGCCGTGGTACGTGGCTTTCTGGGAGTGGGCCAACATGATCAAGGTGGAAGGTGGCGCTGTCACCGGAACCTCGTTCACGTGGCGTTCCGATTGGATATCGCATATGACCGGCCAGCTCAACGCTGCCAATGGGCACATGAAGGAAAAGTGGCAAGCAGAGTTCGACGGCTTCAAGCGGATTCCGAAGTTCCTGTACGAGCAGTCCGAGAAGTGGTCGGATTTGGTTCCGAAGCTGCAAACCGCGGACGAGGAACTGCGGTCCAGCACCACCAACCAGAACTGGGTGGGCGCCGGAGCCGAGGCCTATTTCGAGACCCAGCCCAAGCAGCTCAACGCGATCGCGGACATGGCGCAGATGGCCAACAACGCGGCCACCCAACTGCGCAGTTCGGCCGAAGTGATGGCGGGCCAGTACGCCTGGGCTCTGGCCAGCGTTCAACAGTTGACCAATGCGGTTGACGACATCGACGGGGGCATGTACCCGCGCAGCACGTCCTTGGCATACTGGCTGTTGGATTTCGCCGAAGTCCTCGAAGAGGTGGCCAGCGGTATTGGGCAGTCGTGGAACTCCGCGATGCAAACCCCGGTCACGACGATGGGTGACTACGCCTCGCAGAACAACGAGTTGAAGCAACCGGACACGTGGCCCAAGGCCGCGAACCTCGATGGTGACTTCGACCCGATCGCGCCGCAACCCGGTATGCCCGGGGGTCAGCCCCCCGGCGCACCACCGATGCCGGGGCCTCCTCCGGGGACGACCCCTCCGCCGACCCAGCCCACCGTGGAGGTTCCCGGGGGCGGACCGGGCGGAGCGGGAGGGCCGTTGGATCTGGAAGCGGCCGACGGACACAAGGACTCCGGCTCGGCTTCGAGCAGGTAGTTCCCCGATCAACCCGCACTGTGACGCGCCGAGCCGGCTCAGCACCGGTTCGGCGCGTCTGTGCGTACCATGGCGCTGGGAATGGTCGGGTTCCTGCCCGGCACATGCACGACAGGGGGAGTAGTGGTCGACAATCAGCGAGCACGCATTCTGGTCGTCGATGACGATGCCGCGCTGGCCGAGATGCTGCAGTTGGTACTGCACCAGGAAGGCTTCGAGCCGACCTGGTGTTCTCGGGGTGACACCGCCCTCCAGGCGTTCCGGGATTCCCGGCCCGACCTGGTGCTGCTGGACGTGATGTTGCCCGGCAAGGACGGGGTGGACGTCTGCCGTGAGATCCGCACCGAATCCGGGGTGCCGATCATCATGTTGACCGCCAAGTCGGACACCACCGATGTGGTGGAGGGCCTCGAGGCGGGCGCCGATGACTACGTCCCCAAACCCTTCAAGGCCAAGGAACTGATCGCCCGGGTACGTACCCGGCTGCGTCGGCTGCCGTCGGACGAGGTATCGGACGAGCTGCGGATCGGTGACCTGGCGATCAGCGTGTCGGCCCACACCGTCACCCGCGGCAGCACCGAGATCTCGCTGACCCCGTTGGAGTTCGACCTGCTGTTGGCGTTGGCTCGACGTCCGCGTCAGGTGTTCAGTCGTGAGCAACTGCTGGAACAGGTGTGGGGTTACCGTCACGCCGCCGACACCCGATTGGTCAATGTTCACGTCCAGCGGCTGCGGTCGAAGATCGAGCGTGACCCCGAACACCCCGAGATCGTGATCACGGTGCGTGGAGTGGGCTACAAGGCCGGCGAACTGAGCAACTGATGTCGCGCTTACTGCGCGTTTTCGGCACCCCGATCCGCGTCTGGCGGGGCTCCCTGCCACTGCGCGTGGTCGCCTCCACCCTGGTGGCATCCGTGGTGGTGCTCGGGATGGGTGGCTGGTTGTTGCTGCAACAGGTCACCAGCGGTGTGCTCGACACCAAACAGCGCACCGCCCTGGCCGAGGCATCGGTGGCCTACGAACAGGCCCAGCGGCAGTTGACCGCGGCCAACGCCTCGGGCACCAACGCCAATGAGATGCTCACCCAGTTGGCCTTCGAAGTGGCCAACCGCGGGTCGGTCACCGACCAGTACCAAGTGGTGGTGCAGGGCCCGGTCTCCGACATTCGTTCCGGCAGTATCGAGGCCGAGAGCGTCCCCGAATCGCTGCGTCGCACCGTCAGTGAGGAAGAGAACCTGTGGGTCACCCCGACCCGGGTGATGTACACCGACGGCACCAGCGAACCCGGCTATGCCGTTGGCGGATCGTTGTTCGCCCCCGGTGCCGGCCGCTACCAGATCTACTTCATCTTTCCGCTCACCGATGAACTGCGCACCCTGGAGGTGATGCAGCGGGCGGCGCTGACCACCGGCGCGGTGATGGTGATCGCTCTGGCGTTGGTCTCGGCGATCGTGGCCCGTCAGGTGGTGTTGCCGGTGCGCCGGGCCCGTTTGGCCGCCGAACGGCTGGCCTCGGGCGAACTGGGGGCCCGGATGGAGGTGCACGGCACCGACGACCTCGCCAGCCTCGGCATGTCGATGAACCGGATGGCCACCGAACTGCAGGGTCAGATCACCCAGTTGGAAGACCTGTCGCGGGTGCAGCAGCGGTTCGTCTCCGACGTCTCCCACGAACTGCGCACACCACTGACCACCGTGCGGATGGCCTCGGAGATGCTGTATGACTCCCGCGAGGATTTTCCACCGTTGATGGCCCGGTCGGCCGAACTGCTGCACGACGAGGTGGAGCGCTTCCAGTCGCTGCTGGACGATCTGCTGGAGATCAGCCGCTTCGACGCCGGTGCGGCGGTGCTGTCGACCGAGGAGATCGACCTGGCCGACCTGACCCAGACCGAGATCGACGCCCTGTCGGGGGTGGCCGAACGACAGAACACCCCGATCAGCCTGCACGTCACCGGCCCGGTCACCGCCGAGGTCGACCCCCGGCGGGTGCGGCGCATCCTGCGCAACCTGATCAGCAACGCCATCGAACACGGCGAACAACAGCCGATCGACGTCTACATCGCCGGCGACGCCAAGGGCGTGGCGATCGCGGTGCGCGACCACGGGGTCGGATTCCAGGCCAACCAGGTCACCCACGTCTTCCACCGCTTCTGGCGTGGGGACACCGCCCGGGCCCGCACCCTGGGCGGCTCCGGGCTGGGCCTGGCGATCTCGATGGAGGATGCCCGGCTGCACGGCGGCTGGCTCAACGCCTGGGGGCGTCCCGGCCAGGGTGCCCAGTTCAGGTTGACCTTGCCCCGCAAACAGGGGGCGATCGTGGAGGTGTCGCCGCTGCCGGTGATGCCCCGCGACTATCAACCCCACCTCGATGGGAGTGGGCAGTGAAACGTTGCCGGATGTTCGCGGTACTGCTGATGCTGATCGGGTTGATCGGCACCGGCTGTATCTCGGTGCCCACCTCCGGGCCGGTCGTCCCCGGTGGCACGCCGGGCCCGGCCGAACCCGAGAATGTCGAGATCGCCCCCGAACCACCGGCCCCCGGGGCGAGCCCGACCACGATCGTGGAGGGCTACCTGCACGCGATGGCCAGTTACCGCGGTGGCTACGACGTGGCCCGCCAGTACCTCACCGGACGGGCGAGCGCGGAGTGGCGTCCCGAAGCCGGGGTGCAGATCTATGCCGACGGTTACCCGATCGTCGCCACCGAAGAAACCGTGCGGTTGCGGGCACCCAAGATCGGTTCGGTGGCCGCCGACGGGGGATACCGCACCTCGTCCGATTCGATCGACGTCGATTTCGGGCTGGTCCAGGTCGATGGCGAATGGCGGATCGACACCCCACCGCAGGGCTTGTTGATTCCGGAGTACCTGTTCAAGCGCTTCCACCAGCGGGTCGACCTGTACTTCTTCGACCCCTCCTACAACACCCTGGTGCCTGACCCGATCTATCTGCCCACCGGTAGCCCGACCACCTCGGTGATCCGACGACTGTTGGCCGGGCCCACCAAGTGGTTGTCACCGGTGGTGGTGACCGCGATCCCGAACGGCACCGAACTCAACGTCGCCGCCCCGGTGGACGAGTCCGGGGTGGTCGAGGTGTCGTTGTCGGAATCGATCGGACGGCTGGACGAGAACGGTCGCAGCCGGCTGGCCGCCCAGATCACCTGGACCCTGGGCCAACTGTCGCCGAACATCACCGGGGTGCGGATCCTGAACTCCGGGCAGGCCTTCGCGATCCGGGAACAGAACGAGGACGGCGTGGTGCCGATCGACGCCTATCAGGTGCTGGACCCGATCCCGCGAGGCCAGCGTGCCGACCTGTACGGCAGCGACGACGTCGGCGTGGGGCGGGTCACCGAAACCGACGGGCAAGCCCGCTTGGAGCCGGTGACCGGACCGGCCGGCAGTATCGGCCACCTCGACACCATGGGGGTCAGCCTGCTCGGCGACTACGTGGCGATGGTCAGCGACGACGGCACCGTCCTCCGCTCGGCCCCACTGGCCGAAGGAGAGGTGACCACCCTGCTGACCGGGGTCAGTGGGCTGGGCCGCCCCCAGTACACCCGGTTCAACGAACTGTGGGTGTTGGCCGAGGTGGAGGGCCAACAACACGTGGTGGTCTTCGTCGACGGCGAACAACAGTTGGTCGACATCTCGAAGCTGGGTTACGTCAAACGCATTCGGATCTCACCCGACGGCCTGCGCGCAGCGGTGGTGCGGCAGGCCAACAACGGTGGCGACGAACTGCTCATCGGCCGGATCACCCGCACCGACCGGGTGCTGCTGGACGGGTGGCAAACGCTGCCGTTCACCGTGACCAAATCGCAGGTGCAGATCGCCGACGTCGGCTGGACCAACCCGACCATGATGATGGTGCTGGTCGCCGAGGGCACCGACGTGCCGGCCAAGCCCTACACCCTGGATCAGGCCGGGGCCACCTGGCAGTTGGTCGGCCAGCCGGACAACTGGAATGCGGTGGCCCTGGCCACCTCACCCCGAGGCGCTGAACCGCGGGTGATGATGCTGGCCTCCGACGGCACGGTGTGGCGGTTCGAGGAACAGTTCCGCTGGCCGAGGATGCTCGAGGGTCTGAGCGCGATCGCCTATCCGGGCTGATGCAGGCACCCGCGTGGTGGCAGGCCGCCACCGATCTGATCCTCGGTGCGACCTGCCCCGGGTGTAACCGCCCCGGCGCGGGATTGTGCCCGAACTGCCGGGCCGAACTCGCTGCCCGCGGGGTGCGAACCATCGACCATGCTGCGCTGCCGGTGTACTCCGCCGGCAGCTATGACCGGACGGCCCGGAGAGTGCTCGAGGCCTGGAAGGAACGACAGGCCTGGGGATTGCGCCGGGTGTTGGGGGAGCGGCTGGTGCTGGCCACAGCGGCCGCACTGTTGGCCGCCGACCTGCCCGGCCGATGGTGGTTGGTGCCGATGCCGTCCACGCGCCGGGCGGTGCGCCGACGCGGCATGGACGTGACCGCCGTCCTGGCCGGCGAAGCCGTCCGGCAGTTGCGCCGTGCCGGGGTGAACGCAGGGGTCTGGCGAGCACTTGCCGGGCACGGCCGGTTGCGCGATCAGGCCGGGCTGGGCGTGGCCGATCGGCAACGCAATGTGGCCGGGGCGTTCGGGCTGTGCGGCTCGGTACGGGAAGGCCGGGTGCTGTTGGTCGACGACATCGTCACCACCGGCGCGACCCTGGCCGAGGCACACCGGGTACTCACCGCCGCAGGGGTCCCGGTGGTTGCGGCTGCGGTGATCGCCGACACCCCACGTCGCGGTCGCGGTTGAGGTTTTCGTCGCTTTTTTGCGGTTCCCGGAAGGTGATGGACGCCGGTCGAAGGGCAAACACGCGGTGGGCAGGGGGTGACGTCCCGGTGAATCAAGTCCGTACTAAAGTTGTTGCATGGCGCAGCCGATCAGCTTCCAACGACCATTGGTCGACCGGGAGCGGGGGCTGCGCCGTTTGTTGCTACGACCCCATGGAGGTTGAGATGGACGTTCTCGTGACCGGTCGCCACTGCACCGTGTCGGACGAGTTCCGCGATCACGTGATGGAGAAGATCAGCAAGGTGGAACGCCTGCGTGATCGGGTAATCCGGATCGAGGTGCAAGTGTCCGCGTACGGCAACAAGCGGAACCCCGATGAAGGTTCCCGGGTTGAAATCACACTGCACAGCAAGGGCCCGCTGGTGCGGGCCGAAGCCACCGCCGATGACAAGATGGCCGCCTTCGAGCATGCGATGGACCGGCTGCGCACCCAGTTGCGCCGGGCCGCCGACCGCCGCAAGGTACACCGCGGGCAGCGTTCCCCGCAGGGTCTGCGTCAGGCCACCGCCGCGCTGCCCGACCTGCCGCTCGAACCGTCACCGGAACCCCACGATGAGGAGGAGAACGGCAAGCGCAACGTTGCCGGTATCGAGGTGGAGGGCGACGGGCCCCTGGTGGTGCGGGAGAAGACCTTCCCGCAGGTGCCGATGACGCTGGCCCAGGCGCTGGACCAGATGGAACTGGTCGGCCACGACTTTTACCTCTTCCACGACGCCGACACCGGTCTGGCCAGTTGCGCCTACAAGCGCAAGGGATACACCTACGGTGTGATCCGGCTCGACCCGGAGGCCACCACGGAGACGAACTCCGAAGCCAGCTGACCCACCGGTGTCACCGAGGGCCGGTTCCCCGAGCGGGGGCCGGCCCTCGAGCATGTCCGGGCGGGGCCGGCCTTCGATCATGTCCTGGCGCCGGCTGCTGCAAGGTGCCTGATTCTGGGCCACAAAGCCGTATACGTGGATGGCGGGCCGAGAACGGGCCAGTTGCAGCTGGCCGGGGACGTGCCAGGACCGCCGAACCGGCGGTGTGGTGGCCGAATCGCTGGTTCGGAAGCCGGCGCGGCGCCGGTACCGGGTTGGGGCCGAGGCCTCAGCTGATCCGGGTCTCGGAGCGGTCGGTGACCCACTCGGTGTGGAAGGTGCCCTCGTCGTCGATCCGCTGGTAGGTGTGCGCGCCGAAGTAGTCACGCTGGCCCTGGATCAACGCGGCCGGCAACCGCTCGGCCCGCACCGTGTCGTAGTAGCCCAGTGCGGCGGCGAAGCCCGGCACCGGAACCCCGGCCGCGACCGCACGCGCCACGGTGCGCCGCCACCCGTCCTGAGCCTCGTTGAAGCCGTCGACGATCGAGGGGGCCTCCAGCAGGGTGGTCAGGTTACCGGCGGCGTACTCGGAGCGGATCCGTTCCAGCAGCCGGGCCCGGATGATGCAACCGGCCCGCCAGATCTTGGCCACTTCGGCGACGTTGATCTCCCAGCCGTATTCGTTGGCGCCGATCCGGATCTCGTCCAGGCCCTGGGCGTACGCCACCACCTTCGAGGCCCACAGGGCCTGGCGGACGTCGTCGATCAACCGGGCCCGGTCGTCGGCTTCGATGCGACGTTCGGGGCCGTGCAGCGCAGCCTGGGCGGCGGCGCGCAGTTCGGGGTCGGAGGAGGCTGATCGGGCGAAGACCGACTCACCGATGGTGTTGACCGGTACCCCCAGTTCGAGGGCGATCTGCACTGTCCACCGGCCGGTGCCCTTCTGACCGGCCCGGTCGAGAATCACGTCCACCAGGGGCTTGCCGGTGCGTTCATCGACCTGGCGCAGCACCTCGGCGGTGATTTCGATCAGGAAGGAATCCAGGTCGCCGGTGTTCCATTCGGCGAAGACGTCGGCGATCTCGGGCACGCTGAGCCCGGCACCGCGCAGCACGTCGTAGGCCTCCGCGATGAACTGCATGTCGGCGTACTCGATGCCGTTGTGCACCATCTTGACGAAATGTCCGGCCCCGTCGGTGCCGATGTAGGTGCAGCAGGGCTCGTTGTCGTACTGGGCGGCGATCGTCTCCAACAGCGGGCCGAGCGCGGCATAGGACTCCGGCGAACCGCCGGGCATGATCGACGGACCGTTCAGCGCACCTTCCTCACCACCTGAGATACCGGCGCCGACGAAGTGCAGGTTCTTCTCGCGCAAGTACTTCTCGCGGCGCCGGGTGTCCTCGTAGTGGGCGTTGCCGCCGTCGACGACGATGTCGCCGTCCTCCAAGTGCGGCAGCAGCGATTCGATGGTGGCGTCGGTGGCTGCACCGGCCTGCACCATGATCACGATCCGGCGGGGACGCTCCAGCGAGGCGACGAATTCCTCGACCGTCGCGGTCGGACGCAGATCGCCGTCGCCGCCGTGTTCGGCCATCACCGCATCGGTCTTGGCCTGGGTGCGGTTGAACAGGGCCACTGCATAACCGTGGCGGGCGAAGTTACGGGCCAGATTCGAGCCCATCACCGCCATCCCCATCACGCCGACATCGGCGAGCTTCGAGGTGCGGGTATCGGCCTGCGTCATGGGGTCTCCTTGGCTGCGAGAGGTTCGGGGTCAGTTTGCCGGGTTGGCACATCGTCCGTCCATCCGGGGTCGCATTGGCAGGAGACCGTCGTCCCAGCCCTTGCGGCGACGTCCCGGTCCAGTACCGTCCGGAGGTATCGCCACCACAGCCTCGGTCAGGATCAACCATGGATGCCAAGCTCGAACGATTGCTGTCTGCCTGCGCCGGACCCCTGTCCGACGAACCGATCGGCGGCCTGCCCGCCGGCCGACTGGGTGGTGAACTCGCCGAGCTGCTGACCCGCACGAACGGGTTCATCGGTTTCGAGTCGGCCCTGCTGGTTCGCGGCACCGGCGATCAACCCGGTCGGCTCGGCAACTGGAACCACCACACCGGCTGGCGGATGAACTACGGGCCACTTGCCGAAGGCTTGTTCTTCTTCGCCGAGGACATCTTCGGCACCCAGTTCGCCCTGTGCGACGACCAGGTGGTGGTCTTCGACCCCGAAACCGGTGGGACCGAGGTGGTCGGCGACTCGCTGGCCGAGTGGGCCGGCTACATCGTGGACGACTGGAAGGTGGTCACCGGGCATCCGCTGGCTCACCAGTGGCAGCAGCAGCACGGTCCCTTACGTGTGGGGCAGCGTCTGGTACCGATCCAGCCCTTCGTCCTGGGTGGGGAGTTCGAGATCGCCAACCTGCGGGTTGCCGATGATGTGCAAGCCATGACCGGACGCGGCGCGCTGGCCCAAGCGCTGCACGACGTGCCCGATGGTGCGTCGATAGAGTTCGAGATCCAAGACTGAAGCGTGCGGCCACGTCGCCGTGCGGAAACCAACCTGGGGGACGACATGGGTCGTGGTGACGACACCGGCCGGCTGCACAACAAGGTCGCGATCATCAGTGGGGGAGCGTCGGGAATCGGCTTGGCGTGTGTGCGCCGCTTCACCGAGGAAGGGGCCCGGGTGGTGGCCCTGGATGTGAAGGAACCAGCGGAAGAGGTGCGGGCGACCCGGGCCGAATCCGGGCCGCAGTTCTCGATGGTGGACGTGCGTGATGACGAACGGTTGGCGGCCGTCGTTGATGAGGTGATGACGCAGTTCGGTCGCATCGACGTGCTGGTCAATGCGGCCGGTATGGCGCTCACCGGAACGGTCACCAGCATCGACATGGACGATTGGCGGGCGATGATCGATGTGCACCTGACCGGAACGATGGTGCTCAGTCGGCATGTGCTGCCGCACATGGTCGCCGCTCGATCCGGGTCGATCATCAACCTGGGTTCGGTGTTCGGGTTGCAAGGCTGCCCGGGAAATGTTGCCTACAACACGGTCAAGGGCGCGGTCATCCAATTGACCCGGTCCATCGCGGTGGACCACGGACGGGACGGTGTTCGCGCCAATGCCCTGTGTCCGGGCCTGATCGAGACCCCGATGACGTCGATGATTCCCACCGAGTCGTGGGATCACTTCGCCTCCCAGCACGCCATGGCACGGGCCGGACAGCCCGACGAGGTGGCCGCCGCAGCGCTGTTCCTGGCCTCGGACGAGTCGTCGTTCGTCAGCGGGGAGACCCTGGCGGTGGACGGTGGATTCTCGGCATTCAAGTTCGCGGGGAAACCGCAGAGCTGAGCCTCCGCTCACGGCCCGGGACGCCCGGGGCGACAAGAAAACAAAAAAAGTTGGCCACGAACTGTCGAATCGGAACTCGTGGTGGACATATCCAGATCATGAAGGAAACCGAACGAGGCGAAGAAGCCGAGGAGTTGCGCGAACTCGTCAATGGGTTCGCGTCACGGGTGTATGCCTATGTTCGCCGGCGTGTGCCGGTCGACGACGCCGAGTCCATCGTCAACGACGTGTTCTTGACGGCTTGGCGCAAGTTGAACCGGTTACCCGACGATCCGCTTCCATGGCTTCTGGTCACCGCCCGCAAGCTTGCGGCGAACCAGATTCGGGCCAATGGCCGGCAACGGGACCTGCACCAGCGGGTGGCCGATCTGGGCGACATCGCGCACCATCCGGCGGTCGATGACCTGGCGGTGGAACGGTCGATGCTGCTCACCGCGCTGGCCGAACTGTCCGACGACGACCGCGAAGCGCTGCTGTTGGTCGGCTGGGACGGACTGGACCACCGGGAGGCAGCCAAGGTCGCCGGATGTTCGGCGGGAGCCTTCAGCGCCCGACTGGCCCGGGCGCGCACTCGACTGCATCGCAAGCTCGACCCCGATGCCCCTGAGACGTTGCCCACCCTCACCCCCTTCGCTCAGATGACTGGAGACTGCCATGACCGAGTTTGACCCCCATTCACCTCTCGACGACGACTTGCACCGTCTGCGACCCCCCGATTCCCTGATGGATGAGGAACTCGGCCATGACTCCGCCCAGCGGATGACCAACCGCATTCTCGATACCCCGGCTCCACGCCACAACTGGCGGGCGATCGCGGTGGCTGCCGTGGCCGCCCTGGTGGTCGGTGGGGTGGGCGCAGGCACCTGGGCATTGGCCCCCAACGGCGGGAGCAACGCCCCGGCCCAACAGCCCGCCCAGCCGACCGAGCCCGCCGACCCGACCGAGCAGCCGTCGGAGTCGCCCACGGAACCGACCGAGGAACCCTCCGACAGCCTGTCGGACGACGCCACCGAGGGCAACGGGGACCTGGAGAACACCCCGAGCGCAAAGCCGATCGAGTCCATCCCCGAGGACAAGTACCTCTTCGCCCAGTGCACCTCCGAGCAGCAGGACGGCGTGGTCACCTCACGGCGCGAGTTCATCGCCTCCGACGGGTGGAAGTGGGTTGCGCAGAGCACTTCCGGCGGTGATCAGTTCTACCTGCTGGTCGACCCTGCCAAAAACGCGGCCATGCTCGAGGGCCTGCCCACCGACCCGGCCGAGCTGATCGGGACGCTGCGTTCCGGAACCGGCAGCAACTCGGCCACCGAGCGGGCCTTCAAGGCCGCGCAGGAGATCATGATGACCGAAATGGCGGGCCCGGAACTGGGTAAGGCCTTGGTGGAAGCTTTGGCCAAGGATCCCCAGGACGAGGGCCGCACGATCACGGTCAAGGACGTCGATGTCGACGGGGTGCCGGCGAAGGAAGTGACTCTCACCGTGCAGGGCGGCGCACCCGATCTGTCGGGCAAGGGCGATGAGATCACCGACTCGACTGAGACCATGGTGGTTGGTACTGACGGCCGCTTGCTGGACACCACGTCGCGTTACCGCGAATCCGAGGGCGAGTCCTGGTACGAGTCCACCTGCCGCCGGGTTCTGGTCGACGAGATCGAGAAGGACGTGACCGACAAACTCGGCACCGACCGGGTTGCCAAGGACGTCAACTGACCCTCCGGGTCGCCGGTCTCACACCGGATAAATCCCACCCCCAACCGGGCCCTGCGCATCGCACTGACTGCGCAGGGCCCGGTCGTTTCTGCACGTTCGGAAGGGCATCCGGCCGTCCACAGCCGGCTCAGCACCGTTGGGCGGAGTATCCCCGTATTCGCCGGACAAGGGCCGGAGGAAAAACTCAAAAAGTTGGCCGTGAACTGTCGAATCAGAAGCGGCGGCGGACATTTCCAGAGTATGAAGCCGAACGAACGAGGTGAAAAAATCATGGAACGACATGAGTTCACGAATAAGACCCGCACTTTCGAGAAGTCGACTGTCCGGCGCAACTGGCGCTCGATTGCCGTGGCCGGTGTCGCGGCCATGATGGTCGGCGGTATCGCGACCGGTTCGTGGGCAGTGTCCACCGATGGCGCTGCCGGCGCTGCGGTCCAGCAGCCGCCCGCCACCAGCCCCGGCGACCAGCCGAAGCCGGCCGAGCCGGCTGAGGATGGGCCCATGCCCGACAGCCCGTCCGACGATGCCACTGGCAAGCCCGATGAGCTCAGCAAGCGCCCGATCACGTCCATCCCCGAGGGTAAGTGGATGTTCACCCATTGCGTCAGCGAGCAGGACGGCGACCGGATGTCGGTTCAGCGTGTTTTCCTCGACTCCGATGGGTGGCGTTGGATGGCCAACAGTTCGAACGATGGCACGCAGAGCTACCTGCTGGTGGATCCGGCCGGGACCCAGGCCGAACTCGACGCCCTGCCGACCGACCGGGCCGAGCTGCGCAAGCACCTGCGCTCGGGAACGGGCGGCAACTCGCCCACCGAGCGGGCCTACAAAAAGGTCAACGAGCTGTTGATCAGCGAGCTGGCCACCCCTGAGCAGGCCCAGCGGATGATCGAAGCCCTGGCTGACGGTCCCCAGGACGAGGGCCGCACGATCGAGGTCACCGACACCACGGTGGATGGCTTCAAGGCCAAGAAGGTGACCCTCACCGTTGCAGGCGGATCGCCCGATCTGTCCGGCAAGGATGACACGGTGACCGACATGAGCTTCGGCATGGTGATCGGTACCGATGGCCGCGTCCTGAGCGCCGACAGCCGCGCTCGTGAGGGCGAGGGCGAAAGCTGGTACGAGTCTTCCTGCCGTCGCTCCCTGGTCACCGAGATGGATCAGGATGTGATCGACGAACTCGGCACCGAGCACAAGGCCAAGGAAACCTACTGATCCTTCGGTCGCCGGTAGTCTCACACCGGATGACCCGAACTCTGACCACCGGCCGGGCCCTGCGCATCGCACTGACTGCGCAGGGCTTGGCCGTGGCGCGTCCGGACAACGTGACGATGCGGCAGGTGCAAGGTCAGATCGACCGGCTGGCCCTGCTGCAGATCGACTCGATCAATGTCGTCGCCCGGGCCCACTATCTGCCGCTGTTCTCCAGGCTGGGGGAGTACGACCCGCGGCTGCTCGACCGGGCGGCGCATCGCAGCCCGCGCAGACTGTTCGAGTACTGGGGCCACGCCGCCTCGCTGATCGACGTCCGGCTCTACCCGGCCCTGCGGTTCCGGATGGCCGCGGCCGACCAGGAAGCCTGGGGCGGGATGCGCCGGGTGCAACAGTCCCACCCGCACCTGGTCGAGGAACTGCGGCATGTGGTGGCCGAACACGGCCCGGTGACCGCCCGGCAGGCCGAAGCCATCGTCTTCGCCGAGACCCCGGCCCGCGAGCGGGAGCATTGGGGTTGGAACTGGTCGGTGGTGAAACAGGCACTGGAGTACCTGTTCTGGGCCGGTGAGATCAGTTCGGCCCACCGCAACGCCCAGTTCGAACGCGCCTACCTACCCACCGCCGAGGTGGTCGGCCCGGCACTGGCCGCCGCTCCCACGTTGAGCACCGATGAGGCCAGGACCGAACTGTGCCGGCGGACGATCCGTGCCCTGGGGGTGGGCACGACCGGCTGTGTCGCCGACTACTTCCGGATCTCGAAGGCATCGGCGGCCGCGGCCTTGACCCGGTTGAGTGCGGCCGGGGAGGTGGAGCCGGTGGTGGTCGGCCCGGATCGAGTGCCGGCCTGGCTGGACGTCACCGCCAAGGCCTCGACCCCCCGCCCGGGCGGCACCCTGTTCAGCCCCTTCGACTCGATGGTTTTCGAACGTGCCCGGCTGAAGTGGCTGTTCGACTTCGACTACCGGATCGAGATCTACGTCCCCGAGGCCAAGCGCCGCTACGGCTACTACGTGTACCCGTTCTTGTACCACGACCGGTTCGTCGGCCGGGTCGACCTGCGCGCCGACCGCGCCAGTGGCGTGTTGCAGGTCAAGGGACGCTGGTTCGAACCCGGTGCCGACGCCCCAGCAGCCCGCGAGGCTCTGGACGAGGAACTCCACCGGCTCGCCGATTGGCAGGGCCTCGACGCCGTCGTGGAGGTACGTCGCTAGGCTGGCCACGATGCGCAGCGATGACATGTTCGCTCCGGGCAGCGTGGTCCGGGTACGAGACGAGGACTGGCTTGTCACTTCGGTGGATGAGTCCGCGGACGGGCCGGTGCTCAATGTGCAGGGTCTGTCCGAGTTGGTACGTACGCACGAGGCAGTGTTTTACCCGTCGCTGGACAAAGTCACACCAAATGACCCCCGCGACGTACAAGTCAGAGCCGACGATTCTTCCAGATACCGGCGCTCCCGGCTCTGGATGGAAGCGACCCTGCGCAAGACTGCGGTACCCCTCAGCGATCCCTCGCTGACAGTGTCAACCCGAATGCTGGCCAGGCAACTGGGGTATCAGCAAAAGGCGGTTGCCAAAGCCCTGGATCCCGACACTCTGCGGCCCCGGATTCTGCTCGCCGATGCTGTTGGTTTGGGCAAGACCCTCGAGATCGGCATGATCCTGGCCGAGTTGATCCGCCGTGGACGAGGGGAGCGGATTCTGGTAGTCACCCCCCGGCACGTGCTGGAACAAATGCAGCACGAGATGTGGTCACGCTTCGCCATTCCGTTCGTGCGGCTCGACTCCCAGGGTGTGGCGCGGGTTAAGCAGAAGCTGCCGGCCAACCGGAACCCATTCTCCTACTTTCGCCGCGTCATCATTTCCATCGACACCCTCAAGCAGGAACGCTTCGTCCATGATCTGCGCAGGCACCATTGGGACGCGGTGGTCATCGACGAATCCCACAACATCACCAACACCGCCACGCTGAACAACAGGCTGGCCGCGATCCTGGCCCCACAGGCCGACGCCCTCATTCTCGCCTCGGCAACCCCGCACAACGGTTCTCGTGACTCCTTCGCAGAACTGGTTCGCCTGCTGGACCCGACCGCGGTCAAGGCCGATGGCGAACTGGATCTGGAACGGGTGGAGCAACTGACCATCCGGCGGCACCGACACAGCGCCGAAGTAGCCGAGGAGGTCGGCGCCGACTGGGCCGAACGGCTCGAACCCGACAACCGCCTCATCGACGCGTCACCGCAGGAGAACGCGGTGATCGACGAACTGGTCGACACCTGGATCCGTCCGGCAGACTCATCGCCATACTCGGGCAACAACAAGTCACTGTTCCCCTGGACGCTGGCCAAAGCCTTCCTGTCCTCCCCGGAGGCCCTGCGCGACACCATCGAGAACCGGTTGGAGCGGCTGGACGACACCCCCGCCGCTCAGCGCGAGGCCCGCGCCCTGCAGACCCTTGCCGAACTCAACGAAGCCACCATGGCGAACTCGTCGAAGTACCAGGCATTGGTGGCATACCTACGCGACGAAGTGGGCATCGGCAAGCGTTCATCGATGCGCGCTGTGGTGTTCTCCGAACGCGTCGCCACCTTGCACTGGTTGCAAACACAACTGCGCAAAGACCTCGGCTTGAAGGACAACCAAGTCGAAGTTCTGCACGGCGGTCTGGCCGACGACCAACAGCAGGCCATCGTCGAGAGCTTCAAACAGACGAGTTCTCCGATTCGGGTGTTGGTCACCGGTGACGTCGCCTCCGAGGGTGTCAATCTGCACAAGCAATGCCACCACCTGATCCACTTCGATATTCCGTGGAGCCTCATCCGGCTGGAGCAACGCAACGGCCGCATCGACAGGTATGGCCAAAAGCAGTCACCGCAGATCACAACGCTGCTGCTGAATCCCGAGAATGACCGATTCGCCGGTGATATTCGGGTACTCACCTCACTGGTAGCCCGCGAGCACGAGGCACACCGCGCCTTGGGCGATGCTGCGAGCCTGATGGGCTGCTACAGCGTCGCTGCCGAGGAGGAGGCAATCCGCCAGGTACTCGCCGGCGCCAAGCAACTGCCCGATGTGGTTGCCGACCCGGCTGATGTCTCCACGTCGGTGGAGGATTGGTTGGCTCAGTACCTCGATGACCCCGCGGACGAACAGCCGGCCCCGGCGGTCGAGGGGAGCAACCAGCTGTACCCGAGTGAGGTCGATTTCCTCCGGGACGCGCTTCAGGAGTATTACCGGGGACAACCGGAGAAAGACCCCGCCGGAGGTGGTGTGGGCTGGCGCGAACACGACGGCGGACAGATCGTCGAGTTCGTCCCGCCGGCTGACCTTCGGCAGCGATTCGAAGTACTACCCCAGGGGTACCTGGACGACCGCAACGTGTTGGACAGACTGCAACTGGTCACCGAGCCTGGTACCGGCAGCCAGATCCTGGAGGACGCCCTCACTGACACCACCTCGTCGTCGTGGCCTGCCGCGCACTATCTCGGACCCCTGCACCCGGTACTCGACTGGGCCGCCGACCGGGCCTTGGCAACCCTCGAGCACAACGTGATCTTCGCGGTGCGCGGCGACGTCGACGTCCCCACGGTGCTGTTGAACGGCACCTTGATCAACCGGCGAGGCCAAGTGGTGGCTTCGTCGTGGCTGACAGCCCGATTCCACGGCCCGAAGCCGTTCATGGACACCCATGCCTCCGCTGGCGAGATGCTTGCCGCGGCCGGACTGATCGGCGAGCACGCCAACCCCGGGCCGGTGCAACTGCCCGGCATCGATCTGGTGCGGCCCGCGGTCACCCAAGCGGAGCAAACCGTCCGGTTGCAGTTCCAGGCGGCCCACGCAGCCGCCAAGACACGGGTGGACGAATGGGTGGCCCGCGC
This sequence comes from Pseudenemella bisphenolivorans, assembly GCF_051133435.1. Taxonomy (NCBI): domain Bacteria; kingdom Bacillati; phylum Actinomycetota; class Actinomycetes; order Propionibacteriales; family Propionibacteriaceae; genus Pseudenemella; species Pseudenemella bisphenolivorans. The sequence goes on along the minus strand of NZ_JBPGNY010000001.1, from coordinate 3,488 downwards.
CGAGGAGTGGCAAGCCGATGCGGACGCCTTGGACCAGCGCGAGAATGTGCGGCAGCGGCGCACGTTGGTGGAGGCTCAAGAACGCTTGAGTCGAGACATGACCCCCGACCGTCAGCTGGTACGTCCACTGCTGGTGGTGCTTCCCGACGACACCCCGGAGGCCGGCCATGGCTGACAGCGACGCCTTGTTGGTCGTTGAAGACTGGATCAGCGAACACTTCTTCACCACCGATTCGCGCAAGGAGTCATATCTGGCCCGGGTGCTCGAGCGGGTCAAACAATGGAAATCGGCAGAGCACCCGACCACGCGCTCCCGGTTCACCGCCGAAAGAGCCAAACTCGCCACCGCCATGGCCGCCCTCTACTCGGATGATGGCAACGGGGCCCATGCCGCAGCCGACCTGCACGCCGAACTGCGCCGGATCCTCGGATATGAACCCGGGCCCTATGAAGTCAGCATCAACGGCCCGGTGCGGTTGCTGCGCTCACCCGGCTTGGAGCCCAGCCTCGCTCTCGTTGAGGCGAACCCGGTCGGTTCACTGGACGAACTATTTGCCCGCCGCGCCGAGACTCTCGCCGAACCATACGTCGGCGATGACGAGGAACCGATCACCTCGGCCACCAAGCTCGTCTCGACCCTGTTCCTGAATGACGACCAGACGAAGTACGCGCTGATCATGGCGGGACGCTGGCTCGTGGTCGCCGAAGCCTCCCGCTGGCCCGAGGGCCGGTATCTGGCAGTCGATCTGCACACCATCGCCGAACGCGGGCAACTGAAACAGGGCGGAGAGACCGACCGTGCTTTGGTGGCGCTGGATGCCGAGTCCCTGGCTCCGGACGCCGAGGGCAGTATCTGGTGGGACGAAACCCTCGAGAAGTCGGTGGCCCACACCGTCGGGGTATCGGCCGACCTGCGTGAAGGGGTCCGCGAATCGATCGAGATCATCGCCAACGAGGTGGTCGATCGACGCCGAGCCCAAGGGCTCGCCCCGCTACCCGCCGACCAAGCGCAGCCGTTGGCCCTGCAATCGCTGCGGTATCTGTACCGCATCCTGTTCCTGCTCTATGCCGAGGCGTCGCCGGAGTTGAAAATCCTTCCCGTCGGAGACCCCGATTACGCGCGCGGATACTCGCTCGACCGGCTGCGTGAGTTGGTACAGGTCGAACTTGTTGCACCGGGTACTCGCTCCGGCACCTACTTCTACGACTCTTTGGGGCTGCTGTTTCGGCTGGTCGACCAGGGGCACAGCTTGCCCGACAACTCGGATCGCTTGGTGGAGCGAGGACTGGAGTTCCAGCCGCTGCGCGCCGACCTGTTCGCTCCCAGGGCCACGGCCCTGATCGATGAGGTCGGACTGGGCAACCACGCCCTCCAGCAGGTTTTGCGGCGGCTGCTGTTGAGCAAGGAACGCCCCGGCAAGGAGCGCGGCTTCATCAGCTATGTCGAACTGGGCATTAACCAGCTCGGAGCCGTGTACGAAGGCCTGATGAGCTATTCAGGCTCATTTGCCGATGCGGACCTCTACGAGGTGGCCAAGGACGGGAACCCGTCCAAGGGGTCGTGGGTGGTTCCGGTCGACCGGGCCGATCATTTGGACGACAAGGACTTCGTCCGGGACAAGGATCCGATCACCGGGCAGGAGAGTCGCCGTCGCTACACCCGGGGGCAGTTCGTCTTCCGCCTGTCGGGCCGAGAGCGGCAGCGTTCCGCCTCTTACTACACCCCTGAGGTGCTCACGAAGTTCACCGTCTCGGAAGCACTCACCGAACTACTCGATCAGAACGGTCGCACCAGTGCTGAGGATATCTTGGCGCTGACCGTGTGCGAGCCCGCTCTGGGGTCGGGCGCCTTCGCCATCGAGGCCGTGCGGCAACTTGCCGAACAGTACCTGCGGCGTCGGCAGGAAGAAGTGGGGGAGCGGATCGACCCTGACTTCTACCCTGCCGAGTTGCAAAAGGTGAAGGCCTACCTGGCACTGCACAACGTCTACGGCGTCGACCTGAACGCCACCGCCGTTGAGTTCGCCGAAATCACCCTGTGGCTCGACACCATGGCAGAAGGCCTGCAGGCACCTTGGTTCGGTCTGCGACTGCGCCGCGGTAACTCATTGGTCGGGGCATCGCGGTCGTTCTACTCGCGAGACCAGGTCAACGACAAGTCCTGGCTGAAGACCCCACCCGCCGCAAAACCTCTCACCGACGTTGCCTCGCGCATCGAGCAGGACCGGCCCGAACTCAGCGGCTCCGACGGCCGCATCCCCCACTGGTTGCTTCCGGCTTTCGGCTGGGGAGCCACCTCCGAATCGAAGGAAGCCAAGAAGCTCATTCCCGAACGCGTCGCTCGCGTCAAGCAGTGGCAAAAGAAGGTGCGGGGCAAACCCACCAAGAAGCAACTCGACCGACTCGTGGCCGTAGCCCAACAAGCCGAGGAACTGTGGGCGATGGCGTACCGCCGTCTCAAGGTCGCTGAGGAGCAATCCGCGAGGCACATTCCACTGTGGGGGCGTGGGGAAACAGCGTCGGATTCGGTACGCAGTCATGTGTCGAGGGAGCAGATCGAAGAATCGCTTGCCGATGAGAACGGGGCCTACCGGCGCTTGCGGCGAATGATGGACGCTTGGACAGCCCTGTGGTTCTGGCCGCTGACCGGTGACGAGGTGGCGCCACCAACTCTCGACGACTGGATCGACGCCGCCGAAGGCATTCTGGGAACGCGCAAGCTGGCCAGTCGAGGCGCCCGTGGTATGAGCATGCTCTCGCCGGCCGACCAGTGGGAAGCCATGGCCGATCAGGAGACCCTGGAGCTCGCCGGGTCGGGGGCCAAACCGGTGCGTTCGGTGCTCGAGGAACATCCGTGGCTGGCCGTGTGCGAGAAGGTTGCGAGTGAGCAGGGCTTCTTCCACTGGCATCTCGACTTCGCGACGGTATTCGGGCGTGGCGGGTTCGACCTACAGGTGGGGAACCCGCCGTGGGTTCGACCGCGATCCGACTTGGATGCGCTGCTGGCTGAAGTCGATCCTTGGTGGCTGCTCAAGGCCAAGTCGACCTCAGCCGAAGACAAACAGCATCGTGAGTACGCCTATGGGTTCGCTGAAACAACCGATCTCGTTGTTTCCGGTACCTCCGAAGTCGCGGCTATGGCGGCGTTCGTCGGGTCCGACGAGCAGTATCCGTTCTTGGCGGGATTGCAGCCGGATCTGTACCGGTGCTTCATGGAAACCACCTGGCGAAATGCCAAATCGCCTGGTTCGGCCGTTGGCCTGATTCATCCCGAGACGCACTTCACCGACGAGAAGGCCGGCCGCCTGCGCGAGGAGACGTACCGCCGGTTACGGCGTCACTGGCAGTTCATCAACGAACTGGTGCTATTCGAAGTTGACCATCACGTCAGTTACGGAGTGCATGTGTACGGGGTGGATCGGGAGCCAGCGTTTCTCCACGCCACTTCGCTGTACCACCCGGACACCATCGAACGGTCATTCAAACAT